>BQIV01000032.1 GCA_021604005.1 Nitrospirales bacterium | reverse complement strand
CTCAGTACCTATGATCTGACGCCTGCAGGCCAGTCCGTTGAGTGAACGCCTCTCATAGTGGGCGGGGCTTGTTTGAGCGCAACGAGTTGGCCCGCCCCACCAACCGGGGTTCAACTCATCCGATGAGCCTGGCCTGGGCGTCAATGGTTTTGGGTCTTTTTGCCTCCACAACAATGGGTGCGCCCTTTGGGACGCGCCTAGCAACATACTCGGTCGCCGGGACGAAACCCGGCAGGGAGTCAACACTGAGACGACAAAGAACATAGGCAATGAACGGTGGAGTGAGCCGTGAGCTGGAGCAACATGTCCTCTAACGCAATCGCATCCCCAAAGGCTATCGCGGAACCACATAGCTTCCAACCGAATCACCCCCACTCACGCAGCGCGAGGACATACTTTGTCCAGACAGAAGGGCATAGCACGGCTATACGTCTTCATGAAAAGTTAAAAAACTATATAAAGAGTGACGACACGTTATTTCACAAAACATTGTGAGAACAACCTCATCGTATAACCTGCGGGAAACCTAGAAGATATTCTGATGTTGGGTTCGCTCAATACTCACGAAGTCATTCTCGGATACGGCATTGAGCATTCTGGATAGAAGGGCAGGGAATCGAGCCAAAGGAACAAAAGACACAACAATCCCCCTGGTTTGGCTTCAGCGCCGCGTAGCAACCCGTACATGTATAATAAATTTGGCAAGCGTCAAGAGGCATATTCTCGGTCTTCTGAGTCGCGCAATGCGGACAGGTCAGAATTGATTCACGTGCGGTAGGTAGGAACTCACTCATACTCAACTATATCGCCAAGAGAAAAAACGATACACTCGCCACTCACACATGTATTGAATCTTTCGCTATTTCACCGACTCCAGCTCCCACGACTCCTGGCTGATTTGGAATGAAATAGCCTTGCGTTCTATTGGCGAATGCGACCAAGGAAAGCATCACAGGCACTTCTACCAAAACGCCGACGACCGTAGCCAACGCAGCCCCGGAGTGTAGACCAAACAAACTGATCGCCACAGCCACAGCCAGTTCAAAAAAGTTGGACGTACCGATCAGTGAGGCCGGCGCAGCAATATTGTGCGGAACGTTCCACAGATACGACCATCCGTAGGCCACGAAAAATATTCCGTAGCTTTGTATAAGCAATGGGATAGCGATCAGTCCAATGATCAACGGTTGAGCAAGAATGGTTTGAGCCTGAAACCCGAACAGCACCATCACTGTTGCGAGTAAACCGATAATTGAATACGGCTCAAAATGACTCGAAAACCGCGCCAACATCTCCCCAGTTCGATCCTGTGTGATGAGCATATGGCGGGTACACGATGCCGCCGCCAGCGGAATCACGACATACAGGACGACGGACAAAACGAGCGTTTCCCAGGGCACAACAACGTCCGTAATGCCCAGGAGCATTGCCACAATCGGCGCGAAGGCAAACACCATAATCAGATCGTTAATGGACACCTGCACCAGCGTATAGCCAGCATCACCGCGCGTCAGCTGACTCCACACAAACACCATCGCCGTACAGGGCGCCACACCCAGTAAAATCATTCCCGCAATGTATTCTTTGGCCGATTGCGGTTCCACCAAACCCGCAAACACATAGTCAAAAAATATGACGCCTAATGCCGCCATGGAAAAGGGCTTAATCAACCAATTCACAACCAAGGTAATACACAGGCCTCGTGGCCTGCGCCGCAGATCTTTCAGGCTTGAAAAATCCACTTGCGTCATCATCGGATAAATCATGATCCAGATAAGCACCGCCATAATGAAGTTGACGTTGGCATATTCAAGGTTGGCCACTACCTGAAAGACTGCTGGAAACACAGAGCCCAACCCGATGCCGGCCAAAATACACAGTCCAACCCATAAGCTTAAATAACGGCCAAAGATCCCGAGCGGAGACGGCTCGTTCATGACAGAATCTCTTGTTCAATTCGCGTGTGCAATAATCGAAATGCCTCGTCGAAGGCCGTAGCGATTTCTTCGTCGGTACCCGAGACGCGTGCCGGATCAGGAATACTCCAATGCCGTTTCTCCGGACTCCCGTGAAACAGCGGGCAGGACTCTCCGGCAGCCTGATCGCAGACCGTCACCACCAGATCAACCTTTGTACTGGAACATTCATCCCATGATTGGCTACGCAGTTCTCCGCACTCGATATTGTGTCGTTTCAACGTTTCGAGAGATTTGGGATTCACAACTCCCGTCGGATGACTTCCGGCACTCAAAGCTACGAATCGTGGCCGCCCCATGGAATTAAGAATCGCCTCAGCCATAATACTCCGCGCTGAATTGCCCGTACAGAGAAACAAGACCGTCACCGGTTCCATAGCCATCACCCGCAACACCCGCTCATAACAGACATGGATCGCTCATCGTCAGATGGCGTGAGGGACATTGGCGTGCAACACGCACTTTCAGACTCAGCTCTATGCCCGGAAAAGACTTCAACATCCTCCATCGTTCGATACGCCTCCCATGGCAAGCCCACCGGATCTTGGACCCAGCTTTTCTCCGATCGCGCATAACAGCATACCGTTTCACCTTCCTTACGCACCGCCATACCTGCCTGTGATAGACATTCACGCAATTCGGCTAATTCCTGTTCCTCATCAACTTGAATCCCAAGATGATCCACGCCATGGGTCGTTACACGAGTGGAAATGGCAAAATTGACGCATGGATCATCCAACACCCACTTCGCGTAATCGGGTTTGGCTTTTGTGGGGGTAGCGCCGAACAAGGCATTATAAAATTGAATGGATTCATCCAAATTTTGCACACCGATATGCAGATGAAGACGTTTCATGACGTTTTCTCCTTTATTGACGGTTCACAACAATTCGTCAGTTCAATAATGCTACACCCTTTTTTCTTACTGTCGCGGAGACGGGCAAATTCAGCACGGCAACAGTCTTCCACCATGTACTTGATGAGATTGGTAAAGAACTCAAAATTCGCCCGGTAAATAATCGAGCGGCCCTTTCGGCGAGAGACAATCAGCTTGGCATGACTCATGTGAGATAAATGAAACGACAAGGTGTTATGCGGGATATCCAACGCTTCACGTAACGTCCCGGCGGCGGCTCCCTCGGAGCCGTACTCGACCAACAGCCGAAACACGCGTAAGCGCGTTTCCTGAGACAAGGCATCAAAGGCCATGACAGCTTCATCAATTTCCATATTTCCAGTATAATGGACACATAAAAGAGCGTCAAATATTCACTAGAAAGCCAACGCCTTGAAAATCTATTGAATTATGAGCGTGGCTTACTCCATCTCCGCCATGTACAACAGGAAGCGTAGCCTCTGAGAGCGACAAAAGAGACTGCGACTAAAGACAAGAACCTTCCCATGCACGAAAGGACATGGAGGCGTGAGGATACCGACAGAATCAAGGCACTTTGAAAGTCTGGAAAAGCAGGAGAGAACGTCAATAAGATATGGCGCAGGCCAATAGAGAAACTTCGAACCGCCTTTTTGAAACTCTAGAGGAATGGAACTGCATCCTTCAAGGGCCTTAGTTAGTTTCGTTACCCGCCTCTAGTTTGTAGTAAGCCATTTGGAAGCGCATTATCAACATCTTTTCGAACTATCCTAATACTGCCGTTCCACAAAAGATTCAATTTTAGCGATATCTGGGTGGATTTTCCTGATTACCCGAATTGTAGGAGCTTCAACACCATGAAACTCCCGACATCTATTGTTACCTAAAGCTAGGAATTACCTTTCACTGAAAGGAGCGCCGCCATATCCGTTCCGAGAGGAATCTCAACTCGAAGCCCTTCTGGACCAAACCATGGAAGCATTCCCAGTTGCCACATCAGGCGCTCTACATGGATGTTCAGAGCCAGAAATTCGTCGAACGAATCCCAATGACCAAGTCTTATGTGCAAACGCTCCAGGTGATCCCGAAAAATTCGAAACCAGTGCTGTAGACCAGCGTCGTCAAGTGCTTGAGCCAGTTCACCACCGGAATCGAATGGATCAACTTCACTCGCAGCGCAATGCCCGAGAAGATCTGAGCCGAACTGGAGTGCATAAGAAACACGCGGCATGACGATAGCAAGGAGGCGGTCAACATCTCCATGGTATCGATACTCAAGCCTTGCAGCCAAGCCCGCAGATTTCATTTCACGCAAGGCCGAAATGAAGAGTTCACGCTTGATCTCAGTATGTGACGGCTGGTTACCGAAACCTGCACTGAAATGGGAGCCAAGATAGCCAAATATGGCTGGGTGCAAATTAGTGTACAAAAAGCCTTGCAGAGGATCGACGATGGGTTGCATCCAAACGCCCGGCAAATGCCGTTCAATCATTTCAGTGATCGCAACCTCAGCCAACTGCCTGACAAGGATATACAACCCCCATTCGACGGTATCGCTTTCGTTGGCGAGCAGCGCGAATGCAACCCGGGCATCGATGATGATCCGTTCCTTCCAGCGCCCATCACGATGAATGGAAATGGTCTTGGCGATCCCTTGACCGATCTCCTCGGGAGCCGTTTCAGGTGCCGACGCTCCTTCGTAACCACGATCAAGCGAGACCACCGCCGCTCGATAATCGCTGGCAACCGTAATGCCATCCAATCGATGCAGAGGAATGGCCTGCGCGAGTGACCTAACTACACCCTGAATGGCGGATGTTAGTTCCTGAACATCATCGTTATCTCCACAACCCAGCAGTGACAGTTCATATTGCCAAGGTTCGTCGCTTTGGCCAACAACATCCTGCGGAAAGAGTGGAACGTCTTGGTCCCGAGGTTTCGGCACCATGGCAAGATAATGCTCCATCGCACCGCTGACACCCTCATCAATAAGTTGCATCGAACGTTCGCCTAGTTTCTTGTGCAAACTCTCGAAGTATTCATTGTTCACTGGCGCGAGAAAGAAATCATGACTGCTTCGCGCGGCCTCTTCGTTGAAATCGGGCAATTGCGTGGCCTCGCCATGAGGAGACATCCCTACCAGAAGTTTGTTAGGTGCCACCGGCAAAATGATCGCGGCAAGCTCGTCCCAATCCGCGAACATAGCAGGCACTGCCTGTCCAGCTCGGTCCACAGCCAAAGCAACACAATCGGGAAGAATAGCTCCTTCCGTGGGTGCCGCAATAACCGTCCAGTTTAGCTTTTCATATAGCTTGAGCAGAGGCGTTGAACTGGAAATTTTCCCCAGCGCCTTGTTATGCCCGTCCCGAACAAAGGTATCTGACGTATCAAACCAGCCATTCAACACAGTTCGGAACATTGGCAGAAAATCAGCAACTAATGTCGGAAATTTCTCCTTCGCAAGAAAAAAGGCTACCCTCTCAATCAGACTTCTGGGCAAACCAAGGTTTTCTATACCCTCAATCTCATCAAGATTGTCGGCAAGATTTCGCCGAAAGACTTCATTCGGTTCGTCCTCGTTTAACCCGATTAGGGTTTGAACGCGCTCCGCATCGCTGAGCATCGTTTCCATACCGCGCGCCATCATTCGCAACCCGCGCGCCATACTTACACGAACATGCGCAGTACGCGGAACTAGGTGGTTCACGATCTCTGCGGCTTTAGTTGAGCTGACTTGAGTGTCAAGAGGAGCAGAACGGATATCTCCCAACATTCTGGAGACAGGCGTTTCAATATCTGTGATGTCGTCGTCGAGGGTGCGTGATCCATCCGAAGTGGGTTCCGAATAGAAGGAATCACCAGAACCGACTTTCTTGATCCTCTTCGACTCAGGCTGCGCGTCGCGGGCAAAAACCCAAATTTCCTTGCGCTTCGGAAGAATCCCGAAAGGCTTTTGAAGGAATCTAGGCAAATAGTGCTGGTTGGGACCGCTAGACAAATTTCCTCCATTTATTAAGCTAAATTTTCAGTATAGTTCATGCGTACAACAAATACGAGTGATCCAACGGCGGAAACGATGGCGCGCATCCTACCTGCGCAAGGTTGGTAGATGGAGGTGCAGGAGGAGAGCGAAGTCTATTCCTGCGAGTGATGAAACGACGATACGTTTCACTGGTGCGAAGTGGGGCTACATTGCCCACGCAGCACCAAGAGCGAGAGGGATGCAACGGGAGAGCGCAGCGTCTCCCTTGCCAAGATGTGTTGTAGTACAACACACATCTTGCGGTAATCCTTACCGGAAAAGGCAACAAATCAAGTCTGATGAATAGGTGAACTCAACTGGTCCCACCTGAACCGCTGTTGACCTAACCTCAGGCGGGTTAATCTTCTGAATCAGACACTTAGGTGAACCCCTCATTTACTATCCAGGGATCATGGGGGCTTAACTAACAGGAAACACCATTTTTCTTCCTTGTATACCTTAATCATGCTATGATTAGGTATGTATTATGATTATGATCGTATCCTATGGAGGGCAATACTATGAACATTAGATTTCCCGATGTTGATGAACACTACATCAAAACCAAGGTCGAGGCTGGGTACTACATGAACGAAACCGAGCTGGTCCGCGATGCCGTCCGGCACATGCGAGAGGAAGATGAACGCAAGAACCAATTTCTTTCAGCGATTAAGGTTGGACAGGATCAGGTCGCCAGTGGACAGCACCGGGAACTCACTCCTGACGTTCTAAGCGAGCTTCGGCAAACCGCCACACGGAAAATTCAGGAAGGACACAAGCCCAAGTCTGATGTCCTCCCCGAATAAATACACCCTATCCCTCACTCAAGAAGCAGAAAGCGATTTTGTCGATATTCTGGTTTACACCGCTCAGGAATGGGGCGAGGAAAAACTGCAAGAATACGATGCCTCTCTTTCTCATGCCTTGGATGTGGTGAAAGACAATCCCTTCCTTGGGTATCGCCATACCCTGCTACCTGAAGACCATCGCTGCTTTAACGTCAGAAAACATGTCCTGGTCTATCAAATCAAGAATTCCCATATTTATGTGCTGCGGATTCTGCATCAACGTATGAATCTCCCCGATCATGTGTAAATCGTTTCCCGGACTATATTCCTATTTTAAGTTTGTATGTTTCCCAGTTTCATTGTAGGGTAGCGCTATGATGAAACAGCCGAACATGAAAACACAAAACTCCAAAGCTGTCATTTATTGCCGTGTGTCGAGTTCCGCCCAGGTCAAAAAAGGCGACGGACTCGGATCACAGGAAACCCGCTGCCGGGAGTATGCGCGGCACAAAGGCTATGACGTGCTTGAGGTGTTTAACGATGAGGGTGCATCTGGAGGCATGATTGATCGTCCAGGCATGCAAGACATGCTGACATTTTTAGAACGCCACAAGAAAGAACAATTCTTTGTCATCATTGACGACATTAGCCGTTTAGCCCGAGGTCTTGAAGCACATATTCAACTCCGCACGTCGATGAGTGCTGCTGGAGGTAAATTAGTTTCACCTTCTATTGAGTTTGGAGAAGACAGTGACAGTATCCTTGTCGAGAATTTGTTGGCGAGTGTCTCGCAACACCAGAGACAAAAAAACGCTGAACAAACCAAAAATCGTATATATGCGCGGGTGATGAATGGCTATTGGTGTTTTAATCCCCCTGTCGGGTATCGGTATGACCAGGTTCCCGGTCATGTGGGACGCGTGATGGTCAAAAACGAACCCGTGGCGTCCGTCGTCAAAGAAGCGCTTGAAGGCTTCGCCTCAGGCCGCTTTGACTCTCAGAGCGAAGTGAAAAACTTGCTTGAAAACTCTGTGCATTATCCCAAAGATAAAAATGGAGATGTCCATTTCCAGCGTGTCACTAATCTTTTGGGAAAAGTCCTGTATGCTGGCTACATCGATCTTCCAAGATGGAACATCAAGCTTCATCCAGCCAAACATGAACCCTTGATCAGTTTCGAAACGTACCAATCTATCCAAGACCGTTTGAGAGGTCGGACGAAAGCCCCTATGAGAAAAGACCTCAGTCAGGATTTTCCACTACGCGGCTTTGTGACCTGTGGAAGTTGTCACAAACCTATGACGGCTTGCTGGTCCACTGGACGCAATGGGAAATACCCGTATTATCTCTGCCCGACTAAGGGCTGCCACGATTACAGGAAATCTATTCGTAAAGAACAGATGGAAGGCGAGTTTGAGAAGTTACTCTTACAGATGCGTCCTACGCAAAACCTGTTTAATATGGCAAAGGAAATGTTTGAGGAATTGTGGCAAGATCGGGGAAGGATGGCAGACCAAGGGATACAGTTCATCAAAACGGAGATAAGAAGCATCGAGAGAAAGATCGATCAGTACCTGGATCGTATCGTAGAAACCAATCACACAACCATAGTGACCACATACGAAAACCAGATCAGCCGGTTGGAAGGACAAAAAGTTCTTTTGAACGAAAAAGTGAAAAATTGTGGCCGTCCACTCCAACCCTTCGATGACACATTTCGAACCGCCATGACTTTCCTTGGAAACCCTATTAAACTCTGGAGTTCTGACAGATTAGAAGACAAAAGAATGGTCCTGAGACTGGCCTTTGCAGAGAAATTACCTTACCAACGAAACGAAGGTTTTCGAACCGCTCAAACAGCGCTCCCCTTCACGCTTTTAATGGGATTGAAGGAGGGTAAAAAAGAAATGGCGCGCCCGGAGGGAGTCGAACCCCCAACCTCCTGATCCGTAGTCAGGTGCTCTATCCATTGAGCTACGGGCGCGTTGTGGATATTGTCATTGAGTCAGTCAAACAAAAAAAATTTTGGCCGTAGTTAGCCTTCAAGCAGGATTATAAGACAACCTACAAATTAACCTTTATTTGACCAGGCCCGTCATCAAGCTAGCCAACCTTATACAGACCACCCAATTGGCCCGTCAACTCTAAAGTTCATATCACAACTCCGTATTCTACTCGCAGTCGCCATTTTCGTATACAATAGACACCCTTTTTCTTTGCAATATAGACAGTCTAGGAACTCACCCATGGCATATTCTTGCAGAGTTTCATTAGATCGAGAGCTGAGATCATCAAAAACAGTACCATTAGGTCTTTTGGGGAATAGTGCATGAGTCCTCCGGTCCTGTGTACTAAACACATATTAATTACTCAAGGAGGGGCCTCATGACTATCACCGAACATATCTATCAAGACCGGCTAGAGGTACGGTTCAAGGGTACGTTGGATCACACGGTTGGCGCTGCCTGTGAACGGGCGATTCGCCATGCTCATGCCCTGGGTACGAAACAACTACAACTGAATCTGGCTGCGGTCACGGCTGTAGAGAATGTCAGCATCGGCACGCTCTGCTTTACCCTTCACACTGTGCGGCAACTCGGCATCGAAGGCAGAATCCTTCATGCCCCCGACTCGGTACGAACCATTCTATCCGAGTTCAACGCCGCCGCCTCGTAAGCCAGGCAGTGGCCGATATAGGGTCTGGCACAACTCCCAATGGAGGCCACTGCGCCTTCAATCCAGACATCGAGGTCTTGAGGATGTTCCCTCATGCACCAAACGTCCAACATATAGTTTTTTAACTTTTTCTTAGGACCTATGCTCTGACGCCTTCAGGCCAGTCCGCTGAGTGAACGCCTCTCATGCTGGGCGGGCTTGTTTGAGCGCAGCGATTTTGCCCGCCTCACCAACCGGGGTTCAACTCATCCAATGAGCCTGGCCTGGGCGTTCATGGTTTTGGGTCCTTTTGCCGAAACAAAAGGGCCCCGGCACCGGGACGAACCCCGGCAGAGAGCTAAAACCTAGGACGATAAGCAGTGCAGGTGATGAATGAGGGAAGAAGCCATGTTCTTGGGCTAAAACTCCTCTAACACTATAGCGAATCTCAATTCGATCCAGTTAATGCCTAAGGACTTTCAACACGGTGTCAAACGCCTAACATCGGAAGGTTATACCCGCTTGGATTGACTGACAATGCT
The DNA here is from genome assembly GCA_021604005.1 of Nitrospirales bacterium. Lineage (GTDB taxonomy): Bacteria > Nitrospirota > Nitrospiria > Nitrospirales > UBA8639 > JAGQKC01. The sequence goes on along the minus strand of BQIV01000032.1, from coordinate 48,145 downwards.
TGACATTGTCTATCACGTATTGGATGGCAAACTTGCACACGGTGGAGCTTTATCGCTTCGGTATAACTGAAACGGCTATAAAGCTTGTTTTACCTCAGATGAAGTGAGGTTCTTGGAAAGAAAACTTTTTGAACTCGAGATATCCGAAAGAGAATCGACAAGGCAATTAGGATGAACTGGGAGTGAGGAGGGCTTGCTCAGCGGTCGTAACCACGCGTTGAATATCTTCTTCGCTGCCAAGATTTATCTGAAAAAAAGATGAAAATTCTGGAATAGCTTCCGCCATGTCGGTCAACATCGCAATGAACCCTTGAGGCTCTATTTTGAAATATTGTTGGATGAGGGCGAGTAATTCCTGTGACGCCGTGTCCTTGGACGGATCGCACCATAGATCGGCTAAACGACCCGACAACATAACACAACGTACGGTCAGACGGACCTCTTCTACCTCTACATCGACAGCATGAGGATCGTGGCTGCCACGTACGGACGCTTTCATAATATCCGGCAATTCCCACATATCGGCCAACCAGCCACCGACTTCGCTATGATCACTCCCAAAGCGCTCCCGCTCTAACCGCTGCAACTCCGCGTGATTCGACCCTGCGAGATTGTACATTTGAGCATAATCGCTGACAAAGACCTCACTCAACACCAACATGCCTAAATCTTGCAATAATGCCGAGAGGAAAATTTCTTCGTAGTTCGCGGCATGCGCCCATTTTCCCAATACTCGCGCCGCAACACTCGAGACGATAGACCGGCGCCAGTAGCGCGTATGATCGAATGCCGCACCCTCATTTTTTTTCAAATCCCGGTACAAAGAAAAACAAAACGCGAGCGTGGCAATGGAGTTCATGCCCAACAGCGTCACGGCTTGCGTCACCGTCGTCACCTTATGACGGGCGCCGCCATAGAAACTCGAATTGGCTACATTGAGAAGTTTGGCGACAAATGACGGATCTTGATGAATAATGTCGGCCATCTTTTGACAGTCTGCGCCTTCATCCCGGCACATCTGAAGCACCTGGAGCGGGAGACTAGGAATGGCTGGAAGCGTCTTACAGTTTTTAATTCGTTGAAGAAGAGGTTGATCCATGAGAAAGAAAGACCGTTAATGAATCACTACGAAAACTCACATGACGTGGGAAATATCACGATGATGAACACTCCTATTCATCGGTCAAACTCGTGCCAACTTGAGCCGTGTTCACCTCATCACTTCCTGTCCGTTTTACACCATTGAGGAGCATATTATTCCTTGTTTCTATACCATACCAAAACCAAAGAACTGCCAGCTATGACTGAGACACAATCACACAACGGTTCACGCCTTCCAGCATGCATCGTCAATATTTGAATCAGCATTGTACCTGAGGATTACAACACTCGATGCCCTGCGTTGCGACGATTACTGGAGAATGTCGACGTTCTATAAGTATGTTCGGGAAGATCAGTAGTGAAAAAATAAAGGAAAAAGAATCAGAAAGCTATGCTGGTCGCCCAAATAAGGTCGAGGCTGAGGCATCCTCAACAAGAATAGGAAGCAATTCCCCTGGCTGAGTTGATGGTGATGATTTATCCCAAACCACAGTCACATTACCTTCAGTATGCCCTACCCATTGCTGACTGGACTTTTTCGCATCACCTTCAACCAACACCCGGACAGTCTGACCGATCAGGGTGCGATTGGTCTTCAGCGAAATGTTTTTTTGCATCTCGATGAGTTGGGCCACACGTTCCGTTTTGGTCGCCTCCGGAACATCATCAGGGAACTTCCTGGCTGCAATAGTGTTTTTCCGTTCCGAGTATTTAAACACATAAGCGGCGTGATAGCCGACCTCTTCCATCAGACGGACGGTTTCTTGAAATTCACCATCCGTTTCTCCACAAAACCCGCAGATAATATCGGTGGTCAGTGGAATATCGCCACGGCATCGAATGGCTTCGACTAACTGAAGATACTCCTTTCGGGTATAGCCTCGCCCCATGGCTTCTAAGACTCGATCGCTCCCTGATTGAAGCGGCAGATGAATTTGACTGCACACATTCGGGTGTTGCGCTACCGTATCCAACAGGGCCGGAGGAAAATCTTTGGGATGCGGAGACATAAACCGTACCCGCTCGATCCCCTGAATGTCGGCAACGGCTGTCACAAGCTTGGCAAAGTCCCAATTCTCAAATTGAAATGAATTGACATTTTGTCCTAACAATGTGATTTGTTTGAATCCTCGCTCCGCAAGACCTTGCGCTTCGATAAGAATCCCTTCCGGATCTCGAGAACGTTCACGCCCTCGCGTATACGGCACGACGCAAAACGTACAAAAATTATCGCATCCGCGCATCACGGCAATCCACGCATTCACACCGCTCACACGCTCAGGAATGATCTGGTCGTAGGTCTCGTATTCCGAGAGATCAACTGACAGACCGCGGGTTTGCGTGTGAATGGCCGTTGTCAGTAAGTCCGGTAACTGGCGGTAGCCATCCGGACCAACCAGCACATCGATAAACGGCTGACTGTCCAGCAACTCTTTCTTGAGATTCTGGGCCATGCAGCCCAACACGCCGATCACGACGCCCCGGTCTTTCTTATGCGATTTCAACTTGCCTAAGTGTCCATACACACGATTATGCGCGTTTTCCCGAATGGCGCAGGTATTTAACAGAATCACATCGGCCTGGTCGCTCTGATCGGTAAAATTAAAGCCTTGCGCTTTCAACATGGCGTGGACAAGTTCTGAATCATACTCATTCATTTGGCATCCGAAGGTTTCCATATAGACCTGATAGGACTTGGGACGTGCCACTTGGATAGGGGAATGGAGTGATGACGGCCGAATTAATTCTTGGTGGATCATGGGAACAATGCCTCGTTACACGCTCTCGGAAGTCATGAGCAAAGGCCTAGCTTGTAGAAGCTCATCGGATTGGGACATTCCCGCACTGAGATGAGCCAGCGCAAGTCCATCCGTCACACCGGAAATGGTCACCTCGCGAATTTCATTGGAGAGATCGTCGGAGGACTGCACACCAACCTTGATATACTGATCCGTGAACCCTGTCCACAGACCCGCTGCATGACGAGATTCAAACAACACAGCAACCGACTGTCCCACATATTGCTGGTAAAAAGCGAACCGTTTACGCTGAGAAAGTTTTGCCAACTCCTGACTCCGTTGCTTGATGATGTGAGGCGGAACAGGATTGGGAAGTTTCGTCGCAGCCGTCCCCGGACGATTTGAAAAACTAAACACATGTAAATACGAAACGGGAAGCGCGTTGATGATGGATTGAGTATTGGCAAACTGCTGTTCACCTTCCCCGGGAAATCCCACCATCACGTCGGTCCCGATGCAGAGACCAGGAATTTTGCGATTCGCTTGTTCTATAAATTCGGCATACTCCCGTACCGTATAGCGACGGTTCATCGCTTTAAGAATTTTATCATCTCCACTTTGTAGAGGTACGTGCAAGAACCGGCAGAGCTTGTTGGACGCCGCCATGTAGTCCAGGAGTCGATCAGGAATCGTTGTGGGCTCAATCGAGGAGATGCGAATACGATCAATCCCCGGAATAGACTCAAGACGTTGAAGCAGCGTCAGCAAATCTACGCCCGCATCCCGGTACTGTCCCAAATTGACACCCGTCAAGACTAATTCCCGGTGACCACGCTCGGCTAAAGCGTACGCCTCTCGCACGGCATCATCTGCCCGGCGGCTTCGCTCTCGTCCACGAGCAAAGGGAATCAGGCAAAAAGAACACATAAACTGACACCCATCTTGCAGTTTAAGATTGGCGCGAGTCGTCGCGTAATCTCCCGTTCCTTCAATCGTGAAGTTCTCATGATCGATTTTTCGTGTATGCAGCAACTCCGGCTGCACACGCTTGTCAGTCGATGAGAGGGCAGCCAGATAGTTCGGCAACTGCATTTTGTATTGCGTCCCCAAGACCAAATCAATCCCACCAATGGATTCCAGAGCCTCCGCACCCGTTTGCGCATAACAGCCCGTTATGGCCACAAATGCGTTGGGAGATTTTCGCAACACCTGACGCACGACACGACGGCAATCCGTTTCTGCCCCCTCTGTCACAGAGCAGGTATTGACAACCAATACGTCTGTCATCTCGCCAAATTTCACAGGCTGAAACCCTAGACAACGGAACCGGTCAGTCAGGACCGCGGTTTCAGCTTGATTCAATCGGCATCCCACCGTGTAAAACGCAACGCGCCGGGGTTTTGAGTTCTTTAGGTCCATAGCGTATGATTATAGTTTAGCCATCGTGCGACAACAAGAACATACTTGGAATTGGCTTGACACTTTACAAGACGATTCATGCACCTCATGTAAGGAAGAGTCCCTTAAAATATTCGAGTCATCACAGCCATAGGGCTGATACCTGTCACGGCTGTCGATCGTGCAATTGAACGTACCCGCATTGCGTGCTAAGATTTACGATACAGACGTGTGATTGATCTTTCATAGAGAGTGGCTCTTTGAAACCCATCGTCTCGACATTCCTTGTGCTCGCGTTCCTGTCTGCCATCTTGTCCGCTCCCCATGCGGTCGCTACGCCTTCGTTGCCTACAGAACCCGATGAAGACAGTCGGCTTGAGGAAATCTACGACCATGAGTCCAGGATGGTCATGTTCCTGTATTCGCTCAACGGCGACGGAAAGGTGGATTACGTAACCGGACGAAAAGTACTGGACAATCAACGTAGCGTGTATGGCAATCCCGTGTATTACCTCGAACCCTATCCTCAGTTTTACTGGTGGAACCACGCCATGTGGAACGATCCGGAACGGGACGGGGTCAATGGGAATGAAACCGTATATGCGGAAAATACTGAATTCGATACCAGTCGGTATAAGCCCTGCCTTTTTAATGGTCAACCCTGTTGAAGCAAGACCAATCTATCCTCGTCTTGCCTTAAAACTCTCGATTAGAGTATCGTTGGCGTGCGAACACCTGACATGCTCACTTCCCGCGTTCATTTGCATACGGCTCTTCAGCCTCCCTCTTCGTGTTTCACCTCTTCAAGCCAACAGAATGCGTGTAAGCATGTTCACATGATAGAGACCGACAGTGCATCTGCCGTACGTTCACAATCTGTCAAGTCCGGTCTCCGTGCGTGGTTCATTAATGTGACATGGACACTCCAACCATGAGCACCATTGAACGAAGCGCGCTATTGGGACGCTCATTCCTTGCACGTGTTTGGGCATTCAGACTCCTTCCGGGTCAGACGGTTGCACTGGCGGCGTTGGGCCTTATCCTCATTGGGACACTCATGCTCTTACTCCCCGTCTCGACCAATCCCGGTGTCGAGCTGGGATTTCTCGACGCCATGTTCACCGCTACATCAGCCGTGTGCGTGACCGGTCTGATTGTCATGGATACGCCACACGATTTCTCAACATTCGGACAACTGGTTATCTTACTTTTGATTCAGATTGGCGGATTGGGGTACGCCCTGATGGCGACGCTGATCCTTCTTATTCTCGGACATCGCATTGGCTTGCGCGACCGCATGATGCTGACGGAAACATTGAGCACTATCGATATGGAAGGCTCCATTCGCTACGTCAAAATGGTCGCCATCATCACCTTCAGCCTTGAAGGCATCGGAACCCTTCTGTTAACCGTCATTTACGCTCAAGAGATGCCAATGGGTTCGGCCCTGTACACCGGACTGTTTCATGCTGTCTCGGCATTCAATAATGCAGGGTTTTCGTTATTTTCCAACAGTTTCGAGAACTACAACACACATATCCCCCTGAATCTGATTATTACGACATTAGTCATCTTGGGAAGTATCGGGTTTCTCGTGTTTGAAGATTTGGTCGATAACATGACCGGCCGGCGGTTTCGTTTCCTAACACATACGAAACTCGTGGTGATCACCACCGCAATTTTGATTGTGACCGGGACCCTTGGCATCGCCATCCTGGAATGGAACAATACGGCAACGTTTCATTCCCTCAATGCCGGGGAACGTGTGATCGCCTCGTATTTTCAAGCCGTATCACGGACCGCCGGATTTACCTCTCTCCAACTGAATGAGATGCAGGATGCCACGTTGTATTTTTTGCTTCTGCTTATGGCCATAGGCGGGTCGCCAAGCAGCATGGCTGGGGGTATTAAAACGACGACCATTGCTATTGTCTGCCTGACGATTTGGGCCGTGCTCCGCCGAAAAAGCGATGTGGAAATTTTTCATCGTCGCATTCCTCAAGATCTCACCATACGTTCGCTCTGCTTGGCCCTCATTGCCCTGGCTATGATCACGACAATCACACTCGTCCTGACATTTACGGAACACCAGCGCTTTCTCGGGTTGATGTTTGAAGTCACCTCCGCCTTAGGGATTGTGGGCATGTCTCTGGGAGATGGAGCACATCACAGCCTTTCAGCTTCCCTCACGGACTTTGGCAAAATCATGATTGTCATATCCATGCTTCTCGGGCGATTTGGACCATTGATGATTGGGCTCTTTGCCGTAAAAACCATCGTCCATACTCGCTACCGGCTGCCGCAATCCCGGATCGTCATCGGATAATGGCAGCGCCCGCCCATCATGTGATCTTCCGTTGTAAGACCAGGACAAAGGCCACCAATGTCGGTACGGGAGCAATACAAAACGGGAGAAGCCAAACCCAAACATTTTTTCCTCGAACGCGCGCCTGATCAAACATCCACACAAACACCCAGACCATCAACAATACGTAGTTCAGCGCTATCCATCGTGTCGTACGAGTCTGTAGCTGACTCCCGTCACCTCCGCTGGTTGTCAACCAAAACATCACCTCTAACAAGCCAAAGGCCACCACTAATCCAATAACAAGACGTTTACTCCACACATACATCTTTTCACTCCTCCTTTTCTCTTCGACTGCTAACAATCACGCATGCCTCATATAGGCTGTATTCCTCTTGACCCGAACCGCAGGCTCTCTATCGCAAATCAAAATATAGTTTTTTAACTTTTCATTAAGACCTATTCATCTAGGAAGTGGTTCTGTCAGAAGAGCTTTTGCTCAAGAATATTACTCATTCCCATTCCCATTCCCTTATTCATCGTATGCCTTTCTTCTCGTCCTAGGTTTTTGCTCTCTGCCGGGGTTCGTCCCGGCGGCCGAGGCCCTTTTGTTTCGGCAAAATGACCCAAAACCATTGACGCCCAGGCCAGGCTCATCGGATGAGCTGAACCCCGGTTGGTGGGGCGGGCTAACTCGCTGCGCTCAAACAAGCCCGCCCAGTATGCGAGGCGTTCACTCAACGGACTCTAGCGAAACCTCATCCGTTCTCAGGGAATACACATGCCTAATCGAACGCAAGAACACACGTCAACCATATGAAAGAGTCTGAGCACGGCTAGAGCCTGCAGGCGTCAGATCATAGGTACTGAGAAAAAGTTAAAAAAACTATACAACTTCAAACACAGTATCGACATGAATCGGGATTAGAGGTGGGCTAGGTCACGATGGTTGGGGAAGCCTATGGCTAGCGTTCAAGCCACTTTTGTTTGAACTCCAGGTGCAACACGGTATGGGATTAGAGGTAACCTAGCCCACGATAGTTGAGCAGGCCGAGGACTTCTGTTAACCCATTTATTGTTTGAGCCTACGCGCAACTGAACATGAGATTATAGGTGGCCTAGCTAGTTAATCTCGCGGTTGAGGGCCGCTTGGTCTGCAGAGGTAAAACGATATCCCTTTTGCAGGAGAATACCCAAACTCTTGGTCAGGGTTTCAATCTGGCCTTTATGCATCACCGAGTCAAATAATCCATTCAGGCTATGGACATAACGGTCCGATGGCCAATGAGGTTCAAATGCGACGCCGAATGATTCCATAACATCCTGTAACTCCATACCCGCATACTGCTCGTCGTCATCTTTATCTCCTATCAGTGCAAATTCAAAAAACGTGAGACTCAAGGAAAGTGTTTGTTGCGTATGTGAAAACGCTTCTCGAGCTTCATCAAGTCCATTCGGGTAGCGAGTCGAGCAGTCAAAATTTTCCGGAGGTTGGGATGCGGGGATGTATGAAATCCTCTCAACCTGTGGGCGTTGAGGTTTTTTAACTTTCTTATAGAAAAAAGACGTGCATGATTGCGCGACGTAGAAGTCCTGTTTATTTTGTAATATGTGTTGACTAATATGACTGGTAAATCCTCGAAAGACTTCGGTTCCGGTGGAACCCAAGGCTGGGGGAATCGCGATCATACCTAACGCCACTAAAAGCATTGGTACAAACAGCCATACATGAATTGGTGCTACATGCAGTCTTTTGAAAATAAAAAGTAGTTCTTTCATGTTTATTAGTATACCAGCAGTTTCGTTTGCTTGCCAGATAGCCGTCGAGTATCGCTACCTGAATGAGAAGTCATACCGACAGTGAATGGTCGAAACAATATGAACGACGGAAAACCATGATAAAATACCCTTGATGGTTACCCAAACAGTTATTCTCAACGGACATATCATTGACTCTCTCATTCTGGCCAAGGTGTTGGACGCTATTGTCATGTTAGGAGGTAGGTTTGATTTATTAGAAGTCAAGATCGGGGAGACACGGGAAGTGTCATCTCATGTCATGATTCAAGTTAAGGCTGAGACGTCTTCCTTGCTGGGAGAGATTATTGAAGCAATTCAACCCCATGGTGCCACCGTTGAAATTGAGCATGATTGTACCGTTCAAGCAGCGCCTGCCGATGGAATTCTCCCGGATGCATTTTATGCATCCAGTCATTTCCCTACACAAGTTCGGTTAAATGGACAATGGATAGACGTTGATCGTGTCGAAATGGATTTGGCTATTGTTGTGCGTCAGAACCCCCTTTCGGCCAGCATGATCCCAATGGCGGAAGTGAAGAAAGGTGACTTGATTGTCACAGGAAGCGAAGGGGTACGGGTCTTTCCGCTTGAACGTCCGCATGAGCGGGATGTGTTCGGGTTTATGGAAGCGCAAGTCTCTTCGGAACGTCCGCACCGCCATATCATCTGCGACATTGCCAATCGGATGCGAAAAATCAAACAAGGTCGGGAGACCGGGGAGCCTTTGCAGAAAGTTCTCCTGGCCGGCGGACCGGCCATTGTGCATGCGGGTGGACGGGAGGCGCTCGCCTGGCTTATTGATTCCGGTTATATTCACGTGCTGTTTTGTGGGAACGCTCTTGCCGCGCATGATATGGAAGCTGGCATATTTGGCACGTCCTTGGGATACAGTCTTGGAGCTGGGAGAGCGGTTCCCCACGGCCATGAACATCATCTCCGGACCATCAATCGCATTCGAGGTATTGGGAGCATAGAAACGGCGGTAGAGTCAGGCGTCGTTCATGACGGCATCATGGCCGCGTGTGTCCACCGTGGGGTGAATGTCGTGATGGCTGGAACGATTCGTGACGATGGTCCATTACCGGGAGTTATCACCGATTCGATTCATGCGCAGACTGCCATGAGAGCCGCGCTTCCAGGCGTGGGGCTTGTCCTCCTGGTTGCCTCAACTCTCCATGCTGTGGCCACGGGAAATTTGCTGCCCGCAACGGTCCCGACCGTGTGTGTGGATATCAATCCAGCCGTCCCAACCAAGCTGAGCGACCGGGGTAGTTTTCAGGCGGTGGGACTTGTCATGGACTCTTCGTCATTTCTTGGTGAGTTGGCGCGTGAGTTAGGGTGGGAAGACAAAGAGGGTCCTCGATGAGTCGTCTGCTCATGTGCCGCCCGGATTATTTTGGGATTGAATATGAAATCAATCCATGGATGCGGATTTCCAATGCCTCCAACCCGACCACATGCCAAGCTCAATGGCAGGCACTTGTGCATGTTCTTGAAGAAGACATTGGCGTCAAGGTTGAATATATTGAACCAGTTCATGGCTTGCCCGATTTGGTTTTCACCGCCAATGCCGGAATCGTGGCTCGGGGGAAAGCGGTACCCAGCCGGTTTCGTCACCCTGAACGCAGGCGTGAGGAACAGTATTTTGAGCAATGGTTTGAACGACACGGGTATGAAGTCGTACGGTTGGACCCGGACCTCTATTTTGAAGGCGCGGGAGATCTCTTAGGGTTTGCCGATGTCTGGTTTGGAGGCTATCGGCAGCGAAGCGATGTCCGAGCCTATACGGTATTAACTGAAATCTTTCATAAAGAAATTCTTCCACTCGAACTCATCAACCCCAAATTTTATCATCTGGATACCTGTTTTTGTCCTCTCAGCGGCGGTGATGTGTTATATTTTCCCGGTGCGTTTGACTCCTATGCGCAGACAGTCATTGAAGCACGGATTGAATCGACACGACGAGTGCCGGTCCCTTCAGTTGAAGCTGAGCGGTTTGCGTGCAATGCTGTGTGTGTCGGGCGTCATGTTGTTCTGCCAACTGGATGTCCTGAAACCACGAAGCTGCTGGAGGGGAAAGGCTATCTCCCTCATCAACTTGAGTTGGATGAATTTTTAAAAGCCGGTGGGTCTGCGAAGTGCCTCACGCTCGCTTTAGACTAAAGGGTCGTATCTCGTGAAGCGTATTTCGTCAAAGACAAAAGGGGTAAGGTAGAATTCACTAATTTATGCCGACTCAAGAATCCTTCCATGACCTCGACTCTGATCCGGCCTTGCAGCGTCACATCAAGGTAGAACGGGAACGTGCGCGTAAGCTTCGAAAAACACAATGGTGGTTGACACTCATCAATACGGGCACATGCCATTACTGTCGGCAAACGTTTCCCGCGTCAGAACTCACTATGGACCATAAGATCCCGCTTGCCCGTAAGGGGAAAAGCACCAGAGGCAATGTCGTTCCAGCCTGTCGCCCCTGCAATCAACGTAAACAATTAGACACGCCTGTTGAGTCTCTCCTTAATACTTTAGACACGCTTCCTTCCTAAACAAGAGTCATTCACAAGTCTTGCTGTTTTCCCGAGTGTTGTTCTCTTGGAAAGGAACGGGAAAAACGAAAGACAACAACACGCAATAGACACGATTGAACGACAACGCCGTACATGGGGTTGTCTCATTTCCTCTGTATCTCGACAGTCACACAATATCCCTTCTCTTTCATCTTGAAGGCAGAAGACTCGTAACCTCTGAAATTCATACGGTTTTCTTTCAACTTTTTCCATGGACTGTCCGATAGAGATCAGTATTGGGCATACCTGCGCCGAGCTTCAGATGACAACCCCATCGAAGGCATCAGGTGTTCTTAGGGACCAAGAAGGAAGAAACAATTGAACGCTATCAATCGGCACACAATACAGAATAACAGAGGTGGTTTCTTAGTATTAGGCTCGGTGTTCGTCGTCTTACTCTTCGGGTTTGCTGCGTTGGGCATTGAAGCTGGTCGATGGTTTGCCGTGAAAGCGGAAATGGCCAAAGCGGTTGATGCCGCGTCATTGGCTGGGGCCACGCATCTCACGAATCCCAATATTCCGGATAAAGAAGTCTTCATGCAACAGATGGCGCAAGCAAACTTTCCCGACGGGCTCTTAGGGACCGATCAACACACCACGTTTACCGTGGATAAAAATGATGTGACAAACAAAGTGACCATTAGCGGCTCGGCCAATGTTCTGAATACGGTCAGTCGAGCATTATCTTATGCCGGTGATAGCGTACCAGTTGAAGCCCTAGGGGCCGCGAGACTTGGCGGGGCCGAAGTGGTCTTGGTGACGGACGTGTCAGGCTCTATGGAGGGAGCTCCCATTGCAGACTTAAAGGATGCCGCGCAACAATTCATCGATAATTTTGAGGATACACAGGACAGAAGTCGATTTGGCCTGGTCTCGTTTGCCTCAGGTGCCGTCGTTGACTATGCCTTGCAGAAGAATTTTCATACCGACTTGACGACGGCGATAAACGGATTAATAGCAAATGGCGGGACTAACACGTCAGAGGCTTTGGCGAAAGCTCGAACCAATACGGGATATACAGCCTACACCGATGAGCCTCTCAATGAGCGTGACGATCAATATGTGATTTTAATTTCCGATGGTCAGCCGACGGGGTTTACTTCGGTATTTACAAGAAATTCTAGTACTTTCACAGCGGTCATTTTAGAAAATACTGCAGGCAAAGTTCATAATAAATTGTATAACCCAAATGCTGTAGATGCACTTTTCCCATCAGGAGGTGTTAATCCATTACCTCGGGGAGATGGATTACCTGTTGGGTCTTCAAGTTGTCCGGGTAAGGATCCTACTGATGATACGACGACAAAATGGTGGATCCTCCAAGATGCGATCTATGAACCATCGAGTGCACACAACTACTATGCGCCTTTGGCGGGCGGAGGACCGGAAGATTGTATGAATGATCGTGATCCGGATGCCGCCGGAGGCTATATCGCTCAAACGTCTGTCCGAAAGGCTCTTGATGAAGCGGCATTAATTAAAGCCCAGAACATCAAAGTCTATGTAATTGGATTTGGCTCGATCAATCAGTCGTTTCTGAATCAAGTCTCGAGCGGACCGAGCTATCGGTTTTATGCGTCCAGTTCGTCTGAATTGGAAGGACTGCTCCAGATTATCGCGAATCGTTTGAAATTGAGACTCTTGCAGTAGCTTTGAACTTGACGGAAGAAAGATATATCGATGCTAAGGAATGGAAAAGGTTCGACAGCGCTTGAATTTTCTCTTGTGCTGCCCTTGTTTTTACTCGTCGTCATGGCTGTGATTGAGTTTGGCTGGTTTTTTGTCCATCAACATACCTTGCAGTATGCCACTCGGGAAGGTATGCGTGTCGGCCTATTGGGCGTCACACTCAAAGATGAAGACGATAATACCTTGTCTCGAGAAGCTTCCATCGTCAAGGCGATTCAAGATCAGACGTTCTCTATCATGGAACTGGATCCAGCCAAAATTTGGGTGTTCCCGGTAGGCTCGGATTATTCAGATCCAGACTCGTGGGACACGAATCCCTCCAATGCGGGAGGGAGTGGAGCCTATATGCGTGTTCGCGTACATTATGAACATCAATTTATCACGCCATTTCTTGAGAAATTATTCTCAAGCCATGGTTCCGGAATGCTCATGGCCGCGGAAGGCACCTATCGAAATGAAGAATTTTAAGAATACTGCAGACTATCACTCACATACAGGGGTTGGAGAGCAAGGCATCGCAGCTGTGGAAGGGCTGTTCATGATGCTCGTGTTCCTCTTGATCGTCTTTGGAATTGTGGAATTTGGTTCGATGATTCATGCCCAGACCACGGTCACGCATATAGCCAGAGAAGGCGGGAATTTGGCCTCACGTGACCTTAATGCCGGAGACAACTTATTAGACCTCCTTGCCGCGTCGAGTTCGTCTTTGGCGTTTGCGCAAAACCCGGATGATTACAAAATATATATCGTTCCCGTTCAAGCCGGAGATTCGACGGATAGTACACCTTCCTGTGATGTGGTGTTTCAACGTGGAACGTTGTCGGGAAGCGGAGTTCGTTCTCCTCAAATAGAACCGAACTGTGGGTTAGCGCCTGAACTGACGGCGTATCTCACCTATGATGGAACCTTGGCTCCGATAGAACGTCTGACCGTCGTGAGAGTGTATTATCATCATGTGCCCATAACTCCTCTAGGCCGTTTACTCGCCATTCCAATGTTTGGCGGGAATCAAACGGATATTAGCGATATCGTTTTGTCAAGCCAATCGATCTTTTAAGTCGTCTTGTTTTCGCCTCTGGGTCCACCGAAAATCCACCCGCGGCATTTCTTGACTGGTCGTTCATGAATCGTCGCTCGTTGCTCGTATTTCGTATCTCGCGTAAGGAGTCTTTCCAGTTTTTACGGGATACGCTTCACGCTTTTTCTCCTCGGAACGATGCTTCACGAAGGACGAGTATTCTTCTACCGGCGCATCATAGCGATCCATCGCCAGAGATTCAGTAAACTGGCCATAGACCCCGCAACATACGTGAGTGCGGCAGCTTTGAGAATCCTTCTCGCCCCGGACAGGTCTTCAGAAGAAAGATATCCACCCTGCTTCAACACAGGAAGCGCCCGGCGAAAGCTGGCATCCCATTCTACCGGCAGCGTCAAGAAATGAATGAGCGTGCCAATTCCCATGGTGGCAATGCCGGCAATCATGACGAGAAGTCCCGCTCCGGGAGCGCGGGTGATAGCGGCGACAACTGGAATTCCTAACATCACGAACGATCCCACTTTTTCTGCGTTCTGTGCCACTCGCACCAGGCGTGTCCGTTCTTTGAGGGGCGGATACCCGGCTTGATCTTGGAGGGCATGTCCAACTTCATGGGCGGCAACCGTTGCCGCAGTCAGCGACTTGCCGTTGTAGTTCTCCGAGGTGAGCCTGACGACTTTCGCAAGAGGATCATAGTGGTCGCCCACGTCGGTGGTTTCAACTTGGACGTCTTGAAGGTGAAACCGGTCCAACAGATGTCGTGCTAATTCACCACCTGTTCCAGGGAAGTCTTCTCGTGGTCCTCGATATTGTGCAAAGACGCGTTTAACCCATAATTGGGGGCCGATGAAGACTGCCGCTAAAACAAGAAGAAAGAGAAGAATGCGAGTCATGGGAATAGCGGGAAACGTTAGACGTGAAATGAAAAACGTCAGTGACGAAGTTATGACGAACAACTCACGATAATTGATTCGCTCCCAGGAGCAGGCGGCAAGGTATAGGCATCCATCCCCGGTTGATTGGTGAATGGGTCATTCAATAGATTAAGCAGTCGGTCGATCTCGGAATAGTCCTTGTCTCGGGTGGCTTGTTCAATCGCTGATTGCGCAAGATGGTTCCGTAGCACATACTTTGGATTTGTACGATTCATTCGAGCCTGCCGTTCCGTGTCCTGACTTTTCTCCGCTTTCAATCGCTCGCGATAGCGCGCAGCCCAATCATCAAAGGCTTCGCGATGAAGAAAATGATCTTTGGCGCTACCATCGTTCGCGGAAGCTTGTTGAAATTCGGCGAGGGATCTGAACACGTTGGTGTATTCGGCACGACTGGAATCCATCAAATTCAATAAATCTGTCACGAGTTTATCGTCGCCGGCATGAACCTCTAGTAACCCCAGTTTCGCTCTCATCAATTGTGCATATCGTTCGAGCATAGTCTGTTCATAGACCTCGGGCGCAGTCTGCATGTCCGACTGTTCAATCAACGGCGACATGGCTTTGGCAAGAGCCCGGATATTCCAATAGCCGATGTCGGGTTGGTGTTGAAATGAGTAACGTCCATGATGATCGGAATGGTTGCACACGAATCCAGGGTGAAATTGTTCCATAAACCCATAAGGCCCGTAATCGATGGTCAATCCCAAGATGGACATATTATCCGTATTCATCACGCCATGCGACCATCCGACGGCCTGCCATTGTGCGATCATTATTCCCGTACGAACCGCGACTTCATGCAGGAGTTTGGCATACCGGTTCTCGACATCGGTTAAATGCGGGTAGTCGTGTTGGATCACGTAATCTGCGAGAATCTTTAGGTTTTCATGTTGGCCACGGTAAAAAAAGACTTCAAAGCTTCCAAAGCGGACATGGCTAGGCGCCATCCGAAGTAGCATGGCTCCCGGCTCTGGTCTTTCCCGCCATACAACTTCCTCGCCGCTGACGATGCATAAACTTCGTGTGGTCGGAATGCCCAAGCCGTGCATGGCTTCACCACACAAATATTCACGTATTGTTGAACGCAAAACGGCCCTGCCATCCCCATCACGGGAAAATCTCGTCAGCCCGGCTCCTTTTAATTGAAGGTCCCACGTCTCGCCTTTGGTGTTTCGCACTTCGCCTAACAAGATCGCTCGGCCATCGCCTAACTGCGGCACGTAGTGACCAAACTGATGGCCGGAATACAGCATGGCGAGCGGATCGCTCCCGGGAAGTGCCCGTGCGCCACAAAAATACTCAGCAAACTCTGGCCGTTTCGCTTCACGTGGGTCAAGCTCGATGAGCTTGGCTGCAGCGGGATTCACGCTCACCAGATGTGGGTTAGGAAACGGAGTCGGCTGTACTCGTTGAAAAAACCCCTCTGGCAAACGCGCATAAGTATTGTCGAATGATAACTGTTCGAGTGTGGACATATTGGTTACTCATCTCCCTTGTTCTGACATTATAACCTGGGCCGGTCTGAGCTTGGCTACCGTCATTAACGGGGATGTCACCCTTTAATTTCGCCATAAGAAATGACACCAATCCGGTATAACTGAATCCGTTATAACAGGCTGTGCTTGACGGCCTAGAACGTAAACTCGAAAATGTGACAATGCAGCGAATTATGGACGTGTCGTCAAAGCATTAGCTCAAGGTTGTAATGGGGAGAGGCATAAAATGTTCCCCTTTACACTGGGAGAATTTCAACTTTCTCCCTTGACCCTGGATCTTATTTCCTGGGCTAACTCGTATAAGCTAAGCGCTTCAATATTTTCAGAAAGAGGGTAACGCTCCGTTCCGGCATAGACTACAAAGCTGCGTGTGGGGCGGATGTCCTCAATCGCGTGGTAAAATCCTTTCGTCGGTTTAGCCCCTAAGCCGCTTTTGATTTCAATTGCCCATATATCACTGCTTGACATTTCCAAAATCAGATCGATTTCGGCGCCTGCCGATGTTCGATAAAAACTTGGCTTAGGGTGAAATAAAGCTGCGGATAGCAAGTTTTCAATAACAAATCCTTCCCAACTCAATCCAGCAACTGGGTGCCCAGCCAGCTGAGGATAATCCTGTATCCTCAGCAAAGCATGAACAAGTCCGCTATCGCGCACAAAAACTTTCGGCGATTTTACGAGCCGTTTACCCGTATTGGCATGAAAGGGTTGCAAGCGACGGACAAGCAAGAGGTCGACGAGTAAATCAATATAGCTCGTCACGGTTGGAGCGCTGATTGAGAGACTCGTGGCCAGGCGTGAGGCGTTGAGGAGACTGCCTTGGCCATAAGCCAACATTGTCCAAAGTCTCTCTAATGTCTCAGCAGGTATCCGAGGTCCAAACTGCGGTACATCACGCTCAAGATATGTGCGGATGAAGTTTTTGCGATAGATAAGACTATCGTCATCATTGGCTGCCAGGTAGCTATCGGGGAATCCGCCACGCACCCAGAGTGTCGTAGGGTCAGAATTTTCAGGCGTAGTCTCAAGAATGTTCAATGGTCCCATATCGACATATTCGATTCTGCCCGCAAGACTTTCTCCAGACTGACGCAATAAATCGATAGCGGCTGATCCTAAAATTAAAAAACGACTGGTTCGCTGTCCTTTACGACGACCTTCATCTATCAATCCACGTAATGTCTGAAACAATTCAGGCGCACGGTGAATTTCATCTAGAATGACGAGTCGATCTTCATACTTTTTCAAAAACAAGGCTGCATGTATTAATTTGTCTAGATCTTCGCGGGCTTCAAGGTCGAGATAGAGGGCTTGGCGGTCATCAGCAATTCTCTGAGCAAGAGTCGTTTTGCCAACTTGACGTGGCCCAATCAGTGCCACAGCTGCCTGTCTCGTGAGGCCAGCAAGGATTTCTTGGTATATGCACCTCGTAATCATTATAGTATATTGCAATAATAATTTTTAATTTACAATGTAAATTTGATTTATTTTGACAAAATGTAGGTATTTTTATTTATTTTTAAGAATGTCTTACTGCGAAGTCGTCTGAAGAGGTGTATGAGAACATGCTCTAGTCATTTCGCTCACACAGAGCGTACACTCATCTATTGGTGACAAAGAACAGCTCAGACTACCAAGCGGGCCTTCACCCTGGAAAGAAAAGTAGGGCTTATTACTTGACTTTATACGGCTCTCTTTTTATTGGGTTTTTGGCTCTTTTCTTATCAATGGCAATTGACGTCTCTCAATGTTCCATACTTTGGCAGGACTTATCGTAACATTCTTGCCTGAGTAATTAATGAGACATGAGATTTCTGGATAAACAAAAATTAAAAATGCCGTTCATTGACAATGATAACAAGTATTGATAAATTGTTATCAATATGATTCGAACACAAATTAGCTTGACTGAAAAGGAATATCACGCAGCGAAGCAGGAAGCCGAACGTTTGGGCATCTCTCTAGCTGAAATGCTTCGGCGATCCCTCCGCGCGATTCTCCCTGTTGACGAGGACAAACCTTGGATGCGTTTTGCCGGAATGGTGGAATCCGGTGACGCGAACGCGAGCCGGCACATCGACGAGATCGTGTATGGCCACAAACCCTGAGGCCTATCTTGACACCTCAGCCTTCATAGCCTTTCTTGACCGTTCGGATACCTACCATTCTCTGTTCCGTCAACTATTCTCGGAACCTCCTCAATTAATTTCGACAACCTTGGTTGTAGCTGAGAGCCATGCGTGGTTTTTGAGGAGGTATGATCGGACAAAAGCTCTTCAGTTTTTGGCAATGATTGAAGCCATGCGCCCGTTGAAAGTGGTTGGGTTCGGTCCAAAAGAGCAAAACGCCGCTGCTGAGATCCTGCGGCAGTTTTCTGATCAAGATTTAACGATTACCGATGCTGCTGGTCTTCACCTCATGTCCCACCTTCGAATCCAGAGTTGTTGGTCGACTGATTTTCATTTGGGTTTAACCGGCATCCCGTTGGTTATTCATCAGCATTGATCATCCTCGACGTCCAATTCTAGGGGCGTGGATGAATGACCACTTTCCTGATCATCTCAAGACTTGACAGATTTGTTGCAATCGTGCAGCCTCTTCAATACTCACGAGCGTAACTGGCAAAAGGAGGAAATCGTCATGTTCCTGCTCATGTGTTTGCAGGATAGTCATCATTGGGGAAACAGGTGTTTGCAATGACCGATCTCACCGAGCTTTGGCAAATTCATCAGGATGCACAGTGGCCGGAGGCGTTAGAAGGTGCCGAGGGTGAATTGATGATGTTGGATACGGTCATCGTGGGATGCATTACCTATTATGTGGAAGAACAAGAATTGGATAATCAACGCGTAGAGATTCTGCAAGATAGCCTTTCGGATCTCGAAGCCCTATTACCGGATTTGCCGGACGAGGGTATGGAATATTTTTCGCGGTTGCAACAATTAGGGACCAGCATTCTTAAAGAGTCGACAGAAAAACGTTGAGCAGGAAGCGCGTCGCACAATTATGCACGATCGCATACATCTACCAGCATATGTGAGAAAGACGAAGGGAATGCGTCTCGTCCATTTTCTTGTCTCAGTTTCAACACACATGTTGTCGGCGAAGCCTGGCTCACTTGGTATTGGTGTCATGATGCTTGTGGTGAGCCTGGTGAGTCCACTTTCTCCAATTCCGCTCGTCTCTGCCGCAGAGTCTCTGGTTGGTGAGGATGCTCTTGAGGCAGGAGAACAGCAATTTACACAAGGTCATTTTTCCCAAGCGGCACAGCAATGGGAGCAAGCTGCACGCGGGTTTGAAGAGGCAGGGCAACCCGAGGCTCAAGCTCATGCCCTGTTGTATCTTTCACAAGCCTTGTACAACCTCGGTCAATATCAACGGGCCGGAGTCACCCTCAACTTGGCGAGAGAGCTGGCCGTAGAGTCCAACAATCGTGTCCTGGCTTCGAGGATTCTTGGGCGGTTGGGAAATGTTGCGTTTGCCTTAGGCCTAGTGGAAGCGGCTGAAGGGTATCTCACCAAGGGCTTGGCAGAGGCTCGAGAACTCGAAGATTCCATGCTGGTTGCGACGATTTTGAATGACCGTGGAAATGTGCTGGCTTCCCTACAACGATACGATGAGGCGCTTGGTTCGTTTACAGAGTCAACAGTCCTTGCCGAAGCGATGAATCATCCTTCATTGGCTGTCACAGCACTCATTAATGCAGCCTGGAGTTC
The DNA here is from genome assembly GCA_021604005.1 of Nitrospirales bacterium. Taxonomy (GTDB): domain Bacteria; phylum Nitrospirota; class Nitrospiria; order Nitrospirales; family UBA8639; genus JAGQKC01. The sequence continues at coordinate 28,363 of BQIV01000032.1, read as the reverse complement.
TCTTCTGGAAGGTGACGTGACGGCAAGCCGCGACCGTCTTGATTTGGCCATGACGCAAGTGCACGACCTAGAAGATTCTCATAGAAAAGCGCAGGAATTTCTCAGCATCGGATTGGCCTATAATCGTCTTCGTCAGGAGCGGCAGGTTTCTCAGCAACAGCTTGGGCTCCAAGCAGCTAAAGCGTTTCAGCAATCTGCAGAGATCGCCCGTCGCCTCAAAGATCATCGAACGGCCTCCTATGGCTGGGGGCATTTGGGGCATCTGTACGAAGATGAAGGTCGACTCGAGGAAGCGATGGAACTAACGCGTCGAGCTATTCACGCGGCCCAGCAAGGCTCCGCTTCCGAGTCGTTGTATCAGTGGGAGTGGCAAGCCGGCCGCTTGTTACGAAGTCAGGGGAAGATGGATGAAGCCATTTTAGCGTATCGCCGAGCCGTGTATACGCTGCAGCCGATTCGCCATGAAGTGACTCGAGGATTTCCTGTGCAGTCGAAATCGTTTCGATCTTCGATCGGCCCGTTGTTTTTTGAACTGGTGGATTTATTGTTGACCCAAGCCGATGAGACGACAGATGCCACGGTGCATCAGAGTATTTTAGGAAATGCCCGGCGCACGATGGAGCAATTCAAAGCGGCAGAGCTGCAGGACTATTTTCGTGACAATTGTGTGGAAGCCTCATTATCGAAAAAAACGAATGTTGATGAGATTGTGAAGGGATTGGACCATACCGCCGTTGTGTATCCGATTCTCTTACCGGATCGCATGGAGTTGCTCATCAGCGTTCATCACGGGCAGAAGGCCGAACTCAAGCGAGAGCGTGTTTCGGTCACATTAGAAACCCTCACGAAAGAAGTTCGACGTCTGAGAAAATTTCTTGAAAAACGCACGACACGTGAATATTTGCCCCATGCCCAACAGGTCTATGCCTGGCTGATCGAGCCGCTCCGTGAGCATTTGAACGAGTTTGATATACACACGCTGGTCTTTGTTCCGGATGGTCCCTTGCGGACTATTCCCCTTGGCGCGCTCCATGATGGCAACGAGTTTCTCATTGCCCAATACGCGCTTGCCATTACGCCGGGCATTGATTTGACGGACCCGAGGCCAATCAATCGTGAGAACATTAAACTCCTGTCAGTCGGCTTAACGGACTCGGTTCAAGGGTTTCCGTCTTTGCCCAATGTGGCATCGGAAATACATGCTCTGAATGAACTCTATGGCGGACGTGTCCTTCTGAATCAGCAGTTCCAGGTACATGAACTTGAAGATGAAATGAAAGACGAACGTCCAAGCATTGTGCATATCGCCTCCCATGCGAAATTTTCAGGAGAAGCCAAAAACACCTTTCTCTTGGCCTTCGATGAAAAACTCACGATGGATCGATTGGATGAACTCATTGGGCTCTATCAATTCCGAGAAACCCCATTGGATTTATTAACGTTGAGCGCGTGTGAAACGGCAGCCGGGGATGACCGTGCCGCTCTTGGGTTGGCGGGGGTGGCGATAAAAGCCGGGGCCCGGAGTGCATTGGCAACCTTGTGGTTTATCAATGACAAGGCGACCTCAGAGCTCGTCACGGAATTTTACCGTCAATTGCACGATACGTCTGTGTCGAAGGCGGTGGCCTTGCAACTGGCCAAGAAGACATTGCTGAATCATCCATTCTATCAACACCCAGGCTATTGGTCGCCATTCCTCCTTATCAATAATTGGCTCTAAGTCCATAGGTCTGCTATGACCTTTCTGCGCACGGTCTTCCGGTCTTTTCCGTTACGTGTGCTTGGGATTGGTGTGCTCGCGAGCTTGGTGGTCATTGGCTGCCGTCAATTGGCATTGCTAGAAAATCTAGAGCTTCGTACGTATGACTGGATGGTTCGGCTCACCACAGCCCCCGTCTCTCCCGACCCTCGTATCGTTCTGGTTGCCATCACCGAGGACGATCTGGCGTCTCTTGATGAATGGCCCATCTCAGATGAAACGCTTGCCAACGTCTTGAACATTTTGACGGCATCTGGCGCGCGCGTTATTGGGGTAGATCTCTATCGGGATCGGGACGTTCCCCCGGGCACAAATAATTTACATGCGATACTTTCTGCGAATCCACGTATTGTGACAGTCATGAAATTTCCCGATCAGAACGGGCGTGGGGTGTCTGGCCCGCCACTACTGCAGGGAACCGATCAAATAGGATTCAACGACATGCTTGTTGATCCTGGTGGAATCGTTCGACGAGGGTTTTTATTTTTAGAAGATCAACAGGGTGTGGCCACATCATTTTCGTTGTTACTGGCCTTGAAGTACTTAGAGAAAGACGGCATCGTGCCGTATTCCGACCCATCACAGCCCGAATTAATGAGACTAGGGACCACAACGATTCCACGATTTCAACCCTCTGATGGGGGATACGTCCGTCGCGATGCTCGCGGATATCAAATTTTGTTGAAATATTCGGGAGCGCGTGATTCGTTTACACGGTTTTCTCTCACCTCTCTCCTCTCAGGCGACGTACCTCCGGAAGCGATGAGGGACAAGGTGGTGGTGATCGGGTCTGCGGCCGAAAGTGTCAGAGATGATTTCTACACACCCTTTAGTCTAGGGAAGGACATCGAACAGCAGGTTCCAGGCATGGAACTCCATGCGCATTTCGTCAGTCAGTTTCTACGGATGGCGTTAGGTCATGAGATGCCGGTTCGCTCGCTCTTAGAAGAATTAGAGGTTGGCTGGATTATCGTTTGGGGGAGTCTGGGTGCGGTCCTTGCCTGGTGGCTGGGATCGCCTTGGCGTGTCATGCTGCTTGTGGGTGGAGGGGTTGGCGGGATGATCGTGGTCGCGTATTGGCTGCTTCTGGCCAACTGGTGGATTCCGCTCGTTCCCACGGTTATGGCTTGGGTGAGTGCAGGCGGTCTCGTGACCGCATGGGTCTCGCAAAGGAATAGACAGGAGCGAGCCATGCTCATGCAACTCTTCTCTCAACATGTGTCGCACGAGGTTGCCGAAACCATTTGGGCTGGTCGTGACCAGTTCCTGCACGATGGACGGATTCGACCACAACACTTGACCGCGACCGTGCTTTTTGCCGATCTCGAAGGGTTTACCGCAGTGGCTGAACAATTGTCGCCGCCGGATTTGATGCAGTGGCTTAACACGTATCTTCTGTCTATGACCAACGTCATTTCGGCGCATCACGGTGTGATCGATGATTACTTTGGTGATGGTGTCAAGGCGAACTTTGGTGTGCCATTTGCTCGTACGCACGAACACGATATTCGCCAAGATGCAATCAATGCAGTGCAATGCGGGCTCGCATTAATACAAGACATACACCGGTTAAATCAGGTTCATGCTCGGCAAGGCATTCCCCTTGGAAAAGTGAGAATTGGAGTGGCAAGTGGATCAGTGATTGCGGGAAGTGTTGGCGGCAGACAACGGTTAAAATATACGACTGTCGGTAATGTCGTGAATCTTGCAGCGCGACTCGAGCAGCTAGGCAAGGAACGTTCTGGAGGGGATACGGACCAGGAGAGTGGAAGTCTTCTGATCACACATGAAACAAGAAGCTATCTTGATGGAGTTTGGGCCATCGAAGAGCTTGGGCCGGTCGAGCTTCGTGGCAAACAGGATTCAGTGATGGTCTATCGTGTGTTGAGTGGACCACCGGAACGAATTGAACTCACTCCGTAATACAGTCGCTTGTTGAAGAAACGAGCGACGAGATACGATTTCTTCTTCTAGATCCCCAATCGATTCATTTTTTTGATGAGACCCTGGCGGCTCAGGCCAAGCATTTTCGCAGTCTGCACCTGATTGGATCGGCAGGAGAGTAAGGCTTCTCGTATCATCTGTTCTTCTAATTGGGCAACGGCCTCGGGAAGCGTGCGAGATCTCTGTGTCGCTGTATTGAGCATAGGCTTTTTCTGGTTGCGAATAAGTACATCCAGGTCGTGTTCCAAAATCTCCACGCGTCTCACGGTCGCCACAATGCGTTTCATTTCATTTTCAAGTTCTCGAATATTTCCAGGCCAATGATACGCTTGCAATGCACGTTGGGCGTCGGGGCTTAGATGTTTCTCCTCTTTCTTCGCCTGACGTGATTGTTGCGTTAAGAAATGTGCGGCAAGCAGTGGTATATCTTCCGGAACCTCCCGAAGCGGGGGGGTCGGGATGTGGATAACTTTTAAACGATAATAGAGATCCTCTCGAAAGAGGCTCTGCGCGATGAGTTCATCAAGTTTTTTATTGGTCGCGGCCAGTATCCTGACATCAAGTGTACGAGTGGTTCGTCCTCCGACCGGCTGATAGCTGCGTTCTTGCAGTACCCGTAAAATTTTAGCTTGGGCGTTGATGCCAAGATCGCCAATTTCATCAAGAAAGAGCGTCCCGCCATTGGCCTGTTCAAATTTCCCAATCCGCGATTCTACTCCCGTAGCCACGCCTCGTTGGATGCCCAGGAGTTCGCTTTCCACGAGGTGTTCCGGAATGGCGGCACAATTTAAGGCAATGAACGGCTTGTGGGCGCGTAGGCTATTGTAGTGAATAGCTTTGGCGACCAGCTCTTTTCCTGTCCCGCTTTCTCCCGTGATGAGCACATCAACCGAACTATCTCGGATTTGATCAATGAGCCGGACGATGCCCTGCATATGGGGACTGACGCCGATGAAGTGTTGCGTGGCAAAGCGTCCTTCAATTTCTTTTCGAAGTTGTGCGTTTTCCGTGATGAGTTGCTGTTGTTGTTGTGTGAGTTCTTGGACCGTTTGCGTTGATTCAATGCTCAGTGCCGCTTGTTCCGCGAGCGCGCGTCCAAGCACTTCATCCTGCTGCGTGAAGGTGCCCTGTTTTTTGTTCATCACCTCTAACACCCCGAGTACTTCATGATTGTGCGTTTGAAGCGGTATTGCGAGGAGGTTGCGCGTTCGTTTTTTGGAGTGGGCGTCAATATCTTTGTAAAACCGGGAATCTTGTTGAACATCGGTAATGTTCAGCAGTTCTCCAGTGAGTGCTGCTGCTCCGGCAATCCCCAGCCGCGCATCGAAACGGATAATTTCACCGTCCAATGTGATGTACGACCAGAGTTCGCAGCGTTCCTGATCGAAGAGGAGGAGGCTGGCGTCATTTGCTGACAGGTGATGCTTCGCTTCTTTGGCAATGAGTCGGAGCAATGCGGGGAGATTACGCTCCGCTCTCATTTTTCGACAGACAGGCAGAATGGATTGGAGTGGGTCAATCGATGGCCCAAGTCTTTGTGGTGCCTGTGTCATGGAAGGTCCAGAAAACGGAATATGACGTAGGCACATTCCGTTGAATACGTTGCTGATGAAAATATAGTGGAATTATTTCAGAATGTCTACAATGTTTACACACCTGACTCCCCTGGTGACACCTTATGAAAATACTGCTATTTCCGTATGTTAGGCGTGACGTGTTGTTGTGACTGTCTACCATGAAGTCAGAGTGTCTTCAGATGCAGAGCCTGTCTTTTCCCTGCAACAGCCTTTCATGAACACGATTACCCGTTCTTCATCAGGGTATTGGGAAGCTGTTCCGATTGTCTCGTTGCAGAGAAATCCTTGGCATTAACATTGCTTTCTTATTAGTTCTATTGTTTGAAGTTATTTTGTAGTCTTATTGTTACGTGAATAGAAGAAGGTTTGCTGATGAGTGCGTTCAGACTGGATATTCCATACAATAACATTGTTGAGTATCCCATTTTTTGAAATTTCGTTTTTATATTGGAGGTCTTTACTATGAAATCCAATGCACTACTCCTGACAATCGTAGGACTCCTGATCGGTCTCCTGCCGATCAAGGAATGGGCCTCCCCGGTGTTCGCTCAGATGCGAGGAGAACTCGAAGCCGCACAGGTCACAGATAGACAGGGGAAGACACACGTTTCTGAGCAGGTACGGATATCGACGAAACCACTCCGTATGCCCGTATACAAACCGCCAAAGGGTATTGGCGCTCCAGGAGGACGAGTTGGAGGCGGAACGCGAGGGAATGATACGGACGCCGCCATGTTGTTTGCCATGGTTCCGGACCACCTCGGGTTGACCATCAAAGAACAACCGTCGCTCTATTGGTATTTGTCCAAATCTGCTCCCTATAAAATGGTCTTAACCGTCAATCATGAAGACCTCGTCAATCCGGTGCTGGAATTAACCTTAGCCGATGATGGAGTCCCGGGCATTCACTCGATCTGTCTCCGTGATTACGATGTCAAACTTGAATTGGATAAAAAATACAAATGGTTTGTTGAGTTAGTTGTCGACCAGGATTCCCCCTCAAAAAATCTTATCGCCGGTGGAGAAATCAAGCGGATAGTGCCGCCTGAAACATTGTTGGGCAAATTACGGAGTGCTGAGCCGCAAGACGTGACGTCCATCTACTCCGAGGCTGGGTTATGGTATGACGCCTTTGATTCGATTTCGGACTTGATTGCGCGGGCACCTCACAATCCGGACTATCCAAAGGGACGAGTGTATCTGCTGGAACAAATCGAAATGAGCGATATTCTGGAAGTTGCCCGAGAAGAAGATAGTGTGTCATTGTACCGTGATTCCATCAATCCGGATTACTCATACACAGATACACCGTACATTCAAGCGGTTGTTGATTACCATCAATGAAGGGGTGCATGGTTTTGCTTGTTGCAGTATAAATATCGTCGAATCATAGGCCTGTTCTCTCATGTGTTGAAGCGCCTCTCATAATCTACTCACACGCTAGAGCGCCTTCCACACGCGTGAAATACTGCCCCTCCCCGCTCTTTGCTTGCTCACCCAGAACCGACTATCAGAATGTTCCATTGATTGTCCTTGCATGAAATTTTTCGTGTGATGCGTCTTTTTCATGTTGTGGAATATGTGTATGCTGTTCTACGCATCTTACGATAGATCATGGAAAATCATCGATATGGCTATCAATGACGACAGCGGTGGAAGCAAGTGGTCGAATGATCTTTTTTTAGACAGTATACGACTTCAGGGAGATGCTGCAGCCGATCGATGCTTAACTCAACTTCACGACGTGTTGAGGAAAGAAGATTTCAGCGATCTGTTTCAACGGCTCAATACGAACACGGCTGTTCTTTCGAACGAAATACCTGAACCGCTCCACGCGTTTCTGACTTCGACAATGAACCTGCCCTTGCTTGAAGCGCATCCCATTGATCGTGAGCGAATCAAGCGTGGCCAACGTGTGTTTATGACGCATGCCTTTCCGTGTGCATTAGTACTTTTAACGAAAAGCCTTCCTGAAGGGTATGCGGCTCCCAATCTTTCCACCGTGTTGAACCTATCGAATAACCTTTCGCAACGTCCCTATCGACGAATACTCGGGGTGTTGCAAATGCTCATCAATGTCTCGGCTGTCGGCGGGTTTGACCCGTCGGGCAAAGCCCTCATTACCGTCCCCAAAATACGTTTACTGCATGCGGGCGTTCGCAAGATTGTCCGAGAACATCTTCCGCACTATGAAGCTCGCTATGGGGTGCCGGTAAATCTTGAAGATCAATTGGGAACGGTTATGGGATTTTCCTATTTGGTGATTTCGGGACTCAAGCAATTACGTATTGGCCTATCGGCTGAGCAAGCAGAAGATTGGTATTACCTGTGGCGTATCGTTGCTCAAATGATGGGAATTCATCCCGAAGGACAACCGGATAGTAGCGAGTATGTCCCTAAAAATCTTACGGAAGCCCAGGAGTTTTATGCGTCCTATATGCGGAGGCATTATGTGGAGGCTGGCCAGAATCCCGAAGGGGTGGAATTAGCGACGGTCAACCTTCGCATGTTGAATGATCTCTTGCCACAAACCCCGTTACGACGGCTTGGCATACAAATTCTCCCGCGGATCTACATGGAAGAACTCATGGGACGTGCGGGGTGTGAAAGGATTGGGATCAAGCCGGTTCGTTTTCTCTATCTGACAAAGTGGTTGGTCACGACCTTTCCGTCCATATGGAGCCGCTTGTGGAATGTGGTGGACCGTGTTGATTCCTCTCAACATCTTCATGAAAACATCAGCCATGTCTTTTTTCAAAGCCTGATTCATCGGGAATTTAATGGAGAGATTACATTTCACATTCCAGATACCTTAGAAGAGTTGCGCCGGCTCACGTAAGTGAATAAATTTATTCATACCTGTGGAGTCGGCAATATTGTTATCCGGAAGGATACAATGGTGTATCTATTTTAATACAGTGTGGACTCTGAAATGCTGCGGTCTTTTCCTCTGGACAAATTACTAATAAACACCTACCATGGTATGCATTCGAGTATACGTGCATGCACGAATACTGAACGCAATGTGCAATACATTCCATAATTTTTACGAAGTAAATTGGGTGAGTTATTGAACGCCGCCATACGTGTATTGATGGCATGTAATCTGCAAATTTCTGGAACAATTTTATGACAATTCCGAGAATGATCCCAATGACGCTTTGTTTCTTGAGCATACGAAAAACGAATGATAGACGTTCATCGTGATGTATCTGTTCAATGGAAGCTTGCAAGGAGGCATGGTCGATATGAAAAAGTTCACAGTATTCATGGTGTCCTGTCTTGTTCCTTCTCTGTTATTCGTGTCGGGGTGCAGTCTGTTTCGAACTGCCGCACAAGATGAGGCGAAACGTCAGGGTAAGACGGCGGCCGATTTTCCGGAAACTGCCGTGGATGTATTTCGTGATATGGATGGCGGGATTGCGCTGACGCCAGATGAGGTCAAGGGCCGAAACACGTGGATGCTGTGGACAGGCGGCAATCAGGCCTTTTGGGACTACATGGCGAAGAATAGTTTTGGCACGCTGGACTTTCTGAAAACGCTGTCTTCGTATCCCAAGCCTGATAAAAACGGAAAAACATATTATTACAGCCGGGATAATCGTTTTGATTATTTAGGGCTGATGAATGAGCCTGGATTTAAAAAGGCTACGGGCCCTGATCCAAAATATGGCTTATATCTTGACGAGCGAATAGAGCCGGAGCCGGAAGGCATCGATCCGGTGGTGTACGGAAAATCTTCAGGAATCGTGGGGTTACGTCTGTTCCTCAATCCCAAGTTCGATGAATCCAGTCCTGAGTATGATCAGGATGCTGTGGCCTATTGGGATGCCGAACGCTTTTACACGGATCCTGACTACTACTTGGACAAAGAATTAGAACGTCCCTATCGTGTGGGCATGTCGTGTGCCTTTTGTCATGTCGGTCCCCATCCGCTTCATCCGCCGGCTGATCCTGAAAACCCTGAGTGGAAAAATCTTTCCACAAACGTCGGCGCGCAATATTTCTGGATCGGCAGGATCTTTATCGCCCATCCGGATGAAGAAAACTTTGTATGGCAGTTATTCAACAGTTCACCTCCTGGGGCTTTGGATACCTCGATCATCGCGACCGACAATATCAATAACCCGCGAACGATGAATGCGATTTACGAGGTTGGCGCCCGATTGAAAACAGGAGAGGAAGAAGACATTTCCGGAGGCGCGCTCGCTGTGCCGGGCACGCAACCTCGCATGGTGGTCCCCCATATTCTCAAAGATGGCGCCGACTCGGTTGGAATACTTGGGGCGCTCAGCCGTGTGTATATTAACATCGGTGAATATCATGAAGAATGGCTCCAGCATTTCAAACCCCTCGTTGGCGGTAAAAAACAGTTTCCCATGGATATCGCCTCGGCAAAAGACAATTCTGTCTACTGGCAAGCCACGGAACAGCGTGTTGAAAACTTGGCTAAATTTTTCCTGAAGGCGGCAGGGGGGCATCATTTACAAGATGCCCCTGGTGGTCAAGCCTATGTAACAAATGATGAGTCGGTACTCAATCGAGGAAAAGTAGTGTTTGCAGATAATTGTGCAGGCTGTCATTCCAGTAAACAGCCCGAACCGCATGATACTGTCACAAAATTTGATTCCTTCTATAACAAATGGGTGGAATCGGAAGACTTCAAGAAACAGATGCGGGAGATGATCATGCAGCCGGACTTTCTCGACGATAATTATTTATCAAATGAACACCGCTATTCGGTTGCCGACCTCAAGACGAATGCCTGTGCAGCGTTGGCGACGAATGGGCTGAGAGGACATATTTGGGATAATTTTACATCGGAAACGTATAAGACACTTCCTGCTGTGCGTCCGATTAAAGTACACCACCCCTTGACCGGTGAGCCGTCGACCTACGAAATGCCGGGAGGAGGCCGGGGGTACTATCGTTCGCCTTCACTCGTCAGTATGTGGAGTACGGCGCCGTATTTCCATAACAATGCGCTTGGAAAGTTTACGAATGATCCATCGGTTGCGGGACGTATGGACGCGTTTCAAGACGGTGTAGAAAAGTTGCTCTGGCCGGAAAAGCGTGTCGAGACGCGCTGCCAAGAAACATGGGGCCTTCCCTGGTGCCCGCCAATTTATAAAACCACTAAAGTCAGTTACTTAAAGATCAATCAAGAATATCTTCCAGGCGTTCTCAAGGCTAAGCTCCTGAAAAAAGGGGAGAAGGAATTACGCATTGGGCCGATTCCCAAGGGAACCCCAATTAACTTATTGGCCAATCTGAACAACGAACTCTCCTTTAAAGATCCCGTTCGCCTTGCCCGTCTCGTCAAAGTTCTACTCAAAGTAAAGGCTGGGCTCAAACGCATCAAAACGGAAAACCTGAATGAGACACAGAGTACGGCCTTGTTGAAAGAATTGGTGCCTGATCTGCTTAAGGTGAATAAATGTACCGATTTTGTGGTCGATCGCGGTCATGAGTATGGAAGCCAACTTGGTGACAGCGACAAACGGGCGCTCATTGAATTTCTCAAAACATTGTAATGGAAGATGGGAAATACGGAAGGCATAGTACGATGGACAATGACCAAAATCGTGAGAAATAAGACGGTAGAAGAAAAATGATCCACGAAATACGTTTCACGAGATACGAGCAACGAATATGAGTGAACCATTACAAAAACCCAATACACCCGCGCCGGAAGTCACCCGCCGTCGGTTCTCTCGAATCGCTGCCTCATCTGTTGCGGGATTGACTGCGTTGCTGAGCGGCTGCGCATCGCTGTTTAAGAAGGGGGGCACTGATTCGCTGCCTGCCATCACCTGTGCTACGGCCGAAGCGGATGCTGAATCCTATGAGTATGTGGTAGTGGGGTCCGGGGCTGGTGGAGGACCATTGGCGGCTAATCTGGCCAAGGCTGGCCATCGTGTGTTGTTGCTTGAAGCGGGAGGGGACGAGGAACCATTCAACTATCAAGTGCCTGCATTTCATGCCAAGGCGTCGGAAGAGCCCTCGCAATCTTGGAATTTTTTCGTGCGGCATTATGAGTCTGAGGGCAAGCAAGTTCGTGATGACAAATACGTCAAAGAACAAGATGGCGTGCTGTATCCGCGTGCGGGTGCGCTTGGAGGATGTACGGCGCATCATGCCATGATTACGGTCTATCCGCATAAACGGGATTGGGATGAGCTGGCGCAGCTTACGGGCGATGTCTCTTGGTCGGATGACAATATGCGTCAATACTTCGAACGGCTTGAACGGTGTCAGTATGTGAAGGCTCCCGGTCTGACGGGCGGGAACCCGACCCGTCATGGGTTCAGCGGGTGGTTGACGACGACGATTGCGAACCCGAAATTGGTTGTTGGGGATACTCCTCTCAAAAAATTGATTAAGGCGACACTTCGCGAGTCGATTTTTAAGGTTGATGGATTCATCAGCCGAGTGAAGCTGAAATTAAAAGGACATTTAGACCCTAACGACTGGCGTTGGCGGGAAAAGGGAATCAGCCCGGAAGGGCTCATCTTTACCCCACTGTCCGTTAACGAAGGTAAGCGGGTCGGAACACGGGAATACATACGACGCGTGCAGGAGGCCTGTTCCAATAACCTCACGGTCAAAACGGGCGCATTGGTGACGAGAGTAATCTTCGAAGACGATGCCGATGGAAGCAAGAAGGCCGTGGCCGTCGAATACCTGGACGGACAACATTTGTACCGGGCTGACCCGCTGGTGAATCCGATGCCGCAAGCCGGCGAACGGAAGACCGTGCGATTTAGTCGAGAAGTCATTCTCTCCGGCGGAGCGTTTAATACGCCGCAAATGCTCATGCTGTCGGGTATCGGCCCCAAAGCGGAATTGGAAAAACACAGGATCGACGTGCAGGTGGATTTACCGGGAGTGGGTCAAAATTTACAAGACCGGTATGAAGTCGGCGTCGTGAGCGAAATGAAAAATGATTTTACCATACTCGAAGGTGCGACGTTCGAGTCACCGGGGCCAGATGGAACTTCCGATCCGGTATTTCGCGAGTGGCTCCAAGGCAAGGGCGTATATACGACGAATGGAGCAGTGCTCTCGCTCATTAAACGATCGAAACCCAATCGTCCCGACCCTGATCTGTATATTTTTGGACTGGTGGGGTATTTTCGTGGTTATTATCCAGGTTACTCACAGGATGTCACGCGTGGGAAAAATTTCTTCACCTGGGCCATTTTGAAAGCCCATACCCAGAACCGGGGCGGCACGGTGACGTTGCGGTCCAGCGATCCCAGAGACACACCGCAAATCAATTTCCGGTACTTTGAAGAAGGAACGGCGGGATGGCAAGAAGACTTAGACTCTGTCGTCGATGGAATTCAAACCGTACGCCGCATTATGAAACGGGCCGATGGCGTTGTTGAACAAGAGTTAGTCCCGGGCGAGGCGTACGATACGAAAGAGCAACTCCAACAATTCGTCAAAGACAATGCGTGGGGACATCACGCATCGTGTACCTGTAAGATGGGGCCGAAAGATGACTCTCTGGCTGTCGTTGATGGAAACTTCCGGGTTTATGGTACCAAAAATTTACGAGTTGTTGATGCTTCCGTATTTCCCAAAATCCCAGGGTTTTTTATCGTGACCTCGGTATACATGATCAGCGAGAAGGCAGCCGACGTGATTCTTGCCGATGCCGGTGCAACGGCGTAAGTATTCGAACCATGAGTACCTTTTTTTCGATGTTCAACCGTTGTGAAACTATTCGTCGTGTCTGGTTCACTCAGGAACACGATGCGTGAAAGGATCGATGGCAGCCTATGATGAGATGGTCTTTTTGCATGACTCGATTACTGTTATTCGGTATTTCGACGGTATTCATGGTGGGTATCGGCTGTACGCATAGTCCGGCGTTGAAACTCGGGCAGGAGCAGGTTCCGGATGATGAGCGACAGACGGTTGAAAATATTAAAACGTTACTCTCGACTCAGCTTGCCAAACAGTATGAAGGCCAAGAGTTCTTACGCGACACGCATCCCAAGTCCAATGGCTGTGTGAAAGCACGGTTTATCGTCGACGAAGATATTCCGGAACAGTATCAGGTCGGCGTGTTTCAGAAGGGCCGGTTCTATCCAGCATGGATGCGGTTTTCCAATTCGGCTCCGGAGGTGACCCCGGACAAAGACAAAGACTTCCGGGGGTTGGCGATTAAATTGTTCGGCGTTGAAGGCGAGCGGCTTCCTATCCCCGGTGATGAACAACATACGCAGGACTTTCTCTTTATTGCCTTTCCCGGATTTTTTGCCGGGACTCCGAAAGATTTCTTCGAGTTCTTCGATGGAGAATTTAATGGCGGAACGTTCGCAACAGCCGGATATTTTGCGAAACGGCCACGAGCCTTAAAGAATACACTCAAAGGCCGGCAACAATTTGCTAATCCGTTGGAGATCACCTGGTTCAGTGTTGCACCGTTTCAGCTCGGCCAGTCCAATCCGGACGGAAGTGCGGTTGCGGTCAAATATAAAGTGAAGTCCTGTATCGAACGGCAAAGTCCGCTGCCAGAAAACCCCACTGATGATTATCTTGAAGAAGCAATGGCCAAGGACTTGGCGCAAGGCGATTGGTGTTTGGAATTTTTGATTCAAGTCCAGAAAGATCCGGAGACGATGCCCATAGAGGATACCTTAGCCATCTGGGATGAAAACGAATCTCCGTTTATCAAAATCGCTACGATCGACGTTCCCCGGCAAACGTTCACCTCCGATGCGCAAAAACTGTTCTGCGAAGACCTCTCCTTTAATCCCTGGCACGGCCTGACTGTTCACAAACCGCTTGGGGGGATAAACCGTGCGCGTCGGGACGAGATGAAAGCCATTTCCGACCTCCGCCTCAAACAACGCGGTATTCCACGTACTGAACCAACGGGCATGGAAACGTTTTAAGCTTTATACGTCAGCTGACCATGACTCGTTGCTATGTCGACGGATTGTGTTCGAAGTGATTCCTCGACCGAAGAACTTGCCAGCAAGCCATTTTCTTTTTCTCTGACACGGAATAATTGAGTATGGAGTCAGACATGAATATTGCTCTATTGATTCAATAGAGAGCGAAGCCGTTTTTCCCATGCGGTTCGACGTTGGGTAAGGTATCCGCTGTAGAGGCGGCTGATCATCGATGGATCACGACCGAGATGCCGGGCCATCGCTTGCACGGTCAAGTTGGTCCATTCCCGGGCGGCAAAGACCAACAGGGCACGCGCTTCGGTCCGGTCACGGTAGCGTCCCTGCTCGACTAACTCGGTGGCGGTCTTCCCGGTCACGGTAGCGACGGCAGACAAGAGCCGAGTGAAAGAGATTTTCAGCTTTCGTGAAGGAATTGCGTTGCGTTCCTTGCTCTTTTTTGCTACCTCCTCGAGAAAACGATCGTCACCTAAAAATCGTTGATCGACTGTCTCGTAAAACTCCGCTTGATGGCCCATTGTCAACCCGTCTCGCATAAATTCGCGATAGGCTTTGCGTGCGGGGCCGCGTCGTCTGTGAAAGTGCTCTAGGACGCTGTCGGTATCGACCTGAATAGGAGATGTCTGCCCGAGGTATGCGCCATGACTGCTCCAGCGGTACCGCCACGGATCCATCGGCTTTCGTAGTCTGGCTGGGTTGAGGTGCAGATAGCGGACAAGTTCTAAGAGGTAGGCATCGCGATCGCAAAGAATAGCCTTGTACCGTCCTTGAAACAAGTGGCCGCTCTTCCGATATCGACGGTTGTAGTATTGAGTATAGGTAAACTGTAGAGTCTGCATGGTGCGAGACAAAGGAATCTCACTGCTTTCCACGAGCAAGTGGACATGTTTAGGCATCAATACATAGGCATAGCAGGTCAGGCGATCTCGCTGTTGGTACTGTTGAAGGCGAGAGAGATACTCCTTGTAATCGTCCGCATGGTGAAACAACGTCGTGCGGCGGTTGCCCCGGGCAATCACATGATAGACTGCTCCCTCGAACTCCATGCGTGGTTTTCGTGCCATAGAAAACAGTCTAAAGATGAAAGACAGAAAAGTCAAGGATCATGCCTGACCCCTAAGGGTCGCATTCATGCCTGATCTCTGGCAAGTTAATTACCCAATGATGATGACTTTGGTTTGACGATGCCCGCGTTGAATCCGGTAGGTTTCAAAATCGTCTCGATCGATGGTAAAGACCTTGTTCGTTTTCAGTCGTTCCCCAGCCACAATAAGGGAAGCATCGGCGAGATCCATTGGATGGTCAGCATATCGTTCCATTAATTGAAATGCTCGTTCTATGGCTCCATCATCCATGAACCATATCTCTACTCCCCTCTTCGCAATAAAATCTCTCAAACGGTCTGCTCCAACACTGCCTGGCGCGATAAGGTGAAAGGCTTCTGTTAAAATGGGGACCGTGGTAATGAATGATTCTTTGATGGTTTTGAGGATGGTTCGACAATGGTCATGAAGCGCATCATTGGGGTCGAATAACGCCACGAACGGACCCGTGTCGACGATGATCATCGCTTGTGCTTCCGTTTGATAGCGTTTTGTACTCCTAGCCGTGTTTGTGTCGAGGGAGTGGTTGAATACCCTCCAGGTCCGAGGTCTAATTTTTGATAAACGTCGAAAGGCGATTGGGGCGGTTGATCCGAGGTGGCATCGCGAAGAGCGAAGATTCCCTTTTTGAACGTGTCAGATATCGAGAGTCCTGTTTTACGGACAACTTCTTGGAGAACTTTTTCTGTTTTGTCATCGAGTCGAACAGTGCGAACCCCCATCATTCCTCCTTTACGTTATGTATTACATATTGTAATACAGTATTCTAAAAACGTCAAAGCCTGTATGCCGCACGTAACTTCAGCCATGTTCTCCGCAGACCTTGTTCGGCGAAAGTAATGAGGTTGGCATAAGGAGGGAGTATTAAATATCCTATGCGTGGTGAAACAATATGGTGCGATGATTGCTTGGGCCCTCACATAAATAGACCGCCCCTTCGAACTCCGTGCGTGGTTTTCGGACCATGGTACTAGTATAAAGATGATTGATAAAAATCAATAGCCATGCCTGACCCCAAAAACCTTCTTTGGTGTGATGCGGTAATCGCTAAATCACATGGGAAACCGCCCACTCGAACTCGATGTGTGATTTTCGTGCTACGGGAAATAGTCTAAGGATGATTGACGAGAAAATAAATGATCATGCCTGACCCCTAATACGCGTGTCGTTCGGAGATGTCCGACAATTGGGCTCTCACGCGTAGAACATCTCCCGGCCCAAAGGTTAGGGCTTCAAGGCCTCCCGTAACACATCATTTTCGACCACCAGATCACCAATCTTCTGTTTCAGTTTCTTGATCTGTTCCTCCTTTCAGGGCGGCTCGTCGTTTTACGGTAATTGGTTCATCCTGTCCCATTGATGCCCTCCTTTAAGAAGTTGGTTATGTCTTAAAGGTGGCCTCCCTTTCAAGGGGAGCAATATAGGACAGCAGTTGAGTGCACTATGCCAGGCTCTATCGTACTACAAAATATTTTGTGGATTGGTCAGTAAATCAATGGACCACACATGCATCTGGTATCGCTTGAAGTGCAGAATTAGAGAGTTGTATGACTTTGTCTCCTGGAATCTGTTGTATGTAGTCATAGAGTCTCTTGGGTATTTTATAGACAAATTTTTTGGAATTTGGGGGTGTTTCAATGGCAAGTGCTGTCGCTTCTCCTCCTGCTGTTGGAATCCTAAACCTCGGTACGCTTCCGTAATATGGAATAATTCTTATATTGAACATATTTGGTACTCGATGATTATTATTAGGATGTGGGTTAGAGGCACCCCATGAAATATGTGGAAGCGAAAATTTGCACTTTTGTGGTTCATTTCCTGGATGCTTGTCAAGTAGGTAATGTGCGCTTGATACTTGCGTTGATACGGCAACAAAGAGACCAGAAAGGATGATCAAAAATGCCGAATTCATAATTATTCTTTGCATTTTCATTAAAAACCTCCTTGTAGTTGTAGATTTCAATCCGTTAAGTATGACCAACCCATGGAAATTGTTTTTAAGTTATTAATTCATATATCCAAAAGGGACAGGTCATTCGTTTTAATTTATAGTCACGACGTTATGAAGTCTAACTCTCCACATTCAATGCTTGGAATATTCGAAAATTTTAAAATTGCCATAGTCGAATGAGAATCACTGAACTTTATTTTTGAAAAGTTTTGCTCAAGTATCGGGCTAGTCAGAAATTTAAGAAATAATGAAGGTTTTAATGCGTGTGCACTTTGCACAAAAGTACTGAAAGTTCCGCCTTTCTGTGCCGCACAACGGGCTGCGAACAGAGCTGATACTTTTAAAATAGCTTCCGGCAAGGGAGCAATGGTTTCGCTGAGATTTTGGATAGGTGCTCGGATGTCTACGTTTCCGCTAAATTGAGGACCAGCTTCAGATGAAGCCGAAAGATTCGCAGGGGCAAGGCTGAACGGATCGGCCAACACCACGTCACCCACGATTTCTATGTTACCCCCAAACCCTGAGGTTGCCGTGGCTAAGATCCTGCTATTTTGAAGAACAACAAACTGTGGGTCCAGACTAATGTCACCTCCAGCAGACGTTTGATTCCCCTGCACTGAACTCTCAATGGTGCTGTCTTTCAGACGAATCATATCGGTTGCCTCTAAACTAATATCACCTCCAGAGGCCTTTGTGGCTTGGGTTGTGACCCTACTGTTATCTACCTGAACGATATTCTTGGCTTCAATGAGAATAGCTCCAGCATTACCCAAACCGAGGCTCTCTGCAGTAATGGTCGTATCACCACTTAGGAGAACATTTTGCTCAGCTGATAACGTAATGTTACCCCCAGATTTGCTTCCGTCTTCTACAGATGTTGAAACCTTGCTTGCTGTTAGGTCAATGGAATTGGTCGCGATGACTTCGATTGTACCTCCCCCACCTGCATTTGATTTCTGACTAATACTATTGCTCGTTATTTGTGCTCTCCTATCCATAACGATGTGTTTTGCGCTTAATATGATGTTTCCAGCGTTTCCGGCTTGGGAACTAGTAGTAGATATTGATGCCCCACCTGTGACAACTATTCGTTGGGTTGCGTCTAGTCTGACCGTTCCGCCTGTTCCTGACCCTGATGTTTCCGAGTTAACTGAAGTTCCATTACTAGAAATAGATATGGAATTTGCGTCAATAAAAACGATCCCACCTTGGCTTTGGCTTGCAGTGCTACTATCTACAATCCCGCCTTTTGTTAATTGAAAATCCCCTGCCTCGATTAGGATATTGCCGCCTTTACCAGAAGTAAAATCAATGCTTTGAGTACTGACTCTGCTAGGAAATGACATGGGAGTATTATTAGAAGATCCTGAAATAATGACTCTATCCTGCCCATTCAAGGAAATTCTTCCAGCATCACCAATGCCAGCGGTGACGCTTTGGATGCTTGCTCCTTCTAAAACTTCTAAGACTGGACTCTTAATATTAATATTTCCCGCATTTTTTTGACCGGGTGTATTAGTCTCAAGGGTTGATGCTCCTGAAAGTTTAAA
This sequence comes from Nitrospirales bacterium, assembly GCA_021604005.1. GTDB lineage: Bacteria > Nitrospirota > Nitrospiria > Nitrospirales > UBA8639 > JAGQKC01. Next base: position 9,552 of record BQIV01000032.1, on the reverse strand, counting down.
GGTTTCTTGTGCTTCAATTGTGATATCTCCCGATGGTGAAAGGCCAAATGTGCCAGTCGATACTATTGAATTATTATCAATTAGAATATTATCTCCAGTTATGTGAATGTCATTTCCTTGTTGGCCTCCAATACTTCTAGTAGTCAATTCGCTGTGATCAGTTAACTCGACTGCAGAAGCATTAAGAATAATGCCACCTCTATTGTTTTGAATACCTTTATTGCTAGGAGGATTGTTTAACATCGAATTGGCGGATGACAGTAGTGAATTAGTTAAAGATATGGTTCCTCCTCCATGTAGTGCGATATTTCCTTCTCTCCCTGCGTCTCTAGAGTCTGCAGTAACTTGGGAGTTAGTAAGTGAAAAGCTAGTTGCCATGTCTATATTTAAGTTTCCAGCGTCTTGATTCGTGTCTGAAACGCTTGTAAAGAAAAACGAGTCCATCGCTTTGAGTCTACCGCCTTTAATTGCGATCACCGATTCTTGATTCTTCGTATTAAGTGGAGGAATACCTGATCCAAATGTGGATAAGGTTGCATTTGAAATAATAATGGTGCCATTTGCTTGTCCAGCTGTTACCTCACCAGAAGAAGTGGAAATGTTTGTGACTTGGCTTTCATTTGATAGGCTGACCATATGGATCTGTCCAAATGGAGTTCTTATTGTTTCTTCGCCGGGGAGAGGAGGAAAGCCAGGAAAAAACGGCGGAGAGCCCGTAATACTAATATCACCTGCTACGAATGAAAGAGTTTCACCTGCTGGGACTGAAAGGACGCTTTCCTCAATTGTGATTGGACCTGGCGGGCTATTTCCTAAGAACCCAAACGCTTCTGGAGGTGCAGAGGTGAGTAAGGAGTCGACTTCTTGGTTGGGAACGGCGTTAAAAAATTCCCCATCGGCTAGCTCAATATTGTTCGCGGTGGTGGCGTAAAATGATCCACCAATGTCCAGTGTGGCTTTTGGTCCGAAGATGATTCCTTGGGGATTCATGAGATAGAAATTCGCGTCACCGAAGCCTTGGACAGCGTCCGTCGTTTTGATAGTTCCCATGATGTGAGAAGCATTATTGCCCGTGACGCGGCTTAGGACATTCTCCGTGGGCAGCTGGCTGTCATTCAGGAAGTGGGCGATATGGTCCGCGCCGACGCTAAATTCGCTGAAACTATGGAACAAATTCCGACCGTCATTCGGACGTGTGCCGCCCTTGATTTCTATGACATTGCCGTTGGGCAACACCATCGTGTTGAGTCCAGAGGGCTGAATATTCGTACCGACTTGTGCTTGGGCATGAGCGTTTGACGTTGTTGCAACGGGCATCAAAGAAATTGCAAGCATGGCGAAAGACAAACAATAGCGCGGACACGCTGAATAGTTGAGAGTCGTGGTCACGAGTGTGTTCTTCCTTTTCGCCCAGTGAATCCAAGCTCGCTTCCAATACTCTCAAGGGGTTCGAGCTAGTTTACAGCAAGGCCGATGCCATGAGGCTCACGCCCTTATGACAAGAGAGATTCGCTGATGATTTTCAGACTTGTGAGCCAGATCCATCTTTCTTTGCGTAATTTCCTGCCTGTATCTGTTTGGATACCATTTGTATCTTTCCGGATACAGCAAGTGGTTCAGGTTTCCATTTCCAACTGTCTGTGTCTGACGCCACGCTCTTCATGCAGCTTGTAGAGTTGAAAACCTGGAAATACGCACATGGTCTTCATTCGTACGATGATGCTGTTCGTGCTTCGCGATAGGCATCCCTGGTCGTATGCAGACACAAAAAAAGCGCAATGACGTGGACTGCAGTCTCGATTAGAGAAGAGTCGCATCATTGCGCATTGTGGCGGCATCCTTACCTCCTTGCATGCTCAGGGATATTCAGCTTTTGTCGAGGAGGAAGGTGAAACTATAGGGTGTACCGCCTAGGCTGTCAATCCTAAGTTAAGGCCGGGAGAGTGAAATTTTACAGAGTTTTCCGAGCCAAATGGTGGGTAGAAAATGTTGATCGCTAGCGTAAGAAAGGGTTCAGGAAGATTGTTTAGGATGGAAATGCAGGAACGGATGAGCAGCCTTTCGCAAGATCTCTTGTATCGTCGGAGTTGAAAAGTATCCACTTAGTTTCTTTTTGTTTGTCGTCAAAGCCGAACTGCAAGGTGGTGAGGAATGGGTTTTCGGGACTTGAAGTCGAAAACGTCAAGGGACTCGGTAAGAAACCTGTAATCCCCGGCGGGGTCCCGTCGCGGCCGCCTTGAAGAAAACTACTGAACTTGCCACCTTTCTGCGCAGCACAGTGTGCCGCAAACAGTGCCGAGACTTTTAGAATTTCCTCTGGCAACGGAGCTATAGTCTCACCAAGATTTTGGATGGGTGCCCGAATATCGACTGTCCCACTGCCGCCAAATTGCGATGACGTATCGATTGTGCTAAATGGATCGATCAGAATCGCCGAATCTGCCACAAACGTGACATCTCCACCATCTCCAAAATTTGCACTACTGTCGATCAGACTGTTTTGAACCACGATAAATTGTGGATCAATGTTGATCCGTCCAGCAGAGCCTGACCCTTCCGGTACTTCGCTCACAATCTCACTGTTCAGTATTGTGATGAGATTCTCTGTTTTGAAATTGATATCCCCAGCTATTGCATTTTGAGCTTTTGTCGTGACAAAGCTACTGTCGACAAGAATGGTGTTGTGACTAGTAAGGCTAAGATTTCCTGCATTCCCGTTTCCAAAGCTGTCCGTTGCCACTACGGCTCCATCTTCAATTTTAAGATCTCTCATGGCTTCTACAGAAATGCTTCCCCCCAGACCACTCCCCCCTAAAGCTGCACTTGCGATAGCAGTTCTAAATGGGCGTTCTGTCCCATTGGCCCCTATGACTGGAATTGGATTGACGCCGCTGAGAAGAATGTCATGACCTTCGATCATAATGATTCCCGCATTGCCGGTATTGTTTGTATTTGCAAAGATCTGTGCTCCATTCGTTGCCACTAAATTCTTGGTTAGATTGATGGTGATATCCCCGGCATCTCCTGCTCCTCGTGTTGCGCTGCTAATAAGTCCTTTGTCCGTTATCTGAAGATTTTCGCCCTGTATGAGGATATTTCCCCCTTTCCCAAAAGTCGAAGTGGTTGAGCTCAATCCTGTCGCCTCGGCACCTTCTGTTGGATTTTTCGCTTCACTAATCCCGGTAATAACAATGTCCTTGGCAGTAACGGTCAGATTTCCAGCTTCTCCTTTACCTTTTGTTTGGGTTTGAATCGAAGAGCCTTTATTCAGTTCAAGGGTGTTTGTCACATCCAATGTGACGTTCCCTGCATCTCCGGACTCTGAAGTTGAGGCTTGAATGCTAGCCTGATTCGTGAGTTCCAAGTTCTGCGCCGTTACGTTGACAAGCCCTCCATTTCCGCTTCCTTTTGTGTTTGCATCTATAAGCCCTTCCGATAAAAAAACAGCGCCACTCCGTGCGTCTATATCAATGTTTCCTGACTTGCCATCCGCCCCTTCGGACGTGGTGCTAGTAATTTCAGCATTTTCAATGTGTACGTGATTGGCTTCAATGTCGATGTTTCCGGCATTACCCTTAAAGAACGATTGGCTTGCTATGCTCGTGTGTTCGCTGTCAACGGCAGGATTGTCGCCTGCAAGCAACAGATTGCCTGCCTGCACCTCAATGTTGCCCGAATGGCCCAGTCCGAAATCTGTAAAGGCGAACACCAAGCCACCATCTCGAAGTTCCAAATTTTCGCTAGCGTTCAAGAAAATGTTTCCGCCATTTGCTGAGGGAGCATCTGTGCCGGCTTGTACAAAACCGAAGTCTCGTATCAATACGGTCTGCGCGTCTATGGCGATGTCTCCACTTTGGCCTCCTGTACTTGTTTCTGCCACGCTGGAATTGATAAACGATTCATTGGCAATCTCCACATGGTCTGCCGTTATCCGTACACCACCAGATCCAATATTTTGAGTGACCTGTGGCAACACATTTGTTTCTAGGCTCGACTTATTATCGAGAAGCACATTGCCGGCTATTTGGATATCAATGCCTAGTCCCTGTTCACTTGCTAGGAGGCCCTTTGCTGGGCCTGTTGTATTCGCACGTATCGAAGAAGATTCGTCTACTGTAAGTTGTCCGCCTCGAATGACGACCGTCCCTCCTCCGTCCCCACTAGCATTGATGCGACCTTCTTCAGAGACAAGAATGTCGCCGAGTTGTAGCGATTCTTGAATCATTTCACCCTGTGAGGTAAAAGTCTGAAAATTGTTCCCATCGACACCTATGAAAGCTGTGTTCTCGGTGTTTTCTTGAAGCGCCGCTATACTGATAACTGTCACATTTCCACCAGGTGCTTGGAGAGTTCCCCCGGTAATCGACACTCCTTCCTGAGCGTCTCCTTCCGCCTCACTATCTTTACCAATTAGGGATAGAGTTTTACTTGGGTCGACTTTGAGGTTTCCAGCAACTCGAATGTCGGCACGAGTGTTAGGCGTTTCACTGGTAAACCCGAAGTGTGTAGGATTCCCGAGAAACCCAAATTCCTCAACTGGGGAGACTTGAAGGATACTGTTAAGCTGAGAGTCTCGTGTTGGATTAGCGTAGAACGTTGTCCCATCTTCGAAGTGGAGTTGATTGGCAGTGGTAATATGCATGGAACCGCTTATGTTCAGTGTCGTTTGGGGGCCAAATAACACCCCAGCCGGATTCATGATAAACAGGTTGGCATCTTGGATGGTTGAAGCGAGTTCCCCATCTATAGAAGAGATCTCTCCGCCGGTTACTCGGCTGAGGATGTTGACGATTCCAGGGTTGCCAGAAAACATCGCACTATGGTCTGTGGGAATATTAAACCGGCCAAAACTATGAAACAGGTTAGCCCCATGTGTGACCCCCATTTCCTGAGTGATTTCTACATTGGTTTCCGTAAATGCTCGAAAGCCACTTCCGCCGAGTTTTTCTAGAGATCCGTCAATCGTAATGTGGGGGGTGGGCGTTTGAGCAGAAGTGTTTGAGGAGAGTAGAGAAGGTAACAGCTGACCACTGGATATCAGGAAACAAAAAAGAATCGACAACTCAAAACGCGATAGGTTGTTAGAGGGCCTCATGGAATCTCCTTCTCGTATGTACACCGGCCGGACGAATGTTGCCGGCCGGTGTACGTAAAGGAGAAAAACATCGTTAGAGCCTCAAGGACTTGATTGCAAGAGATCGCAATGCATGCACGTTACCCTAACTCCAAACCTTTTGAAATCCGTCAAAATTCCGATTTGTATCGAGAGCAATGGTCTTCTCATAATAAACGTTCAATGCAGAGTGCCGTATTGTTATGGGCGTATGTCGTGACTGTGACTATATGACCTTTTTCAGGACCCCCAATTAGCACGGTTGTGAGTCTATTGTATTTTACCGTTACAAACTCGTCGCCGCATATGTGCAATTTCAAGTCTGAATCTTTGGGCTCATTTTTCGCTTCGGATTCCGCTATTTGGCCTGAATCTGTCTTCGTATCAGACTTACTTTCTATCCCATAAGTTGAGTCGTGCAATTTTCCTGTTATAAACCGATAACCGATTCCGACAAGCCACGCTTCTTGCGGCATGACATAATGATAGCTTGGGCCAAAATCGTCTTCTTGCCGACTACTTCCGTTCCTCTTTTTTCTAGCCACGGCAATACCTCCTTATAACAGTCTAGATTAATGGTGAAATTATTCTTTTGTAAGCATCGCAAGTGTTGTTCCGTTTTGATTGCGTGCTCTCATCCCATGTGATCATTGTTGTATGTTGTATGATTCCTAGAATTGGCCGGTGAATACATCTTCGCCTTCATTGGTATCTGTTATCGAAAAAGATACGATTTGTATCCAAAGTGATAACAAATTTTTCGATAATAGATATTCTTCACCCTAGGCTTACAACATAAAAGCTCTCCAGAATAACGAGTATTTGATGGGTTGGTTGAAAGGTGTGTGAAGGAAATTTGAGAAACGGGAAATGCGAGCGGTAGCGGGGCTGCCGGGTTATAGTATTCCCCCGTGTGGGCACGTAGCAACAGTGAGTACTCTCAACGTACCTATTGGGAGGGAAAGCATTGGCCCCGGAATGGCTTAGCCTTTTGAGCCTATGACTCTCTACTTTTGAGCCCTTAGCAGGTCAATGGGTTTTTGCGGTTTAATTAAAATTCAGGCCTGGCCTTTAGAATTGATGAATCGATTTGATTAACCTAGCGATGCCATAATAGGCAATGGCAATTAATATGGTATTAATCGGCGCAATGTTGAACTATGATCACACAAGGAGTTTGTCGTGTGAAGACAAAAAGCTCACCCTTGAAGTGCCGCAAGAATTGTTGGAACGAGCCACTAAGGCAACAGGCAAAGGGATTACCCCTACCATTCGAAAAAGATTAGAACTGGTGGCTGCCAGCGGGGCCTATGCCAAGCTTCGTTTACTGAAAGGAAAAGTGAAGTTCAGTATAAACCTCTCCGACTTGCGAGAAGACTAATGCTGTGTATCGACACTAAGGTCCATGATCGCCTTTTAAAAGGAGAAGATGGAAGCGATGTGGAGTTAATCGATCAGGCGTTGGCAGATCAAGTTGCTGTTTTTACATAAATTACGCTATCCGAGCTATTGAGCGATCCCGATTTATCCGCCTCAACCCGTCACACCATTGTAACCATTCCAATGTTACCCGTACTTGATAGCTTCGGGAACGAGCCGGCATGCTACGAGCGACGGTGTTGAGGCGAGGAAGAAAAGCGAAGCTTGCGAATACCTTGATTGCCCAATTGTGTCTAGATCACAAGGCGACTTTGGTGGCTCGCAATCGGGATTTTCAAACCTTCAAAACCCTTGCAGGGCTAAAATTGTTGTAATCGCAAAACCGGCAAAACCGGAGTTACAATCATCTTGATCGCTAATTTGCCCGTTTGACCCTACAAAAAATGCTGTGGTAACGTGGTTCGTTGGGCTCACTGAACGTACTTTATTCAACTGATTTTCAGGGAATTTTCTTATGGCATCAGAACAAAACCTCAGGGCGATTTTAGATAAACTTGACTATACCGACGATGCGCGAGTGGTCGAACAGATTGCGGCGCAAACAAAAGTGGTCAAAGACCGTTTAGCTGGTATCCGTAATAAAGTGGTGGTGATGAGTGGAAAGGGCGGCGTTGGAAAGAGCATGACGACCGTCAATCTGGCCCTGGCGTTGGCTCGTAGCGGCCAGCGTGTTGGTCTTGTAGATGTAGACTTAAACGGACCGTGTGTTCCGCAGATGTTAGGGATTCGAGGGAAAGAATTGACGTATGGGCCGGAAGGCGCAACTCCTCCTGTCGGGCCGCTTGGGGTCAAAGTTGCGTCGATGGATTTTTTGATTAATACCAATGCGCCTGTTCGCTGGAAGGGGCCGATGGATTTAAGCCCTGTCTGGTTGGGAATGACGGAAATGAACGTCATTCGAGAGTTTCTCTCCGATATTGTCTGGGGAGAACTTGATTATTTGTTGGCTGATCTTCCCCCAGGAGCTGCAGCCGATAAGCCTCCCCTATTATCTGGGTTGATTTCAGATCTTGCCGGAGCGGTCGTGGTGACTACCCCATCGGAAGTGGCCTCTAATGTTGTCCAGAAATCAATTGCCTACGCGCAAGAAGTCGGGATTGAAGTCCTTGGTGTGATTGAAAATATGAGCGAATACCGTTGTCCGTCCTGCGGAGAAGAAAACCCACTATTTGAAGGTGATACGGAGACGATGTGTGATGCGTTGGGTCTTCCTCTATTAGGACGCATTCCATTTGATCGCACGTTTGCCAAAACATTCGATAAAGGCGATCCATTGCTGGATGAGTCCTACCCCACGATTCAGAAATATCAAGAGATTGCGCAGAAGGTTCAGACGCTCTTGGATTATAAGAAGGTTTTAGCGGAGAAGTCGTAAGTAGGAAATGAAAGACGGTGAAGGGTATTCCGTGAAGCGCAAGAGAAAGCAAGAAAAAGGTCATGTGGAAATTGACAAAATTATGACGAGATACGAACGGCGAGCAACGAGCGACGTATAAGGGAGGGAATGCTATGAAATTTGTCTGTTTAAATTGTGAAACGTATATGGGGTTTGAAAAGGTTGAACAGCCGGCAGAAGGTTCGCTTGGCGTCTTTTTCAAATGCCCTTCGTGCGATGCGAAATTTTCGATGGTGACGAATCCAGGCGAGACGCAAATGGTGAGTTCTTTGGGTGTTCAATTAGGAGGAAGAACGGTTGCGCCCACTCCATTAGAAATGACACGCGGTGGGTTGAAGGATGAAGCGGGTGCAGGTGCTGGGCAAATGGCGGCGTATTTGAATGAGAAGATTCAAGCCGGCGAATTCCCTGCCCCATCAGCTGCCGCAGGGACTGCAATGTCGGGTGCGCCTGGACAAGCTGGCGAGACGACAGAAGGTGGATGTCCATTTTCCGCCATGGTCGCGCAAATGGGTCTTGGGTCATCAGGTACAGCGGGAACGTCCGCACCAGCTGGCCCGGCACTGACTTGGACGGCTGATGCACAAGAGCGGTTAGACAAACTTCCGTCGTTTGTGGCACCGATGGTCCGCAGCAGCGTAGAAGCCTATGCGCAAAAAAATGGATTTGAGAAAATCACTCTCCAAGTCATGGACGATTCCAAGAATTCAACAGATGGTATGGAATGGTCGCCTGAAGCGAAAGAGCGCCTGAACAATATCCCTGATTTCATTCAGCCAATGGCCAAGAAAGAAATCGAACGGTTAGCGAAGGAGCAAGGCGCAACCTCGATCTCGGCAGAACTTATGGAAGCGGCCAAAGAGAAATTCATGAAATTTATGTAGCTATAGTGAATCAAAATATGCTCCAGTTACCTACGTGATGATCCCAGCGCTGTTCGTAGGGCAACGTAAGGAAGGTTATACCCGTTTGGCTGAACTTCTAACGATTGATGGGTTCAATGACGTAGAGAGAAATCAGTCTTCATTTCTTAAATAAAAAATCGATTCGGTATAACTCAAACGGCTATAGCCAACAAAGCGTATCCAAATAGATCTCTCTAAAAAGCGGCTCTAATAAAAAGAGCCGCTTTTTTTGTGATCTCGTCCTCTAGCTCTTATTTGTCATTTCCGAGAAGTCGGAATCTAGTTTATTGCTATATTTCAGGAATTTACGGAATACTATAGAACCATCTGCAAAAGGCAGCTGCCTTGAGGGTCTTTGGCCCTCGGATCGTTTTTTGCCGAGTTCTTCTTGTCTGAATGCCTCTTGTGCTTGCTCCTTCCTCCTCTTTTGCTAGCTTGTTGGGCCCGCTCATTGGGGAGCTCGCTTGAGTCAGGCTGCCATGAGCAGGGCGCGCCGACAGAAAAAGATGTTCGACAGCACACACCACGTCGTGAACTGCGCGGCATTTTGGGCCAGACCTTTATACCGGAGCTTCCGGTGCCCCCACAGATGCTTGATGATCCGGAAGGGATGCTCGACCTTGGCTCGGATGCCCGAATGTCGACGATTACGTTTCGTTTGAGACGAAGACAAAGGAGGCTTGCGGTAGCCGCGGTCT
>BQIV01000031.1 GCA_021604005.1 Nitrospirales bacterium | reverse complement strand
AGGTTCCAACTGCTGCAACAGTTCCTTCTTCTTTCCAATCCCGCCGATGAAGGTTTGAAATTCACCATTGACAAAGAGGGCAAGGGCCGGCAGGGACTGAATCTCAAGGTCGGCAGGAATGAGATGGTTTTCCTGCACGTTCATTTTTCGAATGAGCATGCGGTTGCCGAGTTCAGTTTGCACAAGCTCCAGTTCATGGAGGAGTGCATGACAATGACTGCATGCAGGCTGCCAAAATTCAATTAGCACAGGTGCAGTGGCTGCTTGCACAAACTGATCGAAGTTCCGGTCTTCGAGTTCGGCAATCATCATGTTCGACTATAACAGACTGACTGGAGCTCATGTTGGAACGTGCGTCGCTGTGTGAGCCTCAACTTCTTCGAATGTGGACGGCTTGAGCGCCGGAGGGTGTGTCGAATCAAGTGGTGTTGGAAGGGATCTGGAAAAATGACGATTGGTGATTTCCAGCACTCGGATGATGCCACGAAGATCCAAATCATGGATGAGTCGAAATGCTAGCCGACCGTTTTGGCCAAAGAACAGCGTTTCACATCGTTGAGGAGGCAGATTACGTGAAAGACCAAGGGAACGGCTCACCCGCTTCAATGGATCGGTCAGGAGCGGCAGGCGAAAATTCGATGAGGGGAGAGCCCATGGCACATCATAGCCCATATACCGCGAAACGAGTGTGGCGAGAAATGTATGATGTATGTGGAAGTCATTGATGTGGGATTCGAGCAGCCAGGCTTGAGATGCAGTGAGTGATGGTGTACAGCAGAGAACCAATGGTTGAGTGGAAAGGTGAGAGAGGGAGGAAAAGGTGAGTGTGCCTTTGATAAAAGTAGGAACACGCCAAGGGGGAATAGGTGATCCAATGTTCATGTTACTTATCCTCCAATTTTCAAAGTGCTTGAAAATGAAACCACGTATCTGTCGTGTGCTGAATGACATGAGCATGTCCGTGTTTCGTGAATATCATGGTTGCGCCTGAGTCGGATACGTCAAAATAGGGGAAGGCCAAGAGGCGAAGAGGAGGGTGGGCGCTTGGGAACGCCTCTTGGCCAGGAAGTGGGCTTTTCCGGTCCCCTGAAGGAGGGTTGCGATATTTAATGAAACGAGCTGCATTTTCAATGTCTACATGACTATGATAACTATTATCAATATCATAATTGAAATTAATAGGTCTGTCAAGAGTATGCTGTTTGAACAGGATTTATTACTTTTTCAAAAACATGGGTGATATTACCTAAATATATGAAATGATTGTGAGAAGTTGTTTCATCGAAGATGATAATGAGATTCAATTTTAGTTATTTACACCTAGGATTTTATATTGACTTCTTTGTGTATTTCTCCGATAATGCCAGTATGTGCGAAATTATCATATAGGGAGAATAAAAAATATAAAATTTTAACAGATGTATTATTCACGTTGTATGAAGTAAGGGAGGCCGGTCATGAAAGGTAAAAAAGGCGTAGTCGATTTATTGAACAAGATTTTGACGGAAGAATTAACCGTTATCAATCAGTATTTTCTGCATGCGCGCATGTGTGAAAATTGGGGGTTTGAACGTCTTGAGCATAAAGTGAAAGAGCGAAGTTTCGGTGAAATGAAAGATGCCGATGAAATCATTCGGCACATTCTCTTTTTAGAAGGGTTGCCGAATGTTCAGCGTCTCGGAAAAGTGACGATTGGAGAGACGGTTCCCGAGCAACTCAAACTTGACCTTCAAAAGGAAAAAGAGATGGTGAAGTTGTTGACGGAAGGGATTGAACATTGCGTAAAAGTTGGAGATTACAACACACGTCAGAAGCTTGAGGACATGGTTGAAGATGAGGAAGAACACATTGACTGGATTGAAACGCAGCTCGAGACGATTAAGCAGGTTGGGCTTGAAAACTACTTAAGCGAACAAATGAAGAAACAGGATTGAGTGCGGATCTGCTGCAACCAGATTACCTGTTTGGCAAGATGACTGTTAGTCAAAAAGGAAGCGCTACTGCGCTTCCTTTTTTTTTGCGCACTGCATGCCATACGAATTTCACTGAAGCCAGAACATCTACTTGGTTTGAGTCAATGGTCGACGTGAGAAGGTTTGATGTCTGGTATCTCGGGACCATGCTTGAGACGTAATGGCCATGCGGCAGGCAGTACATGTCCAGTAGGCTCCAGTCGGTGCGAGGCTTTCTTTTCCACAGCGGGGACAATGTTGAATGATCATTTATAAGATTCCTTTCGTGTTCCTCCTGCACTTGCGAGTGCATGGTGTGAATAGGCGCCCGATTCAGGCGTGAATGCTGATGTATGATTCGCGGATAATTGATTGTCCGGTTCATGCTCAAGGCGTGCCGCAAAGAGAATACGCCCGGTATGCGTCTGCATAAACTTGGTGATGACAATGTCGACGGTCTTCTGTACGTAGGCTCGTGCTTGATCAACCACGATCATGGTCCCATCATCGAGATGCGCCACGCCTTGCCCGTCCAAGTCTCCCTCCTTATTGATGAACACACGAATCGTGTCGCCAGGTAAGACGGGAGGCTTGAGTTGGTAGGAGAGGCGATTGACGTTGAGAGTCTGGACCCCTTGAAGCGCAGCCACTTTGGAGAGATTCCAGTCATTCGTGACGATTTTTCCCTCTACCTGTTGCGCAAGTTTGATCAGCTTATGGTCGACTTCGGGAATATCGGCAAAGTCTTGTTCCGACACGTGGACGTCAATGTCGGCAAGAGTTTGAAGGCGATGTAAGATGTCCAAACCTCGCTTGCCGCGCGCACGTTTCCACGCTTGTGAAGAGTCTGCGACAGAATGGAGTTCAAGCAGAACAAAGCGTGGGATGATAACAGGACCTTCTAGAAACCCAGTCTCAGAGAGATCTAAAATTCGTCCGTCGATAATCGTGCTCGTATCGAGTATTTTGATGGAAGGTGAGGTGTGTTCTGCAAGGGGCCATGGCCAGCATTCAGGCGTAGGCTGTGGTGCGTCTTCTGGCGTTCGACTTCTGATGGAGAGGGTAAGGTAGGGAAAGGCGAGCAGGCTCGCGAGGGTCGCGATTGACACAAGGGTCGATGATGCTGGGAAGAATATGGTGACCAACCATACAAATAGTGACGCGAGTAATATTCCAATTCCGGCGCTTTGCGCCACCTGTATAATGCGAGAGGCGGGATAGCGAAACATGATGGATTCAATCGCGAGAATGCTCAATCCAAGCATAAGTCCCCCAAGCCCCCACTCCAAGGCCATTGACCAATTATGAGGATGGCTTTGCCAACCTACAGCGCTTCCCAGTAAAAACCCGAGTACGACGAAAGACAGACGAAGGTAGGTGGTCTGCCAGTGAAATATCCGAAGTGACTGATGTGTGCTAGCAGGTTCAGATGCTGTCGTATTTATGAGGTGGTCATGAAAATTGGAAGAGGACGAAGTCGAAGGCTTGGCGGTTTGTGGCGTTGTATGAAGGGGCGATTTATTCATGGCTTTGGTCCTCTCTGCTGGACGGTCGTTCGTGGTCTGGAAGGGTGAATGGGAATGAGGTTTTTAGCGTTCCATAGGATTCAATGATGCTGGTTTCAATGGGAATGACCATAGTCGTTTACATCGGGGACATCGGACTTCAAGGACGGTCTCATTGGCCGTGAGCCGGGCAAGTAAGCGGCCGCATGTACATCGAACATCGGTGTTGGCTTCATGGTCTTGGGGCTGATCTAGCTTTGATAGACGGGAGAGATTTGGAGGATTATCCTGTTTCATGAATGTCACCCGTTATGGAGCCGATTATTTATATTTTTGAATATTATTATCATTATCAATATTACGGCGTAGGTCAATGAATTGACATGTTCAATTTCCGGAAAAATATGTCAGATCGCCAGGTTGTAAGAAATGAAATAGATGAAAGACGGCTATGCTGGAGGCGCGTGAAAAGGTGTTGGGCGTCATATACGGTTTCAATAGAATTAGGCAATGTCTGATAGTACCCTTCCTCCTCACGTTTAAACAGAAACAAGTTTTCGGAAAATGCAAGCAGATTATTTGGATTTTGAAGCGAAAGAGCGATAAATTTCTGTCGAGACATATCGGCCTGCCTGCATGGTTCAATATGGCTTCGATCAGTGTTGTGGCTTGACCGTCGTGAAGATGTGGAGCGGTTGCCCCGACTCCCAGAGCTTTTTGAATAGCCAGGTCGAGGTGATTGTGTTCAAATTCTTGCGGAGGTCTAATTTTTTTGCTAATCGTTGAACGACGCTAGAGCTAAAAACATGAGACGTATTTCGTTGAGTCATGACGGCAGGATTAGTGTATTAAACTCTGTCCTAACTGTATTAGTCTTTGTTTTTACACGGCACAGATTCGACTGGTGAGTAAGCGGGTAGGAAGAAGTAGTGTTCCATGAATTGTACAATCACAGGATCAATGCCAGGCACCTCAAGATGTTGTTGTAGGACATTATTCACGGTCGTGAGGCAACAGATTGGGAGTTTCGCGCCTCGAAACGGAAAGAGTTCATAGAAATTTCCAGTCAAGCGAGAAGGCGTTAAGATCGATACCTTCCAAGCTGAATGCCATAGTTGTAAGTGCATACACTCGTTGTGTGTGGCGTATGCGTGAGAGGCGTCGTGTCGTGAAAACATCCTAACCTCCCACTGATCAATTTGTCCCACGCGCGTTCGTTCACGCGGGTCATGGGGGGATGGTGGCCAGTAAGAAGAAATATCTTCGAGAAGAGGTTTCATGGTCACAAAGCTCCTACCGTTGTGGATAGATCAATGAGTAAGTGCAACAGCTTTTGCTTGTCTCCTGGGGAGTGTAGGACGCATCTTTCCTTCTTGATATGTCAGTAGTTCAGCTTGAAGGGAGGCTGGTGAATGAATAATGTTTCCGGTGCAGCCTTTTTGCTGAAGCTCCTGCATGATCGTGGAGAGGAGCATCAGTCCCGCTTTATCAATAATCGTGACGGATTTGAGACTCACGTGGAAGTTTCGAAAGCCCATGTGATAGGCGCGTTGTGCCGTAATGGAAAACTCTAGTGCAGCTTTAGAGTCAAACTCTCCATGAATGCTGATCGTATCGGTGGTGTGTTCTAAGCGTTCAGAAATCATATGAATTCCCTTTCGTGGTGGATCTCCTCTAGGCCATGGTTACTGGTGCCGTATCGAGTTATGTGATGGTCGTCGTTTGCTCGCCCTCAAGAGATTGTGAGACTTGAGGGCGAGCGGTTCTTATGGTTGCATCTTCGGTGTCTTCTCTTCAGTCGTGGCTGGCTTCATGTTTTGTTCAGGCATGGTTGAGCTACCCCTGTCGACCGAACCGGCATGAATGCCTTCCTCTGATGCTTGATGAGTCTCATGGCTGCTGTCCAGGGCTAAGCGTTTTCCATTTGTGCCGTCAATGTGGACTTCTTGGATTTTGCCATCTGATCCTACGATTTCAATTTCCCACATGAGGGGACCATGTTCTTGTTCAAGTTCGGCTTTAATCACGGTGCCTGGGACTTTCTGTGTTGCGGTCTGAATGGCTTGGTCTATGGTGATACGTGCCGATTGAGCCATGTTGGTCTTCACTTGCTCATGACTTTGTGCTGCTGGCGCAGTCCCGGAAGTGAGGATGATGATTCCCAGGCCTACGAGTAACGAGAGTCCAAATCGTCGTTGCTTGAAGTGACGTATGGTATTCATAAAATGTTCTCCTTGTTGGTAATAGGTTGTGTGGCCGAAAATCATCATGTGATTTCAGAGGTGCCTTGTGAAGCATGCTCTTCCCTGAAGGCGCTTCTTTCCCAATTTCTTTATCGAACTATGGCTGCTGTGTATTCTGAATCGATATGGTGTTCTGTTGATTCGGGTGGACATTTTCTGAAACGGTCGGCTCATAGGGGACAATGTCACATGCGCATCCCTCGACGTTTCGATCGACCCACATGTCCATCCGACCGTCTTGGTCGCTGTCATACCAATAGAACAAGGGGTGTTCTTTGGTATACACAACCGTATTCCAGTATTCGTTATATTCCGAGACAATAATTTGCCGTGCCGTTTTATAGTCGATCACGCCATTGTCCTTGAGTGAATATTCCCGAAAGTACAGCCCCGCAATAATATTGACGTCTTCATGAACGAGATGGGTTTCTTCCGGTTCGATCGGCGGGGACGCATGAACGAAGCTAGTGAAACTGCACAGCAACAGCATGCTGAGGAGTATGGACGCCACATTCCCTGTATGACTACTTGCTCGTTTTCTTATTGGAGATAGATGGCTCATGGTATTTCCTTTTATGATACAGATTATCATTGTCAATATCAATTGTAGCCATCTGTCATGTCTATGGCCATGTCCTGTCAGAGGAAAAACATGTTCAAATTCCATATACACATATGAAATAGAAGGAAATGGTATATAGGAAATTGTGGAAACGGAGTGGAGCTAAGTGGTTCTGACGAGAAACAGGGTTGAGTCCTTGTGTCAGAGTCGGCTGATGATTAACGAGTGGGTCGGTTATACCGGTATTCCGAATGTGAGGTTTTTTGTTGGGCTCGATGCTCTCGAATGACCTGCAATCGCCAAAGCCAAAGGCCGCTGAGGCTCATAATCAAGAGGAGCGTGCCTGGGATATTCAAGAGCGTTTTGTTGAAGCCAAAGAAATTTAATTGATGTAATTGCGCGACTAGGAAATGTACCCGTCGCCACGGGCTTTCATCTTCTAGAATTCTTCCTGAGTGTCGGTCGAGTATGATGGTGGCGGGTTTGGGCTCGCCGAAATCGACGCAGACGGCTTCTTTTGCAATGTTGGTTTTCCTCGGGGTATACGATTCCATCGTGACGGAAGTGATGGGAGATTCTTCGCTCACGTATTGTTGGGCAATGATTCGAGCGAGGTTTGGCGAAATAAGGGAGAGCGGTTCGGCAGTCATGGCATCGATCAACAGTGTGGAAGGTGTGCTTGGATCGGAAAGCTTGACCGCGTACAACAAGTGGCCGAAATCCTGCCGGAGAATGATTTCCTCAATCTCTTTCTCCGAATGTAGGGTTTTCTCCTGTACATAGTTGAACACATCCTTAAGTAAGACATGCGCGGAGTTAACGGGCGGGACTGGTGGTATTCGTCCCACCCGTTCTTTATATCCGGCATCCCAATACGTATGTTGCGCATTAGCCCAGAGCAGTCCGGTGACGACCATAAAGAATAGAATTCCAACAGATGAAGCTCCGATAGTCCGGTGCATTCTCCGGGACCAGCGTTCATTTCCCCATGGCATTGGCCGGCGCTCTCCTTATTGATCGCCAGTCACCTGGATGGTGAGGGTGGCTCGATGACGGATGGCCTCATACGGCTGATCGTTGAAATGTCCTGGTGTTGTTTCTAGGTTGATATAGTCGATGACATATGTCCCTGGCCAGAGTGGCGTAAACTGTGTGACTCCTGAATCGTTGGTCTGCAATTCTTTGCTCCATCCATTGGGTGCATGGGCCACCGGGGTTGCCTTGCTGAGTGGCCGACCTTGAAAAATGACTTGCACTGCAAGTTCCTCATTCACCGTTGGATGGGCAGACGTCTTGGATGAAGATGTCTGACGCGGGATAATATCTAATGGCAATGTTTCAGTTGTCGTTCCGGTTTGTGCAGACACGGCCTGTGTGTCCACGATTGAAAATTGTGTGCGAGCATAAAACATCGGTTTATAGAGCATGCCGATACTTGGATAGGGTGTTCCGTCGCGCACGGGTTCGTCTTGATTAATCGCGAGAAGATTGTAGATGCCAGGGTTGCGTAGTGTAATGGGTATCTGAAAGTGATTTGATTCTTTTGTCATGTCGAGGGCACGTTTGGTCCCGTTTGGTTCAATAAGCCATGAGGTCAATCCGGCGCGTTCGTCCAACCGTCCTCCGGTCTGTTCTTTGAGTTGCTCATTGTATTCTCCAAAGTAGGCTTTGACGATCGTGAATTGATTGGTGGAAAGTGCTGATGGGCTTTCAATCCAGACGAAATGTGCGGACGTGTTAGCCGTATAGCTCAGAAGTCCTAAGAGCAACGTGGTTAAGCCAATGACGATTTTACATGTATGTGTCATGATCATCTCCTTGTGAGTCAGTGTGGGTTAAAATTCTAGAGAGACACCGCCGTAAAAGATTCGCGTCAATCCCGGGATAATCCCATTCACGAACGCTTGACGGCGGACACGATATTCAACATTGGTGAGATTCGTGACGCCGGCAAAAAGATTCATGTCTCCGCCGAATGTATTGGGAATGCCAAAATCTAAACGCAGGTTGGTGACGTGATAAGACGGAAGTTGTCCGTTGGTGCCGTCCGGACTTTCTGCGACTGTATTCGCGGCATCGGTAAATTGCTCATCCACGAAGCGGCCATCCAGTTGAATTCTGGCCAAGCCGAGTGAGGTTTCGACTTCGTAAGAAACGGCCCAGTTAAACAGCAATTCGGGTGCGCTTGGTAAATCGTTGCCTTTGTTCGCTCCCTTCAGAAATTCTGTTTCAAGGATCGTGGTATTCACGTTGGCGCTGAGCCCATGCCAGGGGCCGGCGTTGATCGTTCCTTCGATGCCCCGGTGTCTGGTCTTTTGCGCGTTTCGGAGAACACCTGCTTCCGCGATGATTTGATTGTCAAAATCGATCCAAAATCCCGTAGCTTCCAGGTACACCAATTTACTAATTGTCGATCGGAATCCGACTTCGTAGCTATTGCTGGTTTCGACATTGAGATCATTCGTCGTGCCGGATAACGGGTCGGTGGCCTCTCCGAACGTTGGCGGCTGAAAATTTCGGGAGTAATTTCCGAATAGCTCGCTGTTCATGGGTAAGTGATACAAGAGGCCGACGCCTCCTACAACCTCTTCGGTTGTCAAGCTCCCGCCGACTCCTCCTGTCCCTGCTCGTAATCCGACTTCGCGTTCTTGCGTGACCCGTTCATAGCGGATTCCTGGTGAAATAATGAGCCCTTCGATTGGTTCGATTTTCGCGCTGGTAAAGACTGCGCCTGCGAGGGAGGTTAATTCTGCTTCCTGATCGATCGTGCCATTTCTCGCATTCGCTGAATTGCCAAGACGAACGATATCTTCTTGTTCTTCAAAGTGTATTTTTCCACCGCCAATAATGTTCATGCGACTATTGGGCGACCAGTCGAGTGTGGGCCTGACTCCTGCGACAAAGAAGTCGCGCAGAAATTGGGTATTGCCCGTTGCGGTGGCATCGGGGCCATTCGCGATAAACCAATCCCGTTGAAAGGAATTGGCATACGTCGTGCCGTCGAATTTCAAGCTGTTCGAGATTGGCTGAGTATACCGAAATGTCGCGGACCATCGACGGCCAAAAAAATCATCGTGAGAACGCTGGCTTTGGTTCGGGTCCTTGTCGAACTGGGCGACTGTCAGCCCTCCCGGCGTTTCGGACTCCTCGACGAATCCAGTTAAACGAAGATCGCCTTCGCCCTCATGCCCGATAGGAAACGTGAAACGCAGCGAGACGTCATTCAGCTGTGTGCCGGTTTGGTCACGGACAAGGCTGCCGGTTTTATTGGTATAGAGAAATTGGACCCCCGTTTCGTTAAAGGTGTTGCCGTACGATACGGTCGAAGAAAAGAATTCACCGGCTCGTATCGTTTCGCGTATGTTGATCTGTTGTTCGCGTGGAGGGCGGTAGGAAATGTAATTGATTACGCCGGCTACCGTATTGGGTCCGTATAAGGCCGAGGCGCCCCCCCGGAGAATTTCAATCCGTTCAACCTGTTCAACCGGCACATTGAAATAGGCAAAGGGTGCACCGTACACGGCTGGTTGAATAGACACGCCATCGAACAAGAGCAGGACATTTTGGCTTCGATTGGGATTTAGTCCACGGATTCCGATATTAGGCCGAAGCCCCCGTCCGTACTCATCGGGCGCATGGATGCCGGGAACACGGCGGAGCACATCGATTGTGCTGATAGGCTTGAACACTTCAATCGTTTCTTGAGTGATAACTGACGTGGCCCCGGGATGATCTTTCAATTCATATGGTTTGCTTTGGACGGTAATTTCTTTTAATTTTAGTTTTGGAATATCGCTGTCCGAATCAACTGTCTGCGCTGTATTCGCTAGCTCAGGGGCGGCACTGGCTTTTGCCGGCCAGGTGAACAACCAGAAAGCGAGAATGATACCCATAGACGTTGGAATCGCAAGATGAAACGGGAACGTGAGCATTCGTTGGGACATGTGAAATCCTTTCATGAAAGAAACGGGAAGTTGAGGACTCAGGGCTATATCAATGTTCGTGTCTGAGTCGAGGGCGCCTCTAAAACCCGTCCTTTTCCGCGATGGCGGCGTCAGCCGCGTGCTCAAATCCTCATGTATTTGCCCATACACTGCGGTTTTGCGCGCGCGGCTTCCTTGCCCTCACGAAAAAATCCTAGTTTTTAGAGGTACCCTTCAGACTGGGAGTGTTGTCTGTCTAAAAAATGAAATTTGTTCAAAAAGAGAGCTAATCTACCTATAGTGCGTGGAGCGTGGGAGTGTTCGCTCACCGGAAATACATGCGAAATTGCTGGAAACAGTATGTTACCTGGCATGAATATTGATAAATGGACGCGAGCGTTTGATGTTCTGCATTGTCGAGATGCAGTTGTCTGTTTTTTCGAAAGCGTAGATCAGTCTTTATACAGGCAACGCCGGACAGATCAAAATTCCTAAGACATAGAGTGCAATCAGTAAGAGTGATACCGTGAGGCTGACGAGCGAGGCCTTCTCTCCTTGGATGATGATCTGGTCTTTCATGTCAGTGTTTCATTGAACAGGCATAGTAGTTTTGATGGAAACTTCCAAGAGGTGAAGAATTTTCCTCTAGCCCAGAGATTGCTGTCGATAATTACAAGTCGGGTGTGGTTCATCGCAAAGAATTGATGCCGCATGCCTTACTAAACTCGGATAAGGGAGTAGAAAAAAGTGCCAGAGCACCCCGGAGGAGAGGTGCTCTGGCCAGGAGTGAGGACAAGTGGTGCGGGCTTGTCCTCGCGTGCAACTGGATGTGTTATCCTCGATAAACTTCTGGAGATTCTCATTGGGCGATACAGAGGACAATGACGGAGGAAAAACGGGTTTGAGGTTTTTTATGAATTTGAATTCAATTATCATTTTCAATAAAAATATCATTAGCAGATGTCTGAGGGAATGTTCATTTTCCGGAAAATTATGCAAATTGGGAGGGGCACCGAGTGAGGTCAGTATGAAAGCAACAGATTTACAGGAGGCGAATTCTTCGGTGCTTCTATGAAGTTCTCAGACAATGACAGGTGAAGGGCGGCCTGCTTCTCACCGCCATGTATGCCGTGTGCGACCGGTGCGCACATCTTGCACGTTCATTTGACGTGTTATGGGCGCAGTAGAATTCGGTCTTGTGCTTTGACAAGGTCTGGAACCGGGGTTGAGCCTATTTCATATGCCGTCATGAGCGGAATGCACGGTAATGTGCCTTGTCAGTATGTATGATTATCGCATCCCGACTTCTTCGATGAGCGTCATAGCCGGTTCGTGCAGGTCACTAAGTTGGCCAAGCGGAACCGTTGCGGCTCGAAAGCTTGCCCGTTTGGGAAGGACGTCATTACTTTTTACTTCAGGGTTCAGTGGATATTCTTTATTCATATCTGCAAACATTTCTTGTCCCTCGGAGGAGGCCAGAAACGCGACGAGCTGATGCGCTTCTCGGACATGTTTCGTTGGTTTCGTAACGGCTACCCCGGCAACATTCAAAATGGCTCCCATGCCTCCTTGTTGTTGGTCAGGCATGAGCGTCGCAATCGGAGCTTTCGGCTCTTTCGCTAACTGTCGAAACACATAGTAATGATTCACGAGCCCCATCGAGACTTCGCCTCGTGCGACGGCTTTGACGAGTTGTGAACTTTTTCCATATACCCGGTTCTCGGCATTGTCTTTGAGGCCTTGCAAAAACTTTCGAGTCGCATCTTCCCCATGTGCGGCTTTAATCACCGACACTCCAGATTGCAGGTATTCGCTCCCGGCATTCTCTATGGCAATTTTCCCTTTCCATTTTGGGTCAGCCAGATCGAGAATGGATTCTATCTCATCAGGCTTCACCTTCGTGGTGTTATAGACCACGACGTAAAATCTACCAGACAATCCGACCCAACTATTGTCATCAGCACGATACGGTTCTGGAATATTGCTCAAAATATTTTTGAGATCTGATGGAGGAAGAGACTCTGAGCCTTTGGTCGAGGAATGTGCTTGAATATTGTCTTGCGAACTCAGGGGCTGCAGCAGGCCAAGTTGTCGAGCCCGTTCGAGCCCTGCTGCGTCGTTGGTGATGAGTATATCTGCTGGTGTGTTCTCACCTTCTGCCCTAAGCCGGTTGACGAGTTCCGCCGTTTTCGATGTCAGAAGCTGGACCTTGATTCCCGTTTCTTTTTCAAAACGATCTAAGACAGGTTTGATGAGTCGTTCGGCTCGTCCGGAGTACACCACAAGCGAGTCGGCTGACTGTGCAACCCCGGGAATCAGCAGGGATGAGAGCATGAGAGCGACAAATAGCATCCGATGGACTGTGGGGCGGAACTGTATTGTGTGGAAAATTTTCATGAGATATTCCTTTCGGGATAGGTAACGGATTTCAATAGAGATTACGACATCTTCATGCTGAATGAACATGTTCAATGTCCTGAATAAAAATGTGAAATTTCCGGATATATATGCGAATTGTTTTGAAATGACATCCGAACAATGTCCGGGAGTCGTGAGATTCCAAGGAGAAGGGTTGTGCGAGACGTGACGTTTGGACAGGTATGTACTGTTCGATCTTGAGTCGAAGATGCAGCGGACGTACGTTGAGGAGTATAATAGTGAAGAGCGTTGTGACCGTTCAGGTTTCGGACATAGGAGGACAGTCATGTTACCCATTGTCATGCTCCTCACCTGGCTGCTGTTACTCCCGGCTTGCTCTTCAAAATATTCTTCTATCATTCCCCCGGAGATGGAAGCGCAAGTCGATGACACTCTCTCCTTTGCACAGCTTCACGAGTCCCCCATGACTCACCGTGGAAAGGTCGTTGTCGTGGCTGGAGAAGTCTTGTCGGCCACACGATTGGTCGATCGGACGCGGATGACCATGCTGCAGCTTCCGTTCATGAAAAACTATGAACCCACGACCGACCGTCTCAAGTCCGAAGGACGGTTCATGGCCTTTCAAACGGAATTTTTAGATCCGGCGACTGTGCCGACTGGCTCGCGAGTGACTATTGTTGGGGAAGTGTCGGGGGCGAATACGGAGTTACTCGATGAAATGAAGTATACGTATCCCACGCTCACGATCAAACATCTGAAAATTTGGCCTGAAGCCATGCTTCCACCCTATTGGGACAGGCGATATGGCAGACCCTACTATGGGTATCCGTATTGGTGGTATGCGCGACCCTATCGAGGTTTTGGTCGATTTTACGCGTTCCGGCCTTATCGGTATGGGTATTGGTGGTAGTCTTCTTGCTGACCAATTAATGTATGGATTTTCTATAACTGAAGTCACAGAGCCGTACAGAGTAGCATGTGGTGACAAAGGCTATTAAGCAAGCCCAGACGTTCCAGTTCCCAGAAAATGTTTCCTCTCAGAGCAACTCGGTATGTTGTTCAAAACATAAGCTGAGACGAAGTTTTCAGTAACAGGTTTCTTCTTACAGAAGATCTCAGATGGCTCATATAGTTTTTTAACTTTTTTTCAGTATAGCTATGATCTGACGCCTGCAGGCTCTAGCCGTGCTCAGACTCTTTCATATGGTTGACGTGTGTTCTTGCGTTCGATTGGGCATGTGTATTCCCTGAGAACGGATGAGGTTTCGCTAGAGTCCGTTGAGTGAACGCTTCTTATGCTGGGCGGGCTTGTTTGAGCGTAGCGAGTTAGCCCACCCCACAACCGGGGTTTAGCTCATCCGATGAACCTGGCCTGGGCGTGAATGGTTTTGGGTCTTTTTGCCGAAACAAAAGGGCCTCGGTCGCCGGGACGAAATCCGGCAGGGAGTCAAAACTGAGACGACAAAGAACATAGGCAACGAACGATGGAGTGAGCCGTGGGTTCGAGCCACATATCCTCTAACGCAATCGCATCCCCAAAGACTATCGCGGAATCACAGAGCTTCCAGCCGAATCATCACCACTCACACAACGCGAGGACATACTTCGTCCAGACGGAAGGGCATAGCACGGCTATACGTCTTAATGAAAAGTTGAAAAACTATAGCAGAGATGAACGATTTCTGATGCAACGTGTTTCGATTTTAGATTTTCTTTATGACGCCGCCAGTTTGAAACCTGCCGGAGCGGATGACTTTGGTATTGATACCGCGTAGCTGAAGGGTTTTCCCAATTGCAGAGTTGACGAATTTCACGGCTTCCACTCCAAATCGTGCCGAAAACTTTTTACATCCTGTCAGGGGTTGATCGGTGACCTCGATGACCGCAGTCCCCAGCGCTAATTGCGTGCCAGGAGGAACATTGTCTTTGTGTAAATCAAGGTCGACATAGACTTGATTTCCCGCGAGCGGCCAACGATCTTTGTCCCCGGCGATGAGTGCGATCACCCTGGAGTTCATGATCGTGAGCTGGGTGTGGGGATGTGCCAACCCGTCTGTGGTTCTGGAGCTCCCACGGATTTTCCAATTATCGCCTACGAGCCCTTTGGTGACATCTAACTTCCCAACGTCGACAATCTCCCGCTTACCCTTCTCCGGGCGTCCCACGATCATATGCACAAGTCCTGTATCTTGTGGTGCTTGACGTATGTGCGCTAATCCCGCCTCGTAGCGGGTTCGCAATTCAGAGGATTGGTGTGAAGGCAAGGTCATGTAAGAAGATGGAGTGTAATACAGCACCGGTTCAGTGTTGTCTCGCGCAAAGCGCACTGTTCTCTCCCAATAGAGTATCTTTGAAATCGTATCGATTGTCTACCAAAATTTACACGTGTTCTAAGGAGAAGAGATTTGGTTTTCTTGAAAAATATCTTAATTTCTGTAGTAACGCATGCCGGAATTTCTAGCTCTCCTCAAATCCGTATCCCAATATTCGTAGATTCAGGAAAATTAACATATTAAAAGGGATTGCGAACATTCCTTTGCAAGGAAATGTTGATCTAGGATCATCGCTCTTCTGAAATGTTCATTCTGCGTGCACTGGTGACGAACCATTTCATGTGTTCATAAATGATCCTGCTTATGCAGGAGTTCCACTGAAAAGGAATCAAGAATGTCGTTGCGATATATGAAAAACCTTAAGGCACTACGGTTTCTACAAGCTGTTTCCCGATATTTCGTTCATGGGTTTATCTTGAGTTGCATGATGCTTGGAGTGGCAAGTGCACACGAGTCAATCGTGTCTCTTTCTCAGTCACAAGGATCATCAACGGTGGATTCCCCCGCTAATCCCAAGCTCAAGACGTTTCAGATTTCTCCTGGCCCACTTGATGTCGCGCTTACCAGCTTTGCCCGAGAGGGCGGGATTCATCTTGCCTATGATTCCACGATAATCGAGGGGCGGGACTCCCAAGGCGTTTCAGGCAGACTCCTGCTCGACGACGCCTTGACGCAATTATTAGATGGGACTGGACTCTCGCATCATCCGAATCAGACCGGAATCATACGTGTGGTGGAAAGATTGGAAGTTGCAATGCCTGATGAACGCGACAACCTGGAGCGGGACATGGTAGATGCACAAAATTTTGATAAGACGGCATCTCCTCCACGGATCAAATTATCCGAAGTGGTCGTGCGAGAGAGCCGAGAAACTGGCTATGGAGCAGTGGCTGCGAGCACTGCGACAAAAACCGACACACCGATCAAAGAGACTCCGGTGTCGATTCAAGTTGTCCCAAGGCAAGTCATTGAAGATCAAGCGGCGCAGCGGCTTCAGGATGTCTATAAAAATGTCAGTGGGGTCGTCGAGTCCGGTAATACGCTCAATGCCCAGTCAGAAGTGTTACCGTTTATTCGGGGCTTTGAGGCCCCGACCGTCCTTCGCAATGGCTTGCGAGCTACACTTGTTGGATCTGTGGATTTAGTCAATATCCAGAGCGTCGAAGTTCTAAAAGGCCCGGCTTCGATTTTGTTCGGTGCCTTGGAACCTTGGGGGGGTGTTGAATTATACGACGAAACTACCACTTGATGAACCCTATTTCAATTTCAATCAGCAGTTTGGCAGTTTCTCCCATCTTCGTACGACCTTCGATGCGACTGGCCCTCTGGATAACGATCATCGGTGGCTGTATCGCATGAATGCCGCTTACACGAACCGAGGGTCGTTTCGCGATAAGATCGAAACCGAACGTTACGCGATTGCCCCTTCTCTCACGTGGCGGATTGGTGATCAGACAGACGTGACCTTTGATGTCTCTTACACGCGAGAGACCGTGCCGTACGACAGTGGGATTCCGCTGGATGCCAATGGAGATCCACTGGCTTCGATCGACACATTTTTCGGTGACCCCGATCTGGCGGGTCGTACGTTAGAGGATCTGTTTGCGGGGTATTTGTTCCAGCACCGATTCAACGAGGTGTTTTCAGTTCGTAACCGGTTTCAATATCACCGCGCCAATCCTCGAAACGAAACCATCCGTCATCGTGGGGTCAGAGGATTGCCGGGGGCAGAAACGCTTCGTCAGCGATACCAAAATGAAGAGCGCGAGGATGTTGAATATCAACTCGTGACCGATCTGCTGGCAAATTTTTCAACAGGCGGGGTGGATCACAAGGCATTGGTGGGTGTTGATTTGATCCGGCAGGATACGGATTTTGAGCGCTTTCGACAGAATTTACCCAACGTGGTCATCTCGTCAAATCCGAACGTGAACTTTGACCCTCCCGCAAATCTCCAACGCGTACTAGACTGGTCTAGAAGCACGAAGTGGTTAGCGCTGTACGCTCAAGATCAAATCTCCATGCTCGAAGATGGACGACTCAAGCTTCTTCTGGGTGGCCGATTCGACTGGGTCAGACAATCGGACCATATCGGGTCAAACCGAGTCACCGACCATGAATTTACTGGACGCGCAGGGATCTTGTATGAACTGACAGACTGGCTCTCGCCCTATGCCAGCGTGACTCAATCATTTCGTCCTGCAGGTGCGACCGCGCTAGACCGTAATGGCAATCCGCTTGATCCAGAGACCGGCATTCAGTATGAGGCAGGAATCAAATTAAACTTTTTTGATGAACGACTGCTCGCGACGCTGGCGGTGTACCAAATTCAGAAGGAAGATGTGGCGGTTTTCGATAATCAATTTTTTATCGACACCGGTGGGAATGCTTCGCTTCCTGGAGTGAATCAACGCAGCCAGGGAATTGAATTGGATCTGACGGGACAAATCACGGACGAATTCAGTGTCATTGGCAACTATGCGTATACCGACACGAAAGTGCTCAAGAACGAGACGGAGCCCACGACCGTTGGACAAGCATTGGGCAATGTGCCATTGCATATCGCGAGACTGTGGTTCGCGTACAATTTCGGGCCGAATACGGTTCTGGAAAACTTTGGGGTTGGTGGAGGACTCCGGTACGAAAGCCAGCGTCGTGCACAATTCGATAATGCGATTATATTGGATGACTTTACAGTGTTCGATGCGGCGGCCTGGTACCGGTACACCTTATCTGGTGGACAAATCGTGAAGGCCCAACTCAACCTGCAAAATCTCTTGGATAAAGGTTATATCGTTCGAGCGAGCGATCAGGGGATCGCCCATGCAGGCACGCCATTCTCCGCTATCGGATCGATCGGCATTGAATTTTAGTCAGATGTATCAAAGCTTCGGTGATAAAATGTGTCTAGTGAGATATGGTGTTTTGCCTATGCCGGATTTTGAGATAGAGAAATTCAACATTCTCTGTGCTCTTCCTCCTCTCGCAGTCTCCCATGAATTCCTGGGTATCTAATAGGCGACTGTTTCACCTTCATGGATGGCTTGGGCTGAATCTTGGGATTCTATTATTTGCCATTTGCCTGTCGGGAACGATTGCTGTGTTCACGCCTGAGCTGGATTGGTGGCTTGACCCGATTCGGCAAGTCTCTCCTCCAGCCGATGTCACCGAACGGCCTATCTCGTGGAGCAAACTGTACGAGGCTGTTAAGGCCATGCATCCACATGCCATGGTTTCCAGGGTTTTCGCACCGCCGGATTCGAACAGTGCCGCCGCGGCTGTCGTGCAGTATCCCCCTCGCGACACTCGAGTAGTGTTTATTAATCCCTATACACACGAAGTGACTGGCCAGCGGACGTTCCTGGATATCAAGAGTTTCATCCGCATCTTTCACAAGCAATTCTACTTAGTGCCGGACACGATTGGTGTTCATGGCACATTCCTGGTTGGAATGTTTTCATTCATTGCGCTCGGGTCAGCCATTACTGGCTTGTGTGTGTTCAAACACTGGTGGCGGGCATTGTACACGATTCGTCTTGGGCGTGGCTGGCGCATCATGTGGTCCGACATGCATCGTTGTTGTGGCGTGTGGTCATTGCTTGTGGCGATACTCCTCTCCCTGACAGGCGTGTGGTATTTGACGGAAATCATCCTGGCAGAAGCTGGTGTTCTCAATCGGGAAGTTTCGCTTGCGAGCGTGCGCGACAAGGCTGCCAATGCTCATTCAGTCGTCTTACGCCCGCTCCCGTTGGACGAAATTGTTCAACGGGTTAAGACGGCGTATCCCGAGCTCACGATTGACACAATCTCACTTCCAACCCAACCGCAGCACATTGTCACTGTATATGGCCAGGGGGGAGCTTCTGTCGTGCGAAGCCAGGCCAACTCCGTTTCGCTGGATCCTTATACCGGGGAAATCTTCGATCTTCAAAGAGGAATCGAGTTGCCGCTTGGCGAACGTCTGATGCACACCGCAGATCCCTTGCACTTTGGCACGTTCGGAGGAACGGCCACGAAAGTTTTGTGGTTTGCGTCTGGTCTTGCCCTCACGATTGGTATTCTCTCCGGAGCGACGATTCATTGGGTACGGGTTACGCGAACCGAGAATCATTCTCGGCGGCGTCGCTATCGTTGGATGATTTCCGGCATTGCAACTACGCTGATTCTGATCGCCAGTGCCTGGTCTGCCGTCGTGTTTATCACAGGGGGCCAGGTATCTACTGGACTGCAGAGGAGCACGCCCGTCCCAGCCGGTTCGCTGACGCTCCAGGATTGGGCGGGCACGGTCTATCGGGAGGACGAACCGCAGGCCGGAACTCAGACTATCAGTATACATTTCGATTCGGAATTGCATTTCAACATTCAGAACGCATTCTATGAATATGGCCGGGGTGCGGAAGCCCACGCCGGTTCATTACAAGTGTTATCTGATCGTGTGCGGGGGCAGGTGACCTTACCAAAGGGGAGGAGCTTTATCCCTGAACCATTTCATCTCCGACTTATCGCTAAAAATGGAATGGAACACGTACTCAAGGTAGAGGCGATTGATTTACACCGAGAAGGCGCGGTAAAGGTTCCGCCGCGGCCTGAAGTGCCGATGGCGGTGTATGGGAGCATTGTCGTGTTCTGTGCAATGCTTTTGGTTCCGTCAGCGCTCTGGCTCCGGTATATGCGTTGGTGAGTTCTTGATGCAGTCTGCAATAGGACATGGTCTTGCCGCCATACCGTTTTTGCATGGCTCTCCATCACATCGACGGTATGCCCCATCTGTTCGTGTTCATCCGGTCAATAAACATGTTTTTCCCGTTACTTTAACATTCCCTCCACTGAACAAGATTTCCTAAGATCACTTCTTGCTTCGAACGGATTCGAATGCGCCATGTGTCTAGCCGTTCGCCTCGTACACATTTCCTTCATCACCCACCCTATGTATTAGAGGAGTCATCATTATATATGGTGAAGCGACTGTTGGGCTCTGGAGTTTTATCTGTGCTGATCGGAGTCGCCTTGTGTGTCAGTGCACCAGGAAGCGTTTTAGCGGGTGAACCATCAGACGTTCGCACGAGACCTGCGGCATCGCGAATCGTTGCCAATGTCGTTCACGATATCCAATGGCCGTTTCACATCCCGCCACAATCCCTTCAGTCCGCTCTCACGATGTTTGTCAGCAAGAGTGACCTCTCCCTCAATTATGATACAGACATCGTTCATGAGCGGCGTACAAAGGGTATTGCGGGAATATTTGCTTCGAAAGAAGCTTTGAATCGATTACTTGACGGGACGGGTCTTTCGCCTCAAGCTGACGCATCGGGTGTAATAAGAATCGTGGAACGAGAGGGGCGGGATCGTGGTCTATCCGAAAGCTCCTCGGAACGTCACGCGGCAGATGGGAAGAACGTTGAGCCGTCAGCTATTCCTAAGATCAAATTATCCGAAGTGATTGTGAGAGAAAGTCGGGAGACCGGATATGTTGCGGAGACCGTGCGTTCTGCCACGAAGACGGACTCCCCACTCATTGAAACCCCTCAGTCGATTTCTGTTCTTACACGTAAGGTGATGGCCGCCCAAGACGTGAATAGTCTCAGTGATGCCGTACGGTATACCCCAGGTGTGCAAGGAGAGCCATTCGGGTTCGATCCTCGTTTAACCTTTTTGAGAATTCGAGGATTTCGAGCCGACCTTGACGGTTTGTACCGGGACGGGTTGCAACTGCGTAACCCTGGATTTGCCATAAGCTACAATCTTGAACCCTATGGTGCAGAGCAATTCGATATCTTACGGGGGCCACAGTCTGTGCTGTATGGTCAGGGAAGTCCAGGTGGTCTGGTGAACTATGTCTCGAAACTGCCGACACGAGACCCCTTTCGTGAAGTGCAATTTCTGGCAGGGAGCTTCGATCGTTATGAAGGTCGGGTTGATGTTTCAGGGCCACTGGAAAACAGCGAGACGGTCTTTTATCGGTTAACGGGCCTATTCCGGGAGAGTGATACACAATTAGACTTTGTCCAAAACGATAGAGTGTATGTTGCTCCGGCGTTGACGTGGCAGCCAACTTCGGACACATCGCTCACGATTCATGGCTGGTATCAGAAAGATAATTTGGGTTCTTCTCAAGCTTTACCGGCTGAGGGAACGTTAAGAGGGAATCCTAATGGGCGCATTTCTTTCAAGCGATTTACTGGTCAACCTGGCATTGACGAGTACGATAGAACGGAATTTTCAATCGGCCATCAATTTGAGCATCATATCAATAGCGCATGGACCATTCGGCAAAATCTCCGCTACAACTCAACGAATGTTGATGATATGACGGTCTTCAGTTCAGGGTTTGGAGCGGATAAACGGACAGTTGAGCGGCAAGTGTTTGGTACTGCTGGAAAAGTGAAGGCCATTACCTTTGACACCCATGTTGAGGGTGATGTGGCAACGGGATCGATGACGCATACATTGTTGGGTGGCATGGATGTCCAGCGTGTGAACGTCAATGCCGTCCAAATCTTCAGTGCTGCATCCTCTATTGATATTTTCGACAATGGCGATTTCGGAACACCGATCTCTTTGCCAGCTGTTTTCGCGAACAATGAAACGGTCCAGTGGCAGACAGGGGTGTATCTTCAAGATGAGATTACGATGTTTGATGACGTGCACATTACAGGTGGGGTGCGTCACGATTGGGCGAGCAATGACACAAAGAATAACCTGACTGGTGGGAAAACGGATCAGAATGATTCCAAGTTTACAGGGCGCGCTGGAATTATTTATCACTCACCCATCGGAGTCGCGCCATACTTTAGTTATGCTAAGTCGTTTCTTCCGGTGATCGGAACGGATCTGAGCGGCAACACATTCAAGTCAGAAACGGGAGAACAGTTTGAATTCGGCATCAAGTATCAACCTCCCGGTACGAACAGCTCTGTGACTGCCGCAGTCTTTGATCTGACGCGTCAGAATGTGAGTACCAGCGATCCCGGTGTTCCCGGAAACACGCTTCAAACGGGAGAGGTGCGCTCTCGAGGCTTTGAACTCGAAGGCATTGCCAGTTTCGATATTGGGTTGGATCTCATTGCGTCGTATACCTATTTAGATAATGAAATTTTACAGAGCAATGACGCCGGTGAAGAAGGCTCTCGGTTGTCCCAAACTCCAAAAGAATTAGCCTCCCTGTGGGTGAAATATACCGTTCCGTCAGGTCATGCTCAGGGGCTTGGGATAGGTGGAGGTGTGCGCTATACCGGATCTACCTTTGCGAATGACACGAACACCTTTGAAGTGCCGAGCTATGTTGTCGGCGATGTCGCACTAGATTATGAATGGAGACGCTTTCTCTTTGCGCTCAATGTCACCAATATCTTAGATCATGAACAGTTCGGGTGCTTTGAGAGAGGAACAACCTTTTTCTGCACGTTTGGAGAGCGACGGAACGTTGTTGGCAGTGTGACGTATCGGTGGTAGTTGGTAAGACTGCTACATGTTAGGGTCCAAATATGAATCCACAGACAATCAGGAGTTGGTATCTCGTTCATAAATGGACGAGTTTGATCTGTACGACTTTCTTACTATTGCTCTGCGTGACGGGTTTACCCCTGATCTTCTATCACGAAATTGATCATCTGATCGGGAATTCAGTCGACCCGCCCGAGATGCCTGGTGTCACAGCAAGAGCCAATCTTGATGACATCGTGAACGTGGCTCAAGCCAGGCGTCCGAATGAAGCAGTACAATTTCTCTTCAGCGATGAGGATGAGCCCCATGCCTGGTGGGTGCGTTTCGGAGAAACCGTGACGTCGCAGGAAACTTCGACCCTCTCGATGTTTGATGCACGAACTGGAAAATTTATCTACGACTATCCTGTCAATGAAGGGATCATGCCGATCCTGTGGCGGTTGCATGTGGATATGTTCGCTGGGTTGCTGGGCACCTTGTTTTTGGGCGCCATGGGGCTCCTGTTTCTTGCGGCAATCATCTCCGGTATTGTCCTCTATGCCCCATTCATGCGTAAGCTGCCGTTTGGTTCGATCCGCTGGGAACGGTCTCGACGTACTCGATGGTTAGATCTTCACAATTTGCTAGGTATTGTCACGGTGGTCTGGGCATTGGTGGTTGGCGCAACGGGATCAATCAATACCCTGGCCAATCCAATTTTTCAACAGTGGCAGGCCACGGAGCTGGCCTCGATGCTTGCTCCCTATCAAGGCCAGGTATCCTCTGCCGATTCGGGTACTGTCGAGGGAGTGGTCAAAGCCGCCAAGGCGGCGGAGCCGGATGGGGAATTGTTTTTCCTGGCGTTCCCCGGCAATCGTTTTGCTGGACCTCAACATTATACGGCGTTCATGCGCGGGAAGACGCCCTTGACGTCGAAACTGCTCAAGCCGGTCCTCATACAAGCAACAACAGCGCAGGTAGTGGATTCACGGGAGTTGCCCTGGTATGTCACCGTGTTGTTGCTGTCTCAACCGTTACATTTTGGTGATTACGGAGGCCTGCCACTTAAGTTGATCTGGGCCTTCCTCGATATCATCACCATCATCGTGCTGGGTAGTGGTTTGTACCTCTGGAAGAAGAAAAGCGCAGTATCAATCGAAGACCAGGCATTGGCCGCTGTGGAGCAAGAAGATACGTTCGTTTTGTCTCCATCATCACGGAAGTCTTCTGTATGAGCGGCGCATTGAACCATCGTCAGATTTGGCGTATGCCATTGATATTGGCATTCGTCAGTATAGTTGGTTTATTGGCCGCACTGTTGGGGAATAATTGGTGGGATGTGCTGTCTTGGGGGACGTTGGGGTACACCATGGCCGTCATGCTCTGGTATGTATTGAAACCAACCTTGTGATGTGGAAACTCAACTAATGAGACTCGTGTCCCGATGAATGGGTCGTATCATCCTAGAAATGGCGATTGAGCGCGAAAAAGCTGTACAAACTATTTGTGTGTAGGGGACATGTTCACATCTCATGGTCACCTTGTGGGTGATGAGAAATTTGTACATGTTCTCGTAGCATGAAGGTCAGCAAAGGAAAGCCTAGGCACGATCGTTTCGTGTTCCATGCTTTGTAAGAGAACAGCCTTGGTTGAACGTCTTGTTGCGGCCCAATTATTTGGATTTCAGGTGGCCATGTGTGCAGACGTTCGTGATCCAACGGCTGTTTCTAGGTTTAACCTGCCAGTTGTAGCCAATAGATCCCTGTCCATACACAGAGGCATGACGTAGCACACAGCGGTATCCCAGTCGGAAGCACAGTGCGACCTAGAGAAAAGATTGCAAGCTTCATGTGCTATGTGCGGCCCTTTGAGAGAATCTTTGAAATTAGTCGGAACGGAAGTCGAGGTTAAGCATTCATTTTCTCACTATTCCCGGTTTTCTCGATCAAGTCCATTCTGTTGAGGTGTGTGAAGCTCATTGTTGGGAGGGTTGGCTTGTTGTTCATCGACATAGCGGTAGCCCTTCGAACGCATGCACCCGGTGAGGTTGATGCCGCCGGCCATGGCGTTCTTTTCGTATTCTGTTCCCGCGAGGACCTCAGTTTTACATGTGTTCCAATCTTCCAAGGCTTGGGGTTCGGTCTTGATCGGATGCACCCATCTTCCTTCGGTGCATGCTGCAATCGACAGGAACAACACTAAACTACTCGTTGTCACATGTGTCAGTCGCATGAAAAAGACCGCCTCCCTTGCTAGAGAAGATTTTGCTGTCCTTTCCGTTTGTCTACAGCGACATGCCGGAAAGTGATTGGAGACCAATATTCGTGGCTACGGGATAGTATCTCAATCCCCGCCGATCAGATCGATCTCCACGGATTAGAACTGCAGCCCTACCGTGCCCAGCACGGTGAAAGGCTCACCGAAGAAGAAAAAGTTGGACCCATTGTGTGACGTCGAGACGTACCGCTGATCGAGAAGATTTCGCATATTAATGGCCATATTCAACGCCTTCACGCCCAACCAATTCTCCCGATCTAGCTCTCGATTATAGTACAAAGCGCCATCAACCCTCACATAACCTGGAATTTCGATTGGATTCCCGAAAATCGACGAACTACGGCTGGTGTAGGCAAAGAGTCCGCCACCAATCCCGAATCCTTCGAGGGGACCTTCTTGAACATGATAGGTGGACCAGAGTGTGAACTTATTGTACGGCACATTGGCCAGACGTTTGTGAAGTAATGTCGGATCGTTGTCTTTCGTCACTTCGGCATCAGTATACGCGTAGCTCGTGATGATATTCCATCCAGGGACCAACTGTGCTGTCACATCCAGTTCGATGCCCTGACTCCGTTGCTCCCCGGTTTGCACGGAAAACCCGGTTGCAGCCAGCATCGGATCCGGGCTGGGCGTGACCAAATTTTCCCGCGTCAGGTGAAACCAGGCGAGCGTGGCCGAGACGCGATTATCCAGCAGGGACGCCTTCATTCCCACTTCATATTGGGTGGACCTTTCGGGATCGAATAGCGCCCCATTGGGATTAAAGGAATCAGGTGAATTGGGCTGAAATCCCCTCGTCCAGGATGTATAGATCGACAACGGTTCGATCGGTTGATACACAAGGCCCAGTCGAGGGCTAACGGCATTTTCGTCGGATGAGTGACTTTCTGTGCTTGACTGAGTGGACTGGTGTACATAGTCAAACCGAAAGCCGCCCATGAACTTCAAATTTGGAAGAATCGCCACTTGGTCCTGAATATAAAAGGCGGCGGTTTTATTGTGGGCGAGAAAACTAATCGGATCTCCGCTAAATGCCCCAGGTTGGACCGAATAGTTGGGTGCAAAGAGATCCAACGAAGGTGCCATCGCAAAGGTAAAGAGGAACTGATCGGTCTTTTCTTGTCGCAACTCGACACCCGCCAATAGGGTGTGGTCCATATCGAACACGCTAAAATGTCCCACGATATTCGTAATCATCGAGTTTGCATGTCGTCTGTTTACCGCCGGTTGCAGGACCTGAAATCGCTGGAGCGTCCGTTCATCCGGGTCCAGGGAATCAGGGTAAGCGTACAAATTGTTTTTGTCATCTTCGACGATCGTATGCCTGAACGAATGGCGAATGGACCACTGATCATTGAATTGATGTGACAGATCATACCCAATTCGGTATGACGTGCGGTTAAAGGTGCTGAAATCTCCCAATGTTACGGATCGATTCCGTGGGAGCGGTCCATTGATGTTGGGTATGATTGTGCCTTGGGCCGGAAGTCCATACGGGTCATTGCTCCACCGACGCAAGTAGTCGGCATCGATGGTTAACGTGGTGCGGGAACCAATAAGCCACGTCAGGCTTGGAGCGACTACCACAAGATCGCGATTGGCAAAATCGATGAAGCTGTCCGCCTTTTGACCGGCGACATTCAGACGATACAGGAGTGTCTTGTTTTCGTTGAGAGGTCCGGTCGCATCGAGTTCCGATCGATAGAAGTGAAAATTTCCAAAGGTGGTATTGATGGAATACGTCGGATCCGGTAGCGGTTTGTCTGTCACGATATTGATAATGCCTCCGGGGTCCCCCTGTCCGTACAGCACGGATGCCGGTCCTTTCAGCACTTCGAGACGTCGTATATTGTAAGTATCCGAAGCCGAAAATTGAGCGAAGGGATCCAGCAAACCGTTGCGGAAATAGCTTCGATCGGTCGCCGTAAATCCCCGGATGATAAGTGAATCGTGGAGTGATGCCGCAGATTCCGTCGCGTTGATCCCTGAAATATTTTCCAGAGTGTTTTGAAGACGAAACGTGCGTTGCTCCTCAATCACCTTACGGGTCGTCACTTGAATCGACTGCGGCACATCGCGAATGGGTATGTCGGTGCGCGTAGCAGTCGAAGCTTCTTCTGCGACATACGTGGTGGAATCGTCTCGCTCACGAATTTCTTTCACCACGATCTCTGGGGCTTGAATAATGTGTGGTGTGTCGAGTCTCTCTGCAGACATGGAATGTTGCGGGGACGGTGAATGCGGTGATGATGAAGAGTTGTGAGGACGTACGTCTCGAACGAGTGTGAACGTATGCGTATCTGTGAATTGATACGTGAGTCCGGTTCCTATTAATAATTGCTGCAATCCGCCTTTTGGAGAATTCGTGCCGACAACTGTCGTGGATGTTTTGCCGGTCGTGAGTTCTGCCGGATAACTGACTTGCCAACCCGTGACTTCAGCAAAGACATTCAACGCCGATGTCAAAGGTTGAGCCGGAATGTTGAAGTCAAGAGATTGGGTCGTTCGGTTTTTACTCGACGAATCAGCTGCCATAACTTTCGCGAGGTCGAAGTCGGCTATGAGAAATACGGCCAGTAGCACGAAGTTGTGAACCCAATGACGATACCTGTTGCGTGACGGCCTAACTACCAAATATGGAAAAATGCGAAGAAACGGATCTGACATTTGAAAACCTCCATTACGTCAAAAACGTGAGGACTCTTTTGATTTGACGTATGAAGGTGCGACCACCTCCCATGAGGGGTAAAATTTTTTAACAATTATGTCGTCAGGGTCAGAAAAAAATCGTGACTCGATCGGCGAATGATAGCGTGTGTATCGGGAGAGTCTGCGATAGTGCTGAAAGGATGTCAGTCGTATCGGAGAGATTGTATGTGCCACTGACTTTAAGGTTTGCGATTTCTTCATTGAGGAGAAGAATCGTCCCCGAATGATAGGGGTTGATATCATGTATGACGTCTTGCAGTCTTTTGGTGTCAACCACGAGTCGTCCTCGAAGCCATGCCGTGGCTATCGTGGGATCGATGGTATACACAGCGCCAGGCGTGCTCTTGTCCACGCGTATTTGTGTTTGTGCCGGAAGCAAAACAGGCGTCCACGGAATCTTCACGTTACTCAGTTTGACCAATCCTTCCACGACGGTCACCTGCAGCCCATCTACTTTCTCGCCGACAATAAATTCCGTGCCAAGTGCCCGAGCCTGGACATGGTCATACTCCACAATAAACGGACGGTCGGGGTTGGACTCGACGCTAAAATGGGCCTTTCCTTTGATGAGCCGGATTCCTCGAGTGGCCTGTGTGAATGTCACCGCGACTGCGCTTTGCGGACTTAGCGTGATCACAGACTGATCAGGCAGTTGAACGATTTGCTGCTCGCCTGTGCCCGTATAATAATCGGCATCCATCCTTGTCAGGACATCAAAATGCCAGAAGCCAATCATCACCAGTCCTATCAGAGCTACCGCGACTCCAACTTGTGGTACGCGCAAATGCATCCAATTCCAGACACCTTGCCACTGTGTTGGTGATATCTCGGCGTGAGCAGTTGCTGTGGACAAGGTCTGTGTGGCTTCGAGGAGGGCCGGATCGTCCCACATCCCCGACACGTCATGAAAGATTTCCTCATGATCTAAAGATTGCGTCCGCCAGTGGTCAAAGCTCTTTTGATCATGAGAAGACAGAGAGCCGGATTGTATTTTGGCAAACCACGCAATCGCCTCTTGTTCTATGGCATGTCGTCGTTCATAGACACGAGGCGATTTCGAGGGGTTCTGTGATTTTTGTGGCATCATTTTCGATTGTTGTATGATCCGTTTCCAGATGTTGAGCGAGTGGTCTTAGTATATCTAATTGACGAATGAGTGTACCACCTCATCATATTGTCACGTCATTCTCCAGTTTTATTGAAAAATCGAGAGAGAGCATGTGCAGCTATTTACCATTAACCGTAACAATGTTTCTGGTTTTTCCAAGATGGAAGCTTCTCGATTGACAAAATGTAAAGGACGGGAGCTATTTGTCTCTTACGACTCACTGACATGCCTTTTGCTATTGCCCTCCTGATCGTGAAGGCGCATACATTGCTGATACATGTGGCTGTGACTATGGAGTGTCGTGACGATGAAGCTCGGTTCGGATATGAGCCAGTGCCCGGACCATCAATTTTTCAACCGCACCTTGAGAGATGTGCAATCGATTCCCGATTTCTCTGTAGGAACATTGGTGGAGACGGTGAAGCAGAAAGGCCTGCCGGCATCGGGGAGTCAGCGTTGCAAGTGCATGTTGATACGTAACCATTCGTTCCTTATACGCCAGGTGCTGATCGCCGGATGGCGTATCCGTCGGCAGATCTTCGGCAGCTTCAAGGGGAAGATGTTGTCGGTAACTTTGTTTTCGGAGATGATCAATGGCTAGATTGGTTGCGGTTCGATAGAGGAAGGCACGTGGAAAGGAAACGGTAGTCGTCTTCGCGAGGTTCACGAGTCGCAGATAGGTTTCTTGTGCCAAATCAATAGCGGTCTGATCACACCGGACGATACGGAGGAGTCGCCGAATCAGTTCCGATTTGTGGTGATGGTAGAGTTGCTCGATGTCCTGATAGGTTAAGTTCATAGCACACACATACTCCGTTCCAATGAAAGTCTTACAAGTGTCAATCGGTGTCGTGGGATTTTTTATCGAGAACTATGTTATCCGATCATTAATATTATGAATTTCTAAAATAGATAGTTATTCTCAACATAGAACCCTTGGCAAATTTCCGATTTCAAAGTCCAACCGCGATATTTCAAAAGCATGCAGTTTTTCGATGAGAACGGATAGCGTATGCCCATTCTATGAATCTGTCTCTGTGTAATTGTCAAATTTGACGACTGTCGTTGGTGTCGGTGCTCCTCAGTACGATTAGTTTAGGCTCAGCATCAATTTTCATGACCGTTTGATTCATGAGTGACCTGAATGCCTAAAATTCATGTTGCCAAAATACTGAGAGCGTTCGTCCACTCCCGGCAAAAAAGGTATCATTGGATTGCACTGGATCGACTTGTGAAAAATAGGTCACATACTGATTATCTAGAAGATTTTCGATGCCGAGACTGAATTGTCCGTACCCGGTATCTTGGGCAATCAAGAGGTCGACGAGTGTGATGCCGGTAAAGTTCGCATTCGGGTTGGACCCTGGGCCGCCAAAGTCACGATCAAACAGATGGGAAACCTGGACCCTGCCGCTCAGGCCGCTGTCGAGTGAGACGGTGCTGAACATGTTGAGTCGATTCGGGGCTATGTTGACGCCATCCAGTTCCGTGTCTACCTTCCCATTGTTATCAGAATCAAAGTCCCCCTGAATCCAGGCATAATTCAACCCGACGACAAGGTGTTCCGTGACATCGATTGAGCCGGTAAAATCTATGCCGTAAATGCGCGTCTTTTCTCGTCGAACTTGAAAGATGCCATTCATATCGGGGTCGAGGCGTGACCCGAGGTCGGTATTTGAACGATAAAAGGCGACATGCATGCGGGAACGGCTAAATTCCAGATCAATGCCAAATTCAATATTTTCCGTGACGACGGGGTCGAGATTGACGAGTGATTCCACATCCTGGTTCGGCGTATTTACTGCGCGTAGCACTCGGCCAACGTCCGGCATCGTAAAGCCTTCGGCGTAGGAGCCATAGATGGATAGCCAAGAGGTCAGTTCAATAGTCATCCCGCCATTCGGCAACACTTCTTGAAACGTCGGATTCCCTCCGGAGACGAAGGAATTATTGGCCGAAGCGATCGTTGTAAAATCATCCACGATAAGTTCCGCAAATACATAGCGAAAGCCGCCGGTGAAATGCACGCGATCGAGAAGCGTGTAGTCGAATTGTGCAAAAGGTGCGTAGCTATGAAAGATCGTCTCCGGAACCCATTCACGGTTTGTGCGGGCAAGGACTTGCGATGTCCGGTCGCGAAGAAAGTCAAATCCTACACTTGGCTGAAAGTCGATGCCCTTCAGACCGTTCCAGGTATAGATGAGTTTCGTGCCGAGTTTTTTCGACTGAATTTCCGATTGGTCAAGAAAGTCCGGTCCAGCGGGGGTCAGGCGAAACGTGTCAAAGGTGCCTCCTTCGAATAGGGCTGAAAAATCCTGATAGAAAAATTGCGTGACCAGTTCTCCATTGAATAACGCGTCGTGGTGGTAGTCGACCGACACGGTGGTGTTGATGTTTTCTGCTGGGTCCCCGACCTCGGCGCGTGGATTGCCTTGCTCTGACGTGGTGAGCCGCCCGACTGACCGGTCGCCGGTCTCCGGGCGAAAGTCTCCGTCACGTTCGAGGTCAAAATGATTGACCATGACTTGGAGGCGTTGATGGTCATCAGGCTCGAATCCGGCCTTGAAAAACAGATTGTACGATGTCGAGTCCATGGTATCACCTTGCGTCCGATAGAGACCTACACGGTCTCCATTGCCGTCGAACAAGAGACCTCGTTTGTGAAACGTGACGCCGCCGATGACGTCGAAAAAC
Organism: Nitrospirales bacterium; assembly: GCA_021604005.1. Classification (GTDB taxonomy): domain Bacteria; phylum Nitrospirota; class Nitrospiria; order Nitrospirales; family UBA8639; genus JAGQKC01. The sequence continues at coordinate 31,597 of BQIV01000031.1, read as the reverse complement.
CGGTCAAATCGTTTTCCGCTTAAGGCCCCCAATTTATACGTCAACCCGTCGCTATTGAAACTATCATGGCTGGTGATGCCTGCTCGTACGAGGTTCGTCCACGTTCCGTCTGCTTGAGGTGCACGCGTAATCATGCTGACAACTCCTCCGGTTGCCCCGATGCCTTGCAGCGCGTTGGAACCGTGAATGACTTCGATTCGCTCAAGGAAGAATGGATCGATGGTTTTGCCGTCTCGCGAGCCATCTCTGAGCGCATTAAATTGCGGGACGCCATCGATTAAATAGAGCGGATTGCGTCCGCGGAAACTTTCGGCACGTCCGGTCAATCGTCGGAGGCTGGGGCCAAAGCCAGGAACGGTATTTTCAAGAATACTTTGCACGTCATCTCGAATGATGGTTTGTTGGGTGATGGCCTCCTGTTCCAGAATGGTGACGGTGTTCGGGATGGCGGTGACCGGTTTTTTGACTCGTGTGGCAGAGATGGTCACGGGCTTCAACTTGATTTGCTGAATCGTCGTGGATTCGGGAGTAGAGCCAAGAGCATTGTTGGGTGTTGGTGTTGAAACACGAGGGGTGACATGTTCTCCGGAGGGTATCTCTTGCTGTATGACGGATTTTTCTGCTGAACCGATTTCGGCCATACTTGGACCCGTTATATGCAGACTGCTCATGAGCATGATGACCATGACCAACGATCGACGATGATACGTACCCATAGACTCTCCTATGATCGCTTTGTGTACAAAAACAATGTTGGCTGGCAACCCAAGCGCAGATTGGAGCTACTCACGGGACGCTGGCTGTGAACGGTGGTGTTTGACAGTTGCTGTATGTCGTGTACGTGACCTCTTCTGGGAATTAGACATATTGCTTGTGATAATTCCGAATGGTGCCCATGTTTTCTCAATATTTCTGATCGACAATTGGCGTTGATTTGGACACGGAAGTCTGGTGCTTGCTCTGAAAAAACGTTCGAGAGCCATAACTCATGAGTCCGAATAGACCAATGATGACCAAAGCTCCAGAGGTGCCTACTGAGAGCAGTGTGTAGGGGATGCCTCCAATTTTTGACGCATGGAGCGGGTAAAATTTTTGTGTGATGCGCATGCCGAATTCTTGCTGCTCGGCGTCAATAGTTTGCAGGACCTTTCCGGTATATGGGTTGAGCAGGACAAATGAACGGCCATTAGGGTGCCATTCTTCCGGCATACGTTTCCGAAAGCTCATGACGGCGTTGTCCTTGCTCGGGAGTCTGACTGAAATCACTTGGCCTTCCGGCAGGACATTAGCGACTGTGTTTAGAATCGTAGCCCAAGACTGTGTGGGTTGATCGACGAATTCTACCGTAGCTGTCGGAACTGTGGGGGCTTGGGAATCCAACAGAGACGTGATGGCGGTGACAAGAGGTTGGTTGAAGACCATGGTAATACCGGTTGCGACAATGACGAGAATCGAAGCGGAAAAGAGGACGCCGAGAGCGGAATGGGATCGCATAAAATGAAGTGAAGAGGCGTGTTGGGGAGCAATCGATCGTAGGCGCCATTTTTTGCGCCGAGGCCACCAGAGGATGAGCCCTGACAAGACAAAGCCAATGACCAATATGCCCACAATACCATTTATCTGCTCGCCTACTTCTCCGCCAAACAAATGCACATGGAGTTCAAAGAGGATATCCATCAGCGATTCATCCCAGGTCCATCGCGCAATGATGTCGCCAGAGATTGGATGAACGAAGGCTTCCGAGTCGTCGCTTAACCACACTTGAAAGGCATTTTTCCCTTGGACGGGAAATCGAATCTGACGGATTGACGCATCTGGGATGCGGTGATGCAGTGCCGTCAGTATCGTCGGATACGCATGTTCCTGGCCCGGTCGAATGGGCTGGGACAGATCCGGCCATGTATAGTGAAGGGCGGCATCGTGAAAAATCAGGATGCCGCCGGAGAACGCGATGGCGATGAGGCTTACTGACAGGCCAAGCCACCGATGGAGCCAACGAAGTCCGGTCATATTTGCCTCAAGCCGGTGAAGACATTAAAACTCATGTTGCCAAAACAAGGAAAGTGTTCGTCCGTTGCCGGCAAAAAACGACGGATTGTTTTGTGACGGATTGACTTGGGAAAAGTAGGTGACATATTGATTGTCTAGAAGGTTTTCTATGCCGAGGCTGAACTGTCCGTATTCGGTTGACTGTGCAATCAAGAAGTCCACGAGTGTGATGCCGTTAAAGTCGGCGTTAGGCCTGGCTGCGAGTCCGCCGAAACTTCGTTTAAATAAATGCGACAATTGCACTCGACCGCTGAGTCCGTTGTCGAGCGAGAGGGTGGTAAAGAGGTTCAGACGATTCGGTGAGATGTTGACCCCATCGAGCTCTGTGTCGAATGATCCATTGTCATCTGAATCAATTTCTCCCTGAATCCAGGAATAGTTCAGTCCGACGACCATTGCATCTGTGACATCGACCGATCCGGTGACATCAAGCCCGTAAATGCGGGTTTTTTCGCGTTCGACGGTAAAGCTGTCGTCGGGATTCGCCTGTAGTCTGGCCGCTAGATCCGAATCAGACCGGTAATACGACACATGTATGTTGCCTCGGGTGAATTTCAAGTCGATACCAACTTCAATGTTTTCCGTCACCACAGGATCGAGGTTGAGGAAGGCATCCACATCTTGCCCGGGGGTATTGATGGCGCGTAACACACGTCCCACGTCGGGCATGGTGAACCCTTCGGCATACGAGCCATAGACTGACATCCACGGGGTGACTTCGAATGTAATGCCTCCGTTTGGTAAGACTTCCTGGAATGTCGGATTGCCGCCGGAGACAAACGTGTTATTGGCGACGGGAAGTGTGGTGAAGTCGTCGACCGTCAGTTCGGCAATGATATAGCGGACGCCGGCAGTCAGGTGGACCCGATCGAAGAGCGAATAGTCGAATTGGGCAAATGGAGCATAACTGTCAAAAATCGTTTCCGGCATAAACCCGCGGCCCGTCTGAACCAAGACTTGTGATGTTTTATCACGTATGAAATCAAATCCTAAACTCGGCGTCATATTCAAATCTTCGAGACCGTTCCACGAATAAATAAACTTGGCGCCAAGTTTTTTGGATTTTAATGTGGATTGATCAAACTCGGCTACACCACCGGGAGTCAAGGTATAAAATGTACTAAACCCGCCAGCAAAGACCGCCGCAAAGTCTTGATAGAAAAATTGCGAGGTCAATTTTCCGTTAAATAATGCGCTATGGGTATAATCGACTGAAAGCGTGGTGACGTCATTTTCAGGCGGATCCAGTTCTCGGGTAAAGAGACCGCCCTGTTCCGTCGTGGTAAGGCGTCCTGTTGTGCGATCACCAATCACCGGACCAAAATCGCCATCAGATGTCAGGTTGAAATGGTTGACCATGACTTGGAGGCGTTGATGGGCATCTGGCTCGAATCCGGCCTTGAAAAACACATCCCAAGATTTTGAGTCCATCGTGTCGCCTTGCGATTGATACAGGCCCACACGGTCTCCATTGCCGTCAAAATAGAGGCCTCGATGGTGAAAGGTGGCGCCACCGATTACATCAAAAAACCGTTCAAACTTTTTCCCAGTCAGTCCGGCAACTTTGTACGTGAATCCGTCTTTATGAAAGCTGTCATACGAGGTGACGCCGGCCCGGAGAATGTTGGTCCATGTCCCATCGGTTCGAGGCGAGCGAGTCACCATGCTGACAACGCCTCCGGTCGCGCCGACGCCTTGAATGGCATTAGAGCCGTGTATAACTTCAATGCGTTGCAGAAAGAATGGGTCAATGGTTTTTCCGTCGCGTGAAGCATTCCGGAGGGCATTGAATTGCGGCACGCCGTCAATTACATAGAGCGGATTGCGTCCACGAAAACTCTCTGCTTGTCCGTTCAATCTTCTCAGGCTCGGCCCGAACCCAGGAACGGTTTGTTCGAGAATGCTTTGGACGTCATCTCGAATAGTGGTTTGTTGCGTAATCGTTTCCTGTTCCACAATTGTCACCGTATTGGGAATGGCGGTAATGGGTTTCTCGACTCGCGTGGCTGAAACAGTGACGGGTTTCAACTTGATGGCCTGCACAGGTGTTTTCTTACCAGAAATCCCTCCACGAGTATTGGAGTTGAGCGTCGAACTCCTGAGATTCGTGTGTGTGCCAGAGGAGGAATCGTGCTGCGCACCGTGTCTCCGCTCAGAGTCTGTTTCTGCAATACTTGGAGTGGCCATGGGGAGACTACTCATCGCGAGGATAAGAATGGCCAACAACCAATTGGTGATGATACCCATAGATTCTCCTATCAGTAATCGTGAAAATAGACGATGTTGGCTGGCAACCCAATCACTGGCAGGAACGATCCATGGGAGGCTGGCTTTGCGCTATTTGGTCAGGAGGAGTTTCCCCTGACGTGTAATCTGTAATGTATATTCTTGTCCTTGGTGAATGATGATAATTTTCTGATGACCTTGAAAGAGGTCGAGGCTCTCAATAGCCCGGTGTGATGGGACTGGCGTTTTGACAGGTTTTTCCGTCGTGTCAGGCCAGAAATTCAGGTCGCTATTCGACATGGTGTTCATGCGCAGCGCTTGCCGAGGGATTAGTATTGAACACGATAGCCCAAGGTGAGCACCATACCGCGAGCTGCCGTGTAGCTGTCGTTTCTTCCCGTCCGGAGCAGTTGTGCCGTGGTGTTGAAGTAATCTTGGTTCAGCAGATTTTCAATGCCAAATCGTAGAATGCCAGGTCCGGCTTGCACCGTGCTGATCAGGTCGAGCACGGCGTAACTTTCGACGGGCCTTCCTCCAAAGGAAGTGGGATTTAAGCCGGGATTCCGATTCCCGACATAGAGGATCTGGAGACGATTTTTCCATTTCCAGGCAGGAACGGTGTCGTGTTCAATGTATCCGGTTAATTTGACTGGCGGTATCCGGAATCCATTCAGCGCATTATAGTTGTCATCACCATCTACATCGTTTTCACCTTCTAGCCAGGTGAGTGTGCCGCCTAAGGCCCAGGTTTCATCTGGTTGAACGTCAAAGGTGCCTTCGATTCCCCACACGCGTTCCGGGGCACGAATGACATTCGCGGCGAATCCGTTTGAAGAGACACCCATATCCGATTCACTGTAGAACCCGGAGAGTGACGTTTGGAATGTGTGCCATTCTCCACGGATCCCAATTTCATAGGTGTCGACTTCGATGGGCTCAAGTTGAGAGGACGCAAATGAAAAGTTTGCGGGAGCGCTTCGGAGGATTAATCCTGTGTCGGGAATGGAAAACCCTTGTGAATAATTAAAGAAAACATTGACGGCATCAGTGAGAAAGACGACTGTTCCTGCATTGAAGACGGTTGCGTCAAAATCAAGGTCTCCCCCAGCAATCGTATTTCCGGCTAGAGTTGTAAAGGAGTCAAGGTTGAGATCAATGCGTTCATAGCGAATGCCTCCTTGGATGATCCAGTTTTCCAATAGGCTCCATTCCAACTGTCCAAATAGGCCTAGGTTGCGTTGTTCCAGTGGTGGAACCCACACTCGATCATCCACTTTTTGAAACACGAGTCCTCCTGAATTATTGAAGGCAGTGAGATCCATAATTGCCACACGCTGAGAGGCTTCTTCTCGAGAGAAATCAAGTCCCCATAAGAGTCGTGGTGCGGTTACCTGTGGGAGAGGGATGGGAGTATTGATTTCTAGACGAAACCCGACCTCCTCTGACTCAACGCGTGATTGCGTGATGTTATTCCCGAGACTGGCAATGGCTTGACCGTCAAAGGGCTGAAACCGAGTTAACGCGTTGCGATAATAGGCCAAGGAATGCACTCGGCTTCCGATGATATTCTGATGGGTATAGTCCAGATTAACCATGGTATTCCGAGACTCGGGTTGGTCGTCTAATTTGAGCCCTTTGCGTGCTTGCGCGCGTGCCGATTTCAGGGGAAGCGTGTTGACAATTGGATCTGATGCATAGTCCGTGTCCTGTTGTGACTGGAAATGGTTGACCGTGAGTTGGATGCGCTGCTCAGAGAAGTCGTACCCGAATTTCCCCATGATGTTGTAGACCTGGAGGTCGGATAAGCCCCCTTGCGCACTCAATAAGTCAGGAGGGATGCGACTGGCATCGGCGTCAAACATGCCGCCGACATGTTCGTATGACCCACTCACGAAGTAATCGACACCCGCTTTTTTCCCAGAAAGTGATTGCGCAAATCGTCCTCCGAAGCTGGCGGATGGATTGGTGGGGGCGGAATTGATCATGACATCCGTCGTGAATATTGGAGTGTCGGACTCCGGCCGTTTGGTGATGATATTGATAATGCCTCCTGTGGCACCATCGCCATAGATGGACGTCGCGCCACGGACGACTTCGATCCGATCGATAGCGGAAGGGTCAATCGTTCGCAAATCACGGCCGGCATTCCGGATGGATGTTTGTGGAACGCCATCGATCAGGACTAATGCCGTGCGGCCCCTGAGGGTTTGTCCTCCATTGCTGCCAATCGGGTTGTTGGTCGGCGATTGATTTCCCGGGGCCAAGCCGGGAGCAAGTTTTCCGAGAAAGTCGCTTGGATTTCGCGTTAACAGGCTTTGTTCTTTAATGGTTTCCGGTGACAGGACTGTCACGGCGCCAGGGATGGAGGACAGGGCTGACTCGACTCGAGTTGCCGTGACGGTGATCGGTTGTAACTTGATCCTCTGAGGGGCTGGTGGCCTTGTGTTTGGAGATTGGGCTGTTGTTTCCCTTGTCGTCTTTTGGACGGTTGCCGGTTCCGTGTTCGTGTCTGTTGTCGATGGGATTTGGTGTTCCGTGGTGAACTCATCCGCGAGGGACATTGAAGAGAGAGAAGAAAATGCAAGAAAGCCGATTAGTATACTTGTCAACGCTTGGTGGGCATATTGCATGGGCACGAATCCTCCGGTAATGAGTTGCAGCGATGAAACGACGTACCGAACCACATATCCGCAAATGGATAGGATGATTTTTTCTGTTGTAGAGCTTAAAAAATGACGGCAAGTGTAAATGAAGAATTCATAGAAGAGAATGTTCATCTTCCAGAAAAATATGTTGACTTCGTAGAAATGGCGTGTGGATTATCTTGTTCTGGTCGATATGCAGATTACGTCTATTTCCTTGGTGTGTGAGGCTGTCTATAGCCCTTTCAGCGAACTTCCGATGTCTGAGGTGTCGTCTGCACGGTGTGGCAATCGTAAAAATGAGCTGAAGATGAATTGGATTCGCCGTATTCATTGAGGAATGCGATGTCGGTGACGTAACCCAAGAAGGGGGGTGTTACACAAGGCCATTGAGAGTGGAAAGGATGAGCACGAAGAGATAGGCATTGGAGCCATATGTGAGAATGTTGTTCTTCCCGCTCAACACGTACAGTCGAGATGGTTATGAAGTTTCATAACCATCTCGACGAAGGAAGTAACGGAGGGATCGGGAGGAGGTATTATCTCTTGACAGAACAGACTGTTCATCATTCTACGTGGTTTCTACTTTCGTTCCACGGCAAGGCTGACTTGCTGAAATCCTTCGCTCTTTACTTCATCGACGACGTCGACAAATTGTTCGAGTTTGATGATTCGATCGGCCCGGACAACCACGAGAGTTTTTCGTGGATATTCTTGTAGTTGAGCGATAAGGCCTTCTCGCGATATTTCCTGATCGTTAAGGAAGAGCATGCCCTTGGACGTCAAGGTAATGCGAATGGGTTCGTCAGGTTGTGCCGTGGCTTCCGACGCCTTGGCTAAATCGACGGGAATATGACCGGTCGTGATGAAGGTTGCCGTGGTGAGCACGATCACCAACAACACGAGCATCACGTCCACAAGTGGAATGACATTGATTTCATTCAGTTCACGATCCATGGACCACCGCATGTTCTGTCAGGAGTTCTGTAACTCGGCGACGTAAGGCATTATTCATGACGACACAGGGAATGGCGACGAGCAGCCCAACAGCCGTTGCTTTTAAGGCGAGACTTAATCCCACCATAATCGTGCTGACGGTAATGGTTTTTGCTTCCCCCATGCTTTGAAAGGTCATCATAATTCCCAAGACAGTCCCTAACAGGCCAATATACGGCGCATTGGCCGCGACAGTTCCAATAATGACGAGTCGTTTGGTTAACGAAATTTCAAGGCGTTTTCGGTCCGGAAATTGTGAAAGATTGAGTCGTCGATAGAATAACCATCGTTCTGTTGCGACAGCCAGTGCCCAAACACTTAAGGCTAGCAACAGTCCGATGACTCCATAATCGACGATAGCATGTAATGAATTCATGCGAATGGCTCCTTCATACGCTTTCTTGCGATTAGGTTATTGGGACTTTGATTGAGACTGCACACTGTCCATACTTGCATTGCTCGTAAAGACAATCGTTTTTAAATCTTTCACCGGCACTTTGATTTGGCCAAAGTCAGAATCGCCAATAAGACTGACATTTTTTGCCAAGGGGAATTCCCCGCTTTTGCCATTTTGGAGAGCAATCGTCAGAGAGGCTGTGTCTTTCGCTGAGGCGCCGGGTTTGACATCGATATGTTTAATGTTCTCAAACTTGACGTTCACCGTTGCGGTTCCGCGCTTGACGGGGACATGGGTGATTTCATGCGGGACAAATGTGGTCTCATCAATTTGATCTTCCCAGTACAGTCGTGCATTGCCTAAGGTCATTTCAACGCCACTGGCATCAGTGGTTTGTGCCGTGAAGGCAGATTGGTTTGCCAGTGCCGCGGTGGTGAACATGGGGCATCCAAGTAGCATGAAGGTCAGTAACAGTCGTATTGACATGGTGTGTTCTCCTTTGTTGACGGATGAAAAATACTGTCTACGTGTTCTCTCTGTTGTCTGCCTTGCGTACGGGTTTGACGTCGTATTGGATGACCCCGTGGCGTTATCGTTGTAGTTCAAACGACACCGGAATTTCGATGGCGGTATTTCCCATCATCGAAGGCGGCTTTAGTGGCAGAACTTTTTTAATGGCGTTCAATGCGGCTTGATCTAAGATGTCGTGTCCCGATGGTTCAGATACCTTGAGAAGGGTAAGATCGCCACCTTGGGATAAGGAGAATGCGACGGTGGTGACGCCATGATAGCCAAGCCGTTTTGCAACACGTGGGTACTTACGGTGTCTCTGGATTTTCTCCCGAAGTAATTTTAAGAATGCAAGGACTTCGGGGGACAGTTTCTGTGATGCGACGCGTGGGTTTCTGGAAGATTTTGTCTGAGCCACTTTGCGTGTTGACTTGGATACGGGTTTCGATTGCGGAGCAACACGTCTTGCAGGCTGTCCCTGAGGAGTCCCGGTATAGATAGCAGCCTGCAGTTGTTGTCGTTGTGGTCTAGAAATACTGGCTGAGTGCTTATCGAGTGAGCGTTCAACGGGCGATGACGTGTTGACCGGTTGGGCAACCGACTTGGTCGATGTGGTGCGAACCTGTGCATGTAATCGAGAGGGGGTTGCGACAACGGTTGTTTGTTGTTGTGTGCTGTTCTGGAAACGGACGGGGTTATGTGTTGTTTCAATGATCTTCGTGTTTGTATCCTGCCGGGTTTTCGCAGGGAATGTCTGTTGTGTGTCGTGAGTGACCTGACGCAAAGGCGTGTGTTTTGCCGTGGTTTGTTCCATGGGTGGCGGTACTGATCGTTGAGGTGTGTATGCCTTTGCTGTGATGTGCTGCTGTTTGGCCCTGTGAACGAATGGCTGTATGGCTGCCTGTTGCGTGTGGCGTCGGTGTTGAGCAACCTGTCTCTTTGGTTGAGGTCGAGAAATGGCTGCACGATGTGTTGGCGTAACGTGTTTGACTGTCTCCCGTGTTTGAGGGGTATGCGGGGCGGGTGGCGGGTTCATGAGGGAGACATTCCATTGAAGTGGTTTCGATGAAGGAGCGGGTGTGACATGGGTCATGAGTTCCAGGGCCAGAAAAACCAATAGTCCATGGAACAGGAATGATGCCATCCAGGAGAAGATGGATTGTTGAGACATTTTCTTGTGAGACGTGCTATGGGAATTCATAAGCGTAGTGCCGGAAGGCCTGAAGAAATTCCTAGTCTTTTTTTGATATCGAAAATCAAAATCATCATAACTGTACCATCGTGTACGCCATGTTCTACATGTTCAAATTCCAGAAAAATATGTTCAGAATCCAGTTTTTGAGAATGATGGTTTCATGGTAGATCCGAACGATCACCATCAACTCATAATGAGTCTGGCCTGAGTGTTCTGCTGTTTCACATAACTTTCGTTGATTCAAATATTGTATCGTGCAGAGTTCGTGGTATGTTCTTGCATGGAGTGTATTTGGATTTGCTCTCGTGTGGTAAGGAGATGATTATTCACAACTCAAATGTCTTGATTGAAAGGGAAGAGATGTATGCGACGTCTGTATGGGGTCATGCTTGCTGGTGTGCTATTAGGGAGTTTGCCTTTTGGTGAACAGACGGTGAAAGCTGAGAACGTGGTGGCAGATCCCCAGAATGGACGCACCGTGTTTGATATGAATTGTGCGACATGCCATGGGGCAAGCGGAAAAGGCGATGGTCCTACAGGAGCCTATATGAGCCCGCCTCCCGCGGATTTGACGAGTGAAGATGTGCGTACGGATCCGGAACCGGAACTCTTGTCCATCATTAGCAATGGGATGCCAGGGAAAGGTATGCCTGCGTGGAAGTCATCGCTCTCAACGCAGGAGATGCATGATGTGCTGGCGTATATCCGAACACTCAGTGATCCGGGAAAATAATATTTCCCTCTTTCCTGAGATTTAATTCATGGTTTTTGAATGGACTTTAAGTTTCTTGTGAACGTGTACGCGATATTGTCTGGGGGATTGTCCCGTTGTTTTCTTGAAGAAGTGACTAAAGGCAAATTGATCTCCGAATCCCAATTCGTCGGCAATATGCGTGAGCCCGATGGCCTCATCTTCTAAGAGCCGTTTGGCTTTTTCAATCCTTACATGTCTCAGATACGCCGAGAACGATTCTCCCATTTGTGTTTGAAACAGCTCGGAACAATACTTTTCGGAATAGCCAAGAAACTTCGAGAGGTCTTTTAGTGAAACGCCATGTCGAAGGTGTGACATGATAAAGTCATGAATTTGCCTTGGTAGAGGGAGGGTCGAATGTGACGGGGAAAGGCCGTAGAGCAACAGTTCATCGAATACTTCCCGTGCAATGGCCTGCGGTTCATGGGCAGGTTTGAGCAACCTCATACGATTCACCCAGTTTTCTGTATAGTCCCGGAGTTCTTGAATTAAGTCTCTTTCGCCTCTTGCGGGAGCCTCATCGACATGGGTTATCGATACCTGGTGTCTGGTCATGGTCGTTCTCCCGTATGTGAATGCACACGTCTTCTGAGTTGACTGGCGATGTTGTCGGTATCGATTTTTTTTAATCATCTGATCGTGCAATTGTTGAAAAAAAAGAGCCCAAAGTGTTGCTGAAACACTTTGGGCTCTGGGATCGTATCCTCTGGCCATATGAGCTGAAACAAATTATGGGCCAATTGTCATGCTGATTTCCCTGTCATTTTTTTCGATAGTATAGTGTTACTCCAATGAGTCCCGACCCCAGCAAGAAGAATGTCGAAGGCTCTGGTACTGTCGTTGAGGTTACGTCTGCCTGAGCAGCTACGGCCACTTCAATAAATGTTGTGCCGGAAGGGAGAGACACATCGGAAAGCATCTGTGTGATGGAAACTCCGGATAGCGTGTTTCCTGAGCCCATACGGAAGTTGGGCGAGGTGCTGTTGCCTTCGAATATTGAGATCTGCGAAACATCATTGATGAAAATTTCCAAGGCAATTTCAGCAAAGGCTTCTTCAACATTCGGATGATCAACAGAGCCGTGTAGCGACCATTCGTAGAGTACCGTGAGGTCAATATTAACGGGATTCGACGTTGTATTCCTCAACTCGATCTCTCCGAAGGCCGCACCGATTGCCATGGCCGATCCTGGAGGCGATGCATTCGCGGCTGCCTTAGCACCCATGAGTATTCCATGATTGATATCCAGAGGAGTGGGAGCGTGGGCCATGGCCGATGCCTGACTATTTTCGATGGTGTCTGTGATTCCGAAGGAGTCAATGATTCCGAATTCAATTCCGTGAGCCGGCATCCCAATTGTCAACTGAGCTTGAACATCAGCTTCACTCAGAGCTGTGGCATGAGTCGTTGATACGACTATCAGACTGCATAGCACAGATAACAGTGGGATGAAGCATACCTGACTCCACGGGGACCATGGAGTGCGTCTTGTGTTCTCTTGTTTCGTCATGAATCTAACTCCTGGGTGTTGTGGCGATACAGCTGGCTTAGCTGTAATCTTCATTGAGTGATTTTAGAAACAAGACCAATGGCGTAATATCTTGTTCCGTCAGTACAATATTCTTTAGTCGCTGGTCACCATTTCGAAGGGTTCCCTGCCGTCTCATTTCAGAATTCGTGATGTATCCGCGTATTACCCCCTCCAGCGTGTCAACTTGACCGGTATGACTATACGGTGCTGAATGACCTAGGTCGCGGAGGCCAGGCGTTTTGAACCGGGCGATTGCGGTTGGCAGAAGTCGACTCGGTCGACAGAATCGAATAACGTTTCTCACTCGAAAACTCGCCCTAAGCGATTCTTTGCAAAGCATAACCCAGATTCGTTTCTGAGATTTAGGAAAGTCGGGATTCATGAAAATATTCCAGACTCCCAAATCCGTGTGCTGCGTATTTTCTGTCGTCGGAATTGAGCGAAAGGGTTCCTTGGCTTGCGGGTGTAGTTCGGTCGCGGGCAAGTACTCGTTATGTTGACGATACCGTCGCCACAGGTTGGGGATGTTGAGTTGGGCAAAGGCTCCCGTGCCATGAATTCCGTCATACTCAGCTTGTGCAATTCCCGTATTGTGAAATTGAAAATCCGTAAAGTTTGGCGCCGCATGACAGGCGATGCAATTACCGATTTTGCCTTGAGCTTGGTCGCTCGGTTGAAACCGACGATGTTTCTGCGTGAAAAAAATCTTGAGCCCTTGTAACTCTTGTTCGCCAAAAACAAACGATTGGTCGTGAAATTCGAATCCACCATCGGGTGTATGGGGGTTTGCCGTGATAAACTGTAACTGCCCTTTCTTTTCTAATCGCAATATCTTTCGAAGCAACCGTGTGCTGTACCTGCGATCCGATTCCCATTTCTTGGGTTGTCGTGGTAACCCATTGGTTTTGAGAAACACATCGTATGGCGAGAGGTTGAAATTACCGTCCTCGTCTTGAGAAAAACGTAAATCTTCGGTGTAGGCGGCAATGAGTGTTGCAACAGCTTGAAAGATTTCTTCATCAGTGGCATTCACCACGTCTGCCCGAAATTCGCCAGGGAGTATGAATTCTTTTGGAATGGCCGGATCGGTGCCTTTGAGAAGCACTGCATAGGAGAGTCCTCCGAATTCTTGAGCTAAGTCACCTGTTCCCTTATCTTCACGTATGATTCTGGCAACATGGCCGATGGCTTCGGCTTTTTCACCAGGTAGCCAGCCATAGTTACGACCGGTCAGCGTACCTTTCACCAGGTCAACCACGGTTGGGAATTCACCATCAAAGTGCAGGAGAAAATTTTTGCGAGTTAATGACGCATTGACGAGGGCCGGTGCATTGCGAGGAGCTGTCGTCTTCCCATCTTCTCGTGCGGGAATGGGGCTTCGCCGAGCGAAGTCAGAGTATGTACGCATCGAATAGCCTTCTAAGGGTTCTTCGACCCCAAGTTCATCGACAAAGTGGCAGTTTCGGCAATTCATGGATTTCCCAGCGAATGGACCGTTTGCCAATTGTTCCGATGACAAACGTGCGTTCACGATTTTATCGAGGGTGGGATCTCCCGTTGGCAGAGGATCATTCGTATCGCCCCCATCATTGAGAAATGTCTTGAAAAACTGTGCAAACCGTGTTTCTAAAAACAAGCGTTCGCCGGCGGTAATTTCTGGCGGGTCAGCTTCTTCGGTTTCTTGGGCAAATGTATTGGGTACGATCGTGATAAGAACGATACTCAGCGTCAGAGACCACATCATAAATGCGTATTGCAACGATTGGTGTTGTTTGGATTGTGATTGCATTACTATGCCTCCGTCATTATGAAATAAGAAAGACTCGGTATATAATGTGGAAATAATCTACTGTCGGGAATATAAAATTTTCTAAGAACGCATTCTTATATGCATGTTCTTGACTCTTGTCTAGACTGAAGAGCGGGGGACCCAGGAGGAGATCCCCCGCAACGAGAAGCGAATGATGGGTTCGTCCCCTCGCATGAATAAAAAAGCCCATGAGAGCGAAGGGCTCTCATGGGCTCTGGACTCATGGTCTCTGGCCAATAGAAGTTTTGTTACAGCAAATGTTTATAGCTGTTTCAATGCATGTTCTTATCGACGTGTACTATCGCGCAGTCTTCATGATATGAATTCGCCTAGAAGTCATTGGGTTTCGCCATACGCATTAGTTCTGCGACTCACGATGAATGAATGGCTGTTTATTGAACCACATTTCACGCATGGGAATAATAAACATCACGAGAAACCCCAGCGTCATCATGATGTCCCCTGCCAGCATCGTCAGGACATACACCGGCGAGACGTATGTGATTAGCCATGGCGAAACCAAATCCAAGGTAACACCGAGGAATGAGAGCCATGTTGTGGCGACCTTAGTCATGGTGCTCGCCATGGTGAGGTAGAGAACATGCACCATAATCAAGAAGACGACCGGCATGGTGAAGAGGTGAAAATGTGTGGTTTCTGCCAACTGACCAAAAGACATGGGTTCGCCGAAGTTGGCGTCGGAGCCTCGGTAATGTTGGGCTATGCCCTTTGGGGAGAGATCCGTCATGCTATGAGCCCACACGAACGTAAAAATAAATCCCCCTAACATCATGAGAAGGAACCAGGTGTAGACCAGCCGGATTTGTCGGTCGGTATCGCGTAGTCGAAACCGTGTATTAAAATTCCGCATGCTGCATCACTTAACATTTAAAACCCTAAAATGGATTCAAGAAATCCTTTTTCCGCACTTCCGGCGACCAGTGTGTTCGTCCCCAGGCCTAATGGTTTTAAGTAAAATTCATTGACAAGTACGAGAACGCGTTTGACGCCCGCACTGGCCGAACGGACCGACATTGTGGCTCCGGAAATATTGATAATGTCGCGATTGATGCGAATGGGGTCGCGTACGTCTTTGCCCTGGAATTGATAGTTGAACCGCTTCGTGGCAATTTCGTTTCCTCGAGCTTCGCGATAGACCAGCACTTCAAAGTTGCTGACTTCGCCTTCGGTGTCGACTCCGACCATATAGGTGATCGGACGATGTTTCCCGATGGTATTTTGGACAATCGCATAGCCATCGGCCTTTCCACCGGTTTCACCAATATAGGTAGTAAACGAGTCTTCAGGAAATTTCCAGCCAATCTGTTCTTCCACTAATTTTTTTTGTTTTGGGCTCAGCGAAAGAGTGGTTTTTCGAATATGATCAGAGTCGGGGAACATGACTTTGGCCGCTTCATCCTCTGTGAAATATACTTCTAAATGACCGAGCTCTTCGGCGTTCAGCCAACGATTCAATTCATGGTCCCAAATGCGTTCAAGCTGTTGCTGTGCGTATGTGGGAGTAAGAAACAAACCACTGAGGAGACACGGGAGCAGTCCGAACATCACAGTAGAAATGATAGTGGCTCGATGATAAATAGTTAACATGACACCCTCTTCAGTTTAGCTTGAATTCGTGCGGCAAGTTGCCGCTCTTGCTCTTCGTTGCCCGGGATCTGTCTCCACGATCGTGATTGCACGCCTTGCGGTGACCAAAATTCTCGGATTTGTTTGACTCTGATTGTGCTTTGACCTCCCTCATCGGGTTTGATCTCCAAAACAAATCGAGCACGCTCTTCATTGATATTCCGGTTCATGACTCCGCTGAGCCGGCTTGGTTGCACAGCGATCCAGTCCGTTTCGATAATCCGGTGTTCTTGATCGATTTTGCGAAGTTCGAATTCTTGTAAGCTGGCGAGGGCCACACTCCATGTCTGTTCAAGTGAACAGTGGGTTGCCACGCTGGGTGCGTTGGACCAGCCAACACACCCGAACGAGAGCGAGAGAAACACAGAGAGGACAAAAAACGGTTTATACATATCGTGTGTCTTCTCACGCGTGAGCGTGATCCGCATTCTCTTAGAAATAGGTGGCCATGCTAAATTGCCATCCATTTCGCTGCCCTGGATCATCCTCATGATCATTGAGGGTGTAGGCAAATTTAAAGACGGCGTCTTCCACAGGACGGAAGTTTACGCCGAAGGTCAATCGGCTGATATCATTCACATTGTTGCTATTTTGCGTATTCGTATCGACCTGCCCCCACCGGATGACCCCTGTGAAGGTTGAGGCATCGGAAAAGAAAGACGGCGCGGCCTGCTTTAACGCGTCAGGCATGAAGTGGTAGTTGCCCTGGACATAGTAGCCTGACATTTTTTGCGGCGGGGTGCCCGCTACAGGTGTGCGATTGCCGCCTTCAACATGTGTCCATGCCGCTTCCCCAAGCACTTCAAAGGGTCCGCGTTGGAGTAGACCGTCGACGGCCACAATGGTCATATCATGTCGGCCTTCATCGTCCCATTTGCCATGGTGCACGGATCCGGCGACTTCGATGCCGAGGATCGGGCTGACTGAAATGCGGCTGACAATAGCTTTGTTCTGATTGTTGTCGGTCTTGAAACTCCCTCGGTTGCCTCGGTATCCCCCTTCATCAAAGGTGCCACCGATGTTGGCTTGGCTGCTTCCGCCGTCAAACCCTTGCGTGACGTAAAATTCGTAGTCGACCTTGGCCAACTGAGTCGGGTACACCGTTCCGAAAATTCCGATGCCGGACTCGGCAAAGGTGGATGGAATGATCAGTCGACTCACCATCGGCCGTAATGGGAGATCGTTCAACGGTGAATCATGAACCAGGTTGAATCGTCCGAGTGGGATCAACAGGATACCGCCGCGAAAGTTGAGCCAATCGGTAAAGCGATAGTCCATCGTGGCAAATTCGATTTTGACGTCTCCGTCGCCTTGATTGCCTTGCGGTCCGCCATGTTCAATCTCGACTTCAGCACCCATGCTCAACCGATCGGTAATTTGCGAATAAAAGAACGGCACAAAGCGTTCTTGGTCGAATTCAAGACCTTCCGAACAATCACGAGAGCCGGCGTGGTTACAGTCGGAAATAGTAAAGTCCATGTATCCACCGACGATTGTTTTTGGTGCACGGATAAAGGGTTTGGCATAAATCGTCCGGCCACCTTGAAGGACGGAACCACCGGTCACCCAATCCACGCCTTGTTGCTGAATTTGGGATTTGGACCTTTGCGGTGTTTGCGTGGTTTCCCCAAGTCCCGGCGTTTGACTGAAATCCTTTGGTGGCGGGGGTTGCATGCGGTTGTTCAAAATGTCTTGCACGCGCTGATCGACGATGTGATTAATATCTTCGGCCGATAAAGTGCTCACGGGGGTTGAAGATGTTGCTTCCATCCGGTCGGCCGCATTGGCCCTGTCCATAAATCCAAACGGTCCCGACAGCATGACGGCGACTCCGAGTGCCCCCAACGTCAACGTTGACTTCATTGCACGTCCTCCGATGTAAATAGCTGGGGACTCACCGGGTCCTCTTAGGTTAGTATGTGATGGGACTCAAGGGTCCGCAGGTTGTGGTTTGTTCTAGCCGCTTCAGTTCTACCGAAACGATAACGCGCCATCTTGCACACGTTTGATATCTACTACGTGATATCCAACGTCAATCATTGTCAGGTATAGCCGATTCCATGAACTTCTGTATTCTTGACACGTGGGATACCGCGTTGAATGCTTTCATGGTTCAGCAGAAACTCATTTGCATTCACTATGATTGTTCGAGTGGCCGTTTACGATGGGGGCCTGAGCGTTGGTGGGTTTGAGCAGAGCTGAACGGTGACTTCAGAGTGAGCCAGGTCGGAAAAAGATATAGAAACAAGACGTTTGCACCGTTTGCACTTCAGTTCAACACCCTGATTGCCAAGCTTGGCCACCAATTGACCACATTCGCAGCGAGCTTCGGAAAACTCGTGAATCCCATCCTCTTGCTCCGGCTGCGTTGAACGTACCTTCATGAATAATGCGTTGTAATTCTAATGAATTTTGAAAATGAATAATGAAGTCGTATAATTTGAAATTGATAACCATTATTAATATCTAAGTGGTTGAGTGTTTGTCAACCCTTACATTCATATCTTTACCCTATTGTTTATTCTGATGGAAATCATGTGTATCTTCACTGATTAGGTTCATTTCATGATTGCAGCAGTCATACAGAGTCGTTAAGCTGGTCTGCAAGTTGCTTGAGACTGGAACGCTGGTTCCAGGTTGTACGACAGTGCGTCGATGGGGGGTGACAATGAAGGTTGTTTCTTTATTAATCGCGGTATGTGGCTGTATCTTTTCGGCCTGTCTGGCATCCAGTCCTGATGCTCTGGAAGGGCAGGAGCGTGAGGCATCCATGGCCTTCGGGAGTATTGACGTCACAGAGGTCGGTCCTAATCCTCGGCAATTTCCTGCACGAGTCCGTTTTGTGGATGTTGTACACGTAGCCACGCAGCAGCAAATTCGTATCAAGGTCAACCCACGACTGCAGACGTTTTTCGTATCGCTTCGTCCGGGTACATATGAAATGGTTCGGGTACAGATTAATGAAGGTCCCTTTATGGCGGAGTCCTATCTGCATGCAAGGTTTGATATTCCGGCAGGCATGGTGACGCATTTAGGACGGTGGCAGTTTGCCGTTGAGACGCCGCGCACGCAACGCATGGTGTCCTTGACGATATCCGAAGAAAATTGGAATTGGGATGAGGTGTTAGAACATAATCCGGGTATGGAGGGCAAGGTGATCATCAATTCATTTCCGCAGTTGATGGATAGTCGAGATAGACTGTACGCCGTAGCGCCAAATCCTAAGTTGAAATATTTTTATCGCCAATAGTCAATGGATAGTTTCTTGAGTTTTCTGACGAGAGTGTTGTGAGGTAGCTTGCGCAATGATTGAGTCCCTATTTCAACGGTTCGTCTTTCTGTTCATCTTGCTCATCTTCTCCCTGGTCTTGTGTGAGGTGGGTGTTGCAAAGGACGCCATGATCAAGCGGAGTCAATATTTGATGGGGACCCTTGTGTTTGTCACCGGGATTGCTCCGGATGATGCGACAGCGCGACAGGCTGTGGATGCAGGGTTGAAAGAAATACGCCGGTTGGAAGAGCTGTTGAGTACGTGGATTCCCGAAAGTGAATTGTCTCGAGTGAATGCAGCGGCTGGTCAACATGCCGTGAAGGTGAGTGCTGAGACGCTGAATCTGCTTGACCATTCATTGGAAATGGACCGGTTAACCGGCGGGAGTTTCAATATTGCCCTGGGACCTGCCGTGGTTGCCTGGAATGTGAGTGAGAAGGGGAGAGTGCCGACTCAACGAGAATTGGATGCGGTGTATTCACTGATAGACTTATCTCAATTGCAGTTAGATCGACACACGAGAACGGTGTCCCTTGCGCGTCCCGGTATGCAGATTGATGTTGGCGGAATCGGGAAAGGCTTTGCGGCGGATCTTGCGGCAGAGGTGATGGAAACGTCGGGGGCGACAGCCGGAGTGATTGCCATATCCGGGGATATTAAAACATTTGGCCGCATGCCGGATGGTCAGAAGTTTGTATTCGGTATTCAACATCCACGAAAAGAGCAGGGCCATGTGCTCGCGACGATCGAGTTAGAAAACGAGGCTGTGTCAACGGCCGGAGATTATCAACGGTACTTCGAACAGGATGGAATCCGCTATCATCATATTTTAGATCCCAAGACGCTTCATCCTGCACGATTAGCGCAAAGTGTCACCGTCATTGCATCTCGAGGTGTGATAGCCGATGGACTCGATACGGGAATTTTTGTCATGGGCCCGAAAAAAGGCATGGCTTTGATTGAGCGGCTACCGGAAGTGGAGGGTGTGATCGTGGATGCACAAGGGAACGTATTCGTTTCCTCTGGGGTGAAGGGCCGATTGCAGTTCCAATAGCTGCATTCTCCAAAAAACGGATGGTGATCCACTAAATTTTTGAACTTCTGGCCCAGCCGGGTTTCCATTTTCATAAAAACAATAAAAGCATCGGAATTTAAAGCACGGTGTTTACAGTTGATGGATGAAGTCGCCGAAACTGGTGAACCTTTGGTCATCACGAAGAATGATAATCCAGTGAGTCAGCTTGTCCCGTATCGTCGTCGGCCTTCTACGTTGTATGGCGCTTTGCAGGGGAGCGTAACAATTCAGGGAGATATCGTATCATCTCTGAATGAAGCGTGGGATGCTCTCCAGTGACTCTTCTCGATACTCATGTGCTTGTCTGGTTGGTCGAGGGACTTCCTGCCATCGGGAAACAAGCCAAAAAGATTGCCGATCGTGCACTAGCAAATGATGAACTTTCCGTTTCAGCCATTTCGTTTTGGGAGATTGCACTGCTTCACCAGCGAGGGCGTCTTATTCTTGGACAGCCTGTCGATGTTTGGCGAGCTCAACTATTAGAAATGGGATTACATGAAGTTCCGATAGATGGAGAAGTAGGAATCAAGGCGACAACCATGTCTAATTTTCATCCAGATCCAACTGATAGGTTTATCACCGCAACGGCCATTCTTTCTAGGGCGTCATTGGTGACAGCGGATAAACAGATTCTTCAATGGCCCGGAAATATCAAGCGAGTCAATGCGGCTCGATAAGAAGAATCTATATGGATATTTGACTTCCCTCTTTTTCGAGTTTTCCCCAATGCTGTTTTCTGTAACTCGTTTCTGGACTGTGCCTACATTGTAGTGTAAAATGTGGACACAAGGAGATCAGGCCTATGAAGGAAGTTGGTGTCCGTGAACTAAAAAGTCGACTCAGTCAATATCTACATCGCGCTGCTACGGGTGAGCGAATTCTCGTCACCGAACGAGGGCATCCCTTTGTTCTTTTAACCCCAGCAGAAAAGGACGGCCTTCGGGAGTCGTTAACAAAGTTGTTAGGGGCAGGTGAGGCTCGTTGGGCGGGAGGCAAGCCTCAAGGTGCTCGTCGTCCTCACCGGCTTCGCAGCAAGTCTCTTAGCCAAACAGTGCTTGACGATCGGTGATTGATGATTGCGTACTTGAACACAAGCGCTCTTGTGAAATTGTATGTTGAGGAATCCGGCTCTAAAACGGTTCAGGATGTCTGTACCAATAGTTCAACTATTTGTACCTCAATGCTCGCCTATACGGAAACTCGAGCGGCATTTGCAAGAGCCTATCAGGATAAACGTCTAAGCAAAGCAGTCCATCGTGCGATCCTCGAAGACTTTCACGATGACTGGGAACGGTACTTTGCTCTTGAAGTGCGTTGGGAAGTTGTTCGACAAGCAGGTGAGTTAGCTGAAGAGTATCGTTTGAGGGCATACGATGCAGTGCATTTGGCCTCGGCCCTTCATCTGCACGCTTCGGTTGAGGAACCCGTTTCCTTTGTGTGCTTTGACAGTCGTCTCAATCGTGCCGCGAAGGCGAGAGGGTTCCTGGTTGTTTAGTCGTTTCATGGCTATCGGACGAACTTATAGTGGTCCCCATTGTCAAGACAGAAAATGAATAGAAATAAGACGGCATGCACCTAAAGATCTTTCCTCGTGTGCGATGATGGATTTCAATGGGTTTTTGATATCCATGAGCCGGATGTGTGGGTTCTGTTCACTGTAAAAGATGAAATTCCTGCACCCATTTGTGCGCACTCGACTGCAGGGGGTAATAGTAAATTCTATGAATCTGCGCTCTTACAAAACTATAGGAGAATGGATGGTTATCCAAGAACAAGATGCAAGGATCGTCGCCGTTGGGTTCGGTAAGTAGAAAAGCCACGACGGTCGAGGGTGACAATATCAGTTACTCCCAGCCCTTGCGCCAGAATTATCAACGTGGCGTCCGCGTAATCCATAGGAGTATCTGCATACTTCTCCATCAACAATGAGGCTTCATACAACTCAGATGGTTGGCTGAAGTCGTAGACCTGCATACCGCTCTCATTCACGAAGTCAGCCAGAAGACGAGGACC
The DNA here is from genome assembly GCA_021604005.1 of Nitrospirales bacterium. Taxonomy (GTDB): domain Bacteria; phylum Nitrospirota; class Nitrospiria; order Nitrospirales; family UBA8639; genus JAGQKC01. The sequence continues at coordinate 9,481 of BQIV01000031.1, read as the reverse complement.
TGATTGGCTCTCTGCGACAAAGTGCATTGTTTCGGTAATGACGGCACTCGTCGTGACGAGTTGCCCTCTGAAATTGTCAAGCTGCGGGGTAACTTCGTCGTGGGCGGGATCGCTTTGATCTAGATAGGCGACGAGTGGTCCGGTATCGAGCAACCAGGTTTTCACGAACGCCAGTTCTGATTTTGAAGTCTGGCTCGCCATGGGTCAACAGATTTTTTCCCCAAGTGAAGTCGACCTTTTAAGTGTCCCACTCTGGTTCCCAATGGTCGTTCTTCAACTGCTGATTGAAGAATCTCTCTGATGACTTCAGAGACGTTTTTCCCTTGGATTTTTGCACGTTTAGCAAGTGCTGTCCGTAGGGCATCGTCGGCTCGAATAGTAATTGTCGTCGTCATGTAAGACAGCGTACTACATATTGTTGTCAAGTACAAGGGGTTGTGTATTCTTCTGGCGCAGTGTTCATTGGATGTATCATTGGCCAACCCCCAAGCGTTTGTTTTCGTTCTGTTACTCTACCTCACACATCCGACCGTCTCTTGAGAGCGCATCGACGGTGTCGACAACTTGATTGGGTTTCCGTGCATCCGTTTTGACGCTGGCATAGTTTTTTCGGGTGGATAGATCGACCGCTGTGATCCCTTTGAGTTGTTGAGTGCTTCGTCGATGGCTTCAATGTAACATTCACAATCATTGTCTCGAATGGTTGAATTGCCCGAGTTTGGTTATAGCCGTTTCAGTTATGCCGAATCAGTGACACGTCGACCAACTGAATGTTGATTGACCCTTCGTTCGTGAACCGTCAATCGTCTGCAGGGCATCCAGACGGGCATAACTTTCCTCATGTTCACGTTGTACCGCGCGGAGTTCGTTGTATTTTTCCGTTTGGAACGTATTTGGATTCGCTATAATGTCTGATTCCGGAATGTTGCGATTGCAGCTTCATGTAGTTGAGGCAGCGAATGCAAGTAAAAAGACGACCAGAGCTTTGCGAAAATGAAAAGGGCCTCACCTGAGGCCCTTTCTTATGCACACGAATATTTGGGTTCATGTCTAACTCAGTAGCTTTCTTTATCTTTACCCTTCCCCTTCCCATGGTGTTTATACCCGCCGGGATGATGCCCTTTTTTGGCTATTCCGCCTGAGGAGTAGGCTTGGATCCGGTCGTGTACAGCCTTCATGCGACTCCGTTGTTCGTCGGTCAATACGGCTTTTGCATCACGGCGAGCTTTAATTGAAGCCATGTACAGATCAGCTTTGATGTTGTGCATGTTTTTGAGTTTTGCTTCGATGTCAGACAAGCTTGCATCCTCTTTCTTCAGCAGCTCGTGCAAGTCCAAGTTCGCAAGCTCGACTTCGGCTTTCAGTTTAATGCGATTTCTTTTGTAGGTTGTTTTAATCTCGTGTAATTGAGCTTCTTGCTCATCGGTAATGGCCATGCCATCTTTATATTTCAGCACATGCTTGATGAAGTCGCTCGCACTTTGGTGAGCGCCATGCTTGCCATAGCCGTGTTTCCCATGTCCATCGCCGTATCTTTTTCCATAGGATCCATGTCCTCGGCCCATCCCGTAATCCTTGCCGGAACTTCCATGATGCCCACTCCCATGTCCTGAATAGTTGGCATTGTGGTGAGAGGAGCCATGGTGTGCCTTGTCCATACTGGCATGAGAACTGCCATGGCCTTTATGGTGGCCGTCGTAACCTTTTCCGCTGGCAAATACTGACGAACTCAATAGTATGAGTGTGAGGCACCCCGGCCAGATAACGGATAAGAGTAGCGCACGTTTGATGGGTAAATGTGTCATGCCTGTTCCTCCTTTAGCTTGTTAATTCAACTGGATGTTCAAATAATACCGTATGGGTCGCGATGACTTCCAATGAGACTGCCATATCAATGGGGTGTGCATGATCAGAGGGCTGTACGCTGTGTACGATATGGCCTGAGGCTAATTGGACGGTGTAGAGGTGCTGGGAGCCTCGAAATTGACGATTGATAATTCGAGCATGGCCTGAGGGAGAGGGCGTGATTTTCACATCGTCGGGCCGAATCATGACAAACACTTTCGGATTGCCTTGATAATGAGGTTGATTCGGAAAATCCCCAATCTCCGTCTCAACCCGACCCTCAGTTACGATACCAGGAATGAAATCCGCTTTTCCAACGAATTCAGCGACGAATTGTGTTGTGGGAAGATGGTAGATAGCCTCCGGGGAATCATATTGGACAAGGATGCCATTTTGGAGTACCGCAACGCGATCGGCCATGGCAAACGCTTCTTGATGATCATGCGTGACAAGAACCGCCGTGGTGTTGGTTTGCCGGAGTAGGCGGTACAGTTCTTTTCGCATTTTGATCGTCATGTCAGGGTCTAAATTGCTGAAGGGTTCATCTAAGAGCAAGATGACCGGGTTTGGTGCCAAGGCTCTGGCTAATGCCACCCGTTGTTGCTGTCCTCCTGATAATTCATGTGGATACCGATGTTCAAATCCTGTAAGTCCAACGAGTTCCAACATTGTTTTTGTACGTTCGACACGTGTGACTTTCGACCATGTCTGCAATCCAAATGACACATTACCGTACACACGTAAATGGGGAAAAAGGGCATAGTCTTGAAATACCATCCCCACTCGTCGACGTTCGGTTGGAACATGTGTATTCGGTGACGAGACGAGCTCTTCGTTTAAGTAGATTTCGCCTGCCGTTACTTTTTCAAACCCGGCAATTGCTCGAAGTGTCGTGGTCTTTCCACATCCCGATGGCCCCAACAGGCAAATGATTTCGCCTTCTTGTGCTGTAATAGATACATGTTGAACCGCCGGCTTTTCTGGTTGATAAGCGCAGGTGACGTAGCGCAGGTCGAGGACCGTGGTGCGTTCATCAGCAGGGTGTGTAGGTGATGTTGTCATCGTAAGGGAAATACGTCTATTGGGACTCTAGAATACGGTAGCTCGGTGTTTTGTTAGCTACTGTTGGGTATCCATATCGGGTTATTCTGTTTGCTGGCATATACGTGTATTGCAGGTATTCTAGAATACGGCGGTTCTGGAAGTTATGCAAGCTGTTTGATCATTATTACAGAGTGGGCCTAAGGCGCTATAAGAGGTACTCTAGAACACGACAGTTCTGAGCTTTGCTTGCCAATGGCGCTTCTTGTTTGATCGAAAGTCTTTTACTTCTGCTATGCCTCAATTACAGGTGTTCTAGAACACGGACGTTCTGTGTCCTACTTGCCAATGGTACTTCTTGTTTGATTGAAAGTCTTTTACCTTGACTATGTTTCAATTACAGGTGTTCTAGTCTAGATTCTACACTGGTTTTAGGGAGTCTGCCAGTTCTTCTTCATGAGGAGTAATGCCACCGGGATCGAAATCATCACGATGAGGAGGGCTGGGGGGGCGGCGAGTTGATAGAGTTCTTCACTGGCTTCTAACCATATTCTGACCGCTAAGGTATCAAATCCCACTGGTCTCAATAGCAACGTGGCGGGAAGTTCCTTCATGGCTTGAAGAAACATCAAAATCCACGCCACGGTAAAGCCTCCGCGGACCAATGGAAATGTGACATATCGAAAGGTATTCAAGGCTTTTCTTCCCAAACTTCTTGAGGCTTCTTCGATGTTCGGATTGACTTGTTGGATGGCTGATTCCATGGCTTGCAATCCAGCAGGAAGAAAGTGGACAAGGTAGGCAAGGAGCAAGATGACGGCGGTTCCATAGAGAAACGGAAGGTGTTGAGTAAACAGCGTGAGAAGGGCAAGCGCTGCGACAGGGCCTGGCAAGACATATCCTGTATACGCACCCTGAAGGTAGAGAAGATTGAATCGTGTTGGCTTTCGGCAGGCCAAGTACGCAAGGGGCGTTCCGATTACGACGGCAATTGTTGCGGCCATGCCTGAGAGCATCGTGCTGTTCCAGATATGACTCAGAAACCCGCTGGCCATATTTCCGTCAACCCATGCATCCCAGGTCCATTGCATCAGTAAGAGAACGGGAACGCCGAACGCTGCAGCAAAGATGCAACTCATAAAGGCTGTAATGCCCAATGCGTGGAGAGTTCCGCATGGCGTGGCTGCACGGGTTCGGATATGTCCACCAGTTTGAAAGAACCGGCTTTGTTGACGAAACCATCGTTCGGCTATCAGAAACAGAAAGGCAAACAGCACAAGAAGCAGACTGAGAATGGATGCGGCCCCATAGTCATAGCGTCCCGTCATTTGTTGGTAGATGGCATAGGTAAAGGTTTGAAAACGCAGGAGCGAGACCGCTCCAAAATCGGAGACTACATACAAGGTGACAAGAAAGAGTCCTGCTACGAGCGAAGGACGAATAAGCGGAAGCGAGACGCGATAGATGGTCTGCCACCGCGTCGCGCCTGATGCGTGTGCCGCTTCCTCGAACGACAGATTGAAATTTTGTAACGATGCTCGAGAGAGCAGATAGACATAGGGAAAGGTATTCAGCGTCATCACGAGCCAGGCGCCGCCATAGCTGTAGGGAGAAAAAATCTGTGCATCGGATCCTATGAGCCATTGCCAGCTTTGTTCGAGACTTCCTCCCGTTTCAAGGAGGTATGTGTAGATATAGGCGAGGACATACGAAGGAATGGCAAGCGGAAGGACTAAGGCCCATTCCCATATCCGTTTGCCGGGAAATTCATACCGCGTGACAAACCACGCAAGCGCGACTCCAAGTACTAATGTTGTGATGCCAACGCCAATCGCGAGCGTGATCGTATTGAATAGCAATTCGGGGATACGAGTTGCCCATAGACGTCCCCAGACTTCCCCTTTGGCCGAAAAAGCTGAATAGGTGACATACAGTAAAGGAAGGGCCAGAATAGTGGCGATGGAAAAGGCGAAGAGAGGCAGGGGTGAAAAACCTGCCTGTCGCCGGGAAATCGCGGTCATGTCATTGCAATTAGCGAAGGCCGGAGCGTTCGATCAATAACATGGTGGGTTCACGAAGCTTTGCTAGCTGAGCGAGTGGAACTTGTGCGACATGAAAACTCTTTCGCGGGGGAAGAGCTGGATCTGTCTTGACCTCGTGGTGGATCGGGTATTCCTTATTGCGATCGGCAAACATGTGTTGACCGGGTTGTGAGATGAGGAACTGGATCAACTTCTTGGCTTCCGCGGTATGCTTGGAATGTGTCACGACTCCAATGCCGGTCGCATTCATGATCATGCCCATCTCACCTGTTTTTTGGTCCGTGAGGAGTGGTGCAATGGGAGCATCGGCATGCTCGGCCAGATAACGATAAATGTAGTAGTGGTTCACGAGTCCCATCGCCACCTTGCCTTTGGCGACGGCATCGACGATTTGGCGGTTTTTCCCGTAGATGAAATTTCCGGCATTGTCGCGAATGCCCTTCAAGAAGGCTTCCGTACGTTCGTCTCCTTTGACGGCGCTAATGACGGAGACTCCAGCTTGCAGGTACTCGCTATTTGCCGTGGGAATGGCCAGTTTCCCTTTCCATTTTGGATCGGCGACATCAAGAATTGAGGTGACCTGGTCCGGCTGAATCATCTTGGTATTGTAGACAATGACCCAAATTCTTCCCGATAGACCAATCCAGCTATTATCTGGTGCTCGGAACGCCGAAGGAATGATGTGCTCGATGCCGTCAATTTTCATGGGTTTGAGTAATTGAAGCTCTCTGGCCCGTTCAAGCGTTCCCGCGTCGTTGGTGATGAATACATCAGCTTGTGTATGTGGCCCCTCAGCTTGTATGCGATTGACTAACTGCGTACTGCTTCCCGTTAATAGTTGAATCTGTATGCCAGTTTTATCTTGAAATGTGTCCAGGACAGGTTTAATGAGTCGCTCTGCGCGTCCGGAGTAGACGACGAGTTGATCGGCGGCCATACTTATGGCTGGAAGCATCACGAATATGATAACGAAGAAAAATATCACTCGTCGCATTTGAACGCTTTGTGAAATCCGAAACGCTGGGAGAACGGTCATCGTAAATATCCTTTTTCTTTTTTAATGAGCACTGTCGATCTGGTAGGGTGCTTGTGTGGTTAGTGGGCGGCTACAGTTTTTGCAATTCCCACTGGATAATCGGATCGGATCGCAATAGAGTTCTAAACGATGGGTCTTAATGGAAAATCCGTTTTTCGCGGCGACTTCTTCCTGGAGTTCTTCAATTTGGCAGTTTTCAAATTCAATGATTTTTTCACATGCCGTGCAGATAAGATGGTCGTGATGACCTTTATGGGCAATGTTATCGAATTGAGTTTGCGAGCCAAAATGTTGTTCTTGCGCAACACCCATGTCGCAGAACAGTTTGAGCGTCCGGTACACGGTGGCAAGTCCGATATGCGGATCTTTCTTCGATAACAGACGATACATTTGCTCGGCGGTCACGTGCTCCATCTTTAAGAAATTACTTAAAATGTTTTCACGCTGCCGTGTGAGTTTGAGATTATTTTTTGATAAATGATCCTTGAGAAGCTGCAGTTCTTTCGAGTTCTTTGCCATAACGAGTCAAACCCTTTTTGAAAAGAGGCATATTAAAACTCAAAATGATCACATGGTCAAGTTTGTAAGCCATTTCAGTACTTGGACTTCATAATGCCAAACCTCGTGGCACCCTATCCTTGACCCCCCATTTGATGGCCGCTAGACTTGGATACCTGTAATAGACATAGCAACGACGCACTGACTACAGCTAAATACTAGTTCAAGAGCAGCAACAGGGCCGAGAACGACCGTATCCAAGGCCACCTGTCATGAGAGTATTAAGTGGGAGTACGGCGTCAGTCGAACAATTTATCAGCAATAATGAAATAATGAAGAACGATCGTGGCCAAGAACACCTGTAATCCTAATGTGCCGGCATGAGTAAGATTCAATCGACGTATCGGGATACGGGTACAACTGACTTATTGATCGTTGGTGTTCCAAGTTGTTGCTCATGAAATATTAGAATTCAAAGGACGATAGCCGTCGATATTTCGAGGGTTGAAGGTGGCGTTGCGGTGAAGCATCGAAACCAACGTACCTTCAAGAATTCTCAGCATTATTTTTGTACGCGTTTAGTTGTAAAGGATCGAGAACTTCATGCGAAAGCCTCCTGAGATTACTGTTGACCGGGCTCTGTTGCTGTATTTACTGAATCTAGCCGAACCCCATGGATTTATGAGTGATGTAAAATTCCAACAACTCATGTTTCTCAGCGAATTGCAAATGTTGGGAAAAGGGCTCAAGGGCCTGCATTTTGAATTTATGCGGTTTGCCTACGGAGCATTTAGTAAAGATGTGGATAACGATCTCTTGTTTTTACGGAGAAAAGAGCGGTTGGAGAACTTTAGCCTGACAGACCAAGCGCAAGGGGTTGTGGAACTGGTTGATCAGGCCGTCAAGGAGTCTGAAGTACATGAGCAAATTCTGGAAATTCTTCAAGAAGTTGTTGCCACGTATGGGCCGCAAGATAATGGTCAAGTCATGGAATCGGTGGAAGCGATTGAAATTAGTTCAACTGATGAACTTGAGCAAAAAATCGCCATTCGAGACATTTCTTTTCATACGGTCATGCTGGTGCCTTCTCGCATCGAAGCCACGGGTGAGTTTACGTTGTCACCTGCTCAACTGAATCGATTCAATACTGCACTTGGCGCTTAACCCCTCAATCGAGAATGCATTTACTGCCGATATCATAAGGGCACCTCTAAAAACCGTCCTTTTCCGCGATGGCGGCGTCAGTCGCGTGCTCAAATCCTCATGTCTTGGCTATCTACGATCAAAATAGCAAGAGCCCGCTCCCCTGACATACTGGAGGGTTCACCAGTATCGTGAGGGGCATCCCACTATCGTAGCCAAGGCTCAGGGCAGTGGCCTTGGGCACGATGGGCCAGAGGGCAGACGGTACTGCCATCTTTCCGTTGTTGGGATGGATTCTCCTTTCCACGAGAACGATAACAGGAGCCCAAGTTCCGCGCGCGCCTTCCTTGCCCTCACACAAAAATCCTGGTTTTTAGAGATGCCCCTGAAACGTTACGCATAGAGCGTGAGACGAAAATCCCGCTCTTCGTGGAACCTTCGTCTCACGCGATACGTCGGGCTCTCCCATTCCTTACTTCTTTTTTGAAGACTTCTTTACCATGACCGAATCTTTGAGCATCGCGAGTTTTTTGTCTCCGATGCCTTTGACATTGGCTAAAGCTTGAATGTTCTTGAAGTCTCCATTTTCCTTTTTATAATCCATGATCCGTTCGGCTAGTTCCGGGCCAATACCCTTTAGGCTTTCTAGTTGGGTGGCCGTGGCGGTATTGAGATTGAGCTTGCTATCGGCTGCGAAGCCGACAGTCGTTCCGAAGAACAGGGATACACAGAACAGAGACAGAATAAATGTACGTGAAAGTGTGGATAGAGCGGACATATAAAACCTCCATAGAGAAAAGACCGGAGTCGGCTCTTGCGGACTCCAATGAAAAGAAAGAAAGCTTCCCCCCAATGACGAGATGCCTTCTGTATTGATAAGCGTACTGGTGGTTAGCCTATGGATCGAAGAAGAAAGCGGTCAATAACTCTTCTGGGGTATACGGGAGGAAAAGGTCTGAAATATGAAACAGTCAAAGTGGGGTTGAGCCGGGAGCTTGAGCTAATTTGCTTTGTAGAATTCCGTTGACGAGCGAGGAGGAGGTTTTTATCAAAATTATTATGTTTTTGCCATAATCAAATAGCCAATTGTTTTTATGAAACATTGTCGGATTTATCCGACTGATCAGGATTTGAAATAATTCGAGATTCAAGTATTTTATCATAGAGTTCTCGTGGTGACATTTCACCCAACTCTTGCAATGATCGGTAGTTTGCAAGAAAGTCTAAAATGCTGGGCCTGGGTATCGATGTGTTATTGGATTGTGTCTTTAACTTTCGTTCCACATCTAATTTCGTAAGTTCAATAGCATGTTGCCGCCATTGAGATTCTTTATCCTGTTTATCTCTCTCGCTCAAGTAACTTCTGCTAAGCATAATGCCAGTAATTCCAGCAATTAGTGTTGCAGCTATAGTTGCAAAGGCTTTAATGAGGCTAGGAAGTAAAACGTTCTCCATTATTTTGTTTCTTGTGAAAGTTGCGGATTATGTCCTCTTAGGTTCACTATTGTTATGTTCATGACAGGGAGGGTCAGGGCATGTTGGTGGTGAATATGAACCCCCTCCATTGGTGGCGGGTAATAATTCCCCATCTTTTTGTTGCAAGCAGTCGTTTGTTCTTCTCATCACGGGGACCGGGAATTCCTCTAACGCCACGTCTTCGACTCCGGAGAACAGTTTTTCCGCCTCCTCATGCTTTCGCTCATACATCAGAATCACTCCCAGGTTAAACTTGGCCGCCCCCAATGCTTTGCTATCCATGTTGGGGTCTGATTCGATATCGGCAATGGCTTCGGCAAAGTATTTTTTCGCATTGGCCAACTTCCCGGCCTTGGCTTCGCGAATCCCCCGGTCCAACTTCTTGACATCGCGGTGGACA
>BQIV01000030.1 GCA_021604005.1 Nitrospirales bacterium | reverse complement strand
CGGGCTTGTTTGAGCGCAGCGAGTTAGCCCGCCCCACCAACCGGGGTTCAGCTCATCCGATGAGCCTGGCCTGGGCGTTCATGGTTTTGGGTCCTTTTGCCGAAACACAAGGGCCTCGGCCGCCGGGACGAACCCCGGCAGAATGCAAAAACCTAGGACCATAAGAAATGCATACGAATAAGGGAATGAGTAAGGTTCTTGAGCAAAAGCTCTTCTGACACCACGACTTCCCAGATGAATAGGTCTTCATGAAAAGTTAAAAAACTATAGGTCTGAAGACAATTTCTTTGTTTTCAGCCAATCCTTGTCCTTCTTGATCTTTCTGCCTACTCAATTTGTGGCGAATATTTAAACTTGATACAGTTTCGTTTCTCCAGGCAATTGTATGTTTTTTGCTACGAACATGAGGTGAGTACGATGCAGACGATAGCGTTTCCCCGAATACCAGTCTCGCAAGGATTTCTTGTTGGAATTCTCGTGATGCTGACAATCGTATTCTTTTTACTAGATGTGTCGTTTCCACTTGGTGTGGCTGGAGGGGTGTTGTATGTCACCGTTGTGTTAGTCACCGTATGGTTTCAGGGCACGCATGCGACTCTTGGAGCGGCGATTGTCTGTACGTGCATGATAGTTTTGGGCTATCTCTTTTCATCCAAAGGGGGAGAGCGTTGGACTGTTATTGTGAATAGAATGCTCTCGGTCTATGTCATCTGGGTGACCGCTGTCTTGATGATCCAATGGAAGAATAGCGCACGTCATCTCGTTGAAGAACGATCGTTGCTCAGGCAGATCGTCGACATGATTCCGCAGTGGGTGTTTCTGCAGTCGTCGAATGGACAGATTCTGTTTGCCAATCAAGCCATGGCGGATTCATGCCAGACCACCGTTGAGCAATTAATGACAGAAAGATTCTGTAGCCATATGGGATAGTCCGGTTGCTGGAGAAAAATATGAGCAGTTGAACCAAGAAGTGCTGACTACCCTCAAAAGTCAAGAACTCTTAAGCGAACAGGTTTCGACCGTTGCCCATGGACTGCGTATTATGGATTTCGTAAAGCAGCCATGCCACATGATGGCAAAGCCCTGCGTACTGACTGTTGGCATTGATCAGACTGATCAACAGGTTATGAATGAAGATCTTTGGTTGATGCAACGTATCTTTGAGTGTTTGCCGGATCTCGTTGCCATTGTTGATTCACAGTATCGTTATCAACGAGTGAATCCTGCCTATGAATACATGTATGGTGTTTCTCGTCGTGACATTGAAGGGACAATGGTTCGAATAATTCTTGGAGAAGAAATGTTCGCGAGAACGGTCAAGGCAAAATTCGATGCGGCACTAGCTGGAAACAAAGTGTCCTACGAGTCGTGGGTTAACCTTGCGCGAATAGGTATGAGATATATGTTTGTGACGTATTCACCGCTCTATTGGACAAGCGATGCTCTTGGTGAAGCAGGCCGTCGATCCGGCGCATCCGTATTTTGAGTACACCGGACGTATTGATGAATGCGTCAATCGGATGGCCAGTATCGTCCGGCATATGTATGATTTGTACCGTCCCCAACAGTCGCACCTGGTGCCGCAGAATATTGTGCCAATCGTGCGCACGGCCATTAATATTATGCTGCCAGTTGCAGAGAATTGTCAGGTATCTCTGAAGGCTCGGCTCCCGCATCGCATGATTACTGTTGAATGCCTTTCGACTGAACTGGTACAGGTACTTTGTAATTTGATCCACAATGCTGTGGATGCCTCTGCGCCTGAGCAAGTTGTGATGGTGTGCACCACGGTGAATGAAACGTCGCTGGTGCTGTCTGTCTCGGATCAGGGGGCAGGCATCCCCCCAGATGTTGTCTCTCATATCTTTGAACCGTTTTTTACGACGAAGGGCAATCAGGAAGGCCAAAGTTTCGGATTAGGGTTGGGGTTGTCAGTCTCCCGGAGTTTGATTGAGTCGATGGGCGGGGAGCTGGATTGTACATCGAATGGAACGAAGGGAAGCATATTTACGGTGACGTTACCGCTTGTGCACTGAGTCAAAGGAGAGTCGTCATGGACATGGAAGGCACGATACTACTGGCAGACGATGAGGAGACGTTTGCAAAGGCCACGAAAACACTCCTCCTGGATGAAGGGTTTCAGTGTGATATCGTCGGAGACGTACGGGAACTGTCGTTGGCGTTGGATGAGAATCCCTATGATCTGCTTATTACAGATCTCAAGATGCCTGGAAATCGCGTCATGGAAGTGGTTAATGAGATTCAAGCTCGTTCAAAGATTCTCCCGGTCATTGTCGTGACCGGTTTTCCTTCTCTGGCTTCAGCCGTGGACTCCGTGCGTTTGAACGTTCTCGAGTATATTGTGAAGCCGGTTGACTATCCATACTTACTGCAATCGGTTCGAAAAGGCATTATGTTCAAGCGTCAATTAGAAGCGATCCGCTCCGTCCGTGCCGTCGCGCGACAACGATTGGATGAGTTGGCAGACATTGAGCATGCGCTGTTGACATTTAAGAATATTGACGAGGTGCATTCAACGGATACGATGGTTGACGAATCGTGTATCTCGAAACTGCAAGAGCAGCTTCAGGAGGTTGTAAAGTATTTAAAGATCCAGTCGGTCTCTGCCGGGCAGCCTCAATCGACGGATTCTCACGCTACACTGCTGTCAGATTACTTTCAATTACGTGAAGGTATTTATGAAGCCATTCAAGTGTTGCAACAGACCAAGGGGAGTTTCCGATCCAAAGAGCTTGCCAATCTTCGCTTTAAGCTTCAGGATCTTCTCAACGAAACGACCCCCAATCCGTAAAGGTACGGTGGTTTGTCGTATCCGTGTTGGTCAGCGTGAGCATTCTGTCAGATGGCGGAGACCCACGGTAGAGGGAGCTTATTGTGATGTGTTCACTGGAAGGATGTCCGAGACTTTCAGGTAGTCTAATGTCTGCTTCACAGGGCCGTTGGCAACACAGAGGCTTAAGCCTTTTTGAGGACTTGCACATTTCTGGTGGGCGACCATCAAGAGGCCAACGGCGGTACTATCAATAAATGACACCTTCTGTAAATCGATCACGATTTCATTCGTGCTCTCTTTTAAGGCTTGTTGAAATGCTGTAAGAAATTCTTGGCGTCTTCTTGAGTCAAACCGACCCCAGAGAGTAATGGTCGTGCGGTTATTTTCTGTAGTGAGGAAATATTCCACGGGACATCACCAGTGAACACTCGGCGGGGCAGATCTCTCATACTTCTGTCCACCAGTGATGAATCGGGTGCATTCTTAAGTGCTTGTCGGTTGCATCTGCTGCTTCCTAAAGAACTTTTCGATCAGTTGCCATAATATGTACCTGCCTGCAGAGTCCATGTCAAGATCTTGAGTATTTTCAAGCATTTTTTTATGTGGATTCGCTCTAGTCCTCCCTGTGTAGTCTTTAATGTTATCTTCCAACACGCCGACAAGAAAGAGAGGGACAATTGTCAAGCCACGTAATTCAATGGAGCATGCCCATGATCCCGAAAATATTGAATGACCCGATGTACCAGTTACTTCGTGAAGGGAAGGTGAAAGATTTTAATGACCGGCGGGCGCTTGGAGATAGCGTTGATTTGACGAACTGTGATTTTCGAAACGTTGATTTGCGGGGCTTGGATGCGAAGGGACTCGACTTGCGCGGGTCCTATTTTCGGCAGGCCGATCTTCGCGGGGTCGATCTCTCCGAAGCGCAGTTAGAAGGCGCGAGTATCAACGGCGCACATATTTCTGGAACATACTTTCCCCAAGACCTCAGCCCGGATGAAATTCTTCTCTCGTTTCAACACGGGACACGAATGCGGTATTCTTCTTAAGGCTCCTCGAACCCGCCAATAGTCCGCTACTTTTTCCCATACCTGGAAGTCTTACGTTGCATGTTACAAGAAGTTTCTGCATCCCACGCGTTACCTTGAGACTTGAATCTTTAGACTCCCTTTCAACAACTCGACTTTCTCACATTGACACCATTTTACTTCTCAACTTACACTCAAATTCCAGGACGGTGACAAAGGAGTTTCGATGACGCATCCACACAACATTATCGCCATTGTCTATGATTTCGACCATACGCTGAGCCCTCACTACATGCAGGACCACACGATTTTTCGGCATGCCGGGATCGATCCGGCAGAGTTCTGGCCCAGTTGTACGGCGTTGATTAAAGAAAAGGGCTATGATCAAGAATTGGCCTATATGAAGCGGTTGCTTGAACATGAATCCATTCGGAAGCTGTCGAACCAGGATCTGAAAGCCATGGGCGCCGATCTGACATTCTTCCCTGGAGTGCCGGAATGTTTTGAAGAGCTGAATGCCCTTTTTACTCCGCAGGAGTACGAGGAACTCGGGATTCGATTAGAGCATTATGTGGTGAGTTCAGGACTGAAGGCCATTCTCGATGGGAGTGACATTGCCACATATGTGAAGGCCATTTTTGGATGTGAGTTTGACGAAGATAATGGGCATATTAGTTTTCCAAAGCGCACGATTAGTCACACGCAGAAGACGCAATTTCTGTTTCGAGTCAACAAGGGCCTGTTGGATTTGGACCAGGATGTCAACGACCATATGCCTGAAGAGATGCGGCGTGTGCCGTTTCGTCATATGATATATGTCGGGGATGGACCGACGGACGTTCCGTGTTTTACGCTCATGAAAAAAAACGGAGGATTCGCCGTTGCCGTCTATAATGCGGAAGATGACTCGCGACGTTCGTTTGAGAAATGCTATCAATTGGCTCACCATGCCGAGCGAGTGCATTTTATGGCGCCGGCGGATTACCGGGCGGGCAGTCATTTGCGGCTAATCCTGGAACAGCATGTCAAGGAAATTGCGAACGGAGTTCTTGAAGAACGCCGGCAAGGGGTGGAGAAAGCCCGTGTTGCTGCACCAACGCCGTAATCCTGTTATGGGCACCTCAAAAAAACCGTCCTTTTCTGCGATGGCGGCGTCAGCCGTGTGCTCAAATTCTCATGTATCAATCGTGAATACTGCGAACATTTCTATCGTGTGAGCGATATCCGACGGGTGTGATAGCCGACTTATGTCACTTGCGCGAGTTGAGAATTTGTCCGGCGCGGAGTTCGAGGGCTTTTCCTGTTTGGAGTACATGTGGATTCGCTATATCCTCGTATTGTCTGTGACTATTGAGGTAACATAGGAGAAGCAAGAAGAAATTATTCAGACCTTCTCTTCTTCTATGAGGGTCGGGAGGTGCGATATGGGTTTCTTGTCCACACATCACATAGGTCATAACCGTCCGTCGAGGCCCTGGACTGTAGGCACGTTTCTGGTGGCCTTGGTTGGTATCATGTTGCTCAGCCAGCATGCGTTAGCCGAAGATCCCTTTGGGCCTGTGACGCCTTCTCAAGATATGACGCGGGATTCTCCAGACCTGGCCTTTGATCAAAAAAATTGGAAACGGCCACAAGGAGTCTTTTCCTGGATTACCATGGCGCGTGGCTATCAAACCCCATGGGATTCACATGGCCGGCCAGGGTGGCTAACCGATGATGCCTATGTTGAGCCCGTTGATCCAGGAGTTTCAACGTTTCCCCCAGACACACCAGAAATTTTTATCGTCTTCGAAGGACAGCCACTTGATGCACCAGGGCAGTTTGCTGCGGCATGGTATCCGCTCGTCAATGGAGTTCCTCATGGTGAAGAGCCATTGGGACAAGATATAATTGAATTGGAAATGAATCAACGATATGGGTACTTCATCATTTCTCCACCAAAAGAGAAGTGGGATCCTGGACGGTATCTTGTCAATATTTACTATGGAAGTCCCGGACAAGCGTTGCATGCCGTGAATGTCATGGGAACGATGACCTTCACGATTAGCGAGTAGAACGGATTCATTTCGGTATATTTTTCGCCGGTTTAGCTTTTTCGTCGTCCTTTCTTAAACCCATGTTCTACCCACCGTTCAAGCAGTTGTAGCCGTTTCTTGAGTTGGCTGACCGTTGCTTGGTTAATCGCCGTTCCGGTTGCCTCTTTCAATGCCGCGTTGACTTGCCAATGGTCAAGCCGATCACGGCGAGTTAATTGGGATACCAGTTGTTTGTGTCGGTCACGTAGGACATTTTTTTGTTCATAGAGGGTCAGTTCAGGTTCAGGTGCTACGACGTCAACTGATTCATTTTCTTTATTTTCAGATGGTGGTGGGGCTGGCCGGAAGAAGTGTTGCTGAGACTCAGGGACCTCAGGGTGGGTTAAGAAAAAAGCCCCTCCAATCCACTCATCCGCATGAGCGACGCCTCCTAATGGCTCAAAGTCGTCTTCTTGATTGTCTTTTCTGTTCGATGGAGCGAGAGGAGGCACGTCAAAGAGCGAAGATTGCTCTTTTAAGGTATGGCTTCGCTCTGTGGTAATTTGCTTTGCAAAGTTCACGATAGTCGGATCCTGGGAAATATACAGATACGACTTACTATCCTGGCCTCCATCTTCGTTCACTCGAACAAATCGTCCCACGACTTGGCGAAAGTACATCTCCGTCAAGACATTGGTGGCATAGACCCCGACTCGCAATCGGGGAATATCCACCCCTTCACTGACCATGTTCACGGCAACTAACCATCGTTGCCGGCCGTGTGCAAACCGTTGAATAGTTCGGTTGGCTGCCGGATCGTCGGACACTGCGACCTGGGCCCGCTCTCCTGTAATACGTTGAACCAGGGCGGCGATATCCCGTGCATGATTTTGCGTCATCGCCACAATGAGACCTCCGGCATTGTCATGGCCCGCCGTGCGGACAGAGGTAAGGCGGTCGTTGGCATCCTGGATCACTTCTCCCAGCCAACTTTCTTGAAGTAATGCCGTCCGGAGCCGTTCGCGACGCCATGGTTTTTTGACGCCGTCTTTGAATGTGGCATGGACCGTTTCTCCGCGGGATGTCCAGGCCAGTTCTCCCTCATACGACGGAAAAATCACCGGCCGGCAGACGCTATCTCGAAGAGCTTCAGGATAGCCATATTGAAAGTCTGCAATACTGCGGCGATCCTTGTCGTAACGGACGTATGGGATAGGGTTATCGTCGGTGCGAAATGGTGTGCCGGAGAGTAAGAGCCGCTGCACGGCCGAATCAAAGGCAACCTGCAGGGCCTCTCCCCATTCCTTACCTTCTCCGGCATGATGAATCTCATCAAAAATTACCAGGGTTTTGCTTCGAAGCGATTGAGCTCGATAGCGTTTTGGTTCGAGACAGACTTGTTGATAGGTAGTGGCCAGTCCATGAAAGTCCGTCGCTTCTTTTTCTTGTTGGTTGGAGGATGCGGGATCAAGGTGAAGACCTTCAAGATGGGCGGCTTTGGCCCACTGTTCGCGTAAATGTGTCGTCGGGCAGACGACAACGATTCGATGAGCCCTTCCACTGGTCAGCCCATCGTGTGCGACACGTAATGCCAATCGGGTTTTTCCTGCGCCTGGCGTGGCAACAGCGAGAAAGTTCTCTGTGGCGTGCGATGAAACCGCCTGGAACGCCTCCTCTTGCCAGGGGCGTAACGGAGATGTCCAAGGACGTAAAGCTTGCGGCATTGAAAGCGTGTGGTTTCGAGTTTTGCGGTAAACAAAAAGACGTTACGATACGGAATTTAAGACATGAGCGCAACTGGAGATAATGTTTTGCACTCTATCGGGGAGTCGGGCTAGTTTGGCTGCATGCTTTGTTCACACTCGGCTGTATGGGTTAATGACGATAAGTTTTTACAGGCTCGGTCAACCCTAGCATCGCAACAGCATCAGATTTTATAAACGAAACAACCTCTCCTGAAGAAGCATCAACAAAGTCAACGAGCCTCTCTGGTTTTGCGAATAATCGTCACGGCTTCTCGAGGGGGTTTTGAGTCCTAATAGCCGTACTTGAGCCAGAACCTGAGAAGGCGTGAGTAGTGTGGGATTTTTCACACTCACTTCGTTAATAGCCAAGACTTCTCCTTGTAATGATCGGTATGGGTTCGCAACGTGTTTACGAAGGCTTGACAGTAAGCAGTCAGGTGCCTTCTTGAAAGATTTACTGGCGCATATTGTCATAACTATGGATCAATTGTAGGTCCATTCTACTAGGTTGAATGGAATGGGACAAGAAAAGGGATGCTGGTTAAATGAATCAGGCGTGATGAAGATGAGTCGAGTTATTCTGGGGAATTTCTTGAAATGACTCAGTTCTATCAAAGCTTGACTAAAAACCCAAACCCTGTATTTTTATGTCCTAATCTAGGTGTCCACGCAACCATGCCACCTTTCCTTGAGCTTTCTGGAAAATAACGGAGAACAGTAGTCCTGTCTCGTGCAAACGAATCTGAACGATTTGTTTTTACATAGCTGGGGAGGACCTGTAGGCACGGGAGAAGATCTACGTTGGCGTTCACATTGGTTATATAGTCCCGAACTTATGATCGAACAATTATGAGCACTGGAAAAACCAATGGGAGTGAGAAAGTCCAGCTCGATGAAGTAGAACTGTTGGTGCGGAGACTGGGGAACGGTAACAACCCTTTGCTGGTCATTCACGGCGGACCCGATTGGGATCATACTTATCTGATCCCTCCGTTTGAAATAATTGCCGATCAGTATCCCGTGCTGTTGTTTGATATCCGAGGTTGCGGGGGGTCAACCAGATTCGGTATTCCGGAAAAATATAGCAGTGATCAGGCTGTTGAAGATGTCGTCCAACTCCTCGATAAAGAAGGTATTTCGAAGGCGTGGTTACTGGGATTTTCATTCGGGGGAAGGATCCTGCTGCGTTTTGCGAAAAAGTATCCGCACAGAGTGAAGGCCATGGTCCTCGCTTCAACCCTCCTCGCAGATCCACCGAAAAGAGAAATAGCGATAGTACCCGAGCATCAGGTTCGACTGGACAGCATCCCCTCAATGCAGGATGTGTTCGTCAGGTCAGATCTCTCTCCAGCTGAAAAAACGAAAACACTGGCGATCAAACAACTGCCCCTGGATGTGTATGATCTGGAAAAAGTCAGTGAGATTGAAAAGATCGTGCAAACCGTGGACTTCTCCTTCGAGTGGGGAATGGCCTTGCAATCCGGGTTACTCGAACCCGATCACACGAATTACATGCCCTGGCTGATGGGGCAGGATTTCCCGGTTCTTGTTCTCCACGGACAACACGATATGCGCTTTCCGGTTCCGGATATCGCAGAGGGGAAGAATATTCGCATCAAAGTATTAGAAAAATGTGGCCATTTTGCGCATCTTGAAAACCCCACTGAGTGGGCTGACAGCATTCTTGATTTTCTAAGAGCACATAGCCAAGAAGAGGGACAGCAATAGTCACTTCAGGAAGAGGAGTTTCCAAAGGCCTTTTTGCCAGGGCGAGAAAGTATTAGAGAACCTGTTGAAGGGGCCATTCGACTCTAAGCGGACATATCATTTAAGCCACAATGAAAATTTATGAGAATCTCCAGTAGTCCTTCGTATCCCTAATTATTGCAGAGTCTCCCTATACTGCCCCGGTGTTTTCCCAGTCCAGCTACTAAAAGCGCGGGTAAATGAGTTTGTATCCTGAAACCCAAGAAGAAAAGAAATCTCCCCTTGTGAAAAAGAGGATTTGGATAAATAGTGTTGAGCCAATTCTTCTCGGGTGGAGTTAAGAACTGTTTGGTAGTTGAACCCTTCAGCGTTCAGACGGCGCTGCATAGACCGTTTACTGATGGCCAATCGATTGGCGACCTCTTCTAGGGAACTTAGTCCACTTGGGAGCATTTCTAACAAGGCGCTTTTTACCCTATCAGCCGTACTCGCTTCCATTTCTAAATCAATCAGTTTTTGCTGTAATGTCGGTTCAAAAAAATCCCACATTGCGGCGTTTTCAGTCAGGAAAGGGCGAGCTCCATCCGTTGCTGAGAATGCAATTTGGTTCTTTTTTCCTGCTTGAAGAGACGTCCCAAAATACTCTGTGTAAAGATGACGATGTTCTGGGAACTCAGCGAGTATCACTTTGGCTGGAATGACAGGCTCTCGTGTTCCCAGACGCGCTAATTTCGTCAAGAATACCAACTCACTGACTCCTAGAGATCGTGGTATGTGGCCGTTATGCCCGTAACAATCTATGGTCGCTTTGGTATGCTCTTTTTTCATCTCCACTTCTAGCGTGAGCGGTCCGATGAGTTTTTTGAACTGACTGAGCCGTTGTAACGCGGTGTTGAAATTCGGACTGCACAGGCTTGCAAAAATTGGAGGATCAAAGGCTTCGGTGGAAATGGCCTGACCGATTTTTAACGGGAGCTCTGTTTTCCCTGCAGCCTGTTCGAGGCCCTTCCAGAGGTCAAAATATTCCTTTGCACTCAGCGTGGCATGTTTTCTTGAAAACAGATCAGTCGGCAAGCCAGCTAAAGTAAGGACATCAGCCGGATTAAGACCGATATCGGATATCAGTATTTTCCAACCTGGCTGGACACTAAAATATAGTGCGTGATTCATATGTTGTCCCTTCTACTTCACGGTGGATAACACCATTTTATCGAAGACCCTGTCGCCAAACCATGTACGGATAAACATCATCGGTTTAGCAAACTTGCCGGCCGCGTATCGAGTTTTGGGTTTGCTGGCTGTTACGGCTTTGATGATGAGATCGGTGATGACTTGAGGATCGGAGGACTGTCCTTTTTTAGAAGAGTCTCTTGTGGCGTTGGCCACAGCGTTTGCCATTTTACTGTAAGGGCCTTGACCTGAACGCTTGAGCATAGGATCAAGGAGGACCGTCCCAAACTCGGTGTTGATGATACCGGGTTCGATGATCACGACATCAATATTGAAATTTTTAAGCTCAAGACGCAGGCAGTCAGACCAACCCTCGACCGCATGTTTTGCGGCATGATACCAGCTTCCTAAGGGGGTATATATTTTTCCGCCCATAGAAGAAATATTGATGATCTTTCCAGATTTTTTCTCTCTCATAGACGGCAATACCAGTTGCGTCACTCTCGCCATGCCAAATACGTTGACTTCAAATTGATAACGGGCGTCCTCAATACTCGTATCTTCCATCGCGCCGTACATGCCAAATCCCGCGTTATTAATGAGCACATCCACACCACCGTGATCTTTTTCTATTGTCGTGACCACCGCTTGGACATCTTCCTCCTTGGTGATATCCATTTTAAGAGGAAGAGCACCAAGCTCTTTCAAATCGTCCATTTGCTCAACTCGCCGAGCGGCGGTGTAAACGGTCATCCCTTCTAAGAGCAATGCTTTCGCGAAATCTTTCCCCATCCCAGAAGACGCGCCGGTAACCAGAGTCACTTTCTTATCTGAAACTTTTAAAGACATGTTGACCTCCTATTTTTGTATGAATAATGATTGATACATAGAATGATAGAGATCAAAGAAAAGAATGTCTCTAGCAGATGACGCCATACTTGATGCCATTGATGCCATGTTTTATGCCAACTGTCTTACCCCGAATGGAGTCATGCCAAATCATTCTTCCTAGGGCACAGGGGTGATCTGCAGGGGAATGGCTTTGGATGACATGGAAGGGCCACGATGGAAGCGTGAGTCACGCGCTTATGTCAAAACGCAGAAATCAGCATTGGAGGTATTCGGTAATCGTCATCAAAGAGCCTGATGGCAACGAGATGCTGTTCCCGCTCGAAGAAGATAGTTAGTAATTCGTTTGCTTCTAGCCCAAAGTACTAAGTTTGAGGATTGGCAGGACGCGACCCGAAGTGGCCACTTCCAACAGGGTTGCTTCGACACCGTACTGGCGATTGCCTACAATCGATGCCCGACTACCACTTGGAAGGTTGATTACACTTGCCCAGACTGCTATTTAGAACCAATTAGGGGATACATATCCGATGAATAGCACGGTGCTAATAACTGTCCATGCGGCGGTCTACGCGTTGTTTGCTTTGCTACTTTTTTTCCTTCCGGATTACATGTGACCGTTTTACGGTCTTGAAATAAACGACCGCTATGCGCGTTTTCTTTCCCAACACAACAGCATTTTTCTTGGTGGGATAGCCATTGTGAGTTGGCTTTTTCGTAATGCCGAAGCAAACAGCGAGATTGGCTACAAGGTAATGCTGGGGTTACTGTCGACGAACCTATTGGGCGTTGTCATTACTCTGTATGCCTGCATCAGAGGTATTTTTGTGGGTTTCGGTTGGTCGGACCCCGCGTTTTTCGCCTTGTTGTCGATCTTGTGCTTCCTCCAGATCAGGAAAATTGACGCATCATCTACCAAGTGACACTAAAGGGGAACTAGGAATGAGCACACAAAAAATTTGGGACCTTCATATGGTCTATGATGGACTTGTGTCCGATGAGTTTTTGGCGCATACGAAAGGACTTGCTGAAAGCATCGCGCAAGAACCTGGTGTGATTTGGAAAATTTGGACCCATGAAGAAGGCACCAATCATTATGGGTCGACATATCTATTTATAGACCAGGAACATCTTGAGATCTACAAGGCGATGCACATCGAGCGCTTAAACGCTATCGGAATAACCGAAATTACAGACCACGTGTTTGACATCATGGAGGACCTTAGCCGGATCAACAATGCACCACTTGGCAAAGGAACTGGCTCTACTTAAGGGTCAGTCCAGTAGCGAATCCGAATGACTGCTCTTGGTCCAGGCTGCGTAAAAACATAAAAATGACTGCCTAAAATCGTCTTTAAGCTTGCCACGTTTTCAGATGAGGCCAGTCACCTAACTGATATAGCGTTATTGCCTCTAAGGCTAATCAATAGTCTGTCACGCTGCAGAAGGCAAAGAAGTCAAAATCTATGGAAGGACGATGTCCGATTTGTAAGGCAATGGCGGTTCCACCATAGAGGGTAAATGAGCCTGGTAGATTAACCAGGTCATCCCATAACCGGCGTTGGGGAGATGGGAGAATGTCTAGGTACAGGTCGTGTGTTGCCATATAGTTCTGAAGTCCTGTTGTATATGTCGTTAAACCATATAACAAGGCTGACGTGAAGGCCAATTTTTACTATGCTCTATATTTTAACAAAAGATAGCAGGTCATACCCTGCTTCAAACATCGATCTGCAGATTTTGGAGTAAGAAAACTATCGTTGTATGAGATATTAGGAGGAAGGTGTTGGTGCTGGAGATGGCGTAGACCGTTTGGAGTCTTTCCGCTTCCGAGTCCGCAGAATTTCTTCGAGCGTCAGGAGCGCGTCCCGGCCGGAGTTGGTTTCAAAGCCTTTGGAAAGACTGGAGTCGGCGTAGGTGTGGCCATGTTGTTGCGTGGCACTTTGTTGGCTGAGGCTGCCTGACCATTCTCGCGGGTCGCGTGACCCATGTTTGCGATTCCATGCCGAGAGGCAGGCTTTGGCGATAAGCTTATTCAGAGGCGCGGGATTGTAGAGAAGCTTCTTGATATTCCATGGCGTGAGACTCAGCGGGTTATAGCCCGCTGAGAGATATCCGTCGGAGAGTAACCGTGCTTCCAGATCGGTGTTGGGTTGCACGCCCAAGAAAAACATGAGCGGGAATACACGGTCTTCTCCAAGAATCGAGGCCACAGTTTTGTACGATTCAATGCTTTGAAGCAGAGTCTCTTCGGTTTCTTCAGGCGAATTTAATGAATAGTTCAGGATGACTCTTCCCTGAAACCCGGCCTCTTTCAAATACCGACATCCGTCATAGAGATGTTCAAGCTTGAAGCCCATGTGGAGGCTATTGAGGACTTTTTGCGATCCCGCCGTGATAGCGACTTCCAAATCGCCGACGCCCGACTGGACCATGAGTTTGGCTAGATTGGCATGGATCATCGAGGTACGCACGTACCCTGACCATTCAATTTCCAATTTCTCTTGAATGATCCGTTCCAAAATTTCGGTGCATTGTGGGTAGGCATCCTTCCCGGGAATAAACTGCGCATCCGTGAACCAAAACCGTCGGGCGCCCCATTGGTGGTAGTACTGCGAAATATCTTTGACGACGTTTTCAGCTGGCCGGTAGCGGACGCGTTTGCCCTCAATGTAAGGATACAGACAGAACGCACAGTCGTAGGGGCAGCCGCGTTTGCTCTGTACCCCGATCGACTCGCCGATATATTCTTTGTGCTGCGGGAAAATTGTCGTGAGATACGGGATATCGACGGTCAGGGAATCCAGCATGGCCGGAGTATTCTTTGTCCCTTTGGTTACCACGCCGTTTTCTTTGACGATAAACCGTTCTTCACTCAAGGATTCCCCATTCAGGACCTTCAGAATCGCGTCTTCTCCTTCGCCGAGAATCCCAATGGTGCCTTCAGGTAATTTCCCGATGAGCTGGTCGGCAAATGCCGTAAACGCTCCACCGCCGATCATGATCTGCAAGGAAGGAAATTTTTTGCTGATCAGCCAGGGGTAGGATAAGTTGCTCCGAATATCCATGTAATAGCGATAGAGGTTGTGCAGTCCTTGAAAGGATGCCACGATTCGTTTGAACGGATTGCTGGCGTAGTAAAAGTTGAAGGCATGTTCCAGCGAGGCATCGCCTTCGTGCGGTGAAAAAATTTGAATGTCACGCCAGGAAAAGCAGACAAGTTCTGGCTGAAATGACGTCGTAACATCGTGCAATATCTGTTGCCGTTCGTTTAGCGGATATAAGGAGAGATCGAGGATATGTTGCCGTACCTCGGGTCGCCGCCGGTGGATAAAGTCTGCAAGATAGGTAATCCCCGTCGGATAGACTTTTTTACAGGGAAGAAAGACGTAGAGAACTGAATTCATAGAGGTTATTTCACAGCAATGTGAATGGCCACGATGCCGCCGCTGAGATTGTGGTAATCGACTCGTTGAAAGCCGGCTTTCAGCAACAGTTCCCGAAGCCGCTCTTGGTCGGGAAATGTCCTGATCGACGCAGGGAGGTATTCATAGACCCCGGTACCGTCACGGGCCACGACTGTTCCAATCCACGGTAGAAGTCGAAACGAGTAAAAATCGTAGAGTTTACGGAGGACTGCTGTGGTTGGCTGAGAAAATTCGAGACAGACAAATTGTCCGCCCGGCTTGAGGACCCGTCGAATTTCGGTAAAGGCTTGTGAGCGATTTCCGACATTTCTAATGCAAAACCCGGCTGTGACCGTGTCGAAGCTTGTATCCTGAAACGTCAGATGTTCTGCATTCATTTGAAAGCAGGAAATGCGGTGAGCTAGCCCATTCTTCTGGACCTTATCGAGACCGACTCGAAGCATGGCTTCGTTGAGATCGGCGGCCACGACCTGTCCTGTCTGTCCCAGTTGCTGATCGAGGAGGATGGCTAAGTCTCCAGTGCCGGCACCAAGGTCCAAGGCTCGGCCGCCTTTGACGCTCGAAATGTGCTGCATCGCTCGTTTTTTCCAGCGATGATGGAGGCCAAAGCTCAGTAACGAGTTATTCAGGTCATAAAACCCCGCGATAGCCGTAAACATACGTTGAACGGCCTGTTCGCGAGCCTGCCCCGTCCAGGTTGAAACCGATTCTGGAGTCTCGGGCTTAGGGGATTGTTCAAGTGTTGGAATCATTCACAGGAGGTAGCACTGGCTTTCGAGGTTTGTCAAGGATGATTGGAAACACATTGCAAAAAGTTGAACACATCGTTCTCCTAACTTGTTGTTCGTGCAACATATTTCATAGTGGAAGGCTTATAAATCGGTCTTTTCAGGCTCTATTCCAGACGCTAATAATAGGAACGTCAGCCCGTGGGAAAAGTGGTGGAATCGGTTGAGGTTGGCTCTTCAGTTGAAGGCCGTTTTGTTGAGCAAATGTGCAGGCCCACTGAGCCTCATCTTCTCCATGATTCATCATCAGGACGAAGCCTTCCGGTCTGAGGCTGTGTGCCATCCGCTCAAACATCCGTTGCGGTTGAAAGACTTTGAGGGGCAATCTCCAGGCCACCAAGGGCTCAGGCTTCACAAAAGGGTAAAAGCAGGTAATCCCATCGGCGGAACCGGTAAAGTTACAGAAGTCCATGACGGTGTAGGAAGTATTTGCGAAGGGGCGGATATAACATTGCGCGTAGTCAAAGCGACTGTAGAAATTGGTGTACACTCGATACCCTTCGAGTTCAATGCCCTGGAGTGTGTGTGGGTGAAAAAAGGCATGGAGGGCTGGAGCATAGTAGAAGTTCAGTGATCCCACATCCACTAGCTCTTTGTTCCGGTCTGGCTCCCAGCCAAGCTTTTCCTTGGTTTGATCCAGTAAGTCGAGGTATTCATAGTTTTCCAATGTTGTCGAAATATGAAGCTGATCTTCAAAGTGTACTCCATACGTCAGTTGCAGCGTCTTGATTCGATGGCGCTGGTAGGGTGTCAGTGTTTCAGGAAGAGCACGAGCAGGTTGTTCGTGATATTCACGGCGAATCCATGTGAAGCCACGGGAAATTTCATACCAACATCGATAATAGGTTGAACGCAGACGCAGGAGTGGTGAGAGAGGGGGTGATGCGAGTGAGGACACGAAAGATGTCATGCCGGACTCCTCACGTCTGCGGCCATCGCATGGTGAAAATCAGGGCGGTTCTGAAAAGCTGACTCGCGTTCATCACTATAGAACATGTCGGTCAAAGAGAAATTTTCCTAAGCCGGAGAAGAAGGACGCCAGCAGTGAACCAGAAAAAACAAAGGATGATGTCGTAATAGGCGAATCAACGAATTTGTCTAAGATAATGTGAGCGACAACGCTGTCAGATGCGCAGAATGATGATTGTTCTGGTTTGCCACATGATGGCGACGACAGCTGCTACGAGCAGGAGGAATAGTATGGTGAACCACAATGCCGTGGGGAATCTGTCGGTTTCCTGTTTTGTTGGGGAGACGGCCTTTGTGTTCCGCTCGATACCGAAATGTGTGTTGTGTACGAGGGCCGTTGACTGAGGCATTTCCGGGTGGGGCAGTAATCGAGAGGATAAAAGGGGATGGTCCTGTGACTGGAGCGCGTGTGGGGTCGCCGTATACAGACGGCCGAGGGGTGTAAACTTTATTTCATATGTGAGCGATGACAAGAGTGTGCGGAAAAAATGTGTAGCGGTATGAAGTGAGGGTGGTTCAAGGTCGAAGTCTTTTGCCGGTTCTATAGATACAGATTGTGTCGTTAGTGGGATTTCTGAAAAGTTGTCATGAGCGAACTGAGCCTCAGTCGTAGTGGATAAGTCTGAGCCTGTCGTCTCGATGCTCATGGGCACAGCGGTTGCCGACGAAACGTAGAGCATACTGAATGCGAATGTTATGAAAAAGGTTTTGCAGATACTCATCAAAACGGAAAGGCCGTGAAGTCTGTATGTCGGTCAATGGGGTCAGTTGAAGTTTTAGGGGGTAAAGAGGATCGTTCCATACTTACGCCGGGTAAATCAAGAGGACGTCTTGACATTTCCCTGATAAGCCTTACCGCAAAAGCCGAACGGTGAGATGGCGTATTCATTGGGGAGCCCGCGTAATGGGGCGATCGGCGAAGTCAGGCGAAGTTGTTACGTGGACAGGCTTGTGCTTAGCTGGGTGGCGGAGGACGATACCGAAATGCCCACACCGCCATGTATTCGTCGGAGATTGTGGGTTTTTCAAAATGCAGGAAGACTCCGGTTTCGGGGTCGTATTGTGTGAGATAGTTCATGCCGAATAACGGCGGACTCTGTACGGGAAGTTTTACCCACTGTTGTTCTTGGCTTTTATACAGAAACGTTGCGCTTTTCCCTGATGAATTTTCGTATGGCGTTGGTGAGTCGTTTGCCAAATACAACAGGACGTGGTGACGGGTTCCATAGGCAACGGCGGCTCCATTGCCGGGAAGAGGCGGTTGAGCGACATTGACGTGCTTCCATTGCGTGGCCTGTGAGGAGTAACTCCACAATTCATGGCTATTAGCGTTGTTGCCCAGTGATAACAAGGTGTTGGCGAACGTATCGTATGTCAGACGGAGATGATAGCCTGGTATCGATGAAGCCAAGTACGTTGTCCATGTGTAGGATTGGGGGTCGTAATGATATGTACGTTTTCCATCATGTCCGATAAAACGCTTTCCTTGTGGATTCCAAGCGAATCCTCCTGCAAATAACTGAGGTGTTGGTGTTTGGATCAACTTCCATGAGCGTGTCTGAGGGTTGTAATGCCATGTCGCAGATTTGAGGGGTTGCCGGAGTTTCCCCTTATCTTGTAACTGTTGCATGGCCTGTGTCGCATGTTTGGGAAATCCAACAAGCACGAGCGTTTTTCCAGTCGGATCATAATCCCATCCATCAAACGTATGCATTGCCCATGGGCGATTGGTTGTGGTGATCGGATAGCCTTGAGGGGTAACGCGATAGCTGTCTAGTGAGTCAGGGGCATAATCCTGACTCCAGCGGAGGTTCGTGAGACTGAGGCGGTACACGCTGTTGTCGTAATCTGTTTCGTGCGTATCGGCTCCAAAGAAAAAAACGAATCGTTGATCTGATGCGAGGGCGGAAGCTCCGTGAAAGACTTTTTTAGGTGAGTCGCCACACGTCGGTACGTTGATCCATGTATTCGTTGGTACTGTCTTCCAGTCAAAAGGCGGACACACATTTTCTGAATCAACACGTGCATGGCTTGTCGAAGCGTGGCCAATTACACAGACTGTTGTCATCATGACAATAAGTGTGCAGAGCATACTGATGTTTTGTCGAGAGTGAAGGTCCGCAAAAAGTCTGAGCATAGGTGACGAAGCTGAGTGTGTACTCCTCAGAACATGATACAATACGAACGGCTCGTAGTCTCAGACGAGGTGAGTCTTCGCTGACACCGCGTTACTATAACTCGTAAGACATGTTCATTTATATGTCAAAGTCATTGGGTAACGATGATTGTTGGGCCTAGTGTTTTGCTGAAAACCTAAATTCCTGGTCTCGAGGTGTTGAGTGAGGCTCTTTGTGTGCAGGTATTGCACCTGAAGGCGAAAAATATTTCTTGAGACTCATCACCGGTCTTTCGAAAAAATGCCAGGATAGAGATGCGAGAAGTATTGTGGAGGTCATCAAAAGTAGAGTATTGATCAGCACGTGTGCCGGTTGTGAGAATCCGCCAAACTCGTAGAGGACCCAGGGAATGAAGAGGTGATACAGATAGATGCCGTAACTGATTTGCCCAATATACAGAAGAGGCTTCCAATTCATAAGGGCACCGACAGGTCTACGAAAGCCTTTGGCTGCCCCCTCCACCAACCAGACAAAGGCGATGGAAAGCAGCGTCGTGTCCACCACGTAGAAATAGCGTTCGTTCATCAATAAGGGCGTCATAATCGGAAGAAACAGAAAAATCCTACGGCCGGTATTTTGGAGTACAGGCATTCCCCTATTCGTGTGAATCAGCCAAGCTAAAAGCGCTCCCCAGCCTAAACTATCGATTGAGGAGAGTGTCGATGTATAAAATTCAACGTGATCATGTGACTCCACAATCGAAAATAATCGATAGGCTGGCCCAGCGAGAATTGTCAAAAGAATGGACCAATGGATGTATTGTTTGGACACAAAAAAAATGACACACGGCCAGAAAAGATAGAAGTGAGCCTCCACAGATAATGACCACAGGTGTGCGGTCGTCAAGGGAAAAAACCCAAGCGTCATAAAGAGGAGGTTTGATGTGTATGTCGCATACCACCATGCGCCGGACAGGACGTCTGGATTCCCCGCAAGCCACGTCAGGAACAGCGCGCAATAATAGACCGGTAAAATCCTGAGCATGCGTCGAGCGTAAAACTGATAAAAGGCCACTTTTTTTCCTTGTCCTGCTTGCTCAGATCGGTATCGCGAATCAAGGAGAATGCCGGTGATCAAGAATCCACTCAACACAAAGAACAGTCGCACTCCATAATACCCCAATCCTAAAAATTCGCTCCCTGGATAATAGTGATGAACCAGTACGGCGAGGACGGCAATGGCACGCAGCGAATCGAGTTGAGGTCTATACTGACTATGTGGCTGTTGTGTTGGTTGCATATGTCTGCTGTCTCACAGAATTCAACGGTTTTTCTCATTCTGTTGAGTGTGTGCCTGTCTTGAAAGTACCACCCGGCTGGTTGATAGGGTGAGAGTTCGTTGATTGATTAAGAGAATGCCTTCAGCGGTGCGAAGTTCTAGAGATTTCGGATGCCATGATCGTTTGCATGGTTTGATACTCAAGGTTTTTGGAAGACAACATGTCCCCAGAGCCAGTCATCCTCCCACACTTGAACAAAACCGTGACGCGTTAAACGTTCGAACGTTGGTCTGAAATCTTGCACGATGTGTTGAGGGCGGTCTTCATCGATTTCTGAAGCCAGGCGGGCAAAAAAGAATCCACCGGGCTTTAGGGCATCTGAGAGTTGATCAATCGTCTCCACTGGATCGACTAAGTGTTCAAAGACGTCCAAGGCTGTCACCATATCGAACGCGTGGCTCGGCAGCGCCCCCGTTTTGAGGTCGATGAATTGCACTGGCAGTTTTCGCATCTCAAGACGCCATTGGCTGAAGCGTTGAAGGGGTGAGCTGATGTCGGCCAGCGTCACGTGTAGGCCATTGCCAGCGAAAAGAATGCCGCCGGAGCCGACTCCTGCTCCAAAGTCCAAGTAGTGACGGCAGCCGTGTTGCCGGGCAAACTCCAAAGCCGTGACATACGCGAGGGGGGAAGAATCTTCGGCTAAGGTATGCCACCACATTAACTCGTAGAGGGTCGTGTGACTCTCATCATAGAATTGCTCGACAGACTTTCGATCGCCTGCGCCGACTTTGTGTTGCCATTCGGTTTTGAGAGTCGGCAGGGCAAGTTGGCAACGGCTTCGAATCTCCGCCATGTCTTCGCATTGCAGGTATCGTCCAAGTTCCCAAAGTATGCTGTCTTGAAGATTGCGCTGATTATCCAGGCACAAAGCCTCGTTCCATATCTGTCGGTACGTATCCAGCAATCGTTCTTGCTCGATGTAACAATCTTTTGAAGTAAGATGTTGTTGATCAACACGCTGCCACAATTCTTTGACTTGGTCGGGTAACAGTTTCACCATCGCGTTCCTCCGTCGATCAAACGGTTGAAGTTACTCAAATTTGCTGTAGTCTAAGGTCTTCGAAAGAGATCAGATTCGGTTATCTGCTAAATCAGCACTGCTACATGCCTTCTCAAGCAGTTGGCTAAGCACCTTGTCTGAATCAAAGTGTTCTTCGGCAATCACGCGAGCAGCCTTCGCATGTCGTGAGTAATCTGCGTTGACCTCGCGTATGGCCTGCACCGCTTCTTCGAGATTTGTGTAAGATAAGAGCCCCTTCCCGACCGGGAGAACCGAAGAGAATGCCGTATCTTGGGTGACCACGGGCCTGCCGGCCGCGAGATAACAAGCGCTACGGCTACTAAACCAGCCGCTGCGCATGGCGACGTAGACGTGTTTCGCCGGAGAAAATTCGCCAGGAGATGCGGCGATGAATTCCTGGTATGCGTTCGGTGTGAGACTCACTCGTTCTCCTTCGACGACGTGCCATCCATGCTTCTGTAACCGTTCTGTCGGTGCATTGCCGCCACCTACTGCCACGGTGAATGGTATGCCTGTACGTTGAGGTAGCTCGAACACCTTTTCAAATTCAGCTCCTTTACCTTCGTATTCAATGTCGTTGTATATGAGCTTTCCTTTAAACGGATTCCACGTCATGACCGTAGTCCAGGATGCTGATCCGGGCAGAAGGCCTTGAAGCAAGTGGCCCCATAAATCTACGACGATCGGCACGCGTGTTGTGTGCCATTGATACCCCATCTTGGGTATGAGGCAGTCATGAGAATGGATATTCTCCGCTAGCGTAAAATGCCTGTCATGAGCCTTGACGGTTGCGCCCCACTGTTCGACATTTTCGGACCATTCCGGGCGTTCACTCATGACGATTTGGTTGTACCCGGGATCGGTATCAAGAAAGATCTTTGTGCACTGTGAAGAAAGGTTGTCAGGAATCGTGCAGGCGCCGCTCACGTTCAGGAAGAGATCGGCCGTTCTTGCGACCTCATCAAACGCGTGTGGACTGATCCCAAAACTCGTCTCGCGTAGGTGTCGGTAATGCCATCGCGCTTCCAGGTGGGGAGCATATTGCTGAAGGAACCGGCTGAGAAACTCTACCGAATAGGTTGATTCGGGCACACGTGTTTTTTTAATGGGGTGATAGGGCCAGCAACATGAATCTTCGTAATAATAGATGTCGTGTCCTAATCGTGACAGCCCAATCACGTATTGCAGATAGTCCCAGGCAACGCCTCCGATCGGATAGAGGCCTGCCAGGCCGGCGACGATGATGCGAAGCTGTTGCGTCATAGATGTCTCATGAGTCGATTCATCAGTGTGGGCAATCCATTTTTTATTGCCTGTTTTCCCGAGTCCCTGTAGGTCGGGATTCAGGTGCGCACTTCACGCAGAGATGAGGGTTGGTCCCCGACCTGTGTGCAATACAGTCGGGCATACTGCCCTTCTAACTTGACAAGATCTTGGTGTGTTCCCTGTTCAACGATTCTTCCATTGTCGAGCACCACGATCTGATCTGCATCGCGCACGGTTGACAGCCGGTGAGCGATAATCAACGTCGTTCGATTGTTCATGAGCCGACGAAGTGCGTCTAACACCTGGCGTTCGGTCGTTGAATCTAAGGCACTGGTTGGTTCATCTAAAATCAAGATGGGCGCATCCTTGAGGAATGCGCGGGCGATCGAAAGTCGTTGCCGTTGCCCACCGGAAAGGGCGACGCCGCGCTCTCCGATCTGCGTGTCATACCCACTCGCGAGCGACTGAATAAAATCATGCGCGCCAGCTGCTCGGGCCGCTTCCTCGATTTCATCATTGGTGGCTTCGGGACGACCGTAAGCGATGTTTTCACGAATGCTTGAGCAGAATAACACCGGCTCTTGCAGGACCAACGCCATGTTTTTCCGCAAGGACTCCAATGTCAGGCTTTGAAGGCGGTTGTTGTTGAGTCGTAGATGACCATCTGTCGGATCGTAGAAACGCATGACGAGGTTCACTAATGTGGTTTTCCCTGCGCCCGAATGCCCGACGAGTGCGACTGTCTGTCCTGCAGGAATTTCTAGGCAGACGTCCTTCAGGACGTGTTTCTCCTTGTCGTACGCAAAGCTCACATGATCAAAGATAATAGGACCTGAGGTTTTTGAGGCCAAAGGGACCGCATTCGCATTATCTCTGACTTCCGGTGTCCGATCTAAAATACTCAAGACTCGACCTGCGCTTGCGGCGGCGTTCTGAATTGTTGCGGCTGTGTATGCCAAGGTTTCTAGTGGTTTGTACAACATTGCTAAATAGGAGACCAGGAGGACGATGTCGCCGACGGTCAGTACGCCTTGTAGAACTCGCCACGCCCCAATTCCCACCACGGCAGCAGTCCCGGCAGCCAGCAACACACCCACGATAGCTTGTGATCCACTCTGTAACACCGTCAATCGTAACGTGGCATGAAGACTTGCATCCGCGTGGCGGCCGAATCGTTGACTCTCCTCAGCTTCACGCCCAAACGCTTGCACGGCACGGATCGATGACAACGTTTCCTGGACTCGAGTGCTGATGTCGCTATCGCGTTCAGCTGCGCGTAGAGACCGATCTCGCATGGGGCGATCAAGTTTTCGGATTAAGAGCAAGAGCGGTATGCCGATGGCTAAGGCCACCAGCGTCAGTACCCAATCGACAAAGAGCATAATGCCGGCTATGCCCAGGAGCGTGAACGAAGCTATCAACGCAGGAATAAGCCCGCTGTTAAACAGGGCCTGAACGCAATAGGTGTCCCAGGTCACGCGATACAGGGAGTCCCCAACCGTGGTGGTATCATGGAAGGCGAGGGAAAGTCTTTGGAGGTGGTGAAAGAGACGGCACCGCAACCTGAACACCATGCGAAGACCGATCGCGACGAGAATATAGGTGCTAAGAACGGTCAACCCTCCCATGAAGAGCTGAATCAACAAAATGCCAGTACAGAGAATCAGCAAGAGAAGGGTTTTTTCGTCAGCAAGCACCGGCGGCACGAACTGTGAAACCCACATCATCAGGTCTGCCATGGCTACCGGAACCTCATGGCTTCCGAGCACCGTATCAACGACAAGTTTCAACGGCCAGGGTTGAAGAAGCGCGAATGCTGAGCCACCGAGGAGAAGGGTTACTCCCCAAACGATCATCATTCCTTCGCCCTTGCCGCACAGACGAAGAAGCCAGACGGAGAGTGTGCACGTACTAAGATGTTGTGAGATGTGGCGCGTGTCTTGTCTAGTCATATGCGCATGAATATCAGAATGTGATCATGTTCGACTCTTAGGTGCAAAGAGGTTTGCAAGGTGTGCGACCCTGTCACTCAGACAGAATACACGACAGCTAGTCTGTGACGACTGCAGGTTCAGGAAATAAAGCTTCCTCCTCACAAGCTGGTTCATCCAGTGGTGTGGTGCACTCGACGCTGGCCATCAGGCCTTCTTTAATGGCAACCGTGGCGGAAGAATGCTCTTGCAGTGTTCTCAATAAAAGTAGTAAGGAAGAACCCGTCAAGATCGTCCCGAGCACCCAGGCCTGGTCGATCAGTGCCCAAGCACCCAATATTCCGAGGATCGCCACGCATGTGATTGCACCCTTCGAAAATGTTGGCCATGTGCGGCAACGAATGAGCTGTTTGCCCTGCCCGTGTTCTTCACTCACCATACGAACGAGGCTTCCCCCGAGTACTCCAGACTTGACGTGTAAATCCCATCGATCAAAATTACCCCCACGGTCTGCCGTCATCCTTTTGCCGTGAATCGTGCGTTCGATTGTTTCCAATCGATCGGTTGGAGCTTGCCACTGCTCGCTCCAAGCCGTAAATGTGTGAGTCGATGGGAGAAGCATCGTTTCTGAAAGGTCAGTTCGCCAAGGAGTCAGGCCTAAAGACATGCGTCCCGTCAATCGTGCAATGGGCTGAAGAAGGTGGAGTCCTGCCGTGACCAGTTTCGATCGGGTCCGAAGCAATGGAGTCTTGGGTACGTCGAACGGACATCGATGGGCTTGCCGTAGCGCAACGAACACGCCTGTACCAAGTGCACCGATCAGAAGAGGAAGCGTGATGAGGAGTGGAGACCATATGCCCCCCAGGATCGTGAGGACAGTCAGTATGCTGATAGCTAAGTTCCACTCAGGCATCTGTGAAATGGAGAGAGCCCTTGAGGGGTTTCCTTGGTACATCAACTGAAATGGAGCGCTGCCCCACACGCCGTGGTACACGCGTGACGTTCTCCACGCGCAAGCGTTGGTGCTGCCCTTGCCATAAAGCCGGCCCTTCCAAGACAGATGCCCAGCGACGTTGTACTTTTGTGGCCATTTTTTTTCTAACAACGCTTCGGCTCGGCCGTATCCACGTTGTTGTTTCCAATAAGTTCGAATGGAATTTCGTCGATGATGCCAGACCTGAGCGGAGGCGTGAAACCCGATTGTCCACCCTCGTTCTTGTAATCGCCAACAAATATCGACGTCATCGCCTGCAGCTCGGTATTGTGGATCGAATCCGCCTATGGCTTGAAGGTGACGCTTCCGGAAGGCCATATTACACCCTGGAATATGTTCTGCAAGTTGATCGTCAAGCAGAACATGAATGGGGCCACCTGGAGCATGGGCGACGCATTCCGCAATCCATCCGTCATCTTTGGGTGGCAGGTTGGGGCCTCCGATCGCCGCGTGAGAGGTGGTCAGGAACATATGCGCAAGATACGTCAGCCAGTGTGGATCGGGGTACGCATCGTCGTCGGTATAGGCCACGATGTCACCCGAGGCAGCTCGCATTCCCGTGTTTCGAGCATTACTCAATCCCTGATTGGTCGTACTGATCACACGGCAAGGATACTCTCTTGCGATGTCTTCTGTATTGTCGGTTGAACCGTCGTTGACGACAATCACTTCATACTGTGGATAGGCAAGTTGCTGAAGGGCTTCGAGACAATCACGGATGGTTCGCGATCCATTGTAGCTACACACGACGACAGAAATGTGTGGCCATTCTTGTTGTGGACGAATCGGGAAATCTTGAAACGCGGCTTCAACCGCTGATAGAGCTGGTTTGGGCCGTCGTGAGCGGTCAGTTAACCCAAAGTCCCAATCTTCTATTTCTTGGCCGCCACAATACCATTCGTCAGTCCAAGCAAAGGCAAACGCTCCGGCACCTCCGGCAGCCCCGACGGTGCGAATTTGCCAATCAAGGACATCGGCTTGTCGGTCCTGACCATTCCGGAGACTGTCTAACCCTATTTCAGCAAGGACCAGAGGACGCTCTCCGGCAATATTCTGCAGGCGTGCGAGGTAGGCGATGAGCGCGTCTTGTTGTTCGAGGTACACGTTAAAGCAGATAAAATCAAGGAAGGGAAGGTGTAAATATTCCGTTGTGGGGTAGTTGACATACGTGACCAGTCCCTGTGGATCTTCGGTTTTGACGATGGTGTAGAGTTGCTCAAGAAAGCGTTCGATTTTTTGTTGTCCATACCAGCGAACGATTGGGCCCGGTATTTCGTTTGCCAACGAATAGGCCAACACTGCAGGGTGTTCGGCGCAGCGTTGGATTGATTCCCGGACACGATGCTTGATGGACTGGACTAGTACTTTATCATCTAAAAAGGTGACAAACTGGTCCCACCACAGTCCTACGAGGACCAGGAGCCCATGGTGAAACGCAAGATCGAGAAGCCAGCGTGGCGGCAATGTATAGGTGCGAATGGCATTGAACCCATGCGAGGCGATGCGGATGAAATCTTGTTCGACTGCGATGGGATTCGGGAACAAGTCTCCTTCGACATTTGGCCGAAACGTGCCATAGGTAATTCCTCGAATCCACAACTTCTCCTGGCCTCTATACAAAAACTTCCCATGGATTCGTGGGCGTCCTACATTAGTCGATGTAGATAAAGGAACGTCATCTTGGTCAAAGCGAAATGATAAAATTGGATCATGAAACAGCATGAATAACAAACCCCCTGAATGAAATGTAGTACATGCGGATCAGAGAACAGGCCACCATTTGGTTGAGGCATGTGATGAGTCGTTATCATTTTTTGATTCACGGCTTGGAGAATTTGTAGGTGAGAGCCCCCTATGCAATCCAGGTTGTATGTACAATGAATATATGCTGTCGTACAGAAGCGTTAAGGAAGAAGATTGCAATTGCCGTTATCACTCGGAAAAGCAATTTAGGTACCATGGTTGGGAAAACGAATATTGTGATGATATTGCTTGAAAAGCGAATAAATCCTACGACATATAGTGTCGTGGCTTGGGCTTGTCGTTGAAAGCCTGTGAGCGATTTCCCTTCACCAAAAACATACTTTGGATGGATTTGCAGACACTGAAATTACGTACCCGTCTGATTGCTTGTACGTACATATAAGTATTTATTACAAAGGCTACAATAGATAGGCATGAGGAGCCCTCAATTGGCACAATCGGAAAATTCAGCCAATCTGTAATATATTTTCCGATTTCATGACCATACTCTCAGGTTAGGTTCTTAGTTGGTGGCAGGTATTTGAACAAGCGAGATACTGTTTTCTGGCAGCGGGAGAAGTGCGACATGATTGGAAGGTACGAAAGGAGCGTGTAATGCGAATTCCATCATTAGCGATATCGGGGGGGATGATTGCGTGCTGGGTTTGTGTGTTGACGTTGTGGTTCAATAGTCCTCCAGCGCATGCTCGAGTTGGAACTCAAGCTCCTGAGATTACCAATGACACGTGGCTGAATTCGCAACCGCTTCGCTTGGCCGACCTTCGTGGGAAGGTTGTGATGGTGGAGTTTTGGACATTTGGATGTTGGAATTGCCGCAATATCGAACCCTATGTGAAGGCTTGGCATGAAAAATATGCAGCGGAGGGGTTAGTCGTAATTGCGATCCATTCTCCAGAGTTTCAATATGAACACGATGTGAGTCGAGTTGAAGACTATATCAAGAAGAAGCAATTGCCCTATGCTGTGCCGATTGATAATGATTTTACAACGTGGCGTCTATTTCGGAATCGTTATTGGCCAACGCTTTATTTAATTGATAAGAAGGGTATTATTCAGTATACCCGAATAGGCGAAGGTGCCTATGAAGCCACTGAAAAGGAAATTCAGCGATTACTGGCAGAAAAAAATTGACAAGTTCCAAGGAAAAGTCATGGACAACGACAAACGGTCCGTGATTGCCACATGAATGTGTCGGAAGTATTTTATGATAAGGTTAGGGCAAGCGCTTCTTGGATTTTCCCCGTTTCTTTGAGGTTGATCGAAGCGCGGCATCATAGGAACGTTTGGCCCATGCCGCAGCTTCGTCAGGATCATCAAGTATTTCCTCTGGAGCCATGTAGTAGGACATTTTTACGACGTTGTCGCCCTTGCAGTATTCAAATGGACCTAACCCCCGTGCCTCAAAGTCTTTAGCTAATTCGGCATCAACTTTTAGATACAGAACATCATCTGCTACAAGTCCAAACATCGTTTTTCGGAAGTAGACCCCGTACCCTCCGAACATTTTTCGCGCGTGAATAGGTCCAAAGTGGACGAACACTTCCTTAAGATATTCAACAAATTGGCTCATGTCACTTGACTCGTTGTTGCGTCAGGTTGGCGGCAGTATCGCAATGTGTTTCGTGCCGTCGAGCATTTCCTTGCTCCCCTTGAGAAACCGTCTCACGGACAATGCCGCGGTCACGGCATTATCCGTATTGTTTGTCAGCTCCTTTATTCTCTGTCACTTATCGTCTTCAACGGTTCGATATCTCATCGCCTCAATTGTCGTATGCAGCGCGAGGCCGAACTCCATTCACAATCGTCTTGGCCTACCAAAAGAGATGGAAAAAATTGAGTCGGGCAACGCTGTCATTGTCGATCGCAGTTATGAATATGTGTATCTGATCGGTGTGCACATTGCCAAAAGTTCGTTTCTGCATTTTTCTTCTCTCTCAGTGGACCTATCACGATGACAGTGTAACTGATGAGAACGTCAAAAGGAGATATATAACGTTCAACAATGAATGGTCCAACGTTATCGGATCCTTTTTCGATGAGCATAGATGACTCCGTTCTCTGTTATCGACATAGGGGCCAAGTACGTTGCATTTTTTGGCCGTACGAGTACATGAGAACTCGTTGATGTCGAACGGACTGTGTTACATGTTTTTGGTGCCTATTATTCAAGCATCATAATTTTCCCTCATGGAAAGCTGATAAGTAGAAAATGTTGTGATGTGTTCATTGTTGTGTAGGTGGTGCGAGGGCGGATGATGCACAATGTTTGAATGACCGCTGCTCGGCATTGACGAGGACATGCGTTAACCAAGGAGGATGCACTTGAAGGTTCATCGAAATTTCTTAAAGATTCAATGGCAAGCCATGTTGCTGGTGTGTTTTGTTTTCGCCGGCCTCGGAACTGAAACTGTCAGAGCAGAAACTGATCATGATGGCCAGCTCTGGTTTCCGATTTACAATCGATTGCATTTGCCTGGAAACTTTCTTGGCTGGGTTGAAGTCAATCCACGGTTCGGGGACAACGTTTCGGAGATTGATCAACTTCTGCTTCGGCCGGCGATTGGCTATAAACTTTCCAAGTCATTCTCTATCTGGCAAGGCTATGCCTGGGTGACCAATTACGAACCGCAGTTTCGTGATGAGCATCGATTGTACCAACAGCTAAGTTTTCGGCATGCCTTTACGGACTTCAGAATTTCGAGCCGAACACGTTTAGAAGAACGGTTTATTCGGAATGCACGTGGAACGGCGCTCAGAGCTCGAGAGATGGTTCGGGTGGATGTCCCATTTGGAGCAGAGAAGCGTTGGGGTTTTGTGGTGTATGATGAAGTGTTTGCGGGGCTCAATACTCTTCAAGGTGGACCGGAATCCGGATTCGATCAAAATCGAGCCTTTCTTGGAATTAGTCGTAAATTAAGTGATTCACTGAGTGTGGACTTCGGTTATCAAAATCAAGCCATTAACAGACAGACAGGACCGAATGCCATGAATCATATTATTTTGATGCAATGGTTTGTCGATTGGGGCAAGTAGGACACAGGGATTCCTCTCGCGTACGGGTGTTCATTTGGGGTGTCTAGCGCCATTGCCAGCTCTCGGGGAGGAAGGTATACAGCTCGATCATCAAGCGAGCGCCGTATGTCGGGCCGAAGTCTTTGCTGTTGAGTTGATCGTTCCAGGTTTCAAGGGTAAAGGGATGGGCCCGTATAGCCACGGAGTAAAAACGTTCTTCAAGTGAATCGCCCAAGACGTCTAAAAATATACCGGAATCAAGAGTTACGCCAACTTCAACCTCAAAGAGTGGAAAGTGATCCTCTCGCATCCAACCATAGCTGACTGACCCCTGTGCAATGTGTGATTCCGGTGCCAGCGCACGAAGTGCGGCGCCCTCCCATACCCTTGAGTATCGATACATTCCTGAAAAACGCAATGGGCCGAAAACTGACACCCACCAGGGTTTCTCCTCGCCGGATGGGCCGTAGATCATTTCGATCGGCGACCAACGGCGTACGCCCATTCGTCCGAAGACTTCATGATACAAACTGCCAGACGAGACCCCCAACCCGGCAAATAGAATTCTGTCTATCGAGCCGAGCGAAAACCATCGATTCAAGGTGCCAGTGATCATAAAGTCCGTTTGCCGGCGCTTTTCTCGAACCGGGACCTTAGGGATACCTTTCAATGTTTCATGGACGACTTGGTTTTGGAGAAAACGTGTGGGTTGATCGCGTGTTGGTCCTGCTCCAACGGTGAGATTCGTACTCCAGCCTTTCCAGCGTTCGAGATGTTCGGTCCAACTCAACGTAATCTCGTTGAGTCCAATGGTTTCGCGGATGTCGTTGAATCGCTCCCCTTCGCCATTAAATTCGGTAAACCGGTTTAAGGTCAGACCCAGTTGCAAGACCGGATATTGGTCGGGATAGGCGAGGCCACCCCAATGCGCGTTTGGCGCTGGTGCTTCAGCGTGGACTACGCTATGGGATAGGAGTGCGACGGTGAATAACACCGCTACGGAACCGATTGGACACGTATGTTTCAAAAAAAATTGCATGATAGGAATGACCTGTTTATGAAAAAATACAGAAGGTTATTCGTGCCTCACTGGCTTGTGTGTCTTTGGTGAACGTTGGCGGTTGACACGCAAGCTCTCGTATTGCGGGTATTACGTGGTACGCGTTTTTTAGCTGTGTGAGTCGAGAGGGGTGCAACGATTACGTACAGACTTAACGGCAATGGCCACTTATAATATGTTTACGGGAAATTGTCCAGCGATGCGGTGAGTGAAGAGATGGTAGATGTCAGGCGTGTGTCGTGGCAAGAAA
This sequence comes from Nitrospirales bacterium, assembly GCA_021604005.1. Lineage (GTDB taxonomy): Bacteria > Nitrospirota > Nitrospiria > Nitrospirales > UBA8639 > JAGQKC01. The sequence continues at coordinate 31,486 of BQIV01000030.1, read as the reverse complement.
CCGATTGGTGGCGGTCAGGTCTGTGAAGACTCAATCGCTTCACCAACCGTGACAACTAGCTCTCGAAAATTACACGGCTTGTCAACAATCGCATAGGCTCCGAGTTCCATGGCTTTCTGCTTGTCTTTGTGTTTCAGAACTCCACTAAGCATGATAACCGGTGGGGCTGTACCATTATGATAGCCAGCAACTCGTTCGAGGAGTCGTAAGCCGCTCAGAACTGGCATGTGGTAATCGGCAATGATGAGGTCGGCATGGTTCTCTTCTATCCAGGCTAAGCCTGCAGCTCCGTTTTCAGATTCTGCACAATCATACCCGGCGGACTCTAATGCGGCTCTGACAGTCCTTCGCACGGCTGGTTCGTCATCAACGATGAGAACGCGTTTTTTTCTCTTGCCAGTAGAACGGACCATCCGATGCGCTCATCACAATTCGTATGATATGAAGAAAGAAAAATAATGGCCACGTGTTACTTTAAATATACTGTATTCTTCATGGGCTTGGCTATTATCTCCGAGGTGTTTCTAAACGAAAATCAGTGGAGGCTTGTTCATCTTTCGTCATTCTCGAACGGTATACTGCCTAAGTTTTGAGCAGATTGTTGAGCCGCGGACTCTATTACGCATGGAAAACTGCACCGCGTCGCTTCTTACGACGGAGCCGTGGTGTTGTACAGCTGTCTCTTCTCAGGAGGAGATGTATAGGAGGACGAGATGAATAGAACGGCTCCTCTGATTCAATTCGGGAATCTGTGATTGTCATCGTGAGGACTTGTCGCGCGCATCGAGTCATCTGGGAGGCACCGTGGGTTTGGCCTGCGTTTGTGCTACTGCTGTTCAGTGTCAGTTGTGCCAGTGTCGATTTTGGATTGTATAAGCCTGGTGGAACAGAAGAGGATTTTAGTCGAGACGAAACGGCATGTCGGAAAAGCCTGGGATTGGGAGGGGAGAGTCCTATCGATCCTGCGCAGATATTGGTCTTCTTTATCCCACGTTATAAAGATGAAGTGAGGAGCTGCTTGCAAGAGAAAGGGTGGAGCCTGCGTCTGCAGGGGACATGAACGGCATCCTGTGTTTCTCGCATGAAGACACGCGAGTTCTTTGTGAATTCATGGTCCCCTTCCATCCCGTTGGCGACTGTGCTGTGCGCATCATTGATATTCTGCCGACTGAGCGAGTTGATTCGACTCATAAATATGATATGGAACAATATCACAGGGCGACCCTTCACCATGCTGATCAATCCACATGTCAAACGCTCCATCACGATCGCCATCTTCCCAGTATAAGAGGGGAAACTCTTTGGTCTCGACCACGGTATTCCAATATTCATTGTATTCTGAAATCACAATCTGACGGGCAGTCTTGTAGTCGATGATTCCATCCTTATGTCGCGAATACGATCGTGTATACAGGCCGGTGACGATATTCACATCTTCGTTGACCAGCAAATCTTCTTCCGGTTCCGGATGTAAGGGGTGGCGAGGCGTTGAGGTCTGCAGGGATGGGGCAGATGTCTGAACCCAGACACATTGACTGGAGCGATCATATGTTGCATCCGGACCAGCACGCGCAGACTCCATTCCCAGGAGTGGGCTGATCAACAGAACGCCTAAGAATAATCCAGTCAGTAATATGGAGTTGTGATTTTGAGGTGTCTGTAACATGATCCTGTCCTTTCTGTGGTACGAAGATGCCGGTCTTCGTTTTGGTCTGTATTGTCTCTCTCAAAATTTGTACTCATGAATATGTAGACAGCAACCTGTATGCCAGGAAACGTTCAGGGGATTGCCGTGCTGGAGCATGCCAGGTTCGCGTTGGCCCAAGCCTCGGTTTTACGCTGACTCTTCGGGGAAGGCTTGAAATGCCATACACACGTGTGACAAGCAATTTCTTGCATATTTCGATGGGTTACGCGATGGCTGTGTCAGCACACACCATGGCGGTTTTGGCTTGTCGTTTCTGCCAAAGAGCTTGTGCCATCTGATGAAAGGAGAGCCCGGCTTATCAGCGTTCTCACGTGAGCCTGTTGTGCTTGGGGGGAGGGACTGACTGTCACAAGTCAACGACATATCTTTTGGTATACGGGACTGTATCCGATTCGATACAACGGTCGTCATGGGTGGCGCATGGCTATTTTTCGCATTGTGAAGGGGAAGCAATCTTGGTCAATGGCTTGATTGGTATACGATAAGAATACATGCGACGTAGAGGATGGCCGAATAGTTTAAGAGCCAATCACGAGAAGGCCCGTGGTTCATTTTATGCATTTTGAAAGGCAGATATGAGAAGACCGTGTGCGTAGCAAAGAATTAGACACGCGTGGACTTCAATATGACTGAAGGATAGGACATGAATCATCCACGTATTGCATGAGGAGGGTCTCATGTTTTCCACGCTTATTCCATGCTTATTCGCAGCCTATCTCTATGGCGGTTCAACCATGGCGGCGTTTGATTACAAGCCTGTGCACATTGCTCCACCTGAATGCCAATTCAAGGCCTATATTGCCGAGAACCAAAATTTAGCGCTTATTCTGCTCAAGCCGACTCTGGCTGCAACAGATGAAGCTCAGATTCGGGTCGAAATTCCCATGCCGAAGAGTCATGGCTGGAAACGATTTCAATACTGGTGGGGATCTGATCGTGCCTATATTGAAGGAAAAGAAGTCTTTATCAAGCATGGGCCTGTCAGCGTGTATTAGGTATAATCGTGTGGACGTGGGTTCGAAAAAATTATTTCGCGGCTCATGCGAAAACTCCCTCTTTCCAGAAATATTCTGTTACAGTAAGTTCTGTAGCGCGTTTTTTCTTTCGATCGTTTCTTTTGTCTGTTCACCATTGAAAACGGCAAGGTGCGGGTGACTGCAGGCATCGTGCGTTGCCGGCGGATGAACGCGGTGGTTTTGCGGTGACGCGTTGAATCTTCATCGACTTCAACTATAGGGTAAAAATTTTCGTTTCTGTATGATTTCTTCGTTCGTCAAGTTCTACAAAAAGACTGTTATCGAAAAGCCGCTGTTTGCGTTAACACTCATTTTTCTTCTGTTCGCGTTTTTCATCACCTACAGCACAGAACTCAAACTTGATGCCTCATCGGAATCGATCGTGCTGGAAAACGATCAAGACCTGAAGTATTACCGCTCGACGCTTGATACCTATGGTTCGGATGACTTTTTAATCATCACTTATTCACCACGTGCCGACATGTTTTCCCCGGCGTCGCTTTCGGCGCTCAGATCCCTGCGCGACGAAATATCGAAACTTGAACGTGTTGAATCTGTCGTCACGATCTTAGACGTTCCGTTATTAAACAGCCCGAAGGTCACGATTTCCGATCTGACGGATGGAGCCCCGATCCGGACACTTGAAACTCCAGGCGTCGATGTCGAATTGGCTCGCCGGGAATTCTTAGAAAGTCCGATTTATCAAAACAATCTGGTCAGTCCCGATGGTCGGACCACGGCCTTGCAAGTCAATTTTAAAGCTGAAGAATCGTATCAGGCTCTACGAAAGGTCAGAAACCAGCTTCGAGAAAAGAAGAGAGAAACGGGGCTGACGGCAGAAGAGGAGGCTACTTTACAGCGAGTGGCTGTGGAGTTTTCAGAGGCCCACACGCGCGTCATTGAAAACCAACGTTCGAATGTGCAGCAGATACGGGACATCATGGAGCCGTTTCGAGATACGGCTCAACTCTATCTCGGCGGCGTTCAGATGATCACGTCGGATATGATTCGTTTCATTGAACACGATATCGTCGTATTTGGTATGGGGGTCACTGGTCTTTTGATCTGTGCATTAGCGCTCTTTTTCCGAAAACTCAGGTGGGTACTGATTCCGATGTCCTCGTGCCTGATTTCCGTCAGTCTCATGGTCGGCTTACTGGGATTTTTTGACTGGCACGTCACGGTGATCTCGTCAAACTTTACCTCGTTGCTTCTCATTGTCACCATGTCGTTAACGATTCATTTGATCGTCCGGTACCGAATTTTACGTGAACAACATCCGGAGGAGAATCAGCAAACCATTGTCTTCGAGACGATGAATACGATGCTGATGCCGTCGTTCTTTACGGCGATGACGACGATTGTGGCGTTTTGTTCGCTGGTTGTCAGTGGCATTCGTCCCGTGATTGATTTCGGGTGGATGATGACGATGGGTATCGCCTTGGCCTTTGTCCTCAATTTTCTCTACTTTCCGTCTGTGCTCTCGCTCATCAATCCCGAACGCATTATTGCCCGGCGGGATTTAACGAGACAATTCACGTCCGGCATTGCGTCATGGACGCTCAAGCATGCAAAGATGGTGATTGTGGGGTGCGTGCTGCTTGTTGTTGTCAGCATTGCCGGTATCTTGCAGCTGAATGTCGAAAATCGATTCATCGACCATTTTAAAAGTTCGACGGAAATTTACCAAGGCATGGAATTGATCGATTCGGAATTAGGCGGGACAATTCCACTTGATATCATTATTGAGGCAGACGATGCCTTTTATGCATCACAAGAGGAGGAGCAGGGCGATCCCTTTGACGATCCTTTTGCCGAAGAAGGCAGCACCGATGAGATCACCTATTGGTTTAATGGAGATCGGTTAGCGGTGGTCGAAGAAATTCACGATTACCTAGAGCAACTGCCTGAAGTAGGGAAAGTCCTTTCCATCGCAACCGGCATGAAAGTCTTTAAACAACTCAATGACCAGAAGGTTCCAGAAGACTATGAATTAGCCGTGCTGCGAAAGTGGACTCCGGAGGACGTCAAAAACGCGTTGATGAATCCGTATCTTTCTTCCGACGGAAATGAAGTCCGGATCACGATGCGTCTTATCGAATCCGCGCCGAATCTGCAGCGAAAAGAATTGATTGAACAGATCAGGTCCTATCTTGTCGATGAGATGCCGTTTGCTGAAAAGCATGTGCACCTGACAGGAATGGCCGTGCTCTACAATAATTTACTTCAGAGTCTCTATACGTCGCAGATTTTGACATTGGGTGTGGTGTTTATCAGTATTTTAGTGATGTTTATGATTGCCTTTCGCAATCTCGCCATTTCGTTCATTGCCATTATCCCGAATATCCTTGCGGCGGGAGTCGTGTTGGGGGTTATGGGTTGGTTTGGTATACCGCTGGATATGATGACGATCACGATTGCCGCCATTGCCATTGGGATTGGCGTCGACGATACGATTCACTATGTACATCGATTTCAAGTGGAGTTTCCCACCTACCGGAACTATCGAGACACGATACAGGCATGCCATGGCAGTATCGGCATCGCCATGTATTATACGTCACTGATTATCACCGCGGGATTTTCAATCTTGGCTCTGTCAAGTTTTATTCCCACGATTTACTTCGGCGTCCTCACAGGAGTGGCTATGCTCACGGCACTCATGAGCAATCTGACATTACTTGCCGCATTACTCTTAGTCTTTAAACCGCTTGGACCGGAACAGAACACGGAGCCGGCTAAGGTTTAAATGTTCGGTCGTGGACGCTGAGGGTTGTAGAGGTGCCCATAAGGAACATCAGGCAATATGGCCATCGCTCGTGAATACAAGGTCGAGGTGATTACGGAGGGTGTGCTGGGCAGTTTACTGTTTGGTGCAAGTAAGCTGCCGATTGAAAAAATGGAAGAACGAATGAATGAACTTGGTCGGCAAGGTTGGGAGGTCACCTTTATGGTGATCGAAAAAAAACGATTGTTGTTATTTTGGGAGCGAGAGGCTGCGGTCATTACGTTTTCACGCGCACGGTAAGCAAAGGCTGCCATCCCCTTTCTTTCAATGGTGAAAGGGGACGGACATCTCTTCATGTATCTGGTGTACCATTAAGCCGATTCAATGACGGCGGCTGGTGCGGCTGTCATCACGGCTTGTATGCTCTTTTTCATGGATGGTTTGGAGGCATACATTTCACTCTTTCCGATCGGCTGCATGTTCTTGGCAATCAAGACAAAATAGTGCTTCCCATTTTTCGCAACCTTTTCTTCATACTGTTTCGCAAGCTTTGCGTTGGCCTTCACTGATGCAATGGCTCGGCGGCACCCCGAGGGAGAGTGGTAGCCTTGGCTTGCCAAGATAATTTCTCCACTTCGAGCTTTTAAGCGAAAATACGCTTTTCCATTCTTTCCCTTAAACACTTCGAACTTGGGGTGTTTCATGGCCATAGGAGTTCTCCTTTGATTGAACGAATGAGGTCATGGACCATACCTACGTACACATTGAATGCTATTGTGCCATGATCATATGAAATTGCAAAGCCCCGCGACATGTTTCCCCGTTCGTTCGCTTGACCTCGACTCTCAACAAATCAGATACTCGTGGTCGAACTCATCTATTTGGGAATCACATCCGTTGATGTAACAACATGATGAATATTTTCGTCGTGCGTCAACACATATGGAGGATATATGAGCGTGTACACAACGTATAATGACGTCACGGTTCCATCGTTCATGTACGGAACCGCGTGGAAAAAAGATGCAACCGCCCACCTTGTCGAGCAGGCAGTGACATCGGGGTTTCGAGCGATTGATACTGCTAATCAGATTATTCACTATCAGGAAGCGCTGGTGGGTGACGCCTTGTTGGCGTTGGCCGAGCAAGGCGTGAAGCGGGAGACGCTGTTTTTGCAAACGAAGTTTACGCCTGTGAATGGGCAAGATCATCGAACTCCCTACGATGTCTCTGCCGATATCACGACGCAGGTCGAGCAATCGTTTCAGAGTTCTCTTGAGCATCTTCACACCGATTACATCGATTCCTATGTCTTACATGGACCCTATTCCCGCGGCGGATTAGGTGCGGAGGACTGGGAAGTCTGGGCGGCCATTGAACGTCTCTATCAATCAGGTGTAGCGAAAACGATTGGCGTGAGCAATGTGAGCGCCGGACAGCTTCGTATGCTTTGTGAGAAGGCAGCCATGAAGCCCATGTTCGTCCAGAATCGCTGCTATGCCGTCTTGGGGTGGGATAAGGACATACGTGAATTGTGTGCCACGCACAAAATCATTTACCAAGGGTTTTCGCTATTAACCGCGAATCAGGATCTGTGGGCCGATGCACAGGTTCGAACCATCGCCGAGCGATTACGTATCGGCCCTGCACAAGTGATTTTTCGCTTTGCGCAGCAGGTTGGCATGCTTCCGTTGACTGGGACGACGAATCCGCAACATATGAAAGAGGATCTCGCAATCGAGGAATATTCCCTGTCACCTGAGGAGGTGCAGAGTATGGAAATGATTGCGATTTGATGGTTTCGTTGCCTAGGCCCAGATGCATGGGATGTGACCGGTTGTTCGGCTACATCGGGCTGGCATTGCTGCTGATGTTTCTTGGTGGTGTGTCCTGGTCGATCGCCGAGGCCAAAGACAAACCTTCACTGATGTTGGCCGAAGTGTATCGGCAAGGCATTGACGTCAGCCAATACTGGGTAAGTGAAAAACTTGATGGCATCCGGGCCCGGTGGGATGGTCAACACCTCATTTCACGAGGAGGACATGTGTTTACAGCTCCTGCGTGGTTTACCGAAGGCTTTCCGGCAGTTCCATTGGATGGCGAGTTATGGTTAGGGCGCGGGCGATATGAGGAAACGTCTTCGATAGTGAGAAAACACCAACCGCATGAAGGATGGCGAAGCCTCCGCTTGATGGTGTTTGATTTGCCGGACCATGGAGGTCCATTTGATCAGCGCGTGGTTGTGATGCGGCGCATGATTAAGCAGGCGGATTCTTCTTACCTTGCCATGATTGAACAACAGATGGTGACGAGTGAAGACGACTTACAGCGGCGGCTTGCAGATGTGCTCGATCGAGGTGGTGAAGGTCTCATTCTGCATCGCAAGGCGGCTCGATATGCACGTGGACGAACTCACGATGTGCTCAAATTGAAGCCGTTTCTGGATGCCGAAGCCACGGTGATTGGATATAGACCGGGAAAAGGGAAGTTTGCCGGTCAGGTTGGGTCACTCAAAGTTCGCACCGATCAGGGAGTGGTTTTCTATGTTGGAAGTGGGTTAACGAATGAACAAAGAAGCAACCCTCCGCCCCTGCACAGTCGAATTACATTTCGTTACCAAGGGTTGACGAAATACGGCGTTCCCCGTTTCCCGGTATTTCTGAGAATACGGAATGAACACCCTGAGTAGAAATTATTTTTGAGGGTTGCCGGGACTAGTAGCCTTTCCGTGTTACGTATCGATTTATGAGCGATACCTTGTCTCGTTCGCATGTTCTTGTGAGCAATTGATGATGTGAGGCTGAGTCGGTTGCCGCATCCAGATGCCATTGCTGGCAGAGCCGTATCGTATACACGAGAGAGGCAGCTGTTTTGAGCAAAGCGAATCCATATTCATAGCGATCATTCTCTTTCTGAGGCAACCGTTTTCCACTCAGGGTCTTGAGTTCTTCTACGGTAAATGGTGCGAATTCCCATTTTGGCTGTTGTAACGTCATGAGACCGATAGGATCGGCAGGCTTGGTGCTTCTTCCGTAATGATCTTGGGCAAATGTTACGAGCCCACGTTGGAATTGCGGATGATGATGTAACGCCTCATGAAAATACGATCGCCAGGGTTGATCGGCTAAGTCCCGGTTGACGGCTGTGATGACGTCCTGACTCATGGCTCCGCTGACTGAATGTCCCTGCACGATTCGGCCAGTGTTCAACAATTCGGGGTGGTCATCACCCATTCTGTCTGGGTATGCCAGCGTTCCCATCATGGGCGAGAGTTGTAAGGCCATGTACTCGCGGAAGTGGATCTGTTGGTACTCAGCTAAGAGTTGCTGAAGCGTCCGTTCATGACAGTGATGAAAGGGATAGAAGAGGACGTTCAAGATACAGGCGGCACGTGGTTATAGCCGATTCAAGGAACTTCCGTACCCCCTGACGCGTAGGATACCGCGTAGAACGTACTCAGTTCAACTGGAACTTATTTGGATTCGCTATAATCGATAGTGACGATTGATCGAGAGCCAGGCGAGCTCCCTGACGACAATCTTGAGTATATGCGGTTTCCGAACGAGCACAGGCTTGAGTGCGTTGCTGCGGTTCGGCGTAAAGGGTGAGCAGTTCTTCTCCGATTGCATAATGACAATCGCGTTTATGTTGTTCGGGTATCTGTCGACAAAATTCAAAAGCATTGTCCGACGCCCGACCAGACACGTTGAGAAAGTTTTTCACAACACCTATAAAACAACGGTTTTGGTGGGTGGCTGTTCCCAATTGACAGAGGTGGGTCGACTGTTCAATGTTACGTAAGGTGTGGCCAGATATGTCTCTTCCCATACTTTGGTAACAAGTCGGCCTCATGGTCTCCGGGGCTTTATCGCACTCGCGAAAGGCCTTGGCAAAGTCATATTGCGTTAAGTGCAAAATAATCGATGTTTGCATCATATAACATTCGCTCAAATATTTTTCATCAAGGTCCGAGCATGGATACAGGGGATTCGTTGGTTCGATAAGTTTGATATCCTGGTGATGACGACTGTGCGTTCCATGATGCCCGCTGTGTTGTTGCGAGCCGTTGATGCCGGCGACCACACCTTCCATGAAGACTCCGCCATAACAAGACTGTTGATCCCATTCTGTGTGTAACGTGTCACAGAGAGCTAATGCCTGTTTGATGTCATGATTGAGATGCATGGTCAGGCCGTGGCCTAATCCATGAAAACAATTGAAATACGCGAATCTTCCTTTTTCTTTTTCAAGCTTGGGGTTACAGATGGCGACCACATCATCTGGTTGAATCTTCGGTTTACTCGTGAGGTAGGCTTCCAGCGCACCGTGATAACATCCTGATTGATGCGCAGGCGTGCATTGCGACATGACAGCCGTGACGTCCTTGAGGTGATGGTAGGACATGCGCCCAACATAATGTGTCAGATTATGGGCTTCGCGTAACGCCGTGTGATCCTTCTTGACGATTTCTTCGATCACTTGAAGGGCTTGTTCTGTTCCTAGTTTTTTCAAGACGGTTTCTAATGTCTTTTTGTAACAGGGAATATTCTCGTAACAGGTTCCACGAGGATGAGGCTCAGGAGCGGACGATGGTTCAGGAGTGACATGAAGATGTTGAGGCTGTGTTGCAGATTCAGCCTGTCCTTTGGTGTTGGTTGTTTGACTTGTGCCCGTGTGAGGCAGGAGACCTCCAATGAGCAAGCACATGCCAAGGCTCAACGCCAGGCGTTGAGCCCACTGGGTGGTTACCCGATTCACTGTGCGTTTGTTCAAGTATTGCTGAGTCTTGTTCGTCATGTGCGTCAGTAGTTGTGAGTACCTGTGTGTGATCAGGGTTTTCTCCAAGGTGAGTGATTGTATGTCTCGAACAGCTTGCAACGTGGCATGCCGCCTTCCCGTTGCAAAAAGGAATGACAAATGTGACATGAGACGTGTGTGGAGTCAAGTGCCGATAATGTAACGCCATTCTCTCTTTGTTTCTGCTCAATAACCTGACAGCATACATGATGAAGGATTTCGGAAATGGGTCTATCTTCAATCTCGTTTCTCAATTAAGCTACGCATATTGTTGTGGCGCTGTGCTGAAGAGTGCCTGGAACTCATTCGTGGATATAGGGTATCGTCTAGATTGTGAATCGTTCTTTTATTTTGGAGGCGAAAGAGAATGCTGAACCGACAATTCACGACAATGCTGGTCATCTTGGTTGGATTGATGTTGCTGAGCGGGTGTTTATACACCGATATTCAGGTGCCGAGAGCCTATCGTTCGGCAAGTCCGATCGATGTAAAAGCCAAAGCCACAGATAACGTGGTGATTGGGGAAAGTTGTAATCGAGCCGTGTTATTTTTAGTGGCCTGGGGTAATGGCGGATATGTGGGAGCTATCAAGAATGCATTGGCAAACGAACCCACTGGGTCCATTCTTTATGATGTGCATGTCGATGTTAAAGCCACGGCCTATGTCTTTGGCTTATATACTCAAACATGTACAGTCGTGACGGGCAAGGTGGGTTCCGTATGAAAATGGTTTTCATGCTGATGGTTCTGTGTGTGCTTGCCTCTGGATGTTCCCCGTTGCAACGATCGGCGTATGAGGCTCGCCCTGGCCTGATTTTTGTCGGAGGATTCGTGTTGTATTATGACTCTGAGGCACCGCTGTCCTTTCAAACATTGACGTCCTATGAGAGGCCTGACGATGCGGTCTCAGTGGGGGAAGTTATGGGTGATAGTTGCCAGCATGGGCTCTCCATTCCCATCATCTTTTCCGCGACAGACCGCCTGAGTGTTTCAGGAGCGACAGGGGATGGAAGTTACAAGAAAGCACTGTTACATATCAAAGAGCAGCATCCAGATCTGACAGGATTATATGACGTCAAGGTGGATGTGCATAAATGGTCCATTTTGACGTACAGCCGGGAATGTACGGTTGTGGTGGCTCAAGGATTTACACGCCCATTTGCTGATGAGTCACTTCGGATATCTTTCAAGTGAAAGAAAAGGTGTAGCTTGTAGGTGAAAAACGTATCTCGTCGTTCGTATCTGGTATTTCGTAAGAAGAATCTTTTGTCTTTTCTTCACGAGATACGCTTCATGAGCAACGAGTGACAATTCAGGAACGACATACCTGCACCGTCGCTGGAGGACTTTTTCAACATTCCCTCGGTTTGCTATTTAGTCATGGGAGAGGCACAGGCCAAATGCGCATTGAGGAACGCCAGCAACCGGGTTTCATAGTCTGCCGGTGCAAACTGATGTATGTCTTGGTGGTGGGCTCCTTTTACTAGCCAGAGTTCTTTTGGAGAGTTGGCCGCCGCAAAGAGGGCCTTCGTTTCTGACGGGAGTGTATGTTGATCGCGTGTGCCTCCTATCACGAAGACAGGGATGTCTAGAGAACGAATTGAATCAATAGGGCGAAGCTCTTTGAGATCTATCCCATATTGAAGCTGAAGCTGGAAAAGCAAGGGGTAGGCAAGAATTGGCGCCAACGGGCCAACGCGCTGACGAATGCGGTTAAGCACCGTGTGCGCAAGTTTTGAATTCACCGCTTCGAGAATCAGGGCATCTATCTTTAGGGCGGGACCATTCAAGACCGCTGCAACACCTCCTAACGAAAACCCTATAAGCCCGATAGGGTTCGATGGCTTTCGTTGTGACGCAAATTGGATTGCCGCGCTGACATCATCTTTTTCTAGGTCTCCAAACGTGATAGTTTCTCCCTCGCTTTCCCCGTGAGCTTGAAAATCAAACAACAATAGTGAATACCCGGCCTTGTGTAAGAATGGCGCTCTACCCGTCATACTCGCACGGTTGTTACGAATGGCATGCGTCAGGATCACGGTACCGCAATCGGAACGTCCTGCTACGTACCAGCCAGCCAGACGTTTCCCTCTAGAATTAGGAAAATGTATGGATTGAACCGGTAAAAAAGTTGGGGGCGCAACGATCGTAGCCGGGGCAGGAGTTGTGAGCCACACTCCAGTCCAATACGTTCCTGCAAGTAGTATGAGGATAACCAGAAAAGAACCTAATAAAAAGATTTTGAAGTATTTCATAGATTTAGCGCACAATAGAACTCGAAATAATTCTGAGAATCCATTCATTCTACCCGAAACACATGTAGGATAAGTTCAGCCAGGCAAAAATTGGCACAAAAATACTTTTCGCGAGATACGAAATACGAGCAACGAGCGACGCGCTAAGAATGTTGGCGACCGACTTTTTCAACAGACGCGCCTTGCCAAAAATGTAGGGCAGCCATTACCGTAGAGAATCTCAGCAGTCCCATATCTGTACGTCTATTGAAGGAGTCAACATTATGGCCGAATTCCACTATCAAGAAATCTTTGAACATGCGGTTGATAAAACCAAGTATCGCAAATTGACGTCGGACTATGTTTCCACGGCAACCTTTGACGGTCACGAGATCGTAAGGGTGCAACCTGAGGCCCTCACTCTTTTGGCACGTGAGGCTATGGATGATGTCTCGCATTTATTGCGCGCGAGTCATTTGCAGCAATTAGCAAAAATTTTAGATGACCCTGAAGCCTCGGACAATGACCGGTTTGTGGCATTAGAGCTGCTCAAAAATGCCAACATCGCTGCCGGGAGGGTGCTCCCAGGCTGTCAGGATACGGGAACAGCTATTGCGCTCGGATATAAAGGGCAGCAGGTGTTCACAACTGGCGATGATGCGGAAGCGCTCAGTCGTGGAATCTATGAAGCGTACGACCAGCGGAATTTGCGCTATTCGCAGATGGCGCCGATTGACATGTACACCGAGAAAAATACCGGTAATAACTTGCCGGCGCAGATTGATCTCTATGCCGAGTCCGGTTCGAACTACCGCTTTTTGTTTATCGCGAAAGGGGGCGGCTCCGCGAATAAAACCTTTTTGTATCAAGAAACCAAAGCGCTGTTAAATCCGACGTCTCTCATGAAGTTTGTTGCCGAAAAAATTCGTACCATTGGGACCTCGGCTTGTCCACCCTATCATTTGGCATTGGTGATCGGCGGCATGTCCGCGGAGTTTACCCTCAAGACGGTGAAGCTGGCCAGTTGTCATTATCTGGACGATCTCCCCACGTCCGGGAACAACCAGGGCCGTGCATTTCGAGATATCGAATTAGAACAGGAGATTTTACAACTCTGTACTGAGACTGGCATTGGTGCGCAATTTGGCGGAAAATATTTTGCCCACGACGTGCGCGTTATCCGTCTCCCGCGGCATGGTGCCTCGTGTCCTGTAGGGTTGGGGGTGTCATGTTCAGCCGATCGACAGATACTAGGAAAGATTTGCAAAGACGGAGTGTTTCTTGAGCAGCTTGAAACCCACCCAGCCCAATACCTTCCTGAAGTGATGGAAAAAGATTTAGAAAGAGAAATGGTCAAGGTCGATCTCAATCGATCCATGCCGGAAATTTTAGCCGAACTCCGTAAATATCCGGTGGCGACGAGACTATCGCTCACTGGGCCACTGGTCGTCGCACGAGATATCGCCCATGCTAAGCTCAAAGAGCGGTTGGATTCAGGAGACGGCCTTCCCCAATACATCAAAGATCACGCAGTTTATTACGCCGGTCCCGCCAAAAAACCCGATGGTTTGCCATCCGGTTCATTCGGCCCCACCACTGCAGGACGTATGGATTCCTACGTGGACCAATTTCAAGCCGCAGGCGGAAGCATGATTATGCTGGCCAAAGGCAACCGCTCCAAACAGGTTCGAGACGCTTGCGGGAAATACGGCGGGTTTTATTTAGGCTCCATCGGCGGTCCCGCCGCACGACTCGCCGAACACAGCATCAAAAAAGTCGAAGTGTTGGAATACGAAGACCTGGGCATGGAGGCTGTCTGGAAAATCGAAGTCGAAGACTTTCCTGCCTTTATCGTCGTCAATCACGAAGGCAAGGATTTTTATGCAGATCTTGCTGCTCAACGCCCACCTGCATTGGTGCAGGTGGGGGAACAGGGGAAGAAATAGGAAAGTTTTATGGCTAACAATCAAAGACTGAGTTACTTGGATAAAATATTCCTATCCCTTGTTTATTAGAAACGTTGAATAGAAAAAAACTAAAATAATTATTTTTCACAGACCAACTCTATCAACACTTTAAATATGACAGAGTATCGCCCCGTACTCCCATTTGAATTAATATTAAAAAAGAATAGAATATGTTATACCAAGTACGAAAAAGGTAAAGCTGAGCCATGAGTGATAATTCAAAAATAGAATGGACTGATGCAACCTGGAACCCTGTTCGGGGTTGTTCTAAGGTGAGTCCTGGATGTGCAAATTGCTATGCAGAGACATTTGCAGAAAGATTCCGTGGTGTGCCTGGTCATCCTTATGAATTTGGATTTGACCTACGACTCGTTCCTGCGAAACTCTCTGAGCCCCTACGGTGGCGGACACCCAAAAAGGTTTTCGTGAATTCCATGAGTGATTTATTTCAGGAAGATGTCCCCGACAAGTACATTCAAGAAGTCGTTCAGGTAATGGTAAAGGCAAACTGGCATACCTACCAAGTTCTCACTAAACGTTCTGAGCGAATGAGTGAACTGTTAAATAGTCATCTAAATTTTGCGACAAGACACCCACATATTTGGTGGGGTGTTAGTGTGGAAAACAAGAAACATGGGATTCCACGTATCGACCAACTTCGTAAGGCACCTGCAAAAATGAGATTTCTTTCAATTGAACCGCTTCTTGAAGAACTGGGGAAGATTAACCTTGCAGGTATTGGGTGGGTTATCGTTGGTGGGGAAAGTGGACCCGGAGCGCGGCCAATACACAAAGACTGGGTGCTTTCCATCCGTGATCAATGTAGAAAGACGAAAGTGCCTTTTTTCTTTAAACAATGGGGTGGTGTTCGCAAAAAAGAAACAGGGCGTACTTTAGAAGGAAAAACTTATGATGAGTTCCCACAGAGAATGTATACATCGGTTAATGACAGAGAAAAATGTCATGCTGCAATAAAGTCAGTTGCGATGTTCCACCCAGTTGAGGCGACTCGTTGACCAAAAATGATCTCTATCTAGGTCGAGAACAAACGCTTGTCAAACATTTCATTTTACAACAGTATCTTGAACGCTTTGCGATAATTGTTGGAACCCATCGCAATACACTTACCTACGTAGACTGCTTTTCTGGACCTTGGAATGTCCGGTCTGATGACTTTCAAGACAGCTCCTTCGCTATTGCCTTAAAACAGCTTAGAAAAGCGCGTGAAATTCATCAGCGACAAACCGGTCGCAGGTTAAAGTTACGTGCGTTTTTCCTAGAAAAAAATCGGTCAGCCTTCAATAAACTCAGTTTGTTTACGAAGGACATTACTGATGTCGAAATTGAAATATTAAATGAAAAGCTAGAAGTTTCAATCCCCGCTATTTTGGATTTTATTAAAAAAGGAGGAAAAAACTCTTTTCCTTTTATTTTTGTCGATCCAACCGGCTGGTCCGGATTTGCAATGGACATCATTGCCCCTCTTCTTCAGGTGAAGCCAGGAGAAGTTCTTATTAACTTCATGACTGAGCACATTTCTCGATTTATTGAATCACCACAGGACGAAACCCAAGCTAGCTTTAAAAGGTTATTCGGATCTGGAGAGTTTAAGAAAAGACTCCAAGGGTTGGATAAACGAGATCGCGAAGATGCCATCGTCCAAGAATACGGCAACAGCGTAAGGCGGACAGGGGGATTCAAATACGTAACTTGCGCTATTGTTCTTCATGCCGTGGAGAATCGAACGCATTTTAATTTGATCTACGCTACAAGAAACCCAAAGGGTGTACAGGTCTTCAAAGACACGGAGAAGAAAGCAATGTCCATAATGCAGGAGGCAAGAGGAGACGCTCATCAACGAAAAAGAGAAGAGAAAACTGGCCAAACAGAACTGTTTGGTGGATCAGCATTATATAGAGGTGGCCCCAAGAATCTGAACAACAAGATCAGTGGATACGCTCTGCTAACCGTGGCATGATAGGGCCACTGCTGAAAGGAGCGTATGATGAAACGACGACCTCGACGGAACCATTCTCCTGTCTTTAAATCGAAAGTGGCGCTGGCTGCCATCAAGGGCGAGCAGACGGTGGCGGAACTGGCGCAACAGTTTGATGTGCATCCGAATCAAATCACGCAATGGAAGACCTTATTGTTGGAACGGGCCACGAGTGTGTTTGAAGGAGGCGAGCCAGCTCAGTCTCCTGTGGATGTGAAACAACTTCATGCCAAGATTGGCGAGTTGACGTTGGAAAACGATTTTTTAGAAAGTGCGCTCACCAAAGCGGGCGTGCTGAGCGCAAAACGATGATCGACCGCACACACCAATTAGCCGTCACGAAACAAGCGCAGGTATTGGGCGTGAGTCGCGGCAGTTGCTATTATCGAGCCAAGCCGGTCTCTGAGGAGGAGCAGTTCCTCATGAACCGCATGGATCAGTTGCACCTGGAGTACCCGTTTGCAGGAGCGCGCATGCTCCGTGCGCTCTTACGGCAAGAAGGTATCATGGTTGGTCGCAAGCATGTGAGTACGCTGATGAAGCGTATGGGGCTGGAAGCCCTGTATCGAAAGCCTCCAACTACAAGGCGCCATCCCAGCCATCAAGTGTATCCGTATCTGCTGCGAGGGCTAACAATCACCCGTGCCAATCAGGTCTGGGCCATGGATATCACCTACATCCCCTTGGCCAAAGGATTTGTGTATTTAGTCGCGGTGGTGGATTGGTATACCCGGCGTGTGCTGGCTTGGCGCGTGTCCATCACGATGGACGTCCAATTTTGTCTGGAGGCCGTTGAGGAGGCCCTGAGTCGGTATGGCAACCCCGACATCCTGAATACGGATCAAGGTGCTCAGTTTACGAGTCACAGCTTTACGGAGTGGGTCAAGGCTCAGGGGATTCGACTCAGTATGGACGGTCGAGGGGCGTGGCGGGATAATATCTTCGTCGAACGATTGTGGCGCACCGTAAAATACGAAGAAGTCTACTTGCATGCCTATGAGTCCGTGCCAGCGGCACGAACGGGGATCGATCGCTATTTCCAGTTTTATAACAGTCGCCGTCCGCATTCGAGCCTCGCAGAGCGGACACCGGATCAGGTCTATTTTCAACAACTGCCGCAGTTACAAGCGGCTTAATTCAACCAGGAGTGATCCACTTGTCTTCGACCAATGAGTTGTTCAAAAAAACAGAGCCACCTCTATATGATACATCAGATTTTCTCAATTTACGAAATCACTATCTATCTCATACCAAAGAACGTATTCTGGAAAAACTTAGAATACATGGAAATATTGGATACGATGATATATGGGATTTGGCGCTTTCAGCTCCACTTATTTGGGAAAGTGACTTAAAGAAGTGGCTTCGTGAATGGAAAGAAAGCGGGTTGTTGGAATTTGCAGGTCTAGCAGATCGACAACGAGTACCGAAATATGGAGCGAACAATCGTCTAGTTTTGAAAGAAAAGTCTGTGCAGTAAATGTCGATTGAATTAATCTGACGGTTTTATTAAGTAAGTGTCAGGAGAATCGTTTCAGTATAGCTTCTGATACCCATCAATGCGTTCTTCAAGTTTGTAGGCTCGAGGATTTCGCGATAAGAAATCTTTGGCAAGATCAGTTATAACACGTCGACGGAATTTTCTTAGTAAGACGATCTCAAAATAAGTAAGTGTCCATTCAACAATCCAACGGAGGCTGTCACTAAAGGAACGAATGTCGTCGTCACTACCCTCGACAATGAATAATTCAACCCCTCGATAATTAGAGAGAATGCGAAGCCGATACAAGAAGTGTAGTAGTCCAGTGTATCCAGGATCGTACTGATACTTGAACTTTTTACTTCGCTTGTATTCAGCATCTATCCTATTGTAATGCTCTGCCTTTAAGCAGGTGGCAATAACATTTAGGTGACTAGCAGAAGTGCCGCTGAGATTATGGGCTGGAACAGTTCCGAAGGGGAAGTTCTTAGGTTGGTGTTGCCTTTGGTCGCGACCACATGTACCTGAATACGCAAGATTCCACGGTTTAATCGGCAATTTAACAAGAAAATCTGTGGCTTTTCGCAAAGCTTTCTGGTGACTGCCGGCATACGCGCCATCAACAGCATACGCAATAGTCTCGGAAGCAGCGTATATGGAATAATATGCCTGAACAGGCAACCAAGCGTTGTTGATTCGAATCAACTCAATGTCAGTAGGTTGTTCTTGAATAAGAGACTCAGTGTTCCATGCAATGCCAAGAAAGCGCCGTAAATATTTTAGATCTGGTTCGTGAATCGGACGTAGGCTGCGGGTAGCGTCTACACATGCGACTGCAAAATTTCCCCAATTAGTGTGTGTATCCCGAATAAGCTCAGAGATTCGGAATAAATAGTTACGATAAGTCTCAAACCGAAGAGCATCATCATCACGAATTGTGGGGTCTTTGGTAATTATTGGCATAGCATATCTGTAGAAAAAATTGGGAAATAATAAGGATTATTTTGTTTGTGTTCGGAAGTATCAGGGTGAGTGTCCACGGAAACGAGGGAAGTTCAGGCAGCTTAACTCCGTGTCTGATTTTGTGGGGGAAGATCACTAATGGGTACATAAGTTAATTAGGCATTCTTCACACCAGCATATTAGGGCAACCTCAGCTTGTCTCTGCTTTACCTTTGGTTCTTAAATAGAGGAAAACGCAAGAGTTTCCAAAACGGGTTCACCTCCAAAAGTGAGTCATTAGACCCAAACCTTGTCTTCTGATTTCCAACTAAGAGGGTAGTTTTCTCCCATAATCACTGCCCCAATGGCGTTTGCTAACCCAATCCAAAAGAAAAGATGCTCTAAAGTAGCCCAGGTCTTTCCTTTGAACATTGGCAAGCCCCAGAAACCGATCCTCGCATTTTGAAACGCCTTCAAATCTTTATACATACAGGCACTGCTTCCCACGACCCCACCCGCCGCTCCGGCAAAGGTAAAAAATAAGACCGTTATGTAAATAGGAATTCTAAAGTGGGGGCGAAAGTCTACATACCCCAGACTCATCAATGCTATCAATCCAGTGATCAGTGTTGCATAAAGTCCAATATGAAACTTCGTGTATTCAAAAAGTAATTTTAATTGATCAAATTTTGTTTCATTACATTCTGGATCTTCCACAATTTCAGGACACGTAAATTTTCGATATATGCAAATACTCAGAAATGTTAGAAATGAACCGGCAACTCCTCCTACTATCAAGACAGTCGTATGGTCGAATATTTCATTCAAAAACATCTACTCTCCGTCGGCGCCAATAAAGGTTAACTAGGTTTCCTAATGATTCTAGTGATTCATGCTTAAAAATCAACAACTGTCGCTCTAAATAGAGGGTGGGGACGAGAGTTTTGTAAGGAGTTTTACAAAAAAGAAAAACTATCTCATTTCATTCTGATACCTTTGGTTTGACAGAGACGCATCATTAATTCCGACTACCGAATTGACTAACGAAATTAGAGAAGTGTGGCAGGGATACTTGCAATTAGGGTCGTTGCTTGATTTCCCATCTTCGTAGCCATCTCTATTCATGAAGTGCAAGAACAAGCAATGACCCAATTGTTGAGAGTGCGGGGCGGTAAAGAATTCAATTTCTATCCTTCAGAAGTCAAGCTGTTCTAAGCGTCTCCCTTGCCTAGTTTTCTGTTAAACAGTTCCAGGATCATGCTATTACTGATTTGGGTCGATGCAGGATCATACCGATAGCCTTCATCGCGAAGAAATGCATGTGCATTATTGAACTCATGCCATTGAAAGTTCACGTCGTTGTCCGTGAGGGCATTGTAAATCTTCGCTCGTCCTTTAAGGGGGATATGAGGGTCTTGGCGTCCCCAGCCCATGAGCAGTTCTCCTTTAATTTCCCCAATGCGATCAAGGGTATTATCATTTTTCCCTTTTCCTAAGCTTCTGGTGTGGATATCCGTAGCATAGAAACACACACTGGCTAACACGTCTTGGTTCATGGCCGCGCGAAACGCTAATTGGCCTCCCAGGCAGACCCCATGACTCCAAGTTTTCCTGTGCAATGGGAAAATGTCTGAAGGTAGTCCAACGCCGCGCGTGCGTCACTATCGTAGCTTGAGAGCGTCTTCGTAATTTTGTGTTGATTGCCACGGTCAGTGTCAGGTTTATCGTAGTTGAGAACTGTGCCCGCGGGCTCTAACTCATGGTAAACCTCAGGGACCAACACTACAAATCCATGACCAGCCAAGAAAGCTGCTATTCGTCGGATTGGTCCGGTGACTTGATAAATCTCCGAATACAATACGAGACCAGGATACCGACCTGCAGCCACTGGTCGAAAGATATAGCTGCGCATCGGACCAGTCTGGGTGGAAAGGTCAGCGGTCTCGGTATCTGCAATGATCATCAACAATCCCTTTTCTCAGAAAGTTGGAGAAACGGTACTCAGCTATTAGAAGGGTGTCAAGCAAGTCGAACAGAATGACAGATTTGAGGTCGTTTCTTGAAGTCACATTATCCTAGCTATTCCTAACTGATGCGGTGCAGAATCAAACAATGTCGCAGTTTGTTCGGTGGAGGTTTTGCCTCTTTGAGCTGAACCTGGACAGGTAGAATGTATAGATGTACAATATTACGTACAGCTAAAGTCGAGGAGTTACTGTATGGATGCCATTACCTACTCAGCCGCTCGAGCCAATCTTGCTAGTACGATGGACCGGGTTTGTGATGATCACGAGCCTATGATTATCACCCGCAATGGGGAGCAATCTGTTGTGATGCTTTCCTTGGAGGATTACAAAGCGCTTGAGGAGACCGCCTATCTCTTGCGTAGCCCAACTAACGCCAAGCGTCTGCTGTCTGCTATTGAACAACTAAACGCTGGAAAGGGTGTGACGCGGAAACTAACAAAGTGAAATTGATCTTTGCAGACGAAGCATGGAACGACTATCTTTACTGGCCGAAGCAAGACAAACGGATGATTGAACGAATCAACAAGCTGATCCGTGAGACACAGCGTGAACCGTTCGCTGGTATAGGTAAGCCCGAACCTTTGAAGCATGCACTCTCTGGCTTTTGGTCTCGCCGCATCACTGATGAACATCGTATGGTCTATCGCATAGAAGTCCATGCAGTATTCATTGCCAAACTTCGCTATCATTACTGATCTGTCTGTGACTTCAAGACACAAAAAAATCACGCTCCACGTTCCCTGTGCCGTCTTCACCCATGTAATTTAAGCTACAGAGGAAGAGAGTGTACCGACAATTAGTCGAGGGTTGAAATTTGCGGGCGCTCGTGGCGCCTATCGTAAGCTGCGTTCCATGAAAGGCAGAGTTGAACGCATATTTGATTTAAAAAACTTCGGCAGAATCAATGTTGCCTCTCTCCTCTAGAGCTGCGTCATCCCGCCGTCGACCGTGAGGTCGACACCCATGATATAAGAGGAGTCGTCCGAGGCCAGAAACAAGGCGGCCTTGGCAATTTCCTCGGAGGTGCCCATGCGTTTCATGGGATTCTCTTGGGCAAAGCCTTCTTTTACCCCACCAACGGCGTCTTTGGGCATTCCGATTTTTTCAAAGATTGGCGTATCGATTGGTCCTGGAGCGAGGGCATTGACTCTGATCTTGTGTTCATAGAGTTCGCCCGCCAAGGTTCTGGCGAGACTGCGTACGGCGGCTTTGGTGGCGGCATAGACATTGGTAGCGGGAAACCCTTTTTGATCGGCAATCGACGTGTTGAAAATGACCGATGCGCCTTCATTCAAGAGCGGCAAGGCTTGTTGAACATTAAAAAACAGCCCTTTGAAGTTGACATTCACCATGTGATCGAATGTAGCTTCATCCATTGACATGAAGGGGCCAAAGGTCGCCACTCCTGCATTGAGAAACAGCACATCGATCTTCCCAATGTCTTTGTGGATATTGGCATACAGCGTGTGTATGTCATTCATGTTCCCGGCATCTGAGACAAACCCGACACTGGTTCCTCCGATATCTTTGACGGCGGTGTCCACGGCTTCTTGCCGGCGTCCCGTAATGACGACGGTGGCGCATTCAGCCTGAAAGAGTTTGGCGGTGGCTAATCCAATGCCACTGTTTCCTCCCGTGATGACAGCAACTTTTCCCTCAAGTTTGTTTCCCATGACGCTCTCCTTCTCGGTGATGTTCGAGTTCAATCTAAAATGTCAGGATCATGTGCTGCTGTCAACTTTGTTGATGAGACTGATTCTTCAAGCTCTCGAACGATACGGTGTGCTTGAGAAGAAATGGTTCTCAAATAAAAAAGACATCGTGACGTAATCCGCTGCAGTCATGATGCAATGTGTATGTTAGTCATGTGTACGCTGTGTGGTCCCATCAGATCCTAGAGTATCCGGTGCATTCCATATTCGTTTCCATACCCAGCTGAGCACGTGTCCCCAGTTTGTAGTCGAGGCTCGTCTTGTTCCGGCTATTGGTACTATGCGCGCTTGTTGATTGGTCCCGATATTAAAACTAAACGCATAGTGTGGTTCCATTCCCATGCGAAGATCGGAGATGACAATAAAATTGTCTTGCTGTTTGATTCCCCAGAAGCCTTGCGTGAACCACCGCAGCCCTTCGACGGGTGTATGTGTTGTGAGTGTGTCTAAGACATACCGGTCACTCGGAAAATGCGTGAGGTGAAGATCTGCGGAGGGGCGAGCAATCGAGTAAAATCCTTCTGCATAGCCGTCCTCCTTCATAATGAGTATTCTCCAGAGAAGCGTGTTGATCGGGGTCGGCTGAACAAGCATCTTCGTGTAGTGAATCTGGTGTGTGGTTAACTGCTCTTGTGCAAAATGCGTGACATGCCATTTTGCGATGACCGTCCACGATAAATATAATGTACTGAGTATTAATCCCAGCGTATTGACTGTATGGCCAAGGCCTTTCTCCCGGCTCATGATGAGTGCGCCGATCACCCCAAGTAGCAGTGGTGTTGTATAGACAGGATCAATGATAAAAATCGTCGACCACATGATTGGATGATTGGAAAACGGCCAGAAGAGTTGTGTGCCGTAGGCTGTGAAGCTATCCAATAGCGCATGCGTGGCAAAAACGAGGTAGACCAAAGTCATCCACCTTCGTGTATGGTTGGCGAGTTGTGGGTGGAGTCGACGAATGATCCACACCACACAGGGTGTGAGGAGGGCTAAGGTGAACAAGGAGTGAGAAAACGACCGGTGTGAAATAAAAGACGTCACGGGATCATCAAACGGAATGAAGACGTCAAGGTCGGGTATGGTGCCGCAGATTGCCCCCCACCCAATAGCCTTATTGCCGGCTTTTCGTCCAAGCGTCGCTTCGCCAACCGCAGCGCCGAGTGCGAGTTGGGTTACAGAGTCCACCGTCGCGTCCTTGTCATATCATGAATCACCCTATTCTGCTTTTGGGAAATATTCTCATATTTCAGCATCTTATCAGATGATACAGGTCTTTGAGGTACATTTCGATGCAACAGGCCATGAAGAGACTGTGCACCCAAGATATTCTGATTCCATGGGTTTCCACCTAGTGACCTCATTTGCCTACATAGCTATGCCTGCCATTATCTGATAGATTGATGCTATCTATTCGTTCCTAGTCTGGATCCGTTCGCTTTCTCCCCTCTCCCTCGTTCGCGATCCTTTCCAGTCTACGCGATGTTCACATCTTTTAATACGGAGGATTCATCTCATGGTATTGCATTCATTGGCCCTTCGGGTCGCATGCTGTTCCATTTTCATAGCCGGAACATTCGCGACATCGGTCCAGGCCCAAACAGCCGACGATGGTTCCGCGATGACGGTTTCTGATGGGAAAACGGTTTCGATGGAATACACGTTAACATTAGAAAATAAAGATATTGTGGATACGAATGTTGGAAGAGAACCCTTGAAGTTTACTCAGGGTTCTCATCAAATTATTCCTGGCTTAGAAACTGCTCTTGAAGGTATGAAAAAAGGAGAAAGCAAGCAAGTAACGGTTGAAGCGAAAGATGCCTATGGAGAGCCAAGGCCGGAAGCGATTCAAGAGGTCCCTATCGATAAAATTCCACCTGAGGCCAGAAAAGTTGGGGCTACGCTCCAAGGGAAAAACGCCCAAGGCGGTGTTGTGCATCCTCGCGTGAAGGAAGTGAAAGAGCAAGTGGTGGTCTTAGACTTCAATCATCCATTGGCGGGGAAAACGCTTAACTTTGATGTGAAGATAGTGGATGTTGAGCCGGAACCTAAGCCGTAATCCAGTTCTCTTTTACTATAGCGAATCCAAATACGTTCCCAGGAGGAAAATACACTAAACTCAGCGCAGTACAATGTTTCACCCAGCGGAAGTTATAGCTGTACCTTTGAGCTTTCACCAGTCAGACGTGTGTGGCTGCGCTGTGTATGTACCGTCAATTCACCTGAATGTTATACGGTTTCGCTATAATTGAAACGGTTCTAGATCTTCAGCACGGCTCCTGCATATACGCGGGGGCCGTGCTTCTTTTTTTGAGCTGTCTATGCAGTAAGGGCCGCGAATCTGTCCTTACTTTTTCTACGCTACTGGAAGCCTTTTCACTTTCGCCTCACTGGATTCACTCATTTTGGAATATCCCATTATGGTTCGACGTTAATATCGATAAAGGCCGGAAAGCTATCGGCTCCCTGAATGTCCGTCACGCGAAGTTTAAACCGAAACGTTCGAGTCTCTTCGACATATGGCGCAAGAAAACTGGCTTTGGCGGAATACGGATCAAGAAGAGGCACGTTACTTCCGCCAATTTGTGACCAATAGTACTGAAGCGATCCGCCCTCAGGGTCAAAGCTGCGTAGGGCATTAAGTTGGACGCGAGCACCCGATTGAACGGAAGTATTCTTCCCCGGATCAGCCACTGGAGATTCATTGGGTTCGTCCCGAACTTCCACGATGACGGCAAGTGAAGCTTTTTTCCCACGATTTTTTACCATAATGGTTGTTTCCCCATTTCCGACCAATTGCATGAGGCCGTCAGGGTTAATCAGCACAACCTTCTCGTTGGAAGACTGGTACGTTGTGCCGGAGGATTGCGAACGGATGGGGCGTGTAATGCCGTCGGCAAAGATTCCAATAACGGGAAGCTCGGCGATTGTGCCAAGGAAGTCAACCTTATCGTAGACTGTGGCGGCGGCGGCTCGTCCAAAGGCAAGAGGTTTCTTCGTTTGGAAATCAATTTCAATTAATTCGGCTTCCGGCTCGATTGCCAAAAAGACTTCATCAAAAATTGCCCATTTCTCCTCATGAAATTGTCCTCCTGCGCGTTCCCCGACAGCCAGGAGACGCAGTTGGCCAATGGCAGTCTCTGGTATCTTGATGGTACCTCCAAACGGAGGGTCGTCTGATTGTGTGGAGACTCGAGCAAGATTTTCATCGATCGATTCCAGAAGCATATCTTCATGTTCGTGATACCAATAAAATTTTGATCGGATGAGGTTGCTGAGGTCCTGTGGGTCCAACCGTACCGTAATTTCTTGACCTGAATGGAATGTGCTGGAGTTTGCAGGCTCAAGAATTGTGAAGGCCAAGCCGTTCCCTCCTCCAAGAAACAAACTCATACCCAAGGGCAGTGCAAGAAATTGTAGAACCCTTGAGGCAACGTCGTAATATGTGCAGGGGACAAACATAGGCGGTTCTCCCAAAGCTCAGGCAATGGGGGTGAACATGCGATGCCGCTCTGTTCTTCCCCCACTTGAAGCTTTTCTCCGTATGGTAAATGTAGTGAGTGACGATGCTTTTTGTAGCCATTTTCCACAGTATTTTCAAGAACCCACTCCTCTATTATCGGAAATGGGAGTACTATTCGTCCAGGCTCGGTCCAAACAGTATGGGGCCATAGACGATGGCAAACAGCAGGTATGCTCCACTCCATAAGACAGCAGCGACATTGAGTAGGAGGTCGTCCGGTAGTGGGAGGCTTGGTCCGAATATGCGTAACAGTGCGCCGATGTTAATGAGCAGGTAGATCACGATGGTTGGAGTATTGGCATGTTTGGGGCGTCCCGTATGTCCTAAGCTGGCTCTGGTCATGACGGCCAAAGTCATGACCCCAACTGCTCCAGTTGTGAGTGCATGGAGGGCGTCTTCAGCCGACAGGCCGATATCAAGGGTTGCCCCACCAAGGATCATCAGAGAGAATGCCAGCCATGCATAGCCAATGTGAAAAATGAAGGTGAGTGGTTCCGGCCAGGTTAACCATCCTTGCCAGCGTACCAGGCGGGCGAAATTGCTCAGCCCGGCGAATATACATGCGATGCCGGTTGTCAGGGATTGAGGCGAGAGCACCCATGAGAGTGTGGCGATTCCAGCAAGGGCGATCGAAAGGTTCTCAACAAAAGAAAACGGTGCAGGCTGTTTCGACAGGCCGTGTTCGTCAAGAAAGTCTTCAGTAAAGTTCGGGACGATGCGTCCACCAATGAGCGTAAGCAGCATGATAATGAGCGCAAGTGCAATTCGTGCCGCAAGGTCGGCATCGGTTTGATTGAGAATTTGTATATGAAAGAAAATATTTGCGCCGGCATATACGCTGATGATGATTCCCATTGGGAGGCGAGCCCAGGCATGAGCCGTCACAATCTCGCGCCACACGACTCCGGCCACCATGATCAGAAAAGCTCCATCGATAATGGCCACAACAATAGGTGTGAACCAGGTCGTCCCCATTGCGAAACGTCCCGCGAGCCATACGCTTAGGAGCAACATGAGCGGATAGCCATTCAGCGGAGGCCGGTCGGTCCAGTTGGGTATGGCTGTGAGAAGAAATCCGGTAATCACGCACGGTAAAAATCCAAAGACCATTTCATGTACGTGCCAATCGCGAGATGGATAGAGAAATTCGATGTCTGTTGCCCCGGAAAGAATGAGAGCCCAGACTGGAATAGCGAGTCCCGCAAAAAGGGCGGTACAGAAAAAGAACGGTCTAAATCCATACGATAACAAGGCCGTGCCCTGATAAGTGGGGGTGTGGTTCATGGTTTCAGATTAAGGAATCATACGTTTCGTCATGTATCATGTCGTTTCCTCATGTATAAAGGTATGACACATATGAATACTTCCATTCAAGCTGTTTCATTTTCTGGGTTACTGTGGGCATTTGTGCCGGCGTGTATTGTGATTGTTATCCTCTATCGATGGACGGTCGATGGACGAACGGCAGTGTATGCCTTGACACGAATGCTCATTCAATTGCTGCTGATTGGCTATGTGTTGACATATATTTTCGAAGCCGAACATGCCGGCATCATTGTGTGCGTGATGATAGTGATGTTGGGTACTGCCAGCTGGATAGCTTTGCGTCCTCTCAAAAAGAAGCAGCCGCATTTGTATCGAAATGCCCTGGGTGCCATTGCCATTGGCGGAGTCTCGACCCTTGTACTGGTGAGTCAGGTGGTCTTGGAGGTGCAGCCCTGGTTTTTCCCTCGTTACGTCGTACCGCTTGCGGGGATGATTTTTGCCAGTAGCATGAATACTGTGAGCCTGGCTGCAGAACGGTTTGAAGCCGAATGTGAGAAGGCCTGTTCGTACATCGAGGCAAGAAATTCGGCCTTGCATTCTTCGCTGATTCCTGTCATCAATTCGTTATTGGCTGTTGGCCTGGTGTCGTTGCCGGGGATGATGACCGGGCAAATCCTCTCCGGTGTCTCTCCGCTTGTGGCCACGAAATATCAAATCATGGTTATGTGCATGATTTTCGGGTCTTCAGGGATTTCTGCGGTGTTGTACCTAACGTTCGCAAAGGTACGAACAGCATAAGGGCACCTCTAAAAACCGTCCCTTTCCGCGATGGCGGCGTCAGTCGCGTGCTCAAATCCTCATGTATGCCTCTATACACTGCGGTTTTGCGCGCGCGGCTTCCTTGCCCTCGCGAAAAAATCCTGGTTGTTAGAGGTGCCCGTAAGGTTATCTATTAACCCGGCAATTAATTCGGATTCCTTTGTCTTCAAAGAATCACACATTTCATTGATGGTTAGTGGAATGTATAGATATCTATTTTATTGCCTGGTTAATAGGTGCCTTCAGTCATTACATCGATTCACGGATAGCGGGCAGAGATTTGGTGGTGTAAGGCAATTGAGGCATGTCCACAGATTCGAAAATTGCGATGACCTGTATGGTACGATGATGGGAGTGGCGTGCCTCCATATCGAGACTGTCAGTAGAATCACATATTCATGATTGCGAGCCGGAATACCACCTGCGCGGTGTTCTGGTTTCATGCTTGCTCAGGCATGGTACGCATGATATTTTGACCTCAAGAGTCGAGAGTCGATGACATTCGGAGATCACTATTTACTCATAAGGAGAATGTGTATGCACGGACGTTTTTTACATCGGTATGGAATGATTGTTGGCCTGAGTGCGGTGTGTCTCTTGGGCGGAGCGTTTCAGGCTACGAGTGTTGCCAATCAAGAAAAATCGCTCTATGAGCGGCTTGGCGGTTATGACGCCATTTCCGCTGTCGTGGATGTGTTTTTAGAGAAAATTTGGGATGATCCGATTGTCGGTCGATACTTTATTGGGATGGGTACCGATACGAGAAATCAATTACGGCAGAAGAACAAAAATCTCTTATGTTTTAACACCGGAGGACCTTGTAAGAAAATCAATCGTCCATTGCAGACAACGCATGAAGGTCTTGGGATTACAGACCAAGAATTTGATATCGTGGCCATGCATATTGCCTCGACGCTGAAAGAGTTTAAGGTGCTGGAAAAAGAATTTGAGGAAGTGATGGCGAAGGTCGGGAGCCTTCGGCCCTATGTGGTTGATAAAAGGATTAACGGGCCGAGCAGCAAGTCCTAAGCAACGCTATCCCTAATCGTTCGTTTGAAATGCCTCTATTAGTCGCCCGAGTCGTCTTTCCAGGCGAAGCCGGAGGCTGCGGCAAGTGAGCGCGGGGTTTGTAGTCCGGTGTAGCGTTGATCACCGATAATCCAGGTAGGGTAGCTTCGAATCTTTTCTTTGGCGCACGCTGGGGTCAACGCACTCCCGCGTCCGCCAGAGCTGCATTCCACGTAGGGGAGTCGTGTTGCCGACGCCTCAAATACTTCTTTCTGCTCCTGACAGCGAGGACACCAGTACGCACCGTAAAACTTCGCTCCTGATTTATCGAGATGAGTTGCCAGGGCTTGTAGTTGCGGGTCTTCCGGTCCTGCTGCCAAGCTAAATACTCCACTGTAGTGTAAGTGCAACACGCCAACGATAAGCAGGGCAACGACAGTGGCCTCCTTTATGGATGTCATCCAGTCAGTCGGGCGCTGTGCAATCGCCAGGATCATCATCGTTGTGATAATGGAAAATGACGCGAGGCAGTAGGGGCAGGTTGCCTCAATCTCCACCACCGATACGATCGTGAGGTAGGCGCTGATGGCAAACCCGCAAATGGACACAAATATAACCGGACGTCCGTAACTTGATTTCGTGCGGCCGTTCCAGATGATATTGGCCAAGAGCATGTAGGTGAGCAGGCCATAGAAGGCCATTGGAATACCGAGCAGCGTCGACCAGCGGCTGGCCTGGACCAAATCACACCCAGACCCTTCACTGCAAAAGGCTGGATGGTCTTCGAACCATGCAACATACGTGAGGTAGGAGGTCAACAGGATTCCGGCCGCTGCGAGTACCAGTAGGGCTATATTCAGCGGAGGAATCGATTTCGACTCGAGGGTCGATG
This sequence comes from Nitrospirales bacterium, assembly GCA_021604005.1. Lineage (GTDB taxonomy): Bacteria > Nitrospirota > Nitrospiria > Nitrospirales > UBA8639 > JAGQKC01. Next base: position 1,371 of record BQIV01000030.1, on the reverse strand, counting down.
CGTGACCTGGACTGTCTACTTTTTTCCGTTTACTTGATTTGGCCATTGAGACAAGGTGGTAATTGTGACCCACATACACTACATGGTTTAGAGGGTGAGTGCAAATATATATAGGGTCAGACTCGACTTTTAAGACGCACTATGTTATGCAGTCGTCATGGCTGTAACCGGAGAGATGTTTGTATGGCACGCTTGCCTCGTTTTTTCGCTTCCGGCTATTCTCTGCATGTGATTCAGCGAGGGAATAACCGGGGAGATATATTTTTCAGTAGCCCCGACTATCCAAAGTACCTGCAATTTTTAAAAGAGGCGGCCGTTCGATATGGATGTGCCATTCATGCCTATGTGTTGATGCCGAATCACGTGCATCTTCTCCTGACGCCTGAGCAGCCAGAGAGTTTGCCCAAGACGTTGCAATCGCTGGGAAGACGATATGTGCAGCATGTGAATGCCACGTATCGGCGGACTGGGACATTGTGGGAAGGGCGTTATCGTGCCACATTGATTGATGGCGAGGCTTATTTTCTAACCTGTTGTCGCTATATTGAGTTAAATCCCGTCAGAGCGGAAATGGCCGTGCATCCACGAGACTACCTGTGGTCAAGTTATCATGGCCATGCGAACGGCAAGCGCGATACGCTCTTGACGCCTCACGCCTTATATCGAGCCTTGGGGCGGACGGCTGAGGAGCGGCAAAAAGCCTATCGTTCCTTATTTCGTCATCATTTGAGTGGGGAGACCTTAGATGAAATTCGAGAAGCGACCAATAAGGCATGGGTGTTAGGTCATGAACGGTTTAAAAATAAGTTAGCAAAAAAAATGGGTAGGCGCGTGTCGCCTCTTCCACGTGGCCGCCCACGATTGGGAGGGGAATAAGCCGGTACGTCAGTATGTGGAATACAGTACTGTCTTTGAATATCCTTTGGATTTGCGGGGTTTTGGTAGGGGGCTATGACGTATAGCCGTGCCATGCCCTTCCATCTGTACGAAGTATGTCCTCGCGCTGTATGAGTGGGGGTGATTCGGCTGGAAGCTCTGTGGTTCCGCGATAGCCTTTGGGGATGCGATTGCGTCAGAGGCCATGTGGCTCGAGCCCAGGGCTCACTCCACCGTTCATTGCCTATTGTCTTTGTCGTCTCAGTTTTGACTCTCTGCCGGGTTTCGTCCCGGCGGCCAAATGTATTGCTTGTTGCATCCCGAAGGGTGCATCCTTTGTTGTGAAGGCAAAAGGACCCAAAACCATTGACGCCCAGGCCAGGCTTATCGGATGAGCTGAACCCTGGTTGGTGGGGTGGGCTAACTCGCTGCGCTCAAACAAGCCCGCCCAGCATGCGAGGCGTTCACTCAACGGACTCTAGCGAAACCTCATCC
>BQIV01000029.1 GCA_021604005.1 Nitrospirales bacterium | reverse complement strand
TGGTTGGTGGGGCGGGCTAACTCGCTGCGCTCAAACAAGCCCGCCCAGTATGCGAGGCGTTCACTCAACGGACTCTAGCGAAACCTCATCCCTTCTCACGGAATACACATGCCCGGTCGAACGCAAGAACACACGTCAACCGTATGAAAGAGTCGTGGCACGGTTAGAGCCTGCAGGCGTCAGAGCATAGGTACTGAGAAAAAGTTAAAATACAATACGACTTAGTGAACCGGAGGTTCAACGCGGTAGCACACGATAACACGTGTACACGTTGCTCATAATTCATGACACACTTTTTCCTCTCGTGAACAATCGACCTCCACAATTGTCACAACGTGACAATTGAACTTTCCGTTCATAGTCATTGTGGCTGAAAATTGAAGCCTTCTTTGACATATAGGTACTTTCACCCTGTTGATAACTTGTCAGGATATTAGAGCAAATGCTTAAAATACAAGAGCTTTTCTTCTACACACAAGATATTCACGTGTATCCACACAAACCACAGCTAAAACACAATATTTAGTATTGACATTTCACGCTTACCGCTATACATTGGGTATCTTATACCTTATGTTGAATATGACTCACCGATCCACATTGACTACTTTTTGGGCAATTCTTAACGTGAAACTGTTGCATTCTTCTAAATTTATTTATACCAACCCAGTTTCAACAACTACATCATCCTGCTTTTATACAGAGTCATAGGCCTGCTCAACACAGTATCTGAGATAACGTATTGTTGAGCCTCTGTATTAATGTCGTATCCGCTCTTATTTTTACGATGTAAGAGGATCGAGAATGGCCCATTTCTCCTCTTAAATACTGGGGGACAAACAAGTTGCTTCACGTCTTCGTGAACTGGAAAGGAGAAGCCTTGTGAAAATTGAACGTCGATTCACGCACGCCGGAAAAAGCCCCTATGAGACTATCCCGTTTTCTACACGCTCGTCAGAAATTCGGAACCCTGACGGGTCCCTGGTGTTTCAACTAGAGGACATTCAAGCACCAAGTCACTGGACGCAACTCGCCGTTGACATTTTAGCGCAGAAATACTTTCGAAAAGCCGGTGTTCCTCAAGTTAATGATGCAGGACATCCCATCTATGACGAAAGCGGCAACCCCGTCACCGGTGGAGAACGGGATGCCCGTCAAGTGTTTCACCGCCTAGCGGGCTGCTGGACGCACTGGGGTACAACTCATCATTACTTCGACTCATCTGAAGACGCCGATACGTTTTATGATGAAATTTGTTTTATGCTGGCCCAACAAATGGCCGCACCAAATTCGCCTCAATGGTTTAACACAGGCCTACACTTTGCGTACGGGCTCTCCGGTCCGGCGCAAGGCCATTACTATGTCGACCCCAAAACCCAACGCGTAAAACAGGCTAAAGACGCGTATGAACGCCCGCAGGTTCATGCCTGTTTTATTCAATCAATTTCCGACGATTTGGTGAATGACGGCGGCATTATGGACCTGTGGGTTCGAGAAGCCCGGCTTTTTAAATATGGATCGGGAACCGGGACCAATTTTTCCAAGTTACGTGGGGACCGGGAGCCACTGTCCGGCGGCGGGCGCTCATCCGGGCTCATGTCGTTTCTGAAAATCGGGGACCGGGCTGCCGGGGCCATTAAATCCGGAGGCACGACCCGGCGGGCAGCCAAAATGGTCTGCCTGGATCTCGACCACCCGGACATTGAAGAATTTATTGACTGGAAAGTCATCGAAGAACAAAAGGTCGCTGCGATGGTGACCGGATCAAAAATCTGCGCCCAACGGCTCAATGCCGTTCTTTCGGCCTGTCACCTGACCAAAACAGACGGATCATCCTACGTCGAAACGGACGTGCAGATGAATCCCGGCTTGAAAGAGGCTATTCAAGCCGCTCGCGATGCCATGGTCCCTGAAGCGTATACCCAACGCATGTTCTCCTATGCCAAACAAGGGTTCACACACTTCGTGTTCCACGAATATGACACCAATTGGGATAGCAAAGCCTATCAAACCGTGTCGGGCCAAAATTCGAACAACAGCATCCGAGTCCCGAATGGGTTTTTTGAAGCCATGAAGCAGGATAGCGAATGGACGCTGACCCAACGAACCAATGGCGCCACAAGCAAGGTCATTCCCGCCCGCGACCTGTGGGATCGTATCTCGTGGGCGGCCTGGACCTGTGCAGACCCTGGCATTCAATATGATACAACCATTAACGAATGGCACACCTGTCCGCAGGATGGACGCATCAATGCGTCGAATCCCTGCAGCGAATATATGTTCCTCGACGATACGGCTTGCAATTTAGCCTCCTTAAACTTAGGCCGCTTTACATCTCAAGAAGGCGAATTCGATTTAGAGGGCTTCCGTCATGCTGTCCGACTCTGGACGGTTGTCCTGGAAATCAGCGTGCTGATGGCCGGGTTCCCCAGCCGGGCCATTGCCGAAAAAAGTTTTATCTACCGTACGCTTGGACTGGGATATGCCAATCTTGGGTCAGTCCTCATGCGATGGGGAATCCCGTATGATTCGCCAAAAGCCTTGGCGATCTGCGGGGCCATGACCGCCATCATGACAGGAGAGTCCTATGCCACATCAGCAGAGATGGCCGCAGAACTTGGACCATTTAAAGCGTACCCGCGAAACAGAGAGTCGATGCTTCGCGTCATTAGAAACCACCGGCGAGCCGCATACAATACGGCCAAAGAGGATGAATACGAAGGCTTGTCAATTCTTCCCCATGGCATCGATAGCGAGCAATGCCCGGACACTCTTCTGGATGCCGCACGGACAGCCTGGGATCGAGCGCTTGATCTCGGCCAACAACATGGATTCCGAAACGCACAGTCCACGGTCATTGCGCCAACCGGCACGATTGGCTTGGTCATGGATTGTGATACGACCGGGATTGAACCGGACTTTGCCATCGTCAAGTTTAAAAAACTTGCGGGCGGAGGGTATTTTAAAATTATCAATCAAAGCCTTCCTCCTGCGTTACAGACACTGGGATACACCCAATCAGAAATCCAGGACATTATCTCCTATGTCTCAGGAACCCGTACGCTGAAAGGGGCTCCCTTCATTAACCACGAAAGCCTGCAATCGAAGGGCTTTAATCGCGAAGTCATTGATCGAATTGAGGCCACGCTTGACGGGGCCTTCGACATTCAATTCGTCTTTAACAAATGGAACTTGGGCGAAGAGTTTTGTCGCGACACCTTAGGGCTCACGGACACTCAACTCAATGACCCACAATTCAATATGTTGAAGACGCTTGGATTTACGCAAGAAGAAATGTTAGCGGCCACGGACTACTGCTGCGGCACGATGACTGTCGAAGGCGCCCCACACCTCAAGGCCGAACATTTGCCGGTATTCGATTGTGCCAACCGGTGCGGACGTACTGGGCAACGATACATTGCCACACAGGCACACATTCGCATGATGGCCAGTTCACAACCGTTTATTAGCGGCGCCATTAGCAAAACCATCAATATGCCGGCAGACTCCTCCGTCGACAATGTGAAAGATGCCTATCTCATGGGATGGCAATCGATGCTGAAAGCCGTGGCCCTCTACCGGGACGGCTCAAAACTCAGTCAACCCTTGAACGCATCGGTGGACGCAGAAAAATCCAACGGACGTACCGACCACATAATGGCTACGGCTCAACAAAACGCCACACAAGTCTTAGTCCGGTACCTTGCAAAGCGCCGTCCCCTGCCAACCCGTCGAGGCGGATATACGCAAAAAGCTGTTGTAGGTGGGCACAAGATTTACCTGAGAACCGGTGATTATAAAGACGGCACATTAGGTGAAATCTTCCTGGATATGCATAAGGAAGGCGCGGCGTTTCGAAGCCTGATGAACTGCTTTGCCATTGCCATTTCATTGGGATTGCAACATGGCGTTCCTCTCGAAGAATTTGTGGACGCCTTTCTCTTTACGCGATTTGAGCCAAATGGTCCCGTTAAACTCAATGACCGTATTAAAATGTCCACATCTATTATCGACTACATTTTCCGCGAATTAGCCATAACCTATTTAGATCGTCATGACCTCGAACAAGTCGCACCAGAAGACTTACGTGCCGACTCGGTCAGACATGACGCCGATGATGACGACGATGACCAGGAATTTGTTGATCCGAAAACCTTAGCCTCCACCTCGATCAATCCAGGCGTCTTTCCTGCCAGACGTCAAGCACGAAATGGGGGAAACCATTATGACAAAAGCAACGGTGGGCGCATTGCACATCAAGTTGAAGTCAAACGTGAAACCATGACATACACCGAAGTGCAAATCGCCCGACTCAAAGGCTACGAAGGCGATCCGTGCCAGGAATGTAAACAGTTCAAGATGGTGCGAAACGGCATGTGTCTGAAATGCGATAACTGCGGCGCAACCAATGGGTGTTCGTAACGAGAGAAAGACAATCGTGGCTCACGAATAGACATTACAATAGGAACACAAACTCAAGGGGGTTGTTCTAGATAACACGCGTTATGAAGGACAACCCCAAGTCATTTTACCCACCTTACTTTCTCTTTAAAATAATAGAAAAAATTTCTTCAACAGTATCCCCAACCCATTCGCTAAGAAACTCCTACCTCCAGAAGATATTGTCCATTACCACGAAAGTTGTCCACTGCATTTCACACGTTTTCCACACTGATATGGCATTGACATGATTTCATCAAGTCAATATAAAGGTTAAATAAATATCAGAGTGATGGTCCTACTCTTGCTCTGTTACATGGCCCTCCCATATCAGCAGAGGTACAGACTTTTTGGAATGTCTAGTACGTAGGAACCTCCTTAGCGGTACGGCTTCAATGAGCCCTAGAGTCCGACAGACATTCAATACATTTTGGTGATTATTCTACAAACTATCGAGGCAGACCATTCGTCAAAGAAATGACAGTAAGAATATGACAACATCTCTTCTCACATCTCGGAGAACCGTCTCATGAAGACCACGGGAATCGCACCTGAACGGTCGGAGGTTGCCAAAGATTGGCATGCGCGTGGCTTTACCTGTGGGCTCTGGATCGATCATGCCGGCCGAACCTGGAACGGCACACATAATAAAACCGAAGAGTTATTTATGCTTTTATCCGGCAAACTTGAATTAGCAATAGAGGGAAAGCGAGTTCAGCCGGAGGTAGGAGAAGAAGTCCACATTCCAGCAAATACTCAACACACGATTCGAAATATTGGCGGGAAAACTGCTCGATGGCTTTACGGCCAGAAGCGCAACACAAGCGTGACCTACAACTCTAGCGAATCCAAATAGTTACGACTCTAGCGAATCCACATACGTTCCATACAGGAAAATACACCTAACTTCTCGCGCTACAGCACGAACATGAGGAAGGTTATGCCCGCCTGGATGCCCTGCAGACAATTGACGGTTCACGAACGAAGGGTCAAGCAGCATTCAGTTGGTCGACGTGTAACTGATTCGGCATAACTGAAACGGCTATAAGATCTTCTTGGATACGAGAGTAGCCAAGTCGTCCAGAGCGAATCTACAGAGAAACATACCTTACGACTTACTGGCCGACTTTGTTTTTGAGGCATCCTTGGCACACCGAAAGCCAATCGTCAAATCGGTGAATTCTGGCTCAGCTTTCGACCGTGCCGTTACTCGAATATTCCTCGGCTCATCTTCCCACGACCCACCACGCAAGACCTTCCGAGTTCCCGTTTCAGGCCCTTGCGGATTTTTCTCCGGGCTATCTTCATAGTAGTAACGATCATACCAATCGGATACCCATTCGGCCGCATTCCCAGACATGTGGTAGAGACCATAGGGACTTTTCCCACCAGTCTTCAGCCCATGACGTATACTCATCCCTTTCACCCCGCTTCGCACCGAGGCCAGGGTCAAGGTATAGCTAACCCATCCGGTAATACCGAGATTATACCGAGCTATATCGACAAAGGGTTGCATATGCCCCCACGGATACCGGCGTCCATCGGTTCCCCGCGCCGCTTTCTCCCATTCGGCTTCAGTGGGCAATCGCTTTCCCACCCATTCGCAGTATTTATTGGCCGCCTCCCATGTCACACCAACGGCAGGACGATCAGCCGCTTCATTAACAGCCAGTCCGTCATCCCAAAGTGGCGGAGGCTCAAGCTTCATGTTGTCATCCAAGAATTTCTGATAGTCCGACATCGTCACTTCAAAACGATCGATATAATAGTCATCTAGCCAAACTTGATGCTCCGGCTGTTCGTTCCCATGATGATCGTTATCGCCCATCGTAAACTCTCCAGCCGGAATCAGAATCATCGACCCGAATGCATGCTCAACGTCTGACCCACCGTCTTCCGACTCAGCCCCATCCATCTCAGCCCACGTCGCAGTTGTGAGAAACATTGATGACACAAACAACACACCCGCCACAACGAACATTGGAGTAAATTTCATGATATCCCCTACAAAATGGCAAGTAATATGATTGATTTGAGACTATAGCGTTCTGCAGCTTCAGAATAACAAATGATCAGGCTGCTAGACCGGCTGACCGGCCTTTCGCCGCCTGCACTGTGATAAATCTTACCAATCTTCTTCAAGCATTAGAAAGCCGCTAGAAGAGTACCTCCTCTAGCGGCTTGAATGGCGTCCCCAACGGGATTTGAACCCGTGTTACCAGCGTGAAAGGCTGGTGTCCTAGGCCAGGCTAGACGATGGGGACATACGTCGTCGTGCTAAGATCAATTTCGTATCTAGAAGGTACGTGCAGAATACAGAACGTGGGCAAGAAACACACAAATAAGGCTCAGTAGCCCGTATACTTGACTCACGCCATTCAAGAGATATAGCCGTTTCAGTTATGCCGAATCAGTTACACGTCGACCAACTGAATGCTGCTTGACCCTTCGTTCGTGAACCGTCAATTGTCTGCAGGGCATCCAGGCGGGCATAACCTTCCTCATGTTCGCATTGTACCGCGAGAAGTTAGGTGTATTTTCCTGTATGGAACGTATGTGGATTCGCTATATTCCTCAAGAACAGCACATCCACACAGACCGGTCAGTATAGCAATGCAAAAAATTCGAGTCAAACACAGACACGCCAACCCTGGATATAAATGGCGATGGAGTGGACCTGTAAGCCGGATTCTGTTCCGATTGAGTGTGACCTCAATCGGTAGTGATCATTTCTCTGGGACTTAGATCACTCTAAGCCTCTAGCGACCTACCCGGGAACCTAGATCGGGCCAATCTTGAACACTCTCTTACTCTTTCGGTTTCCATTGCTGGGCCTAAAAGGTAACAGACTGAATCGTTCCCCTATTTGGTCTTGCTCCAGGTGACGCTTGCCCTGCCACCTGTGTTACCACAGGCGCGGTAGGCTCTTACCCCACCGTTTCACCCTTACCTGAAAAGGTCATCGATGAGAATCCCTTTTCATCGGCGGTTTGTTTTCTGTGGCGCCGGTGTCGAATCGCTCCGCCTGGGTGTTACCCAGCACCCTGCCCTTTGGAGTCCGGACTTTCCTCTTACCTGCGAGGGTAAGCGATCACTCAGTCCACTCCCATCACGCCACGTTCATCATAGGGTGCTCGGAGAATGGAATGCAACAAGCCACATTCAGGTCACGAACTCCTGGCACGAAGTGAAAGCGACACACGAGGACCCGGGAAGTATCACCGGTAACCATTTACGCCTACCTGAGAAGGCTTCGTTCACCTATAGCCCCACACTCGTTACCGAAGTTCCTGGATATTCTCAGACTCAGGAGCTTGAGCTTGGGCATCAATCAGCGTGTCAGGCATTGGCTCCCAATACAAGATTCGATGGCAATACGAACAATTTAATAATTCATCGGCACGCTTCACTTCAGCAACAAGTTGAGGCGGCAATTGCAACCGACATCCAGAACATGCGCCATCCGCTACTTTCGCAATCGCAAACCCCTTCCGCAGTGACTTGAGCTTGGTATAGCGTGCGAGCAGTCCATGATCCACTTGAACGGTTAATTCCCCATGCTGCCGTTCAAGTGTCGATAATTCCTGTTCGAGTGCAAGACGTTCCGACTCCAATTGCTCTTTCGCTTTGGCAAACGCCTGTTCAACCTCTCCCATACGCACGTGAAGTTCCTGTTGCTCAGTTTGGTTTTTCTCAACCTGCTCAAGGACTTCAAGCACCGACTCTTCCAGCGCATCTTTCTTTTTTCTTGCCAATTCAATTTCAAATAAATGCGCTTGATATTCTTTATTCGTTTTCAAATCATTCAATCGACCACGAATCTTTTGGATATGTTCTTCCTGAAGCGAAAGTTCTTGTTCACCGTCACGCCGTTGTTTGGTTAACGTTTCTCCCGCTTGTTGAAGAATTTCGAGTTGTTTACTCACTTCCAATACTGGAGCTTTGGCCATGTGAATCAGCTCCGGAAGTTTTTTCTTATGGTCGAGAATTTCAAAAATACGTAGATCAAACCGTTGCAGTTCAATGAGAAATTGCAGTTGAGAATTCAATGGAACCTCTGATGAAAAGACAAAAAAATAATCGAGACCTCAATTCAGTCCAGGAATCAAGGAGCGTTCAATTCATTCTAACATGGTGGGCCCACTAGGACTTGAACCTAGGACCAGCTGATTATGAGTCAGCCGCTCTAACCACCTGAGCTATGGGCCCAAGATGTAACCCATCATGGCTCCCACTTTAAACGACAAGAGGAGATCTCAGCAACTTTTTTCTCCTCTTGCATGAAAATTTACACAGTTTTTTACTTTGAGGGCCATGGCGGCAGCAACCTGATCCCAGCATCAGCTGCCTTTCAGAAACAATACGTCACACACCTACCACAGATCAGTTAGAGAATTGAGTGACGATGTTGAATGTCTGTGAGACGCCTAAGGTTTTGCATATACCGTGTCCAAACATATTGATGTACATGTGGATTCGCTATAATGCAGCTTTTTTCCCACGCAGATCATTAATTTGCTCTATTAATTCTTGAATTTCCTCAGCCCTGTGCCCCTGCTCCGCAACCCGCAGCTGCGTAATCAGTTCATTGAGTGTGTGTTGAATGTGTTGACGCTCCAACGAGGCAACACATTCTTGAAAATGGCTGACAGGATCATCGAAATGCGAGTCACGTAACGTCAGCTGTGTGACAATGGGGCCGAACTCATCATCTTGGAGCGCATCTGCACACACGGACTCCATGTCAATCTGCCCCTCTGCCGTGACATGTTCAAAAACCAATTCCATCACCCTTCGATACTGCGGGACCCGAAACATATCAATACGAAGCTGCTGAAGATGTTGGGCACTCAGCATACCTTGTAACGCAAGGACAGCAACGTCTCGTTCTTCAGGGCTGCCCTTCGGCAACCGTTGAGACGATGCGGGTTTGACCGGAGCCTTGCTGGTCCGTTCTGGTGAACGGCCGGGTTTCGTGCGTAACATGGGATACCGGTCTATCAATGTTTGCTCGCGAATCCCCAACCGCTCGGCCACCAACTGAATACGCTCTTCTTTTTCGATAGGATTGTTCGTTTTTTGCAGGATGCGGAGAACCTCATCGACGCATCGTACCCGTTCTTCGATAGATGCACCGTTGTGCTCTTTCAGCGAGGCGTGGATAGCGAAATCCAAGAGTGTCGGGGCGTGCGCCTCAAGCTGCGTCAATGCATCAATCCCCTGTGATCGTATATAGGTATCAGGGTCATCCCCAGGCGAAAGCTCCATCACCTTCACCGTCAACCCTGTATTGAGAAACAGATCAAGGGTTCGAAGCGCCGCGCGAATACCTGCCGCATCTCCATCGAAAAACAATAACACCGTGTTGACGATTCGCCGAATGGTGTGTACGTGATCTGCAGTAAGTGCCGTACCGAGCGGTGCAGCCACATGTTGAACCCCGGCTTGATAGAGGGTCAAGACATCAAAATAGCCTTCAACCAGCATGAGTCGATTCAATCGACTCGCCGCTTCCCGTGTCTTATGAAAACCATACAAGGTCTGCCCCTTCGCAAACATTGCCGTTTCTGGTGAATTCAGATATTTCGGCATCTGCTCGTCCGTGAGCCCACGCCCACCAAAGGCTATCACCTGCCCTCGATGATTCGAAATCGGAAACATGATTCTATCCCGAAAACGATCATATCCCTGTCCCCCGCTTTTTCCCTCATGCAAACGCTCTTCTTTTTTAATAACCAATCCCGACTGAAACATGTCGTCTCGACTCACTCCCGTCTTTTCCAGCTTGTCGAGAAGCCCCGTCCATCCGGCTGGAGCGTAGCCCACACAAAACGTCTCGAGGGTCTCCGCAGACATGCCACGCCGTTCCAGATAACGGCGGGCATTCTTCCCTCGTTCGCTATTCATCAAATTGGCATGGAACCACTCGGCCGCCACGGTATGAATGTGTTGGTAGCGTTCTCGCCTTGAAGCCGCCTGATCGTCTCGTCCCCCTCTGGAATCCAGAACCAACGGCACGCCTGCAAGCTTGGCCAGTTCCTGAACTGCCTCCATAAACCCAAGACCTTCCCGTTTTATGAGAAATGTGATGGCATCACCGCCAACACCACATCCAAAACAGTGAAACATCTGCCGGCTCGGGCTCACGGAAAATGATGGGCTTTTTTCGGAATGGAAGGGGCACAGACCCTTATAGTTTTGACCCGTTTTCGTAAGGGTCACATAGCGGGAAATCACATCGATCACGTCGATGCGATCACGAATGTGCTGGAGCGTTTCCGGAGGAATACCTTTCCCACCCACGACTCGACGTTCCTCCTCGGTTACAAATTGAGATTCTTGGACACCTCTAAAAACCAGGATTTTTATGTGAGTGCAAGGAAGTCGCGCGCGCAAAACCGCAGTGTATAGAGACATACATGAGGATTTGAGCACGCGACTGACGCCACAATCGCGGAAAAGGACGGTTTTTGGAGGTGCCCTCTTCTCATATTGGGCAGTAGCAAGGTCAACAGCAACTCCTTCGCAGAAAGGAATAACGGGCTTGCCTAGTTCCTCAACGTATCAGACAGTCATTAGCCCGGAGGCCAAGTCAATCGTCGACCTCCCAGCACATGAAAGTGAAGATGAAATACGGTTTGGCCAGCCTCTTTTCCAATATTCGTCACAACCCGGTACCCATGTTCAGGAAGACCTTTTTGTTGCGCGACGCGGGAACAGGCTAGCATGACCTGACCTAGCAGGTTCCGGTCACTCTCTTGCACATCAGACAAGGCGATAACATGCCGTTTCGGAATCACGAGCACATGTACCGGAGCCTGAGGATTCAGGTCCTCAAAGGCCAAACACTCATCGTCTTCATATACTGTCGTCGAAGGAATCGAACTATCGACGATCCCGCAAAAAATGCAGTCGCTCATTGCGTTTTGTCCGTTTCCGCTCGCAGGCCTGATTTCCCAAACCGCTTACCAAGCTCCTGAAAGATTTCTTTAGGGGGGATTTCAGCCTCTCCGAGCATCACAAGGGTATGAAACCATAAATCGGCCACCTCATAGACAATCTCATCTCGATCCCGATTTTTGGCAGCCAAGGCCACTTCACCAGATTCTTCGATGACTTTTTTCAGGATACGATCGAGTCCTCCGTCGAGTAGTTTGGAAACATAGGAACCACTTTGAGGCTCCTGCTTACGTGACAACACCATGTTATAGAGTCGTTCGAGAATGCCTCCCCACGCTGCATTCGTCGGTCCATCCTCAATGGCTCTATCATGGCCAGGATCTATCTCTGAATAAAAACAGGTTCGATTGCCGGTGTGACATGTAGGACCGACAGGCTCAGCTTTCACTAACACCGTGTCGTAATCGCAATCGATAAAAAGTTGTTTGAGAATCAGCTCATGACCTGAGGTTTCGCCTTTTTTCCATAGTTGTTGTCGCGAGCGGCTCCAAAAGTGCACTCGCTGCGTCTCCTTGGTGGCATGCAGCGCCTCGTCGTTCATAAACCCGACCATCAAGACCGTTCCATCAAGCCAATCTTGAACAACAGCCGGCACTAAGCCGTTCTCTCCAAATTGAATCTGACCTGCCTGTCGCATACTCTTCATGTCGATGACACCGAACAGGCTTCAACCATTCTGACCGGAATCCCCTGCTGTGCCAAATGAGCCTTCGCCTCTGCAATGGAATACGTCTTGAAGTGGAAAATTGAAGCGGCTAATACCGCATCGGCCTTGCCAATAGCCAAGGCGTCATACAGGTGCTGAAGAGTGCCTGCGCCACCCGACGCAATGACCGGGATCGACACGGCTTCCGAAACGGCAGCGGTTAAGGATAAATCATATCCATCTTTCTGCCCATCTTGATCCATGCTGGTCAACAATATTTCCCCAGCACCATCGTTCGCCATTCGTTTTGCCCATTCAACCACGTCAAGCCCCGTTGCACGGCGACCTCCATGGGTAAAGACTTCCCAGGCGTCTCGACTCTGCATTTGACCGTGCCTCGGCCTTGACTTTGCGTCAATTGCGACGACGATACATTGTGCCCCGAACCGTCTTGCCGCCGCCTTGACGAGTTCCGGATCTTGGACGGCGGACGTATTAATGCTGACTTTATCGGCTCCTGCCACAAGAAGGCGACGCACGTCCTCGACCTTCCGAATCCCGCCGCCAACCGTCAGGGGCATAAACGCCTGTTCGGCTGTACGCGCCACCACATCAAGAAGGGTGTCACGGTTTTCATGCGAAGCGGTGATATCCAAAAAGCAGAGTTCATCGGCCCCAGCCTTGTCATATTCCTTGGCAACGGCGACCGGATCTCCCGCATCACGAAGATCCACAAAGGACACGCCTTTCACGACACGGCCATCCTTCACATCCAAACATGGAATAATGCGTTTCGCTAACACTGTGCTCCTTCGGAAGCCGATCGTGATGCCGCATGACGTGCCGCCGCGAACTCGATTGTCCCTTCATACAGCGCCTTGCCGATAATCACACTGGACACGTGTGGGTTAATAGCCTTTATCGCAAATATATCTGAAATATTCGTGACTCCTCCTGAAGCGATTAACGGATGGGACGTTAACGTCGCCATATGTTCAAGAGCCTGAAGATTTGGCCCCTCCAACATGCCATCTCGTGAAATATCTGTAAAAATAATTCCGCCAAGTGAATACTGTGCAAGCGATGGCACAACATTCTCCGGTTTTTTCCCGGAACCATCAATCCACCCTCGAAGCGCAATTTCTCCCTGTTTAATATCAATGCCTACAAGGATTTTTGCTGGAAACTCCTCACAACTTCTGGCAAGGAGTTCAGGCTGTTCAAGCGCAGCCGTTCCCAACACGACACGAGCGACGCCTATCGACATATACCGACGGATGGATTCTAATGTGCGAATACCCCCGCCAACCTGAATCGGGATCGAGACATGTTTGACGATGGCTTCAATATCCGTCACATGCTTGGGTGCGCCTTCGACAGCGCCATCTAAGTCGACAACATGGAGATATTCAGCTCCCAAGGACTGCCATTGCTTCGCCATTGCCGGGGGATCCTCGGAATAACGAGTCTCTTGAGCCATATCTCCTTGCCGCAAACGCACACACCGCCCGCCCTTGAGATCGATTGCCGGAAAAATTTTCATGCTAGATCCCTATGTCTGTCGATCAATTTTGTCATTTCGCACGAGTGAGCCGAATCATGACTCACCACCAACAGGAAATTGCTCCATCATATTCTGAACACCATATTGCGCCAATTCGGCAGCCGTCACAAAGGCCCCTCGCCGTTCAATAAATCCCATAAGATCCTCATTCATGGGTTTTTGTTCTTCATAATACTCTCCAGTCCAATGAATCGTTCCACTAAGCGGATCCACAAGGTGCACTTCAAACCCCACGACGGCAGGCGTGGCCCCGATCTTTGTGCCGACACGTTCTCGATAGGTTCGGACAAGACCCATGACCACGGCATCGACCTCTAAACGCGTTCCGATATCTTTGACCGTGCCTTTCCAGTCGGCAGTCAACTCTTGTGAGCTATATGAAGTCAGCGCCGTATTCACAGCGACCGATGGGACAAGACGAACGCCCGCTCGATGTTCAAGCGACTCATATACCATCTTTGTAATACGTTGGGCCGCAAGGTGAGATACCTTGCGTGGCTCGGCACTCGTGAGTAGCCCTCGCTCCGATTGCGCAGATGGAAGCTGAAATTGAGAACGAATCTCTGGAGAATTCACCAGGCCTTGAGACGGACGGGACACATGCCGTTGCGGAGTCGAAAGGGTTTGAAAAGGCAGAACAGCAAGCGTGCGAATCCTGGCCGGTTGAAAGTTTGGAGATGAGTGGACCGTCACCTTTGGCGGCACGCAGGCCACCACGCCAATCAGACTACTCAGCAACACAAACGTCCACCTCCCATACTTGGCCCGATTCCACTCATACGACCGAGCAGCGACGATATGCATCAGTGCCAATTTCCAAAGTTATGAAAGAGTTGTAGTCCGATCTGTTGGCTTTTTTCTGGATGAAATTGGGCCGCAAAAATATTATCCTTCCACACACTCGAGACAAATGGGAAACCATAGTCGGTCGTTGTGCAAATGACCTGCTGATCTTCCGGTTCGACATAGTACGAATGGACAAAATACATATGATTCTCCGGAGCCATATGTGCAAGCAGTGGTGAAGATTGTTGAATGTTGATCGTGTTCCAACCCATATGAGGAATCTTCAACCCTCTCATCGCCAGGGAATCAGCAGGAAATCGTTTGACGATTCCGGGGAAAATTCCCAAGCCCTGATGCGTGCCATACTCTTCGCTCTTGCTGAACAGCAATTGAAGACCCAAGCAAATACCCAGAAATGGTTTTCCGCTAGCAATGGCCTGACGAACCGGCATCTCTAACTCATACCGCTTGAGATTCTCCATGCAGTTCCCAAAGGCGCCAACCCCTGGAAGGACAACATGGCTAGCATCCGATATTGTGGCTGGATCACGCGTAACCACGGCCTGGTGACCAACGGCTTCAAACGCCTTTTGGACGCTACGAAGATTTCCCATATCATAGTCAATAATCGCAATCATGGTGATTTCATGCGTGTGAGTGTAGAGAGCAGGCTCCACACATTTATAACGTGCCTTTCGTCGACAAAACGCCAACAACCCGTTGATCGCGACTGACCGCTTGAGCCAAGGCTTTTGCGAGCGCTTTAAAGATTGCCTCCATCTTGTGATGAGGGTTTCGCCCATACATCAAATTGATGTGCAAATTGAGCCCACCCTGACTGACAAAGGCTTGAAAGAAATCCTCAAAAAGGCCAAGGTCTAACGTTTTAATCATATGGGATGGAAGATCAACATTATAGACCAAATAGGGGCGTCCGCTCAGATCGACGGTCACTTGAGCCAAGGTTTCATCTAACGGAACACTCGCCCATCCAAAACGCACAATGCCTTCTTTCCCCCCCAACGCCGAGTGCAAGAGAGACCCGAGAACGATCCCAATATCTTCAATCGTATGATGATCATCAATATCCGTATCTCCCTTGGCGTTGACGGTCAGGTCGAAAAACCCGTGCTTGGCCAAGAGCGTCAGCATATGATCAAGAAACGGAATCGTTGTCTGTATATCGCTTGTTCCTGTCCCATCAAGTGTCCAGGATGCGTGAATCGACGTTTCCGCAGTGGTTCGTTTCGTTGACGCACTTCGACGGTCTTTTTCCTTACTCATTGCCAGCGACTCTCCATAGATTTGCCATGCGCATCAAGCCCTTCCATATGAGACAAACGCACAACGTGTTTGTGAACAGCTTTGAGTTCTTTCCGTGAATAGGTCACAAGATTGCTTTTTTTTACATAATCATCTAGCGATAAGCTTGAAAAAAACCGCGCACTTCCCCCGGTCGGCAGAACATGATTGGGTCCGGCCACATAGTCCGCGACGGCTGGAGGCGTATAACGGCCCAGAAAGATCGCTCCGGCATGTCGAATATGTGGAAGGTAGGCCTCCGGCCGGTCAAGATTGACCGACAAATGTTCCGGCGCAATTTGATTCGAGAGCACAAAGGCTTTCGCGACACTCGGCACCACGAACGCATATGCATATTTCCGAATGGATGTCGTGGCAATTTTTCTCCGTCCCAATTGGGCAAGCTGCCGATCAATCATGGCCACCACGTTTTGCGCAAGCTTCTTGGACGTTGTGACGAGGTAGACACGCGCCTCTTCATCATGCTCAGCCTCACATAAGAGATCCGCCACCACATGGGCTGGATTACTCGTTCCATCGGCAATCACCAATAACTCACTGGGACCTGCCACCATATCAATATCCACTTGCCCGTAGACTAATCGCTTTGCCGTCGCAACATAGAGATTCCCCGGCCCAACGATTTTATCCACAGGCTGAATCGTGTTCGTTCCAAAGGCCATCCCGCCAATCGCTTGCACACCACCCACTCGATAGATTTCATCGACTCCCGCGATGTCGGCAGCGACGAGCAGGTACGGATGAATCTCTCCCGTTGACGTTGGCGTACACATCACAATCCGCTTCACACCAGCAACCTTTGCAGGAATGGCATTCATCATCACCGACGAGGGATAGAGAGCTTTTCCGCCAGGCACATACAGACCGACAGCATCAAGCGGCGTCACCAACTGCCCCAGTCGCACACCTCCTTTATTGTACGTCCAGGTCGACGTCCGTTGACACTCATGAAATTCTCGAATTCGATTCGCTGCAAATTGAAGAGCCTCCGTTTCCTCTTTCCCAATCTGCGCATGAGCTTTTCGAATTTCTGTGCGTGTGACGCGGAATTGCTTGGGCTGAAGATTCAAGTGATCAAACTGTTGGACGTAGCGAACGATGGCTGCATCGCCACCTTTTTTGATCGACTGCAATATACCTTTGACTGACGTTTCTACCCGCTCATTCTGTTGAACAGAACGGTGAATGACGCGTTGGACAAGGCGAGAAAACTTTTGGTCTTGATGTGAAATAATCTTCATGTTCATATGACGTTGAATCTGTATGACGTGACTCTCCAACAGAACAGATGGTATTCCTGAGGCCAAGCTATAGTTTTTTTTTCGACATCATGAGACTGCGGAGTATCGCGGACGCTATGGTCGGCTTTTTTTGAGTCGCTCGATCAACTCAGTGATGGCCGCATGCTTCATCTTGAGACTTGCCCGGTTCACGATGACCCGTGCAGACGACCAGGCAATGACTTCCGTCTCGACAAGATTATGCGCTCTCAGCGTACGGCCGGTTGACACCAAATCGACAATCCGTTCGGTCAACCCGACAAGCGGGGCTAATTCAATAGAGCCATAGAGCTTAATAATTTCAATTGGAATTCCCAGTTGATTGAAATGCTTTTCCGTAATATTGGGGTACTTGGTTGCGACGCGAAGCTTTGAGGATAGGCGATTCGGAAAGGTCTTACCTTTAGGCATGGCCACCACAAGCTTGCAGGTCCCCATCCGTAAATCCAGCGGTTCATATACATCCGGCTTTTGCTCCAGCAACACGTCTTTTCCCACCACTCCAACGTCGGCAGCCCCATATTCCACATAGGTCGGAACATCGCTGGGCCTGACAATCAGCAAGGTATGACCATCTTCCGGACAGTCCCAGACCAAACGACGTTCATCAATATTTCGATCGTGTCCCTTATACCCAGCTTGACGAAAGAGGTCTAACGTTGGGTTCAGCAACGTTCCCTTAGACAGGGCGATTGTAACCGTATCGCTCATCATGCTCCCGATAGTCGTTGAACATTGGCCCCGAGCTCATGCAGCTTTTCCTCAAATCGCTCATAGCCTCGATCTAAATGATAGACGCGTGAAACGGCAGTCTCTCCTTCAGCCGCCAACCCGGCAAGGATCAACCCAGCACTGGCTCGAAGATCCGAGGCCATCACCGGCGCGCCGGTCAGCACCGACGTCCCTTGAATGACCGCATGATGTCCATCAACTTCAATCGTCGCCCCCATACGATGTAATTCCGGAACATGCAAAAACCGCCCTTCAAACACCGTCTCGGATACAACACTCGTTCCACTGGACACACACATTAACGCCATGACCTGCGCCTGCAAATCGGTGGGGAACCCTGGATACACCAACGTTTTGATTTCTAACGGCCGCAATCGTTGCGGCGCAGTGAGCCGTACCCCATGTTGTTCTTCATACACATCACATCCAGCTTCTTCCAATTTACTGAGCACGGCACTTAAGTGCCCGGGGATACAATGATTCACCAGCACATCGCCCTGCGTCACCGCACCGGCCATTAAATACGTTCCGGCTTCGACACGATCAGGAATGACTGAATATTCCGCACCATGCAACTCACTGACACCGTCAATCGTAATCGTATCGGTGCCAGCGCCAAAAATTTTGGCGCCACGCTTCACCAGAAAATCAGCTAAATCAACAATCTCCGGTTCCTTGGCTGCATTGTGAAGCACCGTCGTGCCATCGGCAAGACATGCGGCCATCAAGAGATTTTCCGTACCTGTGACAGTCGGAAAATCCAATTCAATACGCCCGCCTTTGAGCTTTGAGGCCTTCGCATGAATATACCCATGTTCGACATATACATCCGCCCCCAATGTCACCAAACCCTTTAAATGCAGATTGACCGGCCTGGTGCCAATGGCACAGCCACCAGGCAGCGACACGGTCGCCTCGCCAAATCTCGCAAGCAACGGGCCTAACACCAGCACGGAGGCCCGCATGGTTTTCACCAAATCATAGGGAGCCTCGGTCGCATGGATATCCGATGCGTTGAGGGTCACACAGGACCCATCCAAGTGATACGCGACGCCAAGAAGGTGAAGAAGCTTCACCATCGTCGACACGTCTCGTACTTGCGGAAGATTCGAGACAACGCAATCGCCACCGCCTAATAACGTAGAAGCGAGGATAGGAAGGGCAGCATTTTTTGCGCCGCCAATGGCGACCTCTCCCTTCAAACAATGTCCGCCTGAAATTACGACTTGATCCAATTGTATGACGAACGGCGTTACCCTGTTCGCTCTAAACAGACGACTCGCTGAATGCCCAGCGAATCATGAATAATTTCATGTACACGAAAGCTTCCACCGCGGCAGACTTCGTCACACAAACTATCGGCTTGGCCTCGACCGACTTCAACAATTACGTGCCCATGAGGCTGTAAGATTCCTTCAGCTTCAGGAAGCAAGCGCCGATAGACAGCCAGGCCATCAGCCCCCCCATCTAAGGCAAGTGTCGGCTCAAAGTCACGAACATCTCGGGAAAGGGAGGCAAGCTCCCGTTCTGGAACATAGGGGAGATTGGCCACGATTGCCGTCACTTTACCTAGGAAGCTAGCTGATGACAAGGGGGACACAAGATCGCCAACGCAAAACTTTACCCGGTCATATTGGCCATGAGACTTGGCATTCCCTACCGCAACACGCAGAGCGTGAACAGAGCGATCCATAGCCACAATCATCGCATCTGGGCGTTCCACGCTCAGGGCAATGGCCAGGCACCCGGACCCGGTTCCAACATCCACGATTACCGGGCTAGAAAAAGACTCGAGCCGCGACATGACCGCTTTGACTAACAACTCCGACTCTGGTCTCGGAATCAGCACATGACTGGAAACCACAAATTCCATTCCCCAAAACTCTTGCGTTCCTAGGATATATTGAAGTGGCTCCCCGCTTGCTCGGCGCTTGATACAGCCCAACGCTCGGCGCTGATCGTCATCCGGCACACAACGATCCGGTGATGCATGAATCATCAAACGTGTGAGACCGACCGTCTGTTCGAGAATCCACGCAGCTTCATTGGCAGCATTGGTCACACCCCAAGCCGACAGCGTTCGGATGGCCTCTCGGTACAACTGCGAATAAGACATGCGTCGACTCACAAACGACAACAATCAGGATTTATGAACACACGAACAATGGATTCAATCACCGTCTATCGGGTGAGGGGAGTCGTCACGCGAATGCGCTCATGCTTACTGAACGCGTAGCGCGTCAATGAGATCATCAAGCTCTCCTTCAAGCACACGTTCGAGCTTGTGAAGAGACAGACCGATACGATGGTCGGTCACTCGATTTTGCGGAAAGTTGTAGGTTCGAATTTTTTCACTCCGATCGCCTGTTCCAACTTGCGAGCGACGATTTTCGGCAATTGATGCATCCTGCTTCTCTCGTTCGGCATCGGCGATACGCGTCCGAAGCGTTCGCATCGCCTTATTGCGATTTTTGAGTTGCGACCGTTCATCCTGACAGGTGACGACCACGCCGGTAGGAATATGCGTGATACGTATGGCGGAATAGGTCGTATTCACGCTTTGCCCACCAGCTCCGGAGGAACAATATGTGTCAATACGCAAGTCTTTTGGATCGATCTGAACCTCCACTTCTTCGACTTCAGGCATCACCGCCACCGTCGCCGTTGAGGTATGAATTCGACCGTTGGCTTCCGTTGTCGGCACGCGTTGGACTCGATGGACCCCGCTTTCATATTGAAAGCATCCATACGCCCCTTTCCCCTCGACCAACAGCGAGGCATCTTTGTACCCGCCAATACCGGTCTCGTGAGACTCGACCAATTCAGCATGCAATCCTTTGGCTTCAGCAAATTTGACATACATCCTGAGCAGTTCGCCGGCGAACAATGCCGCCTCACTACCTCCCGCTCCTGCACGAATTTCAATAAATGTATTTTTGTCGGCTCCGGCATCATGCGGACGCATCAACTCCTGCGCCTGTCGTTCCATATCCTCACGACGCGCTTGCAGGACCGTTAATTCTTCTTCAGCGAGAGCGCGAAAGTCGACATCCTGGTCAACCTCCTCCAGCATTCGCTGCGTATTGGTTATGTCTTGAAGAACCGATTGATAGGCAAGATATAACTGTGCGGCTTCCTCAATTTCAGATCGTTCTTTATTGAGGGAAACAAGCAATGAGGGTTGATTGAGAACGGCAGGGTCGGCAAATTGATCGTTCAGCGTTTCATATCGATTGGCAATCGCTTCCCATTTTGTGAAGAACGCCCCTTCGGACGTATCCGATTTTCCTTGTTCTGCCATAGCAGGTGTACTTCTACATGCACCAACACGTTTGCCTTTATACTGATGTCACCGTACGTCTCGGCTTAACTATTACGACTTTGGTTTCGTCGTCTTTGTATTGCGCGCATATTTTTTCTTGAACCGTTCAACCCGGCCTTCGGCATCCACAATTTTCTGGGTTCCGGTAAAAAATGGGTGACAGCTTGAGCAAATGTCAACTTTCAAATCTCCCACCGTCGTCCGGGTCTCAAACTTCATGCCACAGGCACAACTCACGGTAGCCATTTCATACGTAGGGTGAATATCTTTTTTCACGGTATCCTCCGATTAATCTGATGTTGTGTTTTCCCGTTTGGAACGATATGTGGATTCGCTCTAGTATACGGTCATTCTAGTTTCATTTGCCTTTGATTATGGCTCATTTTTTGGATAAGGGCTCTAGCATACTACGTTGCCATTACAGGTGTACATCCATTCCACAGAACTTCCGCTGTTTCAAACATGCTACCGCGCTAAGTCAGTTATGTGTTCCCGTTTGGCACGTATGTAGAATTGCTCTAGTACACGATAATTCCAGGTTCAATTACCCTTTGATTATGGCTCATTTTTTGGATAAGGGCTCTAGCATACTATGTTGCCATTACAGGTGTACTAGTATGCAAGAGTTGAAGGCTTGGATTCAATACCTGACAATGGCGTGTTTGAACATCTTACCGGTTCATCGACTGCAAAAACTCTTGATTATTTTTGGTACCTCCGATTTTATCCATTAAGAATTCCATGGCTTCCATCGTCCCCAGCGGACTCAGCACCTTTCGAAGAATCCACATCTTATTGAGACGATCCCGATCCACCAACAATTCCTCTTTCCGCGTACCAGATTGATTAATATCAATAGCCGGAAATAGACGTTTATCGGCAAGCCGGCGATCAAGATGGACCTCCATATTTCCAGTTCCTTTGAACTCCTCGAAAATTACATCGTCCATACGACTGCCCGTATCCACCAGCGACGTGGCCAAAATCGTCAGACTTCCACCATGTTCAATATTCCGCGCGGCACCGAAAAATCGCTTCGGACGTTGAAGCGCATTGGAATCTAAGCCCCCGGACAAGACCTTCCCACTGGGAGGCGCAATCGTATTGTAGGCCCGCGCCAGCCGCGTGATGCTATCAAGAAGAATCACCACATCGCGTTTATGTTCAACCAGTCGCTTCGCCTTTTCCATTACAATTTCTGCAACCTGCGCATGACGTTGAGCCGGCTCATCAAAGGTAGAGCTGATCACTTCGGCAGACTTCACTTGCCGTTGCCAATCCGTGACTTCCTCCGGACGCTCATCTATCAGCAACACAATGAGCGTAATTTCGGAGTGATTGCTCAAGATTGCCCGGGCCATGGCTTGTAGCAACATGGTTTTTCCGGTTCTGGGAGCGGCGACAATCAACCCGCGTTGCCCTTTTCCAATAGGCGTCGTCAACTCTAAGACTCGCGTGCAATATTCTTCTTGATCAAACTCAAGATTAATGCGTTCTTCCGGATAGAGGGGCGTTAAGTTATCAAAGAGAATCTTATCCCGTTGAACCTCAGGATCGTCATAATTAATCTTCTCGACCTTCAGCAGGGCAAAGTAGCGCTCGCCTTCCTTCGGCGGCCGGATCTGGCCTGAAACTATATCGCCGGTGCGTAAATTAAATCGGCGGATTTGAGATGGCGAGATATAGATATCATCGGGACCCGGCAAGTAGTTCGAGTCCGGTGCGCGAAGAAATCCAAACCCATCAGACAGCGTTTCAAGCACACCCTCTCCGAAAATGACCCCATTCTTTTCAGTTTGTCCTTGAAGGATGGAGAAGATGAGCTCTTGCTTTCGAAGATTCGGCGCCCCATCAATTTTCAGTTCGCGAGCAAGATCATTGAGTTCACCAATCGATTTTTGCTTCAGTTCAGCCAAGTGCATAATATTCTCCATTGAGGGTCAATTTTCTGGACATCCTTAGAATCAGACTATCCCATTTGCTTGCATTCACATGATTGAGAAAAATATGAAAACGATATGTCATAGGGCGGACAATACAACAGAAAAAAGGAAACGTATTGGGATCAATTCTTCTGGTTACTTAATGTCTAGGTGTATTGGAAGACTAATTAGAGAAACTGAGAGGCCACAATCTGAATCCTGACTAAGAACTCGTTTTTCAGCCCAGAGCTTTGAATAAACGTTGGTAGATCCGGGAAGCTACGCAGGCAGAAATGATTTCCAAAGAGTCGGGAAGGTGTATTCAATTTTGTATCTTACGGATGATCATATTGTCAATAGTCTTTCTCGGCAAATTCGGTCTTTAACTTAAATCAAAATAACGGCAACGGGAAAAATAAAGAAGATACAAACAGTTACGGGCAAGCGTCGTATTCAGTGTCTCACCTCAGCGTAACAAATATATCGAGAAAGATTCCCGGCATGATTGCGCCCAAGTACAGGTTGTGATAAATGAAGAGCTAGAGCTTAACTTGAGCCCGTTCAACGTCTTTTTCATCATGCACCATCACGAAGACCCTCAAGAAAACGAACGTATTTTCACCCTTAACGAAGCCAATGAGCTTATTCCACAGCTTGAACACCTGTGGACGCTGATTAAACAGGGGAAAACCATTCTCATTCAAACGCGAGACGAAATTAAAAAGGCAAGTGCAAACGCGCATTTAGGAGGAGGGAGCCTTGCCGGCCCCAAATATATTCAAGCGCTCAAAGATATTAACGAAAGTTTGCATACAATTCACGAATTAGGAGTGATCGTCAAAGACGTCGATCTCGGGCTATGCGACTTCCCCTACCTTCTCGACGGGAAAATCGTCTACCTCTGCTGGAAACTTGGTGAAGACAAGATTTCATGGTGGCACGAAGTCAGTAGTGGGTACTCCGGCCGACAGGTCTTACCGGAAAGTACGAGTTAAAGAAAGTCGGCATCCCGGATTCATCACGCCCCTCCCTGCGACACACACAACGGCTTTATGACGTTCCGAAAGCATCACAGCTACAAACCGGCACAATTATGAAATTTGTCATTATTGGGCATGATAGCCCTGAAGGCTCCGCAAAGCGTCCCCTTCACCGACCTGCCCACTTAGAGCGACTCAAGGCGTTAGCCTCGCAAGGACGCCTAGTCCTTGCCGGCCCTTTTGCCGATCAATCGGGAAGTCTCGTCATTATCGACGTCGACTCGCAGACAGAAGCCGAAACCTTTGCCCGTGAAGATCCATATACGATACACGGCGTCTTTCAAGATGTGGAGATACATCCGTTCACACAAGTCCTGCCCGACACATCATCTGACGCCTAGTCCGTCCTTGTCATGAACCAGCCACGGTAGGGACAATATTTACCCACGACTCCCACTCGCTCATGATGCGTTTCTGGCAAGTCGCAGAATAGCCTTCCATTCATGAACACGCACGGGTTGAACCGAAAGACGAGAGCCTTTCCGAAGGAGTTCCATCTCATGCAATTCCGAAACGCTTCGCAAGGCGGACAGTGTGAGATCAGCCGTAAATTTCCTGACATATTTCACATCAACCATAAACCACCTGGACGCCTCAGGCGTACTTTTTGAATCGTAGTACCGGCTGTTCGAATCAAAGGCATAATGATCGGGATAGGACGCTTTCACAACCTCAACAACCCCCACAATAGCAGGAGGGTCGGCATTGCTGTGATAGAAAAAGGCTTGATCGCCACGCTTCATGGCGCAGAGAAAATTTCGAGCTTGGTAATTTCGGACGCCTTCCCAACAGGTCGTTTGACGTGGAGACGCTGCCAGATCATCGATAGAAAAGGTCTTCGGTTCGGACTTTAAAAGCCAATATTGTGACATGCTGGTGTTGACTTTCTGTAAAAACTGGATTGAAAGGAATTGGCCTGAACGTGGAAATATGCCCGGCAAATTATAGGATGTCCATTGTGAGGAATACAATCACAATACAAACAACATGCACCGCCTCCCTCAATTCAAGGGCCATTCATGATTGATCAACTGGTTCAACTTGCCGAGTCATGGATTTCCAAAGAAGCCTGGATCGGCCTCATCGCGTTTTCTGTCGTCGCCTTCGTGGGCACACTGCTTGCCATTCCCGCTATCCTCATTCGGTTGCCGCCGGATTACTTCCAGAATCATCACCACAAACCCTGGTTCGCCAATCATCATCCCATTGTGCGCATACTGGGTCTGGCCATCAAAAATATTATGGGAATCATTTTTCTTCTCGCAGGCATTCTCATGCTGGTGCTGCCGGGACAAGGGTTGCTCACCATGCTGCTGGGCATTCTCTTCATCGATTTCCCCGGCAAACATCGACTGGAAAAAAAGCTCATTCAACATCCAAGCATTCTCAAAACCATCAATGCACTCAGGGAAAAGGCCGGTAAACCCCCATTTACCTTCGAGTAGCCACTCGGGGTTTGAGTACCGCGTCAGATCGCAAAATATTCACCTCCATGATTTACTCCGAACCATTCCGTTGCTAGGATCATGGCCTATGCCAAGGTTCCATACAGCCGGCTGGATTGGCCTTGCCATCCTCTGTGCCTTTGCCTTTGGGCACGTGGTCGGCATCGTCAACCCTGCCGAAAAAGTCAATGGCTTGTGGCTCGTCGTGGCCGCCTCGTGTTTTTATATCTTGGCCTACCGGTTTTATGGGCGGTTCTTGGCCCGGCGTGTCATGAATCTGGACAATCAGCGGCGCACACCGGCTCACAGACTGGAAGACGGCACCAACTTCTACCCGGCTAACAAATATATTCTCTTTGGTCATCACTTCGCCGCCATTGCCGGGGCCGGCCCACTTCTCGGACCAGTCTTGGCGTCGCAATTCGGGTACCTTCCAGGGTTTCTTTGGATTGTCGTGGGCGCCGTACTTGCTGGCGCGGTCCAGGACTTTGTGATCCTCGTAGCCTCCATGCGGCGAAACGGCCGCTCGCTTCCAGAGATTGCACATGCCGAAATCGGTTCAGTCACCGGAATGGCGACAGCCATTGCCGTGCTCTTCATCGTGATTGTGGCATTAGCTGGCCTAGGACTTGCCGTCGTGAATGCGCTCCATCAAAACGCTTGGGGAGTGTTTACCATTGTCATGACCATCCCGATTGCCTTTGTGATGGGCATCTACTTACAGAAAATTCGCCCAGGTCAAATCGGCGAAATGTCGCTCATCGGGGTTGCCTTATTGACGGCCGCAATCATTGTCGGACGAACGGTGGCTCAGTCCGAATGGGCTGAATGGTTTCTTCTCGACCGACCAACGTTAGTATGGGGCTTGGCGCTTTATGGGTTTTTTGCCTCGGTACTTCCCGTCTGGATGCTTCTCGTGCCTCGGGACTATCTATCGACGTTTATGAAGCTTGGAGTCGTCGCCCTGCTCGGAGTCGGGATCATCGTGCTTGCGCCAGTCATTGAAATGCCACCCACGACTGAATTCATTTATGGAAACGGCCCCATTATCCCAGGCACGCTCTTTCCATTTCTGTTCATCACGATTGCCTGCGGGGCGATATCCGGATTTCATTCCTTAGTCTCGTCCGGAACCACGCCGAAACTCATCAGTCAAGAATCTCAAGCCATCGTGGGATATGGTGCGATGTTATTGGAAAGTTTTGTTGGGGTCGTCGCGCTGATTGCTGCCTGCCTCCTTGTCCCAGGAGATTACTTCGCTATCAATACACAACTTTCCATTGACACACTCGCTTCGATGGGATTTCCTATCTCACACATTCACGAACTTTCTCAAATGGTGGAAGTTGATGTATCCGGAAGGCCTGGTGGCGCCGTCTCGCTTGCCGTGGGCATGGCTTCAATCTTCTCAGCTCTTCCAGGTATGTCGGGTCTCATGGCCTATTGGTATCAGTTTGCCCTCTTGTTTGAGGCCTTATTTATCTTAACGACGATTGATGCGGGAACTAGAGTCGCACGATATCTTGTACAAGAACTTGGCGGCCATGCCTACGAACCACTCAAGCACATAAATTGGTGGCCGGGAGTGGTCGGATGTAGCGGGCTCGTCGTCGGCGCGTGGGGCTATTTAATCGGAACAGGATCCATCGCCACTATTTGGCCGATGTTTGGAGCGGCCAATCAGCTACTGGGCATGCTCGCCCTATGTATTGCCACAACGGTCTTAATCAAAATGAATAAAGCCAAATACCTCTGGGTCACCGTCGTGCCAATGATCTTTGTAGGCATCATTACGTTGGCAGGATGCTATGAACTGTTTCACCTCTTCCTCCAACGTGCGTTGACCGGCCCGGCCGCTCAGGCTTTCACCATGTGGGTCAATACCGTTTTAGTTGGAGTGGTCGCAACATTGGCCGTCGTCGTACTTATTGATAGTCTCATAAAGTGGTATGGATACCTCGTATTAAAACGGCCCTATACGAACAGTGAGGTGATTGAGGGTAAAGGCATTCAGATTCCGGCTGGCCCCTGTTGTTGAACGATGGAAGGAAAAGAACGTATCTCGTCGCACGAGGGGAAAAAACGTATCTCGTCGTTCGTGAAGCGTATCTCGTAATAACCCAAAAACTCTTTATACGAGATGCGGAATACGAGCAACGAAATACGTTCTTCCTCCGCGACGAGATACGCTTCACGAACAACAAGCGACTATTCACAAATGAATTGGTAAAGGTTTCCGGAAAGGAGCGTAATGGCGAATCAATATTCATTTGACGTTGTCTCAAAAATTGACATGCAGGAAATGAAAAATGCGGTTGATCAGACAAACAAAGAAATCAGTCAGCGATTTGATTTTAAAGGATCAAAAACGGAATTAACCCTGAAAGAGAAGGAACGGGAACTCGAAATCGTTTCCGATGACGAATACAAACTCAACGCGGTGATTGATATATTGAAAGGCAAATGCATCAAGAGAAATATTTCCTTAAAAGGTCTTACCTTTGGAAAAATGGAAGATGCGTTGGGAAGTACGGTTCGTCAAAAAATCGGGATTCAAAGCGGCATACCCGATGACAAGGCCAAAATCATCACCAAAGCTATCAAAGAACAGAAGTTAAAGGCCCAAGCCCAAATTCAAGGGGATCAGATACGTGTGCAAAGCAAGAGTAAAGACGAACTTCAGGCGGTGATGAGCTTTCTGAAACAAGGCGACTTTGACATTGATCTCACGTTTGAAAATTACCGATAAACGCCTCCCAGTCACAATGAGCCGTCAGGCCGAGGGACAGCCATGGGTCAAGCCTTCAAGACCTCGATCTAACGCTTGTTGTCCTGCCTGAGCGCGAAGTATATCCAACGCCTCCTCTCGCGTGCCTTGATCAGAGCCTATGGGAACATTCAGTCGGTCCAACCGTTCGACTGCGGTCTGTACGATGCGAAGCGCAAGACGCCCCTCCGCGACATCAAGCAACGCAAGCTCGACCAATGCCGTATTGTATGTCGTCGTTCCCGGCATCTGCGTCATCATCCGTGCTTCACCAAACGTGGCCGCTTCCATCGATTCCGTACTGGAAAATATCACAATAATGACCGCTTCAACATCATGCTGACGAGCAACATGACGTAGGGAAATCAGCCCTTTCCCTGCATGAAAATCCGGCATGGGAAAGCGTTTCAATGCAATGCCCCCACATTGGTGTTCGAAATAGGCCTCTACTCTCCGCGTCAACGTTAATAGCAGAGTCGATGAAACGGCTGGGGCGGCTTCCGGGCCCGTGGCATCAGACACAGTCACCAAACCAAACGTCCGATACTTGGCCCAGTGATCCGAGGGATTCGAAGTCACATCCATGAGCTCTTCCGAAAGGCCGAGAACCGCCGGCATTCTCGGACTGACAGGCGAGACACACCCGCTCACGCTCAGCATCAGAAAACCGGTGAGGCATCCAACTCCCAGCTGTCGCAGTAACATGTTCATGGAGATGAGTCCTTTCCCCATTCGGTCTGAAAATGCATAAGGGCTTGCTTCATGGCATCATTCGCGGACACAACACGAAGCGTGTCATAGGCGGTTTCCTCTGTCGGATAGATAGGCGGCTGTGTGAGATCACGTCGAACAACGGGATAGACATTGGACGCTAGCGGTACGTTGAGGCGTTCCAGCACAGACCAAGCCGACCCATTCGCATGAACGACAGGAAGACCGGTCTTCCCATCGACGAAGGCTAACTCTACCAGCGCATAGTTTTCAGCACGAACACCAACAAGTAGCCCTCCCCGAGCCCCTACACCCTGCTGCGTACCCTGTAACGGGAAACGATCAGAAACTTCTCTTTCAGTGCTTGAGAGAACAGCAAACAGCAAATAATCCAGGCCTTCCTGCTGGGCAACATGAACAAATTGCTCGCCACCCCGTTCATGCGACACGGAATTGCTGTCAAGCACCTTCACAACGAGCAACGGGAATTGCTCACCAAGAGCCACTTGCAAACGGTGGGCAAACCCTTTGAAGGCCTTCTCGGAAAGTGCGGGAGCCGATTGAGAAGCCGTCGTATCATTGATGACTAACAGCCCTGCTTGTCCCTCTGCTTGGGGAATCACATTCGATGGAGCCTGCGCCCACCTTTCACTACTCATCCCCCAATACACCGGTAGTCGTTCCGGTAACGATTGAGTCGCACAACTACTGACGATCAAAACACTCACAGCCACACTGGCGATTGATAGAGATTTCATACGCGCTCTCCTTTATATGGATGAATCGGACCCTTAGTACGGGTGAATCGGGAATATTGTCCACCTCCACATCCAAATGCCGTCAAGAAAGTTCACCAGACAGCCCTCGAGTATATTGCATCTCCCGAGGTCATCGGGTAGGTTACCAGTATGTCGAAGCTAACAGCGAAATGGTTGCATCTATTTGTGGGGGTCTGTTTCGTGAGTTCTCTTGCCGCATGCGAGAAGATCTCCATTCCCCGTCTTTCGTTTGATGAAAAACCCAAAGCCAAGCTCCCCATCTCCGTCGTCTACCGATTTGACCCAACACTTGTTCAACATACACAAGTCGTGGATGCCTGCGGCCTGCCCTATACGGTCAATTCTGGGGAAATCATTACCGAGACATTTCTTCATGTGGGGCAAGACCATTTTGCCTCGGTCAGCACCCAACCCACCCCTACAGCTGACGCAACTCCCGGCGCCTCAAACGAAGTCACCGTTGACTTAACGTTCGTTCAGATGAATTTCGAGCCAATCGGCCGGTCGGGCGAAGAAGATCGATATCATGCGAATGTGGAGCTCCAACTCCAAGCGGTGTATCACGACTCACAGGGCAAGGCGTTGGCTCAGACCCCGCTTTCCTATGCAGACAAGGTCAACATGTGGACTCCTGCGCTTACGGCTCAATCACAGTCGTGTGCAACCGGACAGTTTGACGCCGTGGTCGAAAAAGCCGCCGAAACATTAGCGAATGACATGGCCAATGCGCTCCCGCGTCTCTATGGACTCTCAAGGCAGCCTCAACCTGGAGTGAGCGGAACGAATCATGTCGCACCACAGCCTTCCCCAGGCACAACCGCACCACAAGCCTCACTTTCCTTCAGAACGAAGCTCCAGGACGCCAATGACAACCTGGTGCTAGAGGGAGGGGAGAATGTCATTCTCCAAATTGAAACAACAAATTCCAGTTCAACCTCACTACCCTCGGCCTATATTGAATTACGTGGCAGCCAAGCCATCGTTGATGCGTTTGCCGCAGTCACAACATTACCAATTCCAATTGGAGCACTACAGCCTGGAGAAAGTAAAACCACAGAAGTACGCGGCCGCATGCCAGCCACCGTGGAACACGAAAAGGGGGAATTAGTCGTATCCATTTCACTCTCCCAGGGCATTCCGCCCGGTGCGCATACGATTCTTGCGGCTATTCAACCTGGCCCTTCCTCCTCCAAGCCGGTATTACACAAAAAGATGAATACACTTCCCAGCGACAGGAACGGGGACACTTTGGACAAGACCTCACCACAAACAGAGCCCCCCAATTACGCCCTCGTGATTGGACTCAATGAGTACCAAGATCCATGGCCCCAAGCTCACCAGGTACCCACGCAACAGATACAACGGGTAGCCAGTACACTTGGATCAACACAATCCTTTTCTCAAGACCGTATCAAAATTCTGAATGGCAGCCTTGCCACCCGCACCGACATTGAAAGAACCTTGTTCTCATGGGCCAAAAAGCAATTGACCTCCGATACTATCTTCTTGTTGTATTTTGCAGGGCATACTCTCGTTGATCCGGTAAAAGGAGAAGTCTACCTGGTTCCATACGAGGGATCGCTCACCACCTCCAAAAAACAACTCATATCGCTCCGAAGCCTTCAACGGGTGCTAGGCAAGCTCAAGGTGAAACTTTCGCTCTTATTCCTCGATACGCCCGTCGCGCAATATTTGGATGACACGGGAAGCACGGTAGGACTCAACGGATCGGCTCCAGCCAATTGGCGTGCAGCAATCCCATCGATGAAGAACACCCGTTCCCACCTTATTCAAATTCGCCGCCTTCAAGAAAAGAATGCCAAGCAGGAACCCGTGCAATTCTTATCCGGTTTACAAGGTAACGCGGACCGGAATCGAGATGGAACCGTCACGCTTGGAGAATTCCTTAAAAGCCTGGAAGGCACAGCTGATATTGTGGCCCCCGACGCACAAACAACATCTCACCTCAACATTCCGCTGGCTCAATAACGGCCTCCCTCCACTTCTATCGTCCAGTTTTCAGGTTCTTACAAAAATTTATCTGAATAGATACTGAATGTATCGTGTGGAATGAATATCCACTCCGCGCTTCTTGTTCCCACTCTCCCGTTTGTCCACATTTCCTATAGGCCAATTTCATAGGAAACACCCATTATTTTCGTTGTGTTTTCCGTTTGTGTGAACTTTCCATGCATGCCTGGCATTAATTCTGCTTCATCACTATTTCAGTGACAGTCTTCATTCATTCAAGGAGTCCAGGCATGATAACGCATACGTTTTTTCAAACATATCTTCAGCAATGTCACAGACATCTTTTCCACGAGTCCGAAAATCAATCCGTCGGCAGCTCGCGTCGACTCCCCTCTCTTTTTCGTGACGGCATCGCAATGAACGCAAGATTGCTCATATGTGTGCTGTGCTCTCTTTGTCTCTGCCCGAGCGTGCTTGGTGCAACCAACGACGCCCTGTTCACCCAATCAGGTGACGTACAAAGAGGGACCATCACGCATATGGGCAACCAACACCAAGCCTTACTTTCGCAGCGCGGACAGGCGAATGACACTCGAATCGAACAAGTCGGAAATGCTCAGACGGCAACGGTTCAGCAACATGGGGCTCATCACATTGCCGACATTGTACAAATTGGAGATGGGCACGCCACCACGCTCTTGCAAGAGGGAACGACCAATCAGATCACCGTGAATCAAGGCGGCGATGCACATCAAGCCGATGTCCGACAAGGTGCATTCTCACATGACAGTCGTGCAACGCTTGGCCAATTCGGGACGGCTCATGTGACGTCTGTCTACCAGGACGGCTCGCTTAATACGATCGCACAACATCAAGAAGGCTACGCCAACATGCTCGCAGCCTCTCAATTGGGTGACGACAATTACATTGCACAAGAACAAACCGGAACCGGAAATCAGGCGTCCGCCCGGCAGCATGGATCCGGGAATACGATATCGCAAACACAGGTAGGACAGAACAATACGGCCGACGCCGAACAGTTCGGACAAGACAATTCAATTACTCATATGCAAATTGGTGATGGGTTAGCGTATTCCATCATACAAGAAGGGCAAGGGCTGGCAATTACCGTCACACAAGATTCGACGGGAACAGTCGCGATCAGTCCTTAGCACTCCAAGGGAACGGGTGCGGCCCGTCCGGCGCGCAGGGCGGGAACAATGATTCCCATGTCACTTTAACGATTCATCTATATTCATCAAGGAGGGTTTTATGTCACGCACGTTCAACAGATACACACCATTTTCCGCCATCACAACGGCCGTACTCTTTGCGTTGCTCACGACGGGTGCCTGGGCCTCGGTGCCAAATAACACAGCCGACATGATTCAAGATGGGGATGACAATGTGGCAACGATTGTCCAGGCGCCGGATCCCGATGGCATCCGCTTAGAAGCCTCTATCAATCAGGCCGGCGATTATAATAGCGCGTCCATTATGCAGAGCGAGCAATCGGCCTATAACATCGCATCAATTGATCAAAGTGGCGATGGGAATTCAGCCGATATTTCTCAAAGCTGGGAGTCGGTATACAATCACGCCACAGTGGACCAGAGCGGGGACTATAACACCGCATCGGTGTATCAGACCGATAACTCTGAAGGCAATTATGCCTCGGTGGATCAAAGCGGGTATGGCAACATAGCCGACGTGTCTCAAAGCTACGGGGCTGAATATAATTACGCCACAGTGAACCAGAGCGGAGACGATAACACGGCGTACATTTCACAGGACGGCAGCCTCTATAATGCGGCTTATGTCGACCAAAGCGGGCACTCCAACTATGCCACCGTCACCCAGTTGGAAGATTCCGATAGCAACAATGCCACGATCGATCAAAGTGGTGATGGCAACTCAGCGATGGTTTCTCAATACTACCATTCATTCTACAACCAAGCCTCGGTGAACCAGAGTGGAGATTACAACTACGCGACCATCGAACAGAATTATGATTCAGCTGACAACGTTGCGACGGTCGACCAGAGCGGAAACGATAATTCAGCTGAAATTTTCCAGAATGACTATGCGCAATACAATGAAGCCACGGTGAATCAAAGTGGTGATTATAACTCTGCAACCATTCTTCAAAACGAAAGTATGGACAATGTGGCCAGCGTGGGTCAATCCGGCGACGGAAACCTGGCCTTCGTGAATATGGTTGGTCATGAATATGATGCCGTATCGGTGATGCAATCTGGAAACGGAAACGTCGCGCAATACAATCCGTAATCATCCCTGCCCAAAGGCTTCAGACGATGACAAACACGCGGCAGAACTGGAGATGGAGCGCCTACCCCGTGGGGTGGGCGCTCGCTTTGGGACTCTGGCTTTGCTTGTCCGTCACCCTTGCAGAAGCGACACATGTTCCACCGGATACAACACATGAGGACACAAAGATGACCACCAACCGTCAAACCATCATTCAACACGGTGCACACAACGCCAAAACCATTAGACAGCGCGGCGCGCATCTGAATTTGAGATTAGAACAGTACGGGGATCGAAACGCCTCAGATCTTCAACAGGATGGAACAGACAACACGGCCACGTCAGTTCAACGAGGCGACAAGAATACCAGCCGTATTCGCCAACAGGGTTCCGGCAATCGGGCCACGATTATTCAACGAAGCCCAAGAAAATGATCCTCATGGACATCATCAAACACGGTCAACCCTCAAGCCTGCAATACCTTGCATGGAGTTTCGTGCTGATACTGTGTGGTGGACCTCTTATGATTTCTCATACACATCTCGAAATTGCTCAGGCCGCGCCGGAAGAATCCGAGGAAACGTTCCTGGGTATTTCCGGATTGATTGTTGATGAAACTCGAACCGTGGTCGGCCGAAATTTTTATGAGGCTTTTACGGCACAATGGTCAAATTTTTCGTCACCCACTCAAAATATTATCATTAGCGAATTGGCCGACCCGCGATTCGGTAGCATCATTTCCGTACAAATTGGAGAGCATATCGTGTTTCGACGGCTCTTGCCACCTCGATTAGGAGATCTGGAAGAAGCCGTGGACATGGCGATACACAACCTCCGCCAATCGCTGACTGATCAGGAACGCGTTCAACAAGAACTGGATATGTACTAACAGAACAAGGAGAGTGCGATCATGTTACGAACGATGATATTCACCATTATTTCCCTTCAACTGGCAGGCCTTACATGGATAGGTGCGCCAGTCATGGCCTCTGAACTTCGTCATCAATTCGTGAATCCCAATTTTGGCGGCAATCCATTTAATGCACAACCGTTGTTAAACTCGGCGGTGTTGCAGAATGACTTTGAAGGCGGAGAAACCAATGACACTACAGTCCTACAAGATTTTCAATCGAGACTCGACCGAGCCATCCTGAACCGGCTTTCGCGAGAAGTCGTCGCAGAAGTGTTCGGAGAAGACAGCGATTTATCCACCGGATCGTTTAGTACGGGAAATTTTGACGTTCAAATATCGGAAGACGTGGATGGTGTCGCGATTGGTATCGTCGACACGCTCACGGGCGATACCACCAATATCCAAGTCCCATTTTTTTAATACGAGAGGAGAACCGTGCTCATGAAACGCCATCGTTTTTCAGGAAGGACCTTGCTTCTACTCTGTGTCGGCAGCCTCTGCTTGAATGCCTGCTCGACATTTGTCCAACCGCTTACCAGCGGAAAAGCCAAGGTCGGATATGAATCACAGGTTTTTCAACAATTAGTCTCCCTTCCGCCGCCGAAAGAACCCATTGTCGTCGTGGTATATAAATTTCGTGACCATACCGGACAGTATAAATCCAGCGATACCGTCTTGCAGTACTCCACTGCCGTCACCCAGGGCGCAACCTCCCTCTTAATAAAAGCACTCATGGATACCGGTAACGGAAAATGGTTTACGGTTCTGGAACGCGAAGGACTGTCCAATCTTCTCAATGAACGCAAGATCATTCGCCAAACCCGCAAACAATATATCAATGGCGGCGAGAAGCTCCCGCCACTTCCTCCCTTACTCTATGCCCCCATATTGCTTGACGGAGGCATTGTGGCCTATGAATCCAATCTCTTAAGCGGCGGGATGGGCGCCAGGTACTTCGGAGCTGGCGGGTTCACAGAATTTCGTCGTGACACCGTCACCGTGGACTTGCGAGCGGTCTCCGTCAAACGCGGCACAATTCTCAATACGCTGCAAACACGAAAAACTATCCTTTCCGCCAAATTAGAAGGGGGCTTGTTCCGCTTCGTAGATCCGTTACGACTCTTGGAAATCGAAGCCGGCATTGCCAGCAATGAAGCCCCTCAAATGGCGGTACGGGAAGCCATCGAACTGGCGGTGTACGGATTAATCCTAGAAGGGGTCAAAGATCAAATCTGGACCTTCAAAAATCCGGAAGTCGGAGCTTCAATTCTCGCTTCGTATTTTGACGAGAAACAAGAACCGAAATATACGGCAGGCAAGACAAATGGATAAGATCGTCAGAACGGTATCATGGGAAAGCTAACAAGAAACACGGGCATTCGGCTCTACATCCGACTCATATCTGTTGAACATAGTCCTCAAGCCAGCATTTGAGAACAAGGCCATCTTGCAACGTAGTGCAACTGATAATTGCTCTGAATTAGACCAATAAAATCAAAAATCATGTCTGACCCCTAAGAGGTAATAAAAAATCCCTGCCGGACCAAGTCCGGCAGGGATTCAGGATAACGGGGAAGAAGTGGATCTCCCCTTTTGTGGTTAAATATTAGAAGTTGATCCAGAGCTGGGTGTAGCCCCAATTCTGATCGGCAGTTCCAAAACCATTCTTCTTGTTGTAATCACCGGTGAAGAAGTGACCGTAACCCAATTGCCATCCAACCTTGTTGTTTTGGAAGAACAGGGTATAGACCACGTCGATTTCACCACCCAATGATTTCTCATTGTTACCGGCTGGGGTCTGCTTGAAGACATTTTGATTGGCTCCATACCAGTTATCTGATTCTTCTGCCAACCGCATGTAATGTCCGCCGATTTCGAAGTGGCTATTTTTAGTGGGACGGAGTTGTAGATTTCCTCCAAACGTCATCATGTTCTGCCAAGCCATTAAATCCATATAACCAAAGTGGATATGGTTGGTTGGAAACAATTGACTAAAGGTTTCTTGATCCCCGTCATTTGGATTATCGTCACCAGAACCATAGTTGAATTCGGCTCCAATACGAGGTTGCATTGGAACTGGCAGTGTTACCCCAGCATCAGCATGGACGGCATAGGCACTGATGTCTGTAGAACTAGCCAGCCCTGTTGCACCAACGTCACCGAACTGATAATACCCTTCAACCGTGGCATCAAGAATACCAGCGTTGCCAGCAATTCTAGCACCAATGGTGTGTCGATCCTGGTTTCCTTGTTGTCCGCCTCCAAGTGGTTGAAGATTCGCGCCAGTTCCCCCTGGCCCTGCACCATTTCCGCCTGCTTCATAAATCCAGGCAGGTTCGATTGCGATGCCGGACACTTTCATCGGGACACGAAGGAATATCACATTAGCATCTCCACCATAACCTCCACCATTCGCAGACGCTCCGCAACCTCCTGAATTACTAACGGTACAGTTTCCTTCTGCTACTTGTAACCATCCTAATTCCACAGGAACTTTGGCGTGGTTATACCGAAGCGTGACACCATCAAACGCAAATCCGACGTTGTTCCAGTCAAAGTGACCAAAAATACGATGGTTACCCCAAACCACAAGTTGACGTCCGGCTTTCAATGTCAGGTTCGGTGCAATGAAATTCCTAATCAACATATACCCTTGACGAAGAAAGAGTCGCGTGTTCGTCCCGGATGCTGCTCCCCCTCCAGGATTGGTGCCACTAATTGAAGCCGCACCAAAATTATTTGATATTTGTGGCTGCACGAAAAACACCACATCCGGGGAAAGATCATAATTTAATCCGAAACGGATCAACTGTTGTGTGAAGAAACGGTTGTCTTTGTTTGCTGCTCCTGTAGCATTCGTGCCAAATCCAGAATTGGTTCGAAACTCTGGACGGACGCGCATGTCACCGGAAATCGTCAGATTCTTGAAATCGAATGCCGGACTTTGAGGCGGATCAAAGGCATGATATGGCTCCAGATCCGGAATCGCCCTGGGTACCGCCGGCACATTCGTGTTTTTGTCTGTTGCCGGTGTCGTCTTGGCCGCAAAAGCCGGGACAACCGACATGGATGCGATTAAGCATCCAGCCGTGAACCACTTGGAAGCACGAGAAAAATCGCTCATTGCACTCCTCCTGTTAGTTGAGTCCCCTTAATGGATCAGGGACGAACAGTTGCTTGCATGAAGAACCCATCTCCTCCATGCGAACAAAAATGACTTCTTCCTCTTACCCTCTACGAAACGTACGAACGTAAAAAATATATATGAACGGTTGTGAGATTACGGTTTCATTAGTCACAAGGCAGTTTGGACAATGGATGAAAGTACATCCGCCAAATGTTACGCCCCTGCTAAAAACATACCATTACCGTAAATTTCGTATAACTTGTTGATAGTTATGCGAACTTCACATTCAATATGCGTAATTAGTCACGTGAAAGTATTTCAATAAAGAGACGGGACGTTGCAAAAACACAACAACTAGAGGATGGGAAGATGCTACGCACAGCTTGCGTGCGTTACGCGCGAACGTTGAATTGACTAGGAATGGAGGCGGCCCTGCAGAAGGAAGTACGATAAATGATAACGGTAATTTTATGATAGCAAAGTATACGCCTGGCTCTCCCTCTCCAATTCTTATACTAGCGAATTCCCCCCTTGCGTCTCTGTCGCTGAATCCGTTGCCCCCTTGATTTGTTCCTCGGCTTCTTTGACCGATGCTTCTAAGTCTTGCTCAACAGCTTTGAACTCTTGCTGGATCATATTGATTTCAGGTTCAACCGATTGACGAAGATCTTCAGTCGTTTCCTTAAAGCCTTTCACGGCTTTGCCGACTTGCTTTCCAATTTCCGGCAGTTCTTTCGGACCAAAGAGGAGAAACGCGATCACGAGAATGATCAGAATCTCCATGGCTCCAAGACCAAACATAATGACCTCTCGTTAAGCGTGAGACGTGAGGCTCACATGATCCGCCTCATGCTTCACGTCTATCATCCTTGCCTGGCTTGTTCTGGTTGGGGTTGGGGTGGAGCAACGGTCTCAGGCTGTGGTGCCGGCGGAACGGGTTGAGCTTGAGCGGTTTGTTGCGCAGCAACTTGTTC
Organism: Nitrospirales bacterium; assembly: GCA_021604005.1. Taxonomy (GTDB): domain Bacteria; phylum Nitrospirota; class Nitrospiria; order Nitrospirales; family UBA8639; genus JAGQKC01. The sequence goes on along the minus strand of BQIV01000029.1, from coordinate 23,876 downwards.
CGGTTGCGGCGGAACGTCTTGAGCCATGTTGGGCTGATCCGGGTTTGGCGTCACATCTAACGCGTCGGCTTCATTCACGGACTTTTTAAAGCCCTTAATCGCCTTGCCTAAGCCTTCCCCGAGCTGTGGAATTTTCCCTGCGCCGAATACAATGAGAACGATGATGAGAATAAGCAGCAATTCCATCCAGCCAAATGACCCAATCATAAAAAAACCTTTCGTTGCACACGCTGTTTCATAAACCTGAGATCGTTCATTCGTGTCCGTTTAGAGCCGATTCGCATGAACGTCCATATCCTTCGGAGCATTGGATGCCGTATTGAAAGTCTTCATGAGTTCAACTGCGACGTATGTGAATGCGGTTTAGTATACAAGAGCAACAGAGAAAAATCTACACTTTCCCACAGTGGAGCCTACGGCGTGGCGGTGAGATACAAGTGCGTATAGTCGACTAATTGAGGAGGTGACTGCAGAATCATGTTGATGTCCTCGCGCTCATAGCCCAGCTTCTCGAGCGCCGGCTGTGCCTCGCGTAGTTCCGCTTCGGTCACATAGGCGATCATATCAGGAAGGCCGTTCGGCTTTAGATGAGACAAAATATCATGCAGGGCGCCTTTTTCATCCGACGGCATGGCGTCGCGAAGAGGAAATTCTATCCGTCGCGTATAGGGACTAGCATAGCCTGTATTGATGGCTTCAAGCGTCCGAACCACATGCGCATCGAATTCCCAGGAGCTCGAATTGGGTAGATTGGGGTGAGCAACCAATAAGTCCATCAGCGTTAACACATTGGCCCCTATACTGTTCCCGATAAATTCCCGTTGTGACTCAAGGACCAAGCTCTTCGCACCAAGGTGGCGGCCAATCTCTTCTAATAAGGCAAAATTCACCATGAAGCTGAACTGCCCCCCATGAACCGAATAGCAGGGTTTTTCTGGATCATTCAACACATGCGAATCATATGTTCCTGCATCAAAACTACTCAATCCAATGGCGTCTGGCGCCAATAGGCGCATCGCCTCCTTGATCGTCGCAGCCGCGCCCGTGTTAACCGGCACGAGCACTTCTTCATCAATGTTTTTCAAAAAATCTGCGATCGTCCGACGAAAGGCTAACGACTTAGCTTCAATTTCGTGATATTCCCGTTCCCACACTAAGTCTTCTAAAAAATCAGGAAACGCCTGTAATCCTTCAATATCTTTTTGATCGAATGCATGGACAAACCCTGACCAATCTTCGATTTCTGCAAGTTTCGACTCACTGACGTTTGGGCGAAGATGTTCTTCATGCAATTGACTGGCTTTTCGAAACATCAGTTTCGTTGGCAGTTCACTCCACAATTCATTACAGATAATCCGATCCACCGTCCCATCCTGGAATGAGGTCAAATCGGTCACATCCCCGCACGTGGCTGTGAACCGGTCCTGATGGCGAAGCAGGTCCGGATTCTCCTTTGCCTCTTGAAGTACGGCTTCGTTCTTATCAATGAGATGATAGTGCACACGCGGATAGACCACACCATCAGTATCCAAGGCTTGCAGGCGGTCTAAAAAGCAGGCCGCCAGATTTCCGTTTCCACATCCCCACTCCATGACAATCACGGGCGTACTCTTTGCGCGCCGGCATGCACGACGATAATAATCTTCCGCTAATGCATAGGCGAGACGGTAATCGGCCGACGCAAAGGTTTGGTAAAACTCGCGAAGCCGTGAAGCACGAAGACCATAAAATACGTCATTGATATGCATTTGCCATGAGTCAACTGGATGAAAGTCCCCAATAATTTGTGGGAGGGCATCGGGATCAAATGTCGAGTGCTCAGCCATAACAATACCATTCCTTCACATCACACAAGTGGTTGAATTTTATAGGGAAAGCGATTCTAACAGACCATCAGAACCCCTGCAAGATACATCGCACGATTCTTGACAGATTCGCACGACAAAGAGTAGAGGTTACGAAACAGCCGTCATGCTGCTGCATCCAGCGATCACTCTGCCACTCAACGCCCAGACGGTCATTCATGCGGTTTCATCTTCAACCATTTACAAAGTTTTCGCTCGTCGCGTTCGCTCTAGGGTGGCTCTGTGTGACGACAACCACACCCAGCTTCCTCTATGCTGAACCATCGCCCCCGTCACCTCCCCCCGTTTTTCAACCTGACGAAACACAACATGGGTTTTCTCAATACGAAAGCATCCCTTATCACCCCCCATCCTCACCTGACCCTCTTCCACTTCAAGAGCCAAGCGGAGACCTGGATGACGCACTCAACCAGCCGCCCGGAGGACTCTTTTACCGCATCGAATTTGCCAAAGGCTTTGAAGAGGCTCAAGGCATACGAAAAGGACATACGATTGTTTCCGTGGAGCCGACGACGGTTTTCACTCCCGAGAGTCCATTTGTATTTCTGGTGTTTCACGTTCATCAACATTATGCTCCATATCAGGTCATTGGACGGCTCTACCCGGAGAAGGTCAATGGAGAAACGTCAACGGCCCTGATAGAAGAAGACGCCATTTACCTCGCCACAGAAGATGATGGCGGATACTTGCAATTTGATCGTCCAGGCAAACAGTGGCCAGTCGGCGACTATCGGGTGGAAATCTATGTAGGGTTCGAGGTGAACCCCATCAACATGATGGGAACGATGAGATTTTCAGTGGCTGCGCCCTCAACGCGGTAACCACACGACGGCACCAGGTCCAGCACACAACGATCAACGCCACAAGGTCAGGCTTGACAGGTCATAGGGGTTTTAGTATCGTGATGAGCAGTTTACCCTAAGCATATTTTCAGCATATAGCCGAATCAGTGACACGTCGACCAACTGAATGCTGATTGACCCTTCGTTCGTGAACCGTCAATCGTCTGCAGGTCATCCAGACGGGCATAACCTTCCTCATGTTCACGTTATACCCCGCGGAGTTCGTGGTATGTTCGTGTTTGGAACGTATGGGGATTCGCTATACACCTGACAAATCAGTCAATTGCATATTGCTTGAAGCCAAGACATCGCCTCATCTCAGGGAGCGATATGAGGAGCTACGCTAAATGAAAAAAACAGGCTGGACACTCTTCATGTTCGTGCTTGTCGGTGGACTGTTCGGCGGCATATTAGGCGAAATTTTTCGAGTCGCGACCCCGCCCGGCACGGTACAAAACATTTTTGCCCAAGCCATATCACCCGGCCTTGACCCACCAGTGACGATAGACTTGGTGCTCATCAAGGTCACCATTGGCTTCCTACTCAAAATGAACTTCTTTACCTTCGTAGGCGCAATCCTCGGCTTCTACCTATACAAGAATTTGTGACTCGAACACCTATAATTACTATCTCAATACGCTGGCTGATGCCTCAACAATAAGCATCCTTCAATCGCTCGCAGTCACGGAACTATCGTGTTCGAGGAAACCTGCAATCCCCCCCTAACTCCCTATTTGCAATTCCTTCTGCCGTAGACTCCGGATTTTGTCACGCAACTTTGCCGCTTTTTCAAATTCTAACGCTTTGGCCGCCGCTTTCATTTCTCTTTCTAGCGTATCAATGGCTTTCTCAATGCCCCCTTCGGTGTGATACACGGCTTCCTCTTCAGCAGCAAGCGAGAGTTCGAGATAATCCGCTTCGGCGATTTGATGTTCCAAATCATGAATTCGTTTACTGATCGTTTCCGGGATAATGCCATGCTCATCATTATACGCAGACTGAATCTCTCGTCGCCGCGCCGTTTCGTTCAGCGCTACGTGCATGGAGTCTGTGACACGATCACCATAGAGAATAACTTTTCCGTGACTATTGCGAGCCGCACGCCCCGCCGTCTGAATCAGCGCACGCTGTCCCCGCAAAAATCCTTCTTTATCGGCATCCAGCACGGCCACCAGACTCACTTCGGGAAGGTCCAACCCTTCCCGCAGCAAGTTAATGCCAACAAGCACATCAAAGACTCCTCGTCGAAGATCACGAATAATCTCCGCGCGTTCAAGGGTTTTGATATCGGAGTGAAGATACCGAACTTTCAGCCCCACGTCGTGGTAATATTCCGTCAGGTCTTCGGCCATCCGCTTCGTCAACGTGGTCACGAGCACGCGGTCTCCCTTGTCGATGACACCCCGAATTTCTTTCAGCAAACCTTCGACTTGCCCCTTGGCCGGCTTCACCTCCATGACCGGATCCATCAACCCAGTCGGTCGGATAATCTGCTCGACCACAGATTTCCCTGCATGCTTCATTTCGTACGAACCGGGCGTGGCCGAGACATACACTACTTGATGCATGCAGCGTTCAAACTCCGGAAACTGTAAAGGCCGGTTATCCAGCGCAGACGGCAGACGAAACCCATAATCGACGAGATTTTGCTTACGCGAACGATCGCCTTCATACATGCCACCAAATTGAGGAATGGTCACGTGTGACTCATCGACGATGAGGAGGTAATCCTTGGGGAAATAATCCAGTAATGTAGGCGGCGGCTCTCCTGGCGCGCGGCCGCTCAAATGCCGGGAATAGTTCTCAATTCCATGGCAATAGCCCATGACGCGAATCATTTCCAGGTCGAACTTCGTCCGTTGTTCGATCCGTTGCGCTTCCAACAGTTGATTGTTGCGCTGAAAATAGGCAACCCGTTCTTCGAGTTCCTCTTCGATACCTTTAATGGCGCGTTCATGCCGATCCGGCGCGATGACATAATGGGTTTTGGGATAAATAGGAATCTTTGGAATGCGTCGCAGCGACTGTCCCGTGAGCGGGTCAATTTCATACATAGCCTCAATTTCATCGCCAAACATTTCAATGCGAATGGTGTTGGAATCCGATGCAGCAGGAAAAATCTCCACAACATCGCCACGAGCCCGGAACGTGCCACGCTGCAATTCCGTATCGTTCCTGGAATATTGAATTTCCACCAGTTTCGCCAATATGGCATCGCGTCGAATCTCCATGCCTTCTTCCAAATACAACACCATGCCATGATAAATCTCCGGTGAACCCAGGCCGTAGATACACGACACAGACGCAATAATAATAATGTCGTTGCGCTCTAAGAGTGCCGTGGTGGCGGCATGCCGCATTTGATCAATGGTATCGTTGATCGACGCGTCTTTGGCGATATAGGTATCGGTGGTCGGAATATACGCCTCCGGCTGATAGTAGTCGTAATAACTCACAAAATATTCAACGGCATTTTCCGGAAAAAAGCCTTTAAATTCTTGATACAGCTGTGCCGCCAAGGTTTTGTTATGGACAACCACTAAGGTGGGACGTTGTACATTCACGATGACATTGGCCATCGTAAAGGTCTTGCCGGACCCGGTGACCCCAAGCAAGACTTGATGGGGCAGCCCGTGCTGAATGCCTTGAGAAAGCGACGCAATCGCCTTTTCTTGATCACCCTTAGGGGAATAGTCCGATTGCAATGAAAATAACTGATCTGGACTCATCGCGTTACCCTACCATAAGTCGTCGAGGCGCTTCGGCCTCGTCATCGAAAATCTCTCTAGGAGCATGGTCTCCAACATGTTCACGACATTTGCTTGTATGTGTGACTTTGCTATACTGAGCCCAAAATTTACAATTCCATATCCGGCCGCCCTCTTGTCGGACATGATGCGTATCATCTTACTCTTCATAATAGGAGATATTCACGATGAAACATTCTTTGTTCGGCGGGGTGATTCTTGGCAGTGTGCTATGCCTCGCAACTGTTACGTCATTCACCTTCGCCGCTTCGTACGATATCACATGGGAAGGCGCGGATGGCTACTCCATGTCTGGACAATTTTCACATGCAGACTCCCTGACCGGCACCATCACCGGCACACAGGTCGACAGCTTTTCCATTGAAGGCTTCCAAAACGGAACATTCGTGGGCAGCTGGAATCTACAGGCAGGTCAAGCTGGCACTTCTTTTAATTTCAACTTTGACACAAACAGAGGTATGTTTCTCACAAGAGGACGAAGCGATACGCCGACGGGCCAACTGTGGAACGTCCCGACCGGAGATGGGTTCGGATTCTTCAGCGGGAATAGCTCGCAAGGTCTCTACGTTAATGGCTCCCACGTAGCCTCATCGCAACTTATTATCGGGTCGACGGTGACCACCGTTGGCCTTGACACATCAACCTTGCAAGCCACGCTCGTTTCGGCGCCTCCCACCTCCCCGCCAGGCGGGACCGTCGTCAATCCGGAGCCTTCGACAATCTTGCTCTTCGGCACCGGCTTTGGAGGATTGCTGGCCTATCGTCTCCGAAAACAACGAACAGCAAAGCCCTAATGCCGCAGACGGTCGAAATTCCCTGACCGCACGAGCCTCTCAAGAGATCTCCAATACCGGCCCGATCACATCAGCGTGATCGGGCTGGTGTGTTTCGTAAGGCGAACATGGAAGTCTTCGCTCTACATCGGACTGCTTTTCCTGTTCAGTCTTTCCGGAACAATACTGCTCGAGTCGAGTGACGCTGCCTTGTATGACGTTACCTGGGAAAGACAGAATGGCTATTCAATTCAATGACCGGATCGTTCACACTTTCAGATTCTGCGTCTGGAATTGTCGACGAACCTCATGTCGAAAATCTGGACATAGAAGGATTTGGGCCTCTCGGTTCTCTTGGACGGTGTGATCTTGCCGAGGCCAGACAATTAGGACAAGAGACTGCGTTTAATTTCAATTTCGATACACACACCAACACATTCCTGACAGGGGGAACAGCCGGATCATCCGGCGGACAACTATGGGTCAGTGGAGACTACGATCATCAGAATAAAACATTAACCAGTCATGGGTTCGGATTCGTGAGCAGTACTCGGCAAGGCCTATCTTTACATGGCACTCTTCTCACGCAGTCGACAAACCTTATCTGGTCCACGCATACGACTTTTCACGGAAATTCAACCTTGATGGCCCAATCCGCCACAACGATTGCCAATCCTATCCCATCGTCTCTTCCGCTTTTCCCCACCGGATTGTTAGGCTTCATTGCCTATGGATTGATCAAAAGACGAAGAGCGCCTGCGCACATACGACGAACGCCATAGCGGCCACGTACGTGCCATGCAATAATGATGTGAGCATGTACAACAAAATTGCAAACGTCATTGATGAGATGTTGTTCGAACCGGCTATCGAGTTCCTACGACGTCGCGCGTGAAGCCTTCGTGAACAAACAGCTCAAACCTCAGAAACCAATTTTGACAGATTGCCGTACACGAGACATATTGTTTCGGCTTTTCCTCCCGTTGTCCTCCACGTCAAAACAAACCTGAAATTTCGCCGTTCGCGCTCACTCCAATGGCATTCGCCGAAGGGACACGAGGAAGCCCAGGCATGGTCATGATATCACCCGTCAAGACCACAATAAATTCCGCACCAAGGGAGAGGCGAATTTCTCGAACCGGGATCGTAAATCCTGTCGGGGCGCCTTTTAGAGAGGGATCTGTTGAAAAGCTATATTGGGTTTTGGCAATGCACACCGGGAAATGCCCGTACCCAGACCGTTCGAGTTCGGCAAATCGATCTAAGACCTGCTTGGGAAAATCGACACCATCGGCTCTGTACACTTCTTGCGCAATAATTCGAACTTTATCGGCCAATGATACGTCGTCGGGATAGAGAACATGAAAATCCGCTTGTGTGTGATCAAGCAGATGCACCACTTCCTCCGCTAACTCTACAGCCCCTTCTCCACCTTTAGCCCAATGTTCGGCAAGCACAACCTTCACCCCAAGGGCTGCACAGTCCTTCTTGACCAATTCAATTTCAGCCTTCGTGTCGGAGGTAAACTGGTTAATAGCCACGAGAGTCGGCACTCCGAATTTTTTCACATTTTCCAAATGCCGTAATAGATTAGGAATGCCCTGATGCAGTGTAGAGAGATCTTCCTGCTCAAGCCGCTTTGGATCGGCTCCTCCATGAAGTTTCAACGCCTTGATCGTCGCCACGACAACTGCGCAGTCCGGCCGCAATCCTGAACGGCGGCACTTAATATTAAAAAACTTTTCCGCACCGAGATCTGCACCAAACCCCGCTTCTGTCACCACATAATCGGCTAATTTCAATGCCGTTTTGGTCGCGACAACCGAATTACACCCATGCGCGATATTTCCAAACGGTCCACCATGAACCAATGCGGGATTTCGCTCCAGCGTTTGAACCACATTGGGATTGAGTGCATCTCGTAACAATGCCGTCATAGCGCCTTCCGCATGTACGTCTTTCGCAAACACCAGATCTTTGTTCGCGGTGCGCCCAATCTTAATATTGCCTAACCGCCGCTGCAGATCATTGAGGTCGGTCGCTAACCCAAGAATGGCCATTACTTCGGAAGCAGCCGTAATATCGAATCGTGCTTCACGCACAAACCCATTGGTCACTCCCCCAAGCCCTGTGGCGACAATGCGCAATGATCGATCATTCATATCCATGACCCGTCGCCAGCTGATACGCCTGGCATCCAGCCGGGGTTCATGCCCCCAATAGAGATGGTTATCCGTCATTGCCGCCAAGAGGTTATGCGCTGCGGTAATGGCATGAAAGTCTCCCGTAAAATGCAAATTAATATCCGTCATTGGGACAACCTGCGCATATCCGCCACCACATGCACCGCCCTTCATGCCAAAGCACGGACCGACACTCGGCTCACGAATGGCCACAAGAGCATTCTTCCCAATCGTATTCAATCCATCGACCAGGCCAACCGCTGTCGTCGTCTTTCCTTCTCCCGCTGTTGTTGGGGACATAGCCGTCATCAAAATTAACTTACCATTGGGACGATCGGGAAATGATTCAAGAACAGAAAGAGGAATCTTGGCCTTATAACGCCCATAGGGTTCGAGTTGCTCCGGAACGAGCCCCAAACGTTTTTTGGCAAGATCCTGAATCGGTTCCAACACGGCCTGGTTGGCAATCTTAATATTGCTGTGTGCCATCATCTTCTCCAACAGTTCAAGGTGAAAAAACTGATCTTACCAACGAAGACCTTCGCAAAACCATGGGATCCGGTTATCGTAATCGATACGTATTTCGTCTCCCATGCTAGACATTACCTATGAGCCATCTTAGGATAACTCATACTGGGAGCATGCCGGTTGCGAGCCATTTTACTGTCTCGCCAAGCAACGACGAACTCCCAACGCAAGAATTGCCCCTTGCTTCTCTACGTGTTGAAAACGGTGGACATCTCACCTGAAACGGAGGGCTATGGCACTGATCATTCGACTCCTCTTCTCTGTGGCAATGATACATTGTGCGGGCACAACGTCAGTGTTTGCACAAGAATTCGAAGTCGGCAAACCCATCATCCTTCAAGCGACAAAACCTGTCGGCGTCCCACTGCATCAAGAACATCCCCCCAACTACTGGAAACATGTCCCAACACGAACCCAAGTCACGCTCGAAGACATCGCACCTGACGGACAGTGGCTCAGCGTTCGCCTGCCCACAGGGGAACAGGCCTGGGTCAGCATCAAATATATTCGAGCCAATACGTCACCCCCAGCACGCACGTCGAAAGACACCAAACATATTCAGGCCCAATCAGCCTCCCGCGCACCATCATCCAAGAAAGACGAAGCCAAGGTTTGGCATTCACGTGAAGGATGCGAACATGTGGTGCGGGAAGGAGGACGGATGGCTCACGCTTCAGAAAAGACCATACGCCTTGCCACTTGGAATCTTCGATGGTTTCCCATCGGGCAACCCAAGGACCAACAGCATTCATCCGCCAAACCCACTGATATTGATTGGCTGATCTGCACGCTTGTGTGGATGCAACTTGACATCTTAACCGTCCAAGAAAGTCTCGCAACATCTCTCGCAGATAATGCCTGGAACACACTCACCAGAATACTTGCCAAGAAAACAGGTGGGAAGTGGAAATGGTACCGACAACCCTGTGGCCGGCCGAACGACCATCATATTGGCCTATTGTGGAATGATTCTCACGTTAAGCTTTCTCAATTTGAAAGCCTGTGGCAATTTAATTCAAAAGCCGATTCCCCGAAAAAAGCCTGTACGTATGGACTCCGGCCCGGACAATATGTTCATGTCAAGTCTCGCACAACGCATGGCGCTGACTTTCATCTCATTGGACTTCACCTCAAATCGGGTCCAACCGTTTTTGCCGTCGAGGAACGTCACAAGGCCTTAAATCGTATTGACCGTACCGTGGCTCCGTTGCTCAAACAAGATCAGGACGTCGTGATCCTTGGTGATTTCAATACGATGGGTGCCGGAGACCGTCAATCGCAGACATCCGAATTAAAACATGTTCGCCGGAAAGTTGGAAACGAAAGTCCGGGGTTTGACGACCTCACGCTCACACCGCAGTGCTCACAATACTTCCGCGGCCGTGGCGGGTGGCTTGATCATGTACTCGTGACAAAAGGCATGAAAGAAGTCAAAGACACCAAAGCCCGCGTGACAGGGTATTGCGGTGCCGCCAAATGCCAAAGAATTAAAGGCGACTACCCTGCCGCCTATCGACGATTGTCCGATCATTGTCCAGTCGTTGTTGAGATCACCAATCGAGATCACGATTAGCCTGCACATCGTTCCGGCTCTGTCGAAAGAAAACTCGTCCCCGATACGAATCTCACGAGTCTAAAGTTGAAAGACTTATAACGAACCCTATGGTTTTTAACTTTTCATTAAATTAAGACGTATAGCCGTGCTATGCCCTTCCGTCTGTACGAAGTGTGTCCTCGCGCTGTGTGAGTGGGGGTGATTCGGCTGGAAGCTATATGGTTCTGCGATAGCCTTTGGGGATGCGATTGCGTCAGAGGCCATGTTGCTCGAGCCCACGGCTCACTCCACTGTTTATTGCCTATTTTCTTTCTCGTCTCAGTTTTGACTCCCTGCCGGGGTTCGTCCCGGCGGCCGAGTATGTCGCTGAGTGCGTCCCACAGGGCGCACCCTTTGTTGTGAAGACCAAAGGACCCAAAACCATGAACGCCCAGGCCAGGCTCATCGGATGAGCTGAACCCCGGTTGGTGGGGATGAGCCTCCCCAATACCTGAGAGCGGGTGCCGTTCCGCAATGCCGATGCCGTTGTCGCCTTTACCGGATTAGGCCCCCGAGCCAAGGACTCAGGGCAGAAGAGCGGATGCCGGCGCTTGTCTAAACGAGGCCCGGCCGAATTGCGCCGGTTACTCTTGAATGCCGCCATGTCCGCCGTCAAACCCAAAGTCTGGAAACCCCTCGATGACTCGTAGCGCATCCACGGGTGGAGTTCAACGGCCACCTTAGTGATTCTCGCGCGGAAAATTGCCCGAGCGGCTTGGTCCATTCACCGCTATCAGACCACGTTTAACCCGGCCCGCCTCACACGAGGCTTGACATAAACCATAGAATCTCACACAAGCCCCGCCCAGTATGAGAGGCGTTCCCTCAACGAACTGGCCTGCAGGCGTCAGGTCATAGGTACTGCGAAAAAGTTAAAATACTATAATGCATTCCAGTTGTGCCACGTTGACTTTCCCCTCGGTATGAAGGACTTCAAGATACGGAAGTTCATGGAATCGGCAATAGCGGAAGCTATTTGAAACGGCTACAAGGTTAAAGTGTCATTGATGGACTTTGAGCATTAGACTTTAGACTTTGAACTTTCAGCCTTCACAAAAACGGATTGTTCACGTTCACGCACAGAGGTTATGTGCCATCCATAGAACGACCTACCCGTTCTTCCGGATTTTTCTTTTTTCGTTTTTCCGCCTCGACAAAAATACGTTTGACACGGGGATGCGCTTCTTTGATTTGCCGATCCATCGTCTCAATCGTGGCTTCCACTTCCTCGGAAGATAATCCATCGGAAAACGCCACACTCACATTCACGAGAATAAATTCAGGCCCCATATGCATCGTGAGCACTTCATTCACATGTGTTATTTCAGAACACCCTCCGGCAATCTGCCGAATGCTTTGCACTACTTCATGATTTGCACTTTCACCAATTAACAGACCTTTGGTTTCGTAGGCCAGCCAGACTGCCGTGCCCCCCAGAATCAACCCAATCAAGACCGTGGCTGCTCCATCGAGATACGCTAGTCCCGTCACCTGTCCCAACCAAATCCCCACGAACGCAACAATAAGACCAAGCACCGCAGCCGTATCTTCAAACAAGACCATAAAGATTGTTGGGTCTTTTCCCCGCTGTACGGCTTGCATGTACGACCACGTGCCTTTTGCTTGCGAAAATTCTTTGTAGGCGAAATACCATGCCCCTCCCTCAAACACCAACGCCAGACTGAGCACGATGTAATTAATCAGAGGATTGTCGACCGGTTCGGGGTGAAAGATATGCAAGACTCCCTCATAGAGTGAAATCCCGGCTCCTAACGCAAAAATGAGAATGGCAACGACAAAACTCCAAAAATACACTTCCTTGCCATGACCAAAGGGAAATTGTTCATTGGCCGGCTTTTTGGCTTTATGTAGCCCATACAGCAGCAGGCCTTGATTCCCGGTATCAACCAATGAATGAATACCTTCGGCCAGCATGGCCGAACTTCCTGTCAAGACCGATGCGGCAAACTTCGTGACGGCAATTAACGCATTGCCGATTAACGCGGCATAAATGACTTTTTTCGAACCAGCGGCCATAGGACGCATACACCTCTTCGATTCATGATAAGATGACACGCTGACTCCCGCAGCGAGCCTGCAACACGGATTGGCGCATAAGTGGACAACTTCATATGACACGTTGTGCATGGGCCACAAAGGCTTTAGACATCACATACCACGACCAAGAATGGGGCGTTCCCCTTCATGATGATCGGCAACTCTTTGAATTCCTGATTCTCGAAGGCATGCAGGCCGGCTTAAGCTGGCACACGATCCTACAAAAACGCATGGCCTTGCGTGTGGCCTTCGATCATTTCGACGCACAAAAAATGTCTCGATACGGCCCAAGAAAGATCCAACAACTTTTAGGCAATGCCGCGATCATTCGCAACACGCGTAAAATAGCAGCCACCGTAAACAATGCCAAATCCTATCTGCATATTCAAAAATCCTTTGCAAGTTTCGATCAGTACATTTGGCAATTTGTGGACGGAACACCCATTCAAAATCGATGGGCCGATCATCAAACGGTTCCTTGCCGTTCGGCAATTTCAGATGCCATGAGTCAGGACCTCAAACAGCGGGGCTTTTCGTTTGTGGGGTCGACAATTTGCTATGCCTTTATGCAAGCAACCGGCATGGTCAATGACCATACGACCGACTGCTTTCGGCATGCGGAAATTTCCGTCACTATCCAGCTCAAACAAAAACCCTAAAATACTTTACTTAAGCATACGAAGTATTGTACGCTGAGTTCTGTCCTACCCATACCTATTGCGGTTTTTTCCGGCATCATCCGTGTTTACTGTGAACTCTCGTGTTTCACTCCATGGCGTGAAGGTCTTCCATGCTGAGAAGAAACACCGTACACGTAAGGAGGTCTGTCATGGCAACACAAGCCGGTATCGACAAAAACTCCACGATCTTTACAAAGGGGCGACAAAAAGGGTTCGCGAAGGAGCGGAGTTCGAACTGCGAAAACTCTTAGACTTTCAACTACCAATTCTGTCTGGCAACTCCAATGTCAATGCCCAGGTAAAAAGGTAGGTACGTTAATTTTTGCTGCTACTCCTTTTTGTTCTTAAGATCTTTCGTCTCTTCTCAGGGAAAGACGGATAGCCGTTGATGCCGCACACCCCCTCTCTTTTTTTCCCTCGAATATTCTACTCGAGCTTTGAGTGTTTCAGACGGTTATTGAGAAAAAAAAGGCCATTATTGGAGCCGTTCGACCGACCCCTGGTCTTCCTTGTTGCGAGAACACCTGCGTGTTGCCCACATTCCTGCCAACCAGATACCAACCGGGATGCCAATCCATAGCAACTCGCTGCCCAACACGTGCAGCCCTCGTTCGCTGATAAAACGACTCACGCCAATAGGAGATACCTTTACAGGTGTCCATGGGAAAAAATACCGTTCATCATCAAACGGAACGAAAAACGCAACACCAAGGCCTCCATCGGTCAGTGCATCTAAGAAACCGTGGGACGCCGTCACAAGGGTAAAATGCGCAACGAGCATCCATCCATGCCGAGAGCGTAGGCCGAGGTGCGGAAATCCAAATCGTACAACGGCTATTCCAATAACCACGGCAAACACCAGAGAATGTGTCAGGCCCCGGTGTCCCAAGACGTGCCGGTAGGGAATGCCGACGGCAAACGCAAGCACATCAAGATCGGGAAGAATGGAGCAGGCGATCGTCAGGAACCAAAAACGTTGCGGGTCAACCGTCCATCGGTGGGACTGTCCGATGGCGTACGCCACCAGCGCATGGGAAAATGCAGAGGCCATAGACACGTAATCCGTGCAGCCACGGTTCGCGATACAATCGGTCTTTCATCGGCGTCGCCTCACCGTGAATGGACTTCAAACGGTAATGCGCGATCAATCACCGGATCTGACAAACTCGTTGCTATGAGGTTCACACCGGAGAAACAATGATTTTGACTATGTTTGCCCGGAACGGCAACTGTATAAGCGCCGGCCGCCATCGCCGCGCGGCAACCGATTTCACTGTCTTCCAGCACCAGCATACGCGCCGGATCAACTTGAAACCGTTGCGCGGCTTTTCGATAAATTTCCGGATCCGGCTTGCCATGGATTATATCTTCTGCCGTCAAGAGAAATTGGAAGCGGTCCGCGGCACCGAGCAGATCGAGTACACGCGTGACAAACTTCCGTCGGCTGCTGGTTGTCACGGCTTTCGGAATCTTGTACGTCTCTAACTTTGTGAATAACGAGAACAACCCCGGCATTGGAGCTAACCGATCCTCTAATAATCTGGAAAAAATTTCATCCGATTCTTCTTGTAGCTGCGCAACGGTGGCATCGAGCTGATGCCAATCAATCATCACTTGTAAGGCCACGGAACTTTGACGTCCCATCATCTTATCAAGTAACTCGCGAGTCACCTGCTGACCGCGCCGTGCCAATAGCACTCCACCAACTTCGGTGTAGAGTTCTTCCGTATTCACCATCAACCCATCAAGGTCAAACGCGACGGCTTCAATTGCCGGCGAATGATGATGACTCTCCATTCAGACCCCCCTTTACGTGTCAGATACAGACCATTCAGATGAACAAACAATGCCTGACGACCAAAACAACATCCAGGAAGAGTAGCTCAGAACACGTATTGCCTGTATGATACATACATTCTTTACACCTCAAACGATAGCGGTCTCACATTCGCGCGCATTCAAGATGCCGCCGGCAGCAGCATACTGGCTGCCAGCCTTCGTATCGTTATCTGATGGTCCAACGTTCAACAATGATCGTGTTCCACAACACTGTCGTTACCATATCACGGGCACTCCGATTGTGGGACCCCAAAGTTTCTTCTCTGACCCTTGCCTGTGTGATTCTCTGGTCAGGCAGTTTCTCTCCAGCTTCCGCACTTACCGACGCCGCACAGTCGATTCCTCGTCCCTATCATGGCCAGGCATTGTCAGAACACCCCGAGTACACGCGGACTTCCCGTTATCTCACCATGTCGGATGGCGTTGACATAGCGATCACGATCTATCAACCCAGCAAGAGAACCCAAAGCACCCGCAACCCCACCATTCTGCACCAAACGCGTTACTGGCGATCAATTGACTACCGGTGGCCCCTGTCGCTCTTTATAGCTAAAAAGCCGCGCGGGTTAATGGGAGTCTATGCAACCCGCTTTCTTGCCAATGGATATGTATGGATCGATGTGGACGTACGAGGCTCGGGGGCGTCGTTCGGATCGCGGCCCTATGCCTATACGCCAAACGAAATTCACGACGGCGCCGACATTGTCGAGTGGATCATACGGCAACCGTGGTCGAATGGACGAGTCGGAGCACTCGGAGTTTCCTATGGCGGAGCCGCCGCGGAAATGCTGCTCGTCAACAAACACTCAGCGGTGAAGGCCGTGGCCCCACTGTTTTCTGGATATGATTTGTACCCGGAAATTGCCTTTCCCGGCGGCATTCACCTGAGTTGGTTTACCAAAACTTGGACGTATATCAATAATCAGCTTGACCACAATCAACTCCCGTTCAGTAGCTGGATTACACGAATGTTTGTACATGGTGTGAGCCCTGTGGATAAGGACGGTGGCCACTTACTTCTGGCCTCTGCGCTCACGGAACATCAAGCAAACTGGAGCCCACACACCCAAGCACTCGGACTCACCTTTCGCGATGATACTCCCCTATCAAAGGCCATACCCAGCATCGACCATTTGAGTACGCAAACCTACGCCAATGAAATTGCCGACTCCGGCGCCGCTATCTATAGCTATAGCGGGTGGTTTGATGGAGGCTATCAATTGGCCGCAATCAAACGGCACCTTCGACACAACGCAGCCGGCAACAAACTCATTGTAGGACCGTGGGATCACGGTGGAAAGCGAAATATCAGTCCATTCAATAGTGGACCATCTGCATTCGATCACCAAGGAGAGCTTTTGAAGTTTTTTGACTATCATCTTCAAGACATCGACACGGGCATACAGGAAGAAGCACCGATCCATTACTTTACCATGGGCAAAGAACAGTGGAACGCAAGTGAGACGTGGCCGCCTGCAACGCCAAATTTCCACTATTATTTAGGATCCGATCATCAACTCACGACACGTCACCCGGAAAAAGATACGGCCACGGATCTCTATGTCGTGAACGCATCGGTCGGAACCGGACGCAACAGCCGTTGGGATGCATTGATTGGGAAACCTCTAGACACGCCCTATGCCGACCGCCACCACAACTCCAACCATATGCTATTCTACACGTCGAGGCCGCTGGAACGCGCCATGGAAGTCACAGGGCATCCACTCGTGACAGTGTATCTGAGCGCAGATACAACTGATGCCACCGTCTTTGCCTATCTTGAAGATATCAATGAAACCGGAACTGCAACCTACGTCACAGAAGGACAGCTACGAGCGCTGCATAGAAAAATCCTGACCTCTCCCAAAGACTATCCCAATGGTATTCCATATAGAACGTTCACTCGCCAACACGCATCGCCACTCGTACCCGGCAAAGTCACCGAACTGACATTCGACCTTCTTCCGACATCCTATCAATTTCAACAAGGCCATCGAATCCGCCTGGCGATTGCCGGGGCTGACAAAGATCACTTTGCCATCCTGCCAGGGAAAAATCCCAGCTTGACGATTCATCGTGCTCCGCCATATTCTTCACACCTTGTTCTTCCTGTTGTGGATTAATGGCGACTCCAGTCCATCAATTCTTACCCCTCCTTCAAGTTTTTTTTATTTCGAAATAGCACATTCGGTTGAATTGCGGTTTATTTATACAGAAGGTATAGCTTTTTAACTTTTCCTTAGTACCTATGCTCTGACGCCTGCAGGCCAGTCCGTTGAGTGAACGCCTCTCATACTGGGCGGGCTTGTTTGAGCGCAGCGAGTTAGCCCGCCCCACCAAATGGTGTTCATCTCATCAAATGAGCCTGGCCTGGGCGTTCATGGTTTTGGGTCCTTTTGCCGAAACAAAAGGGCCTCGGTCGCCGGGACGAACCCCGGCAGAGAGCAAAAACCTAGGACGATAAGAAAGGCATACGATCAATGAGGGAATGAGAAGGCGCCATGTTCTTAAGCAAAAGCTCCTCCGCACTATAGCGAATCCACATACGTTCTAAATAGGAACATACAACGATAGCAAAGCTCAATTCGGTCTAGTTATTCAACTTGGTATCAAGCGCTAAACATCGAAAGATTATACCCGCTTGGGTTGATTGACCATGCTTGACGTTTCTTCTCACGTATTGGATGGCAAACGTGTACACGGTGACTCTTGATCGTTTCGGTATAACTGAAACGACTATAGCACTTTCCAGAAAAATAGGTCTTAATGAAAAGTTTAAAAACTATATTGGGACGGCTAGAGCCTGCAGGAGTGATGCAAAAATGTATTGAAAAAAGTTAAACAACGATAAGGCCACCGAAGAATGAAGGGAGTAATTTGGCAGGCTTTTATAGAAGAAAATGCTTTAACTGTGAATCGTGACCGTTGTGCGGCTTAACTCTACGAAGTCAAACTCCCGTAACGCGGTCTCCAGATACGGTAAATTTGAAAAAAGAGTTGAAGGAGGTCATCATTATTAATGTTGCTAGTAGAAATTAACAGGAGTTTCGGAGGCATTCTTTTTAAGAGAAACGTTGTAACGAAATCGGTATCCTTCGTCACCATGACACGCTGCTCGTTGAATGACAAAGCTGTCAGATGTCATCGGGTGTTTGGTTCCCCTGGGAAAGGTCTATGGTATGAACAGCATTGTGACCAGCGGCATTCAACTGTTTGGCAAGACGTCGTGGAAGATGTGCATCAAGAAGAAACTTCACCCAACTACGGGCTCAATCCGTTGCACACGGCTAAGCCGGGCCCCAAAAGCAAAACAGCCTGAATATCGGCTTCCTGCAAATCAGGATAGTCGGCCAAAATTTGCTCCGTCGACATGCCGATACTCAGAAGTTCTAACACCCACTCTACAGGGTACCGCAGCCCACGAATACACGGTTTCCCATGACACAGGCGAGGATCAATTGTAATGCGGGTTAATAATTCTTCACTAGACATACATGAAGGAGACCTCACCCCAATATGATTGACAAGCATTCCACTCAATATGTTTGCTGTATCTCTCCCAGCCATTTATAACTAAACTCGCACTTTCAACATAAATATTTCCTCATTTGAGGTATAATTTAACGACCTTGAACCAAACGCTTTAAGGCAGCTAGAAACTCTGGCGTGAGAGCCACCCAACTGGCCACATAATCAGGTTGACAGTGACGGCTGACACAGCCGTAAGGAACTTCATCCACGATGATCCGCTGCGCCGGATTAAACCGACGCCTTTCCCACCTTAACTGCTCTTGTAGGCTAGATGCGCTCCCCTCATTCGTATCTATCATCAACTTGGCGAGCACTACCGCATCTTCTTTGGGATCCCATCCCATTATCTGAGGATCAACCTGCTCATAAGCTTCTGGTAGAAGCCTTATCTCCCAGACATAAAATGCCTCTTGGACTTCCAATAAACCGAGTCTTTTCAGATCATAACTAGCATCCTGTATCACTTCCTTTGAGTGACTAGGGAACATTTCTAAAAGTTCTGGTAATTTGTAACGTTTTGAGCAAAGTCCATCGGGACAATCTTTGATGAGGGCGGTCAACAATTCTACAGGCAACCCTTCGATAGAATTTTCATTGCTAATCTCCGATTCAGGAAGCTCTGTCAGAGCCTGATAGATCCCCAACTCAAGTTCGTGTATATCCCTGAAAAGGCTGCACATAATGCCGCAGTCTTTCAATTTTTCTCGGAATGCTTTCTGACGGTTGCCAGACATCAAGTCATTGAAAGTATCCTGCGGTACGGACGCATCATCATTGAGTATAAATACTAATCGTGTAATTGCAGGGACTTCCGAGGCAGCCTCAAATTCGAGTTTAGTATAAGATAGTTCAGGACGATCCCGTACAAGCGAACCATAACGAAAACCAATCAGGCCGACATAAACCTCACACTCTCGGACACGCTCTTTACAGTATTCACTGGGTCTTGTATCTCGAGCACTGAAGTATTGCATGGCACACGGAACATGCCTCGCTCGGTTGACAGCAGCAATGGCTACGTCAATAAAGGATTTGTTCTCTGGAAATTTGGCGAACTCCGACGTGGGGCTAATAGATACTCGTTTGGTACTTATCATCTTTCAATCATATCTATTATGGTCATAATCCGTTGACCATCCCCTTTCTTTTGATATTTATAGAGATTGAAAATCAATGTTCTGAATGGATTAATGGGCAGATTAGAAATATTATGACATTCCAATTATTTAATCAAAATCTGTTCTCTTTGAGATAACTCAAGTTGTATTTCACACTCTGTTCAGTTGATATACATGTTTTCAACAGGTCAAAAGGATAAACACGTTAACGCACGCTGCCGATAGAGCACTCACGATCAGCCACACTATTGTGCTCAAGGACGATTCGCGTCATGGTTTGTTAGAATTTTCTCTATCCCCTGATAATGGGGAAAAGGTTGTGCATAACCTTTGAATGAAATGACTTTGCACAACAACCTCGATGATTTTCACCAAACTGCCTAATTGATAGGCATTGTGTACGGAAGAAATGAACCCACAATATCTACCGTCGTGATGTTCCTCAGGGTTAATCACCTAAGGTTAAGAGGTATCTCGTATCTCGTATCTCGTATCTCGTATCTCGTATCTCGTCGTTCGTATTTCGTAGAAAAAGTCTTCTGGTTTTTCTTTTCCGCTTCACGCTTCACGAAAGACGCTTCACGCCTCACGTTCTTTCACGAGATTCGAGTCATGACAATGTAGATAGCAGAAAGGAGAGAAAAAGGACGAGTTACCCAAGAACCGACCACGTGAAATACCCACCAAACCCGATGGCCAGAAGCGCAGCGCTGACCTTCATATTGTGATGCCATGTTCCTGGAACGCACACAAATGGAAGACCGATGACTGTACTCATAAGCAACATGCCGCCAATCGAGCCGAGACCGAATATGGCGATATAGCTTATTCCCATTACCAAGGAAGGCATCGTGGTCATCACCGCTAAACTCAGAGCCGCACTTCCGGCCATGCCATGGATAAACCCGACCGTTAAGGCTTTCACTTGCGAACCGAGTATATGATGCCGGTGTGCGTTCTGATCGTGACCATGAAGATGCACATGTGAATGAGTCACCCCATCATGATGATGCTCGTGCACATGCACGGTCCAGGGTTGCCAGCATCGCCAAAGAAGGTGCACGCCAAGCGCGAGGATCATCACCCCAACAACCGCCTCCAGCCCGGCTGCAAGCTGTTCGGAAATCGTCCACTTTACACTCAAGACGAGCCCACCGATCAATCCCAAGGCACAGGTATGACCAACACCCCAGATAACGCCTAGCTGTGCAGAACGACGGAGATTCTTCGATTCCGCGGCTAACGTCCCCACAGCAACCAGATGGTCAGGATCCAGGGCATGCGCAACCCCCAAGGCTAACCCCAGTAATAATGACGTGAGTAGTACATGATCCATCACTTCCACCTTACGAGCTTTGAGGCGTGATCACAAGGACTCCGTCCCGTATGGTCATGAGCACGGCGGACACACGAGAGTCGGCATGAACCACCCGGTTCAACTCTTGAATCGCCGCCGTAGACTCATCAACTGACGAAGTTTGCAGGACATCGCCATTCCAGAGCACATTGTCAATAAGGATCACGCCGCGATTCGTTAACAGTTCCATGGCCCGTTGATAATATTGGACATAGTTCTCCTTATCGGCATCGATAAAAATAAGGTCGAATGGACCGGAAAGGGTCTGAAGCGTATCCAACGCCGGACCACATTTGACCTCAATTTTCCGACCATGCGGGCTTTCGTGAAAATATCGTTGAGCGAACGCGGTCGATTCGACATCGATATCACAGGTGACCACCTGCCCATCAGCAGGCAACGCTTCAGCAAAACAAAGCGCACTATAGCCGGTAAATGTCCCAATTTCGAGAACACGTGTAGCCTGCGTGACACGCGTCATCATTTTCAAAAACGCGCCTTCCAACGGCCCCACCACCATTTGCGGCACATCCATTGTCCGATAGGTTTCTTCGCGCAACCGCTTGCACACATCCGATTCGTCCATCGAATGCGCTTCGGCATAGGCTTCAATTTCCGGTAAGACTAAAGATTTCATGTATCGATTCTTCCTCTCCAGCTCAACCCGTCACGATCATAGCATAGCCATCGCTCTCTTTGGAGTCCATGACAGATTGAAATAATCTTGAATCCATCCGCGGGGCTTTGGATTGGTGAGTTCCGTACCCTTGACCGGACACAATAGACTTCAACCTCCGAAAAGGATGTCCAACAGCTATAGCCATTTTCCCATTGCCAAACTACGATGCCTGTCGTACAGTTTCTGGAACTTCTTCACTACTCGGACACAATAACCAAGGAGCGTGTTCTGTGAATGACGACAAGTCACTCGACGAACTCAAGTCTCAATTACTCAAGATTCATCACCTCAAAGATGCCTGTGCCGTACTTTCGTGGGACCAGGAAACGTACATGCCGTCCGGTGGAGGATCTGCCAGGGCCGAGCAAATCGCCACGCTCCAAACGCTAGCACATGATGCGCTCATCTCTTCAGAAACCGAGAAACTCCTGGGCGCCTGGGTCGATCTCCCGACTGGACACCTTCTCGAAAAGACCCAAACAGCGTTATTGGACTCCTCCCAAGCACTCATCCGAGAAGTCTGGCGTAACTTTCATCATGCAAAAAAACTTCCTTCAGACTTTGTGAATACACTGGAACGTGAATGTTCCTTGGCGCAACAAGTTTGGATTGACGCCAGAAAGAAAAATGACTTTTTCGCCTTCCTACCCAATCTTCGCACCATCGTCTCTCTCAAGGTCGAAGAAACAGACTATCTTGGATATACAGATTCCCCGTATGACGCACTGCTGGATGAATATGAGCCTGGCTCAACGGTCGCAACGTTGAAACCTCAGTTCTCCACATTACGGCCTCGTCTGGTCTCATTGCTGCACCAGGTGCTTGAGGCTTCGATCAAACCCAACCAAGCGCTTCTAACTCAATCATTCGACAAGACCAAACAGATTGAGTTTGGGGAACTGGTGCTTAAAGCAATGGGGTATCGATTCGATCATGGCCGATTAGATCAATCAGCCCACCCCTTCACCACCTCGTTTCATCCCAACGACGTGCGCGTCACCACACGCGTGTTCGAGAAAGACGTTCAATCCTGTTTGTTTAGCTGTATCCATGAAGGTGGTCATGGCCTGTATGAGCAAGGGCTTTTGCCTGAACATTACGGCACGCCACTCGGTGAAGCCGTGTCGCTCGGCATTCATGAAAGTCAGTCAAGGCTGTGGGAAAACGCCGTCGGCCGATCTCGGTCTTTTTGGAAACATTTCTTTCCCCTTGCGCAAGAGACATTTCCTGAACAACTCCGCGATGTCGCATTTGATGATTTTTACTTGGCAATCAATCACGTCCAACCCTCCCTCGTCCGCGTGGAAGCTGATGAATTGACCTATAATCTGCATGTCATGGTGCGTTTCGAGATAGAGCTTGACCTCATCGAAGGACGCATCCATGTAGAAGACCTTCCTGAAATCTGGAATGAAAAAATGCAGGCCTATTTGGACATTACACCAAACAGTGACACCAACGGAGTCCTGCAAGACGTGCATTGGTCCTTCGGAGCATTCGGGTATTTCCCAACCTATACCTTAGGAAATCTGTACGCATCGATGTTCTATGATCAGGCCAAACAGGACATTCCCAATCTTGAACATGGCATAGCGGAAGGCAACATGCTCCCACTCAAAGAGTGGCTCAATCAACATGTGCATCGATGGGGACGGCAATACCCGCCGGAAGAACTCATTCGCCGCGTGACGGGACAGGACATCAGTCCAGAACCCTTTTTGAACTATTTAGAGGTGAAATTCAAAGAACTTTATGGTATCAATGAATTGAATTCGATGTAACATTTTCTAAGTAGACCATAGTATGGTCTTCAACATGCAATAATCACATGAATTGCTCCCTTTTCCTTTAAAAATTTTAGCAATAGAAATGAAACGTTTTTTGTTTAACCGGTCAGTGCTAATAATTATAACTTGCTCATTACTAACAGGCTGTATCTCGCATACGATCAAAGCCCCTGATACCAATTGCGACCTGCCGATTGGGAAGGCCCATTCAAAGGGGGGGCTGAACTTCTCAAAATTGAACGACCAAATGTGCGAGATGTTTACGTTGTTCTGT
>BQIV01000028.1 GCA_021604005.1 Nitrospirales bacterium | reverse complement strand
ATGTGGGACCGACTTGGCCAACCGTCGTCCCTGGGGAGCCAACCGAGGTTGGACTTTTGACGACCACACTTGGCGAACAGGCCGTTAAAAAAAACATTAAAAGAAAAATACGTCCCGCAATCATTCGTATACGGTCCTTTCTTTACTCATTATATGTTAGAAGCAATGCCTGCTCGAATGCAGCAACACATACATGTTTCTTGATTCACAGCGTTCGAAAGGCTAGAAGACTCGGAAAACAGAGTCATCGATCATTAAAAACCTCAAGAGTATAAGACGGGGATCTCTTACGATGACAGTAGAAAAATCAATGCAATGTGCATACCGTAAGGAGACAACGCGATAGCATCACGCGTGTCCAGTTTAAGACTTTATAATAAATATTCACCGTTAAATCCACTACAGAACCTGAAAGAGCATCTACTGGAACTTCAGTGCCCCCCGGTTCTGTAGTCTATTTATTCGTTCACAGTTCAAAGTCCGTTGCCAAACAATCGTGAATCTTAGACGCTCCAGCACACTGCACCACATCGGCGTCTCACGATATCACCCAGGACTCCAGAACCATTCCAGATCGCATTGCTCAAGATGGGCAGGATGCCACAATCTTGACCACTTTAGGTCTAACCGACTAGACTGGCTGAATGATTCTGTGGAATATAGCGAATCCAAATACGTTCCAACTGAGGTCGATCGACTAACCCCGCGCGATACAACGTGAACATAAAGGAAGGTTATGCCCGCCTGGATGACCTACAGGCGATTGACGGTTCAATCACGAAGGATTAATCCGCATTCAGTGCGGCGACCTTTAGGTTCGGCATAACTCAAACGGCGATAGGTAGTGCTCATATTTTATGACGAGTAGAGTGGAGACAAACGATGCTAACAAGAATTAGGTGGACCCCCTGGCAGATGCCCATATTTTTTCTCGCACTCGTTGCGACCTCATACGGCCTGACAAACACAGCAATAGGGCAGTCGGCAAGCAGCATTCTTGTCCAAGAGTATGCTCCACCACCCAAGATTGAATTTCCGGACATTCCGAAAGCGACGCCGGCTCCAGACGTATTAACGCAGAAAGATCGCGATCGACTGGACTCCCTAGTCCCCCTCTTGGCCGGCAAGCAAGAACTCTGGGTCATGGGCGAATTTGTCCATTATGCGAAACATTCAGTTCCCTTTGTTGTCAAGGCCCTAAAGATGCCCGGCCCCCGTATACGCTATAATGCCATTGAGACACTTTCCATGATCAAAGATCCTGCAGCCGTTCCCGAGCTCTTGGCCGTAGCGACGAATCCAGAGGATATTTCTCGCGTACGAACTCATGCAATTCGCGTGGCGACTCGTTTAGATTCGGACAAGGTTCATCCGGCAATCAAGGTCATGGCAAAAGATGAAAATTCGACGATTCGAAGAACAGCTGTATTCGAAGCCAGGAATGTGAGAAAAAAAGAAGTTCTCCCAATCTTGATTGACACCATTGGGGATCCTGAGAAATTCGTCTCGATTACGGCACTTGAATCCTTCTGGAGACTGACCGGGTTTTCCGGATCCCAACATCATTGGGAAATGTCGACGGAAGAAGAACGGAAGGAATGGAGCAAGGAATGGGCTGCCTGGTTGAAAGAAAATGAAAACCGACTTGAGCCATCAAAATCTCAAAAACATCCATTCGCATCGCCCTCAAGTTGACGACTGAAATACGACAAACGGTTGACGCATTGACCAGACACACACATTACGGAATCACACCATAGGGAGACGATAATGGGCTTACTACCAATAGCCAAAGTTGGCAATCCAATCTTGAGAAAAATTGCTGAACCTGTAGAGGTCAATCGCATTCAGACTCCGGCATTTCAAGAATTTATCTCTGACATGTTTGACACGATGGTTGAGCATAACGGCATTGGGTTAGCCGCCCCACAAGTCTCACGATCCGAACAAGTCGTTGTGATGGAGTGCCAAGGAGACAATGGGTTTCCTCGAACAGTCTTAATCAATCCCAAAATTATCTTTTATGGTCCCCAACAAACGGAGATGTGGGAAGGCTGTCTCAGCATTGATGGGCTGCAGGGGCAAGTCACACGTCCCTCAATGGTCCGCGTACAAGCCTTTGACCAGGAGGGAATCGTACAGGATTGGGAAGCGCAAGGCCTCTATGCGGTCTGCATCCAGCATGAAATTGATCACTTGCTTGGGAAATTGTTCATTGATCGAATGACCGACATGTCAACCTTAACGCAACTTCAGGAATTTGAAACGTATTGGCAAACGGAACCGGCTACGATTATTTAGCACCCCGCGTTTCATACGTACGAACCTTCAAGAGCCTTGTGCCCTCTCGTATATCTAATCGACGTCAACAACGTATGATGGAAAGAACCGTAGAGTATTTGTGAAACCTTTAGGCCGTGTTCTTTCCTATCTCGCTCCGCATCGATCACTGGTCACGCTCACTTTTCTCTGTGCCGCCCTCGCAACCGCACTAGACCTTCTGCCGCCCTGGCTCATCAAGGTTGTGATTGACGATGTCATTCCCAATCACGATACCCAATTACTGCCGCTCGTTCTCATCGGATTATTCTTGGCCTACGCCTTTAAGAACCTCTTCAACTCGTTACGGATTCGGTTTAACAATACGTTAGAACAACAAGTAGTCTTTGAATTACGCGGGCAAGTCTTTTCCGCCTTACAACGTCTCTCACTGAACTACTTTGAAAATCGGTCGACAGGCGAAATCATGTCGCGGGTCACGAATGACACCGAACATATTGAACGCATTTTCATTGACGGTCTTGAAGGCATGCTGACGGCATCTTTAACGTTAATCGGCATCACCATCATTCTCTTCACACTCAATTGGAAATTAGCGTGTTTCGTGCTCATTCCTATCCCGATTCTCATCGTGACGGGAATTGGGTTTACACGGCGAGTCCATCGGCATTATCACGACATTCGTCGGGAAGCCGCCGACCTGAATGCGTATTTGCAAGACGCGTTATCTGGAATTCGCGAAACCATAGGGTTTAATCGTCATAGCTATGAAGAGGAACGATTTACCAAGCGTAGCCGGCACTACAGTCAGGCCAACCTGAAAGCCATGTATCTCTGGTCTGTCTATTCACCAAGCATGATCTTCGTCGGAAGTCTCGGAACGGTCCTCATCCTGTGGTACGGTTCGCATCAAGTGATGGCAGGACACCTGACCTTGGGTGAATTAGTCATGTTTTTGTCGTACCTGGTGTTATTTTATACACCCGTCAATCAAATTCATTCGGTCAATCATTTATTACAACATGCCTTGGCAGCTAGTGAGCGTGTCTTTGAAGTCTTAGATTTTCAGCCGGACGTGCTTGACCAACCATCCGTACACCCACCAGCTACACGGCTACGAGGGTCTGTAGCCTTGCAACGCGTCTCGTTTTTCTATCGTGACGATGTCCCTGTCCTGCAAGAGATTTCCTTGAATGTGAAGGCCGGTGAACAAATTGCCCTGGTCGGTCACAGCGGGGCCGGGAAAAGTACCATCATCAAGTTACTGATGCGATTGTATGATGTCAAAGCTGGGGCCATTCTGATGGATGGCTATGATATTCGAGAGCTCCCGCTTGCATATCTCCGAACTCAAATTGGCTTGGTCCAACAAGAGCCGTTTTTATTTAACGGCACTATTCGAGAAAATATTGCCTATGGCGATCTGGATGCGTCACCGGAACGTATTGAATCAGTCGCAAAAGCCGCACGGGCGCATGAATTTATCGTTGATCTTCCAGACGGCTATGACACCTGGATTGGTGAACGTGGCGTCAAGCTTTCGGTCGGGCAAAAACAGCGGGTCTCGATTGCCCGAGTGCTGTTGAAAGATCCACCCATTGTCATATTCGATGAGGCGACATCAAATATCGATACGGCGACTGAGGTGAAAATTCGCGAAGCCTTGGATGCACTCATTCAAGGACGCACAACATTTGTGATTGCCCACCGATTGTCGACCTTGCATAATGTTGACCGGATTGTGGTATTACAACAGGGTCACATTGTGGAGGAGGGGAGTCATGCGCAGCTTCTCGAACAAGGTGGATTGTATACAGATTTATATGAAGCACAGTTTTATGTGTAACGTGACATGTCGCTCGTCGCTAGTTGTTCGTATCTGGGAAGGAGTTAGTAATTCATCGGGTTCTTTCACGAACGACGATTCACGCTTGCGCGCCGGAGCGCAACAGCGCGCAGGCACGAACAACGAGTGAAACGCCATGAACTGTCCAACGTGCAGACGCCAAATTCGATGGGAAGACAACCCCTTTCGCCCATTTTGTTCAGATCGCTGTCGTCTGCTTGACTTGAACGGATGGTTGAGTGAGCAATATCGGCTCCCCGGCGAACCATTGACATTGCATGAAACGAAACAACAAAACCCCGATGACAATGATGAATAAGACGAACATTCTGGCAACACCACCGGCAAAAGACTTTCTCATGAATCCACACCCTCTTGCTGATAATGCTCATGCCTGCCGGTTGCCCAGGACCATAGACTCTCATTCACAGATCTAGCATCAATGGCCAAAGTCATTACCACACGGAAAGTCCAAGGCGAAGTCGAACGAGCGCACGATTACGTGCGAACCCATATTCTGTTCCCAGCGGGAATGACGGGCTTGATTACCATGGTTGTGGGGGTCATCGGACTTCTTATTCAACTCTGGAACGGGACCTACTCCTGGGAAACCTTTACCTCAAGCTCAGGACTGTTGGTGATTGGGGTATTGGTGGGACTTGCGCAGACGAAGTACCATCAGTTTTTGTTACGGGAATTCCCGGCGTTCTTTGCCAGTCGCATGAAAACCGCCACCCAACGGTCCGTGCAAAAAGCCAGAAGAGCCGCAGTGGAAACGCCGGTGGAGCACCGGGGGCGTGCACTCATTCCACTTTGGTACGTCATCGGGATTATCGGGTTTATTGGCATCTCGATTCTGACCGTACTGGCTGGATATGTCGACTCGGTTCCAGCATTTGCCTTACCGTGGGCCGGCTACTTTTGGGCCAAAATGTTTTTCTGGAAAGGCATTATTCTCCCACCTGGGAAAAGAGGAAAGAAAAGTAAATCATCGTAAATCGTTCGTATCTCGTCGCTCGTATTTCGAAAAAGATCATGAATTTTTAAGCTCATCGAACGATGATACGAACTATACGCTACGCTTTGCTTGCACGTCTTCGAGTGCTGACAGTTTTGCTTTTAATGTTTGAAGTTCTGCTCTCAACTCTGGCAGCCGTTGATAGAGCGCTTGAGACTTCAGCCAGGCTTTGTAGTCAAACGCCATGTGACCGCCAACGGCCTGCCCAGGGGCAATATTTTTTGTCACACCTGTTCCAGCGGCAATTTTGGCATGAGGTCCGATCGTGATATGGTCGACGATTCCCGTTTGTCCACCGATGAGGACATGGTGCCCAACAGTCGTACTTCCCGCAATGCCGACCTGCGCAACAAGGATGCAATCTTCCCCAATCTGTACGTTATGCGCAATTTGCACGTGGTTGTCGATTTTCGTACCCCGCTGAATGCGTGTGGTGCCAAACGTAGCACGATCAACCGTGACATTGGCGCCCAACTCCACATCATCTTCAATCACGACACGACCCAGTTGCGGAATTTTTTGATGCCGTCCTTCATGTTCCACATAACCAAACCCGTCGCTACCGATGACTGTGCCGCTATGCACAATGACTCGAACGCCAAGCTGACAGCCGTCTAAGACCGTGACGTTCGGATAAAGAATCGAGTCATCGCCGATGACCACATCGTGTCCGAGGACAACGCCAGGATAGAGCGTCACGCGAGCCCCAAGCTGGACACGGTCTCCAAGCGACACAAACGAACCAATGGATGTGTCAGGGCCAATCCGAACGTCGCTACCTTTCATCACATTATCGGCTACGCCTTGTCGTACAGGAGGAGGGAGAAAATACCGTTGCGTCAAACTCGCAAAGGTATAGAGAGGATTGCGCACCACCAACTGCGGGCGAAGATCGTCTGGGAGCGCCTCCTTGATAACAAAAGCGGACGCGCGTGATTCGCGAGCTATAGAAGAAAGTCTGGAGTCTGTGATAAAGGCAAGGTCCCCTGGTTCAGCCTCATCAAGACTGGCCACACCTGTCAAGAGTACGCGTCCATCACCATGAACGCGGCCCTGTATAGCCTGGGCGAGTTCATCAAGACGCACACCTGAACTCAGTTTAGGTCGCATGAATTGCACCGCAGCGTTTTAATGAAAAAGGTGGAAAGACCATTCTGACTGTGCTCCCTTGAATGATGCATATGTCTCGTGTTACGTATTTCAAACTAGCTAAAACTCTGCTTCCAGTCAAGTGACAATTTATGCACCTTAACATTATTCCTGTCCATGACCCACACATATTGACTGGTAATTAAAGCAACCACACGAAGATTCTTGTGACACGTTGCCGCACAACATGTCTCTCGGTATGGCAAGAAAGAGTACACACTCATCTTTTTCCGTACTTTGTTTGAAAAACTCACGATGACACGATTCATAACCTATTGGGTGCCAGTGATCCTCTATGCAGGATTGATTGTGTTTCTGTCATCACTTTCATCCCCAGGCGTAGACTTCATCACTATTGTTCCAGGATTTGACGATAAAATCATCCATGCCGTTGAATATGCTGTTCTTGCAATTCTCTGTTATCGGGCCCTTCGACATACGACAACAACACAGTGGAACTATTATTCACCGCTGCTGTCGGTTATCGCAGCCATCGTATTCGGTATTACCGACGAAATCCATCAGGCATTCGTTCCGTTGCGCCAACCCGATGTATGGGATGTACTAGCCGATGGTATTGGTGCCACAGTGGGAGTCGGGTTCTGGAAATGGAAGGTGTACTCCTGAACCCGGCGTTTGAGATCACAGAACGTCTTATCTGTTACAATTCAGAAGATGGGTTTTCCACGCCACACAGGGTCATGATGCATCTGAATGCAAGGGAACATGATGAGAGGACAAAGAACAGGTACGGCACTGTTCGTCATACTCCTATGGATTGGTAGCCCTGCCGGCGGAAATCCGGATACGGTTGGAGCCGAACCTGATAGGTGGGCGGATTACAATACCGAAGGGCTCAAAGCCTATCGACAACAACACTACGAACAAGCCATTCAACTGTTCCATGACGCCATTTCAAGTCTTACACCAGACTCCCAGCCTCACGCACAAGAAGCGATGACGCTAAATAATCTGGCGGCTGCCTATGAAGGACTCGGCCGGTATGATGAAGCTGAACTTCACTACCTCAAGTCATTGACTATTGTTGAACAGATTCAAGGGCCCAATCACCCTGATTTAGTCTTGGGGCTGACAAATCTCGGCATTCTGCATCGAAAGCGCGGACGACCTGCTCAAGCTGAACGCCTGTATCAACGGAGCTTACGCATTATGGAAACGGTCTTAGGTGAAGCACACCCACACCTGATTCCCCCTCTCTTGGATCTGGCGCATGTCAGTCAGGAACAAGGAGCATTTGGCCGTTCAGAAGACTATTATAAGCGCGCACTGAAGATTGGCGAGACCGAATTACCGGTTGCGCATCACCAAACACAATCGATCCGAATGCAATACGCGTCGTTGCTACGGCATCTGAACCGATCCGAAGAAGCCGATGATCTGCAGAACAAGGCGCGACGTGAACTACGCTCTCCTGAGCAGGACGAGTTGGGGGAATGATTCAACAGTCGGCTGAACCAGGCGCAACGCCTGACTCGTGGAGAGAAAAACAGTATCTCGTCGCCCATGTCTCGTAAAACCAGAACGACTTTTCATACCAGTGACGAGATACGAACAACGAATGAGGATTCAGACATTGAATTTAAAATGGCACACATCTCCGTCCTGCATGACGTACTCTTTCCCTTCGGAACGAATCAACCCTTTTTCACGGAGCGTGGCCTCCGCACCATATTGATCGATATCGGTATAATGATAAATATCGGCCTTGATAAAACCCTTCTCAAAGTCTGAATGGATGACACCGGCGGCTTGTGGCGCCTTCGTGTCGAGTGGAATCGTCCATGCCCGTACCTCTTGTGGGCCTCCCGTAAAATACGAACAGAGGCCTAACGTTGCGTAGGCGGCTACAATGACTTGCTCAAGCCCACTGCGCTCCATCCCGAGGTCCTTCATAAA
This sequence comes from Nitrospirales bacterium, assembly GCA_021604005.1. Classification (GTDB taxonomy): domain Bacteria; phylum Nitrospirota; class Nitrospiria; order Nitrospirales; family UBA8639; genus JAGQKC01. The sequence continues at coordinate 54,889 of BQIV01000028.1, read as the reverse complement.
CATCTCTCGATCGTCACCGGTCAATTCAGCAATTTCGCTTTCCAACTTTCCGCACAACACAACGGATTCTGAACCTCGACTTCTCGCAAAAGCTTGAAAGTCCGCAATGACGGTCGTATCTGGCTGTTCATCAGTATTACCGACATACAAAATAGGCTGCGCTGTCAACAAAAAGTATGGCTTGAGTACATGAGGGTCGAGGCCCAACGTACGCGCGGGCTTTCCAGCTTCAAGCCCGTTTTTGATTGTATCGAGAATATCGAGTGTGTATTTTGATTGTTTATCGCCAGCCCGGGCTTTCCCAGATACTTTATCGTATTGTCGTGAAATGCTGTCTAAGTCCGCCAGCATTAACTCCGTTTCGATAACTTCGACGTCACGCTTCGGATCGACACTGCCCATGGTATGGACCACTTCAGTATCTTCAAAAAGACGAACCATATGAAGAATAGCATCCACCTCACGAATGTTCGCAAGAAATTTATTTCCGAGGCCTTCGCCTTGCGCTGCGCCTTTCACCAGCCCAGCAATGTCGACAAAACGACATGAGGCGGGAATGGTCTTCTTGGGTTGAAAAATTTGGGTAAGGCGAGACAGGCGTGCATCGGGAACACCCACCACGCCGACATTGGGTTCGATGGTGGTGAAGGGGTAATTCGACGCAGCCGCAGTGCCGGAGGTCAAGGCATTGAATATGGTGGATTTACCCACGTTTGGAAGACCAACAATACCAATTTCCATACGACACGCACTCTAGCAGAAAGATAACCAGTAGATCCGTAAGGCAAAAGCCCTATCGAAAATAATGGTCTAGGACTCTGGGTACTACGGCGCATTGAGAAATAAAACGATGTCATCCAGAACTTGCGGGTGTGTCACCAGTTCCGTATGACTCACCTCATATTCTTGCACTGTCGTCTGAAACGCATCCCGATAGGCTGCGGGCAACCATGCGGAGCGAACGGTGACGGTTTCATCACCATCGTCATACAGAATAGCCGGATCAATCGTCACCTGAAAGCGTTCCGGATCGACATTGTCAAAATACAGAGAGTCCGGACCTTGCCCGTAGTGATCCAGCCATATCCCTTTCGCAAGGGTCGGAGAACCTTTCGCAGAGATATAGAAGAGTTGCACTTGACGCGGAGCCGCTCTTTCCAGAGGAGCACGAAGTAATGCGAGGAACCGTTTCGAACGATGGAGCCACAACGTCGTATACTCAGTGCGACGCGCTATGATGTGCGGAGACACATTCTGTGTGTTATTCAATAGCCCCCATCCGGACTGCTTCCAGCTTTCCGGATTTCGAATCACGTTGTTTCGCACATCCAGGTTCGGCGTCATAAGCCGATCGGTCTCGAAAAGCGGCAACGTATAATAGCTGGAAGGAAATGAAGAATAGGCCTCAGCCGTGAGCAACGATGTATTGAGCTTCACCGTGACGCCATAGTTCATATTACGCAACGAATTCATAACACCGAGAAACGGGACTCCGGCCATGACGACGGTAGAGACCTGCGCTACACCTTCCCACGTTTCCACAGCCGAGGCAATCTCTTGTGTCCCGTACCGCAAATAGTAACTGACAATCAGACCTCCCAGGCTATGAGCAACCAATGTAATGTCGCGTATACCGTCCTTTCTGATCTGTTGAACCCTCGCGTCAAGCTGTTTCACGGAGTCCAGTAAGTCCCGCCGCCAATCATATGTGAATGGTATGACTGTGGCATCGCCATGAGTCTTCGAACGAAGTTCGTCGATCAACGCCCCATAGACATCTACCTCATAGAGGTAGGGAATAACTGGAACATGATCGAGAATGCCGTCGGGACGAAGGTCAATCGCCTGGGTCAACCCCAGCCCTTGAACCGGAAGTGTCAACGGTTGATCGCCAAATAGTGCTTCGCTCGCCGATATCCAGACAAGGTGTTCGTCTGAATTTCTGACCAATCGCGTCCCATAGTAACCGGGAACGACGATAATCGCAGATTGGTGTTTGCCGATGCTATCATGTGAACCAACATGGCCTGCCCCGCAACCGGCTAACGACCCGAGAACGAAAATCAAAAGAAAAATCTTTTTACTTAACATGGATATTTTTGGAGAAACCACGCGCGTATGTATGAGCCAAGACGTGCCGATCACTCGGGCAATCCGCTGTGTGAAGAATAGGCTAAAATGATTCATGGCTAACACTTCAATACATCGAGACCGAAGGACGAAGTCGGATCGTTGAGGCGCAGGGTGTCATCACAAAATTGAAACCGTGGACAGGGAGTAAAGACATTAACCTTAGAAACGGCAGTTGAGCGCGAAAAGCTGTACAAACTATTTGTGTGCAGAGGTAATGTACAAATCTCGCGGTTACCTTGTGGGTGATGAGGGATTTGTACATTTGTCGATGCATAAAGATCTGCAATGGAAAGCCTAGCCACGATCGTTTTGAGTTCCATGCCATGCAAGAGGGCAGCCTTAGTTGAACGTCTCATTGCGGCCCACTCTTTGGATTGCAGGTGGCTAGGTGTGCAGAATTTTGAGAACTCACTCACCGTATGGGTTTTCACGGTGCAGGTTCTACAGGGTTTCGTATGGGTACATCTCTCCCTTCTTCTAAGTCCAGTAAATCTGCCCATGCAGTGATATCGTGACGGCTGGGATCAATCGAGGCCCGAACTTCTCGAAAGAATAGTCGCTTTTCTTCAGTATCAGGACCTCTCGTCAACATCATGGCATTCCAGTCCTGAATTTCTTGGTCAGTCCGATTGGTTGCATGATGTGAGACCCATTCTAGGACTTCTTCATCTGTTCGCGATTCAACAGCCATAAAAAGATCGTCTGCCTGGATGGAGGTGAATTCAAGAAAGCGGGCATCTAATGGGCAGGGGTAGATATACTCACCAAGGGTTCCGGCACGTTTGGCGCGACACTTATCAATCATGCGCGGTAAGTGAAGATACGGTCCTAACCGTTCTTTCAGACTACGGGGAAACGTGGTACGAAGATCCATCCAATACAGACCATGGAGCTGACATCAAACACGAGAAGAGTCTTGGCAGAGACTCTTCTCGTGTCACAGCAAGACCCTACAGCATCGTGTGATTCTCGAATGTCAACGTTTTCGTCACAATCGCGTTGTTTTCATACGAAATAATTCGTCGGGTCGCAGGTAAGTCCGATGCTCCGACGCGAATATGGGTATCTGAAAAACTTTCAACATTGGTTAACGATCCATCTTTTGGAGAAAAGTAATAGACCGTGTATCGAGTCGTCAGATTTTTTTGATCTTGCGTGAGCGCACTGTCCTCGACATTGATCGTGAACGCGACATAGGGCATCTTTCGGTTAATTTGCGTAATACGATTGTCTTTCACGCGGTACCAGGACCCCATGCCATCTCCGTTAATTGTGACACGTTGCCCCATCGGATGACTATCATCACCTTCCAACGTTAAGGCGTATTTCCCATCGGACTCTTCAAAACTTCGAGGCCCACGATGCGTGGCGATCATCCCAATTTGATTTTGCGCCCACTTTTTCAGTTCTTCATCGGCAATGTCGACGGTTATGTCTTTTGAATTTTTGACTGTAACTGTGCCTTTTGTTTCCCTTCCATCAATATTGATTCGAAGATCAGCTTGAAACCCTTTAAAGTCTGGCTGCCAGCGAGCGGTCCGTTCAAATGCTCCTCGCAATAAATCTTTGGCTTTGGGATCGTCCTGAACGGTAGTTTCGTTTTCCTCTCGAGTATACATTTCCATACCGACTCATCTCCTCATAGTGTAATAAATGAACAATAAACCAGATTTCTCTGCCTAACGCGCAACATCATTATAGAGAATCACGTTTCTGCTGAACAACCACACACGTGAATTCACGTAAATCTAAACAAATCTTCCCATCGGAGGCCTTAAACCTTCAGATCGGAAAATGATCTGTATGCATTGTGGCATTCCACTTGCCTTACTCTCTAAAAGGAGATTTTGCGTATGCACGTACTCGTCACAGGTGGAGCAGGTTTTATTGGCTCCCATTCAGTCGAAGCCCTCTTGAACATTGGCGCGCGCGTTCGCGTGCTTGATAATTTCTCAACTGGAAACCGGCAAAATTTGCCGAGTCATGCAGATTTGGAAGTCTGTACCGGAGATATTCAGAGCCTCAAGGACATCGAACAGGCAACCGTAGATGTCACGCATATTTTACATTTAGCTGCGCAGGTTTCTGTTCAAGATTCCATGATGCATCCGTCCAAATCCTGTGGCATCAATATTCAGGGGTTTGTCAATGTGTTGAGCGCCGCAAAAACCCGCCAGGTGGACCGAATGGTCTATGCCTCGAGTGCAGCAGTCTATGGGCAACCACAACAGCTACCTATTTCCGAGAATGATCCAGTTGCCCCGCTTTCACCATATGGACTGGAGAAAAGCGTCAACGACCAATATGCGGATTTATTTCATTCGGTGTTTGGCTGCTCACTGCTTGGCCTACGCTACTTTAACGTGTATGGCCCGCGACAAGATCCCACGTCCCCCTATGCCGGCGTCATCAGTAAGTTTCTCAATTTCATCCAACACCAACAACCGCTCACGGTGTTTGGCGATGGAAGGCAAACACGAGACTTTGTGTTTGTGAAAGATGTGGCACATGTCAATGTCCAAGCACTCCTCTCCACTGCCACCGGGGTTTGTCATGTGGCCACGGGCACAAGCCGGAGTCTGTTAGACATGATTCACGCGCTTTCGATCTGCGTGGGCTATGAGCTTCAGGTTGTACACCACGAGGCACAAACAGGAGATATCCCGCACTCCTCCGCTCATGTTGAAAAACTGGCTCAGGTTTTAGGCGTGCAGTGCTCCACTCGGTTTGAAGATGGATTGCGACTTCTCTTGAAAGACGTTATGGATTCAAAGGGGTAGGGCATGCGCTACCGTGTAAGCTTCAAGACAGTCTGCATAGCGATCGGCATTGTCGGCATGCTATTGCTCCAGACGGAACATGGATGGAGCGCTGACTTGAGCGTAGCATTGTTCTATGGCGATGAAGCTCCCCTTGATGAATTGAAGGCCTTTGATGTTGTCGTCGTTGAACCCGATCATCAATATGACCCTAATGCCTACCGTACATCTCAGAGTGAACTGTTTGCATATGTCAGTCTCGGTGAATTTTCCTCCTCTCGTGCCTATGCAACAAAGGCGATTCCGAACCATTGGGTGTTAGGGCAAAACACTGTATGGGATTCGCACATTATCGACCACAGCCAGGAGGCATGGCCAAACTTCGTGATCGAACACATTATCGGACCACTCTGGGATCAGGGGTACCGAGGATTTTTCCTTGATACGCTCGACTCCTACCACCTCGTAGCCACCACGGCAGAACACAAACAACAACAAGAGCGGGGATTGAGCCGGGTCATACATGCCATAAAAAAGACCTATCCTGACGCACAGCTCATTTTCAATCGAGGTTTTGAAATTATTCCCAGTGTCCCTGAGCATGTTTTTGCCGTTGCTGCGGAGTCGTTATTCCGTGGATGGGATCAAACGACGAAACGGTATGTTGCAGTTCCTCGAAACGACCGGGAATGGCTCATGCAGCAGTTACAGTCACTACAACATGCGTATGGAATACCTGCCATTATCATCGACTATGTTGCGCCTCAACACCGGAAGGAAGCACGAGCCGTTGCGCAAAAAATCCAAGACCTCGGCATGATTCCTTGGGTCAGCACTCCTGAATTACATATGCTAGGCGTCGGAGCGGTTGAAGTCATGCCGCGAAAAATCTTCTCGATCTACGACGGCTTTCGCGACCCGGAATCCGGCCATAGCGATCTCCATCGTTTTCTCGATTTCCCACTCAATCATTTGGGTTACGTGTCGGAGCATTGGGACGTCAGGTCCCCATTACCAGAATACCTGTTGATCGGACGATATGCCGGAATTGTCGTCTGGGTATCAGGAAATCAACATCCATGGAGTCATCGCTTGCATCAATGGTTGCTGAAACACATACAGCAGGGAATCCGGGTTGTCTTCTTTGATTCCTTTGGGTTTCCATTACATCATCAATATCTCACCCCGCTCGCACTCTCCGTCGATCCAGTTGAGCAGCCAGTGACGAACGTGCATTTTTCGGTCAAAGACTCGCGAATCGGCTATGAGATCGAACCGATTCCCAAACGGCGAGGCTTTTTCCCCCTACGGCTTACGCAGGGAAAATCGCTCTTACAGGTGGAAGCGACTGAAGGACAACGTCAAGATGTCATCACCATCACCCCCTGGGGCGGCTATGCGCTCTTTCCCTATGCCGTGATACAACTTCCGGACCTTGAACATTCGCGTTGGGTCTTTGATCCAATTCATTTTCTCCGAGATACCCTTCGATTAGAGCCGATGCCGGTTCCCGACACCACGACTCAAAATGGCCGGCGATTACTCCTTACGCATATTGATGGCGACGGATTTCCAAGCGCTGCAGAATTCCCGGGCAAGCTGTATGCGGGCGAAGTCTTGTACCGCGACGTGCTGAGGAAATATCAGATCCCCACAACCCTCTCAGTGATTGAAGGGGAAATTGGCGATCAAGGACTCTATCCGAAATTGACCTCACGATTTGAAAAAACGGCCCGAGCCATGTTTGCCTTAAACCATGTTGAACTCGCCAGCCATTCATATTCCCATCCACTAGTGTGGCGCGAGTTTGTCATCGCAGGCCCCAATAGACCCGGCGATTACAATTTAAACATCCCCAATTATGTGTATGGCCCAGAGAGTCTTACGCGTGAAATCAAGGGATCGATTGAGTACATCAATTCCAAGTTAGCTCCGCCTCATAAACGCGTTCAGGTCTTTTTATGGACAGGCGATTGTGACCCCGCGTCGGAAGCTGTGGGGTTAACGTATGAGATTCATGTTGGGAACATGAATGGAGGCGACACGACCATGACAGAACAACATAATTCGTTAACAACGGTGGCGGCGTTTGGGATTCAAAAGGGCAAACACTATCAAATCTATGCTCCGAATCAAAACGAAAACATCTATACAAATGAATGGACGGGGCCGTACTACGGATTTGATCGAGTCATCGAAACCTTTCAACTCACCGATCGTCCCAGGCGCCTCAAACCCATCAATATTTATTACCACACATACTCCGCAAGTAAAAAAGCGTCACTGGCAGCCCTCCACCGAGTCTACTCATGGGCAATGACGCAAGCAAACAATCCGATCTACGTCTCGGAATACACTCAAAAAGTTCATGATTTCAATAAAATTGTCATTGCGAAAGTTGGTGCTTCTTGGAAAATTCGTGGAACGACCCACTTAAAAGAACTTCGAATTCCACAGACATTGGGATACCCAGCTTCGCAGAACAGTCAGGGGATTGCTGGATTTTCTGATCATGAATCAGATCGATATCTGCATGTGACTGATACACCTGAAGTGACGCTAAAGTTGACGCCGACAACACCGACCCTTCCATATTTACATGATACAAACGGGCAGATACTGAAATGGACACACAAAGGAAAGACCCTGCAATTCACCATGAAAAGCTATCAGCCGCTTGAAGTGTCCATGGGTAATACGACGAAATGTACGGTAACGGCTAAGGTTGAACACGTTGAGAACCGACAAGAAGGAAAGCTATTAAACCTTTTTGTCACACAACAACGTGAAAAACCCATCAGCTTCACATGTTCTTAGACGCTCGGATCGTCAAACCAGAGAACGCTTGTTCTCACTCTGGTCCATCTCTTTGTTTGCGATTGGCATCGTGTTAGTGCTGATGGTGTTGTTTCCGAAGCAACGGATCATCAATCAAGTCGCACAGGCCAGCCACGCGTCGTCGGTCAGTACATTTTTCCTTGAAAATCTACTGAAATCTAAACCTGAGGATACCGACCTTCGTCTCTTGCTGGCTCAACACCAATTTGCCATTGGCCACATGGAACATGCTCAAAAAACCATAGCACCACTACTCACGAGTGAGAATGTACATGTTCGGCTGAACGCACATGAAATAGATTTACATATGCTCACAACCCGTACATTTGCCTTCCCGGCAGACTCGTCAGCACGTCGGGACGGAATACAACAAATCGAACAGCGTATTCAACTGCTTGTACATACAGCCCAGGACTTTGATGTTGAACGCCTCGACCAATTCGCTCAGTTGGCCTTGATGATTGGAGAGCAAGGCTTAGCGCAATCGATTTATGAACAACTCGCAAAACGACCGGTACCGCAAACCGTACAGTGGTATGCCAAGGCCGCAAAATTAGCACTCGGGCAAGGAGCCTACCAAAAGGCCGCAACCTTGTACTTTTCCGCACAGCATGGAGTCAACAATCAACAGGAGAAACGTGGCTATTATGTAGCAGCACTCAAGGCATTACAATCCGGCAACCTCCTCAAACAGGCAATTGAACAAGCGAAACGACATGTGAGTGATATACAGTACGATGAAACCACACTCATATTTCTCGTGTCACTTGGACGTGCGGCTGGCGATGGACATTTCGCACAAAAATACGTAAAGGATTTACTGCAAGTGACGTGGACGAAGAACGCGTTCCGATATCTTCCAGTGAATGCAGTGCGTGAAGCACCAACGCATACGCGGACATTTTTTTTGGCCCCAACACTCACCGAAATTGTCGATGATGAATATTTCAGAACACTGTCCTCACGCCATGAAACCTTTCACTCCCTGACTGTCGCGGCTCAACGTCGTGCCACCCCAATCGCTCAGTCGAAACATCAATCGAAATTCCGAACGTTTCATGATCAGATGTATCAACTTGGGTATGCGGTATTTTTGGAAAACCAGAATTTAGAGGATGCCTTTCAATTAGCACAGGCTGCGGTTCAACAGGCTCCGCATCTCGTAACGTGGCGAAAAAAATATGCGCAAGTCGCTGAGTGGACAGGCCGCCAACAGATCGCACTCGCGCAATGGAGAAAGATTGCGGAAATGAAACCCAATCAAGAGCCATTTGAACAGATTCTGCGATTGGCCCCAGGAGCCTATGATGATGAAAATCTCGTATTTGCCCTTTTGGGTTTGGGGAAAATTCGTACCTTATCAGAGTCGGAATGGCGAACATTGGCAGACGCATTCGAACGGCTTGGCAAGCCCGATGAAGCCGTGGCCTATTTGACGCATCTTCACCAACGAAATCCCAATCAAGCCTTTCTCGAACATATAGCCCATTTGTATCAACGAATGGGCCAAAACACAAAAGCCTATCGGTATTATCGAGAGCTCGAAACACAGTACGGCTCACGAGTGACCTGGGCAACACAGCAAGCGGGCCTCCTGTCATCTCGAGGACATGTACGGGAAGCCTATGACATGTTGAGGCATGTGAAACAACATGCAAAAGATGATGACGACGAATATTGGAAATTCATTGGACATCTCGCATGGATGCTCGAGGATGATCCACAAGCTGAAGAAGCCTACCAACGATTACGCGCACGACAACAATTGTCAATCGAAGCGCAGGAACGCTTGATTCTGCTGTTACGTTACACAAATCCTTTGGAAGCGATTGACGTGAGTCTTGCGGGATGGAAGACGTTTCACAGCCCTAAGTTTTTAATGCAGGCCTTAGATCTCCAATTACACGAGCGGCAGATCGATCAGGTCCAATCAACATTAGAAGGACTTGTACCTTGGGAAGAAGAACTCGTTGTGCATCTGGAACGGTATTGGATTATTCGTGCTGAGGTGATGTGGAAGATCGGCAAACACGCTGAAGCCCTTCAAGCGTATAAACGTGCCCTGAACATTAATCCGGAATCGAATGAGACGAAAGAAGCCATGTTATGGTTTTTAGTCGATCAACAACATCGAACCGCGTTAGCATTCTATCTCGACACGTGGCAAGACAGCATTGAAGCAGATGCACGACTCTGGGGTCCCGTCGCGGCGGCCTATGTGGTCCTCGATCGACACGCACAAGCCCTACCGTACTTTGTTCGACAACTCCAGACTCGGCGACACGATTATCTTTGGCTCTTGAACTATGCCGCAGCACTTGAGGCATCATCTCAAACCCGGCAAGCGTGGCTTGTTCGCCAACATGCATGGCTTGAAATTCGTCAATCTCTCCTCACTCACCCTACTCAAATCCGCTCTGCCGAAACCATTGAAGCCCTCGCAACATTGACACAACTGAACGATCCCGGCGACCCGCTTCTGACCCTGTTGCGAAATACAAGAGCGCACATGACATCATCGGTCATGAAAGAACTCATATTAGCATGGTTTCTGTCTCAAGAAGCCTTCGATGCAGCTAAACAGTGGCTGTGGAATGCCTATGCCCAACAACTTCGTGAACCGAGATGGGCAAAACTTGCGATCGCGCTCGCAGACAATGATTGGGTTGAGATAGAAGCCATTACTCATGACTACACAGATAATTTGTCCATCTCTGATCACATCGAAGCCGCAAACAGGCTTGACCGAAAGACAATCGCTCAAGAACTAGCCTTTAATTCATTGACACGTCACCCTGACCGCGACGCGACGCATATTCAATTTCAAGAAGCCATCATGACAGCCGCCGATCGCATAACGTCGCACGTCATGTTTGAAGAACGGCATCCACTTTCGAGCTATGTATCTAAGACGGCAATGGCCATTCAATTGGGACGAATCGAAGTTCGGCCTGAAGCCTCCGTCGCCTGGCAAGAAAGCGTCGCTTCCCAGGAATTAACCGGAGTCCCACGAATTGATCGTCAATTAGGCGTATCATTGGCCTATCAATGGCCCGCAGGAACGATTCGGTTAACCGGATTTCATCGAAATGCACTCGCACATGTTTTTGGTGAACAAATGGACTATGAGCAGATCTGGAATGAACATCTCTCTTCAACGCTCACGATTGGACGAAATCAAAAGGCCAATGACTCCGTCGTGCTCCAGATCGGGGGCATGAAGGACTTCATCAGAGGACAAGGCCTCTACTATGTTTCCAAACGTCAATTTGTCTCTCTTCAAATGGATGTGCAGCGGTTTTACAGCCAATCGCGTGACAATCTTGGTCGCGGGCTTGGAGTTGAAGGTGTCATCGGCCATCATCTTCGACGAGACTACCCAGACGTAACGATTCGTGTGGTCGGAACCGTGCAACGATATTGGCGCGTGAATGCACTGCCAGGCAGTATCACAAGACTCATTCCCCATACGGACGAGGTGCCGACTCCTCTTCAAGTTGTGCCGCAAAATTTCTCACAAGGTGGCATACAAATCAGCCTTGGTGATTCCATCCGTGATCTCTACACCAAAGGTATTCGGCCATTTGGGTTACTGGGGGTGAATTACAACAGTGCCACGGGTTTGGGACAAAGTGTTGAAGCCGGTCTTATCAGTCGGTTAATTGGGCAAGATCACATCCAGCTCTCTGGCAGTTACATACAAGGAGGGTTTGGACAAAATGCCACGATCACGCAAGTCAATCTCCACTATCAACGATGGTTTTAAATGAATAGGTGACACAATGAAAAAACTTTCCTGGATGGTGTTCGCCATAGGCCTACTCACCGTGATGACTCATGGGTGTACGGTCATTGATTATTCACGAGATCCGATGCTTGACGCGCATGCCCCCTGGGTCTTGCTTCCAATCGTCAATCACACCGAAACGCCGCAAGCCGGTCGTCGCGCTGAGGCTATTACCGAATCCTTGCTCTACAGCCAGGGCATGACTCAAATACGACGCTATCCATCGGCCCTGCAAGACGGCTCATTCATACTCGGATCCGACAATACATTATACGAGTCGGCGTTACACTGGGCGAAGGAGGAAAAAGCCCGCTATGCCATAACCGGGACTGTAGACGAGTGGCGGTATAAAGTCGGAATCGACGGGGAACCAGCCGTTGGAGTCAGTTTACGAATTCTTGACTTACAGACGAATCACGTGGTGTGGAGTGCCGTTGGAGGACAAACGGGATGGAGCCGTGAAGCCGTAAGCGCCGTCGCACAAAAACTGATTAAACGTCTGCTCGAAGAAGTGAGTGTATCCTAATGCGATTGCCCATCCACTTACGAGGCGTTCCACAACGCTGGCAGTGGGTGGAAACCTGCGTCCTGACGGGTGTGATTATGGGACTCAGCCATTGGATGGTGCCTGAGGATCCATTTTTGACGAATATGGCATTCCCCTGGTTATGGATTGTATCCCTCCTATTGGGGTTACGGTATGGAACCTGGGCGGGGCTGCTCTCTGTCGGAATCATCCTGAGCAGTCTGTTTCTTGAGGTACAATTCGGCCTGTTGAGTGGGGTGGCTGTTCCGAAAGCCTACGTGATCGGCGGAGTGTTGTGTATCGCAATCTGTGGTGAGTTTGGAAGTCGATGGAACATGTATTTCAAACAAATTGAAGAGCGAAACGATTATCTTGATCAACGCTTACAAGAAACGGCACGTGCATATCATTTACTCGGCATGTCCCATCACAGCTTAGAGGAACATTTAATCAGTCAACCGCTTACCCTTCGTGATGCGTTAAAACGACTGCGGGGAATGCTCATCGATGAACACGATGAAATTCCCACAGCTGCCGCCGAACGATTCCTTGAATTACTCACGCAATTCTTTCAATTAGAAGTCGCCGCATTCTACCGTGACATTCCGCCGCACCGTGTTGAAACGCCATTGGCCGCAGTGGGTTCAATGGATTCCCTGCAAAACAGTGATCCCTTGATCCACCATGCGCGTACCACGAAAGAGTTTTCCCATGTCATGATGCCTCAATCGGTATCTGCCGTAAACTCCCACTATTTAATTGTCGCACCGGCCATGGCAAGCAACGGCCAGATTGTTGGATGGTTTGTCGTGGAACGCATGCGCTTTCTCAATCTTCATCAAGACAGTCTGCATATGTTGAAGATCTTTTTACATTATTTTGCCGATGGTGTGCAGGCCGCCGTGCTTGCACGTCCGATTATCGAACAATTTCCCGAATGTCCAGTACCATTTGCTCGAGAATTACCTCGCTTAGTTCGATTGCAATATGAATTGGGACTTGATAGCCGAGTGGTGGTCTTTGACGTGAACGCACCATCGATGCGTGAAGAAATCGTGTTTCATATTCTTCATCACACTCGTGGATTAGATGTGACGTGGGATATCCGTCATGATGACAGCCGTCGACTCTGCATCCTGCTCCCATTCACCGATGATGGGGCCATCGAAGGCTACCTTCTACGAATTCAACAATTACTCAGGGAACGGTTTGGAAAGGGGTTTCAAGAAGCCGACATTCACGTGAGTGTTCGAGGACTTTATGAACATGATCCTTCCACAATTGTCCAAGATCTTGTCGTAGGGAACTATGATCGCCAAAATATTCCTCTGCTTAGCGGCGTTGCTTGAAGGTGGTGCGCTGCCCTATCTCCTGTTTACGAATCGCTACCAAGACGATTCGATGGGACTCTTCCTTCTGCATGTCCTGGTCAGTGTAGCGGTAGGGTTACTGGGTACAGATAGTCTTCCCGCTCACTATCGCCATCCGCCTTCTACTGTCGTGTTATTTTTGACGGCCCTGACATTATTTATTCCTATACTGGGCGCATTCGGAGTTATGGCACTCGTCGTCATGACGAATTATGGAGTTGTCCAGGAAACGAAGGGGAACATTCAAGAAGTCCAAGACTCCAAGTTTGCTGAGACAGGACTCGTAGACATGCTGCAGTATGGAAGAGGAGATTTACAGTCACGCTTTCAAGCTTCTGGGCTACTCACGGAAACACGATTAGATGCACTGGGAAAACTGCAAAGCTTCGAATCTCAGCACATACACACGACTGTCCGGCAAGCCTTACAGGATCAAACCGATGACATTCGACTTGTAGCCTTTGGCATTTTAGATACAAAAGAAAAATCGATTAATGGAACAATCAATCAGGAGCTCGAGAGGTATCAACAAGCCGGAGAAACATCCGAGAAACTGACACATGCTCGTCAATTAGCCTATGCCTATTGGGAACTGGCGTATAAGGATATTGTCGAAGGTGATATTTTGACCTATGCCTTGTCCCAAGCCTCTCTATACAACGAGATCGTACTGGCAGCCTGTTCGGATGATGCAGGCATGTGGGCCCTGAAAGGACAATTGGCCCTTCGCGCTCAAGAACGCGAACGCGCCCGGGACGCATTCACCAAAGCGCTCGAACATGGAATTCCTGAAACACGAGTCATTCCCTATCTCGCCGAATTGGCTTTTTTTCAAAAGGACTATTCAAAACTTTCGAACCTCTTTGCGCATAGCCACGAACTATCACAAATTTCACTGTTACATCCAATTTTGAAATATTGGAATGTTGAAAAACGTCTCGTGCGGGACTATGCATCATCATAAATATTAAGGAAATCATTCTGCATTATTCTAACGATACACAGGCAAGGGAAGCTCGACACTCAACATCCGTCTGTTCTGTTTTCCGATGCGACATCGAGCAGCAGCGAGGCTCAACATGGTGACGCTCCCACAGGCCGAAGAGGTTGATATTGCCCTGCTGTTAGAAGGGACCTATCCCTACGTGAGTGGTGGCGTGTCAAGCTGGGTCCACCAAATTATTCATGCCTTTCCTGAATATCAATTTGGTCTTGTGTTCATTGGAGGACAGCCGGAGGAGTACGATGGGATGCGCTATGAACTGCCTCCTCAAGTGGTTCACCTCGAATGCCATTTTGTCCATGCCAACCATGGACACCCAGCCATTGAATCCATAGAAGGCGACCGAAAACTGTTTCAATTTATCGAAGACGTACACGACGGCATGCGAGCTCCCGAAACATGTCCGGAAGGAATGGCGTTGACGCAGAAGATGATGACGATGTTGACGGAAAACCCGCAACGGCTTCAAGAGCAATTTTTGTACAGTGAAACAGCGTGGACGTATCTCTGCGACGCCTACCGCACGCATTGCGCCGATCCGTCATTCGTCGATTATTTTTGGACCGTACGGAAAATGCATGAACCGATTTGGATGTTAGGAAAAATTGCGGCCAGTCTTATTCCAGCCAAAATTTACCATACGGTGTCAACCGGCTATGCAGGATTTTTAGGTGCCTTGTTGCAACAACGTACTGGGCATCCGCTCATTCTTTCGGAACATGGCATTTATACAAAAGAACGTCGCATTGATTTGTTTCAAATGTCATCGTTTGCCGATAATCGAACGTCATTGGAAAAACGGTCAGAACCTTTAGGCTATTTCCAGCAACTCTGGATCAGATTTTTCGAAGCGTTAGGGACGTTTTGCTATGATGCGGCCAATCCCATCATTTCACTCTATGAAGTCAATCGGCAACGTCAAATAGCCGATGGCGCCGATGACACTCGTACGCTCACCATACCAAACGGCATCCAGATCGAACGTTTTCGAACATTGCGTGCGCATCGGCCCATTCATCCGCCTCCGATCTTATGTCTCATTGGACGGGTTGTCCCCATTAAAGATGTCAAAACGTTTATTCGAGCCATGCGAACGGTGGTCAACCGCTTGCCATCGGCAGAAGGTTGGATAGCCGGGCCTGAAGATGAAGACAAAGAATATGTTCAGGATTGCCGGAATTTAACCGAAAGCTTGGGGCTCTCCAAGCATGTCAAGTTTCTTGGGTTTCAAAGAGTCGATGACATTCTCCCAAAAATCGGGCTTCTGATTCTCAGCTCAATTAGCGAAGCACTTCCGCTCGTGGTACTTGAAGGTTTTGCCGCGGGCGTTCCCGCAGTGACGACCGACGTTGGCGCGTGTCGTCAATTGATTGAAGGGGAGGGGATAACCGAAGACCTGGCAGGATCTGCCGGGGCAGTCGTCAATATGGCAAACCCGACAGCCTTAGCGGAAGCGGCCCTGAATTTATTGGCAAATGAGCAGCGTTGGTATGCCGCACAACAAGCCGGCATTGAACGGGTTGAAACATTCTATACGCAACAACACATGATTGATCACTACCAATCAATCTACACGAAAGCATTTGACTCATGGCAGGCATTGGATTCGAGCTTCGTAAAATCCTAAAAAAAGACAGCTACTGGTCATTGCTGAAAGCCTATGCCTATGCCGGCGTGATTAGTTCCGGACCGTGGATTTTATCCATTATCGGTATTTTAGTGATCGGCGTCATGAGTCTCTCCGTCGTGGCTCCAGAGACGCTGATTATTCAATTCCAACTATCGGTCACCTACCTCATTGCCTTCAGTCTGATATTGACCGGATGTTTACAAACCTCGTTTACACGATATGTCGCGGATCGTCTCTATGAGCAAAAAGACGAATTAGTGCTGAGTAATTTTCATGGCGTGTTGTGTCTGGTCACGGTTGCCTGTGGAATTTCTGCAACAGGAGTCATTGCCTGGTTCTTTCCTGAACAATCAGTCGTATACAAGGTACTCATGATCGGCAGTTTCGTTGTCTTAGGAAACATCTGGATCGCGACGATTTTTCTTTCCAGTATGAAAGAGTATAAGGCCGTTCTGTTGCTCTATGGATTTGGCTATGGACTAACGATTGGGGCCGCTCTCGCCATGCGTTCATTTGGATTAGAAGGATTGCTGTTCGGGTTTTTTATTGGACAGTTTAGTATTTTTGTCGGCATGTTGGGCCTCACCGTTCGAAATTATTCTTCTGAGACCTTACTGGCATGGGATTTTTTGAAAAAAGGGAGAATGTACGTCAGTTTGATCGTGTTGGGGTTGATCTATAATCTCGCGATCTGGATCGACAAATTTTTATTCTGGTATTATCCTGAGACGAGTCAGCTTGTGATCGGGCCGATTCGAAACTCCCCAATCTATGACCTGCCTATTTTCTTAGCCTACCTCTCTATTCTGCCAGGCATGGCCAGCTTTCTCGTTCGAATGGAGACAGACTTTGTTGAACGGTATCAGGAATTTTACGATGCCATTCGAGGGGGAGCCTCGCTCGATCATATTCAACATGCCAAAAACGAGATGGTACGGACGATTCGGCTTGGTCTCTTTGAGATCATGAAGATTCAGTTTGTCGTGTCCTTGCTCATTTGGGCTATCGGTCCGCCAATCTTACGTTGGCTGGAAATTTCAGAATTATATGAATCCTTGCTGTATGTCGATATCGTTGCGGCCGGCCTCCAGGTTCTCTTCTTAGGCATCTTGAACGTCATGTTTTATTTAGATAAACGGCTGATTGCGCTTGGACTGTCAAGCCTATTTCTCGCCGCCAATATTATTCTGACAACCTGGTCCCTCTCCATGGGGCTTCCATATTATGGATATGGCTTTGCCGTCTCGTTGCTTGTCGTGGTCATTCTAGGAATGCATCTTTTGGACAAAAAACTGCAAAAGTTGGAATATGAGACGTTTATGCTGCAATAAGTTTGAACATTCCTTCACCCTATATCCCTAGGCCGGCGACGACAAATGCAGGTTTTGAGAATTCGCGATAGCCCAGCGAGGGGCAATGGGTGAATCAGCGGAAACTATAGTTTTTTTTAAACTTTTTTCAGTACCTATGCTCTGACGCCTGCAGGCCAGTCCGCTGCGTGAACGCCTCTCATACTGGGCGGGCTTGTTTGAGCGCAGCGAGTTAGCCCGCCCCACAAACCGGGGTTCAGCTCATCCGATGAGCCTGGCCTGGGCGTTCATGGTTTTGGGTCCTTTTGCCTTCACAACAAAGGATGCACCCTTCGGGATGCGACAAGCAATACATTCGGCCGCCGGGACGAAACCCGGCAGGGAGTCAAAACTGAGACGATAAAGAAAATAGGCAATGAAGGGTAGAGTGAGCCGTGGACTCGAGCAACATGTCCTCTGACGCAATCGTATTCCCAAAGACTCTCGCGGAACCACATAGCTTCACCCCCACTCACACAACGCGAGGACACACGTCGTACAGACGGAAGGGCATGGCACAGCTATACGTCTTAATGAAAAGTTTAAAAACTATATGTGGAACAAATATAATGCAACATACTCTCGAATCCTTAGAAGAGCGTCGACATTCGTCATACGTTCAAGAACCTGCATGTATTCAATGTGAAAGAAACGTGAGAAAGAGCATCACTACCATACATACAAAAATATGAAAAAATATCCGTATAGAAAATTCTGAGGTTTTTTGAAAGTGTAAGAATGTTCTTCATGGAATTTTTGAGTCACTGCTTGATCAATACATGCGGTTCTTCGTCTTTATCCAGAATATTCCTCAGTTGCCTGCGCAATATATCTTGCATAGGTCACCATTCTATGGGACCATGATAGAGTGGAAACACGCATGATGAATTGAGTAAGATACGACAAGCTTCCGTCTATTTGGGATGACACTCGAAGGGGTGGCTGATCAGTGAACTACGAACGTCATGCCGTAATGGTTGCCATCAACCAATTAGTGAAGGTGGCATGTTCCATTGCCATCATCACGATTGGCATCCTTCTCCTCTGGAAAACACCATCTTGGGAACAGCAAGCCACGTTACGGGAAGAAGTTCCCACACGACTCACAACAAGCTTGTCAAAATTTGAAGAGCGGAAGTTCTTACGGCATGTCAAGACACGATTGCCGCAATACCGGGAGGAATTTTATCTGGCCGGGAAGAAGCACAAGGTCCCCTGGGTGCTACTTGCGGCCCAAGCCTATCAAGAGTCGCACTGGAATCGTAATGCCGTAAGTCCGACGGGAGTCCGCGGGATCATGATGTTAACACTCGATACGGCCTCCGACCTCGGAATCACTAATAGATTGGATCCCCGGAAAAGCATTAGTGGGGGAGCCCGATATCTTGCACGTCTCTACGGCAACCTGCCTAACGACATACAGGATCCAGACCGCATGTATTTTGCCCTCGCGGCCTATAATGTCGGAATGGGGCATATTAAAGACGCACAATTGCTCGCGCAACGGCTGAAGAAAGATGAGACCCGCTGGGACCACATCCAGACGGTCCTTCCGCTCCTGGCCAAAAAGAAATACTATAAAACCTTACCGAATCGCTATGCCCGGGGATGGGAACCCGTCCATTACGTCAAACGCATTCGGGCCTATCATGAAATCCTCCAGTATCTCGAACAACAACAATCCTCATTCCCGACGGAAGAACTCTAACATCGTCGCCTCCTACCCTGTGCCTCCAGTCACTTATGCTCCGTCATACCGATAGGCTCATCGGGACGTGCCTTTTCAACCGATACTGCGCGGTCATTGGGAAGGAGAATCGCGCGAACTTTATCACCAAACTGAACGGACTCATTGGGATTCGTCGTATCCGTGACTTCAATCCGAATTTCTCCCCGTTCACCTCTGACGATAATAAAGTCTCCATCGAGCATTAACACTTCTGCGACAACTTTCCGGGTCCCTGTGGGATACGAGCCGCTACTTTCTACTGGAGTGTCTGCAGATTGTGGCATGGCGGCAGGGGGAGCCGCCTGGGCCGATGAAGATGGAGAAGCCGGAGAAGGGGCCGGCGCTTGAAACCCAAGTGGGTCGTCCGGTTGTGCGCGCTTAACATAAACGGCTTTATCATTAGGAAGAATCTTGGCTTTAATGCGATCGCCAAATTTAAACGTCTCGGTCATCTTGGTGTCCGGCGTAACTTCAATCCGGACTTCACCATACTCACTTCGCACAACATAGAAGTCCCCATCGACCATCAGAATATCCGCCACAATAATTCGGTCGGCAGGTTCAATCAGAACGGGAGGCTCATCAGATTGAGCGGGTGCCGGGTGAGCTGCGGATTCAGGCATGCCTGAAGGCGTAGTCGATTGAGCGGGTGCGGCAGGTGAGGCGGGAGCCTCAGCCGTAATCCCGATCGGCTCGTCCGGCCCGGCTCGAACAATGGAAATAGCCGAATCATCCGGTCGAATCACGGCCTTGATGCGATCTCCAAAGTCAAACGATTCCGACATGGTGGTATCAGGCTTGACCACAATTCGAATTTCTCCCAATTCTCCTCGAACAATGAGAAAATCGCCTTCAGTCATCAATACTTCTGCAACCACTGTCCGTTTGGCCGGAGGCGGGAACTCAGGCCCTTGCGCGAACGACAAGACTGATGCACTCATTACGAACAGCATGATAAAAAAGAGGTATCCAAGACGTTTCTTCATGAGCCTACTCCGTTATAAATGAAATGAAGCAAGAAATGTGAGTCTCGTTCTGCTACGACAACCCCATCCAGCGGCTATGTTACCTTGCTCTGAAAATGAGGTAAATATGTAGGCCAAACCCTACGAAAGATCATCTGCTTCGATAATTGAAGCATAGATCATGCCTTGAAATATTAAACAGGGATGATACAAGTGGGTGTATCGTTTCGAGGGTTGTTGACCAGTGGACTCACCGGATGCGCTTCCATCTCGTCAGATTCCATTGGTTGGAAGAACCGTTGCAACAATGCGTGATCCCGAAGCGATGGATCAAGCCAGACATGAGAGGCCTCAGAATGGAGCATCACCGGCATACGTCGATACAGAGGCTGCATGAGGGCATTGGGAGTCGTCGTGATAATTGTGCAGGATTGAATTGCCGGCTCTGCCTTCTCCCACCGCTCCCAGAGTCCAGCAAAGACAAACGGGCGATGGTCTTTAAAGCGGATGTAGTAGGGTTGCTTGGCCGTGCCTTCTTGCTTCCATTCATAAAAGCCATCCGCCAAAACCAAGCAGCGTTGCGTTCGAACGCTGTTTCTGAAAGACGGTTTTTCAGTCACCGTTTCGCCTCGTGCATTGATTAATGTATTTCCAATGCTTGGATTCTCAGCCCACGACGGAATCAAGCCCCATTTCAACATAACGCATTCACGCTGATTGTCGTCTGGGGCATGCCGAACGCAAGCGACCATCTGGCTTGGGGCGATATTGTAACGAGGTGTGAGGGGAGGCTTGCGGGTAACGCAAAGCAGTTTCAGAAGGTTATCAAACTTTCCCGTTTGCGTATATCGTCCGCACATAAAAGCAAAAGTGAAAGAGGTATAGTGGTTTAAATGTTCAATGAGTCCCAACCCTTACCCCAGCCCTCTATCTGAAAGGGTGAGGGAAAATTGGGAGCTATCAGTTGAAAGTTAAAATACTATAATTACGGTGTGAGGGCCGTTACCTCTTGGGTTTCCACCTATCTCTGAAGCAACAGAGGGATAGGAAATTACGGGATGCGGTAGTGCGGTTAGAGGTGTACGAAAACGTCAAAACCACCTATGGTAAATTTTAACCAAGGTGATAGTGGATATCCTGGCCAACACGTACGAAGTGGATGCCAGGGTGCATGCCAGCAATCCTGAGGTAATCACAGAATCTTCGCAACCTGTTGAAGAATATGGTGCCGAGGGACAGAATCGAACTGTCGACACCAGCCTTTTCAGGGCTGTCGATCTTGAGGAAAATCAATGACTTATGAATTGAGTTTTGATACTGGATATCTAAGAATATCAATAGGTTATCATCTAGGTGGATGCCAGCATCCATATGTAAGATTGTCTAGGGTGGCAAAGAGATGAACATCTTCAGATATTATGCCCATGAATGTATTGAAAGTATTTCTATGCAAAGGTGGTAGCGTCAGGATACATGCACAAAGGAGAATGATTTTCATCCTAAGGCCCATGTCATAATCGAATCCTGTTTCATAGACGCGACAATGGTGAAAGAGAATTTGGTTCAAGATCTCATGGGAATGCTGGGGAATCTTGAAAAAGTGTTCCACACATGCGTGGGGATGAACAGGGGATGAACCGCATGAGAGACCAACGTGACGAGTTGCGTCAGCAGAGCGGTGATCGACAAAAGAATGTCACGTTCATGTTCAAGCCAGCGAATGTTAAACGTCATGTTAACATAAAACGTTAATTGGCAGTTATACGTATGTGTACACGAAGTTTACAGTTAAGAGTGATAATTGTAAAAGTTGTCCACAGGAAAGGCATGGCACATGCAAATAAATATTTCCATACATTCAATAGCTTATGGGTCCTTGGAACGGACCTCTAGTGCGGCGCAGCGTGCAGCGCATTATTTCGCTAGGTTTCGAGTCGAAACTATCATTTATATGTTAACTTTTCAGTTAACATAGCACTTAACGTTTTTTGTCATGGATGCATGAGTGTACGATGGGGTTCACAGGCGAAGTTAGCCAGGGAACTGAATGTCTCACCTCAACGCCTCTGCCTTGTCTTGCGTGAGTATAAAGGGAAGAGAAATAAAAAACGCGAACTGAATTTAGATGAGGCGGCGAAATGGTATGAGGAGCGGTCGCAGCAGTCCAGAAGAAAGAGAAAAGCTGATGAACAACTCGATCCTCGAATGCTCAACAAAACGCCGTCCTACCTGGAATCGCAGGCCAAAAAAGAGGCCGCGATTGCACGGATTAAAGAAATGGAGGCAGACGAGAAGGCCGAAAAATTATTTGACCTGCAAGCGGGTATTAAAATTGTCTCGCAACTGGCGACAGCAGTCAAAGAGGCACTGGTCTCCATGGATGAACGATTACCGTCTAAACTGGCCACGCTGAACGATAAGCGAAAAATCAAACAGCTCCTCAAAGAAGAGCATGCGAAATCGTTAAAATCACTGGAAGATATAACGTTCAAGTAAGCAGTGGACGGTATGCCTAAACGAGAAATTCACTATATTCCAATAGATGTTGAGCACGACTTTGACGGAATAGATTTAAGTTTGACGATAGAAAGGCTTAAAAAGGTCAGATCGACAGATGCAATGGCCCCTCTCTAAACTGTAACATCATGCCAGCGATGAGCGTATTAACTCCACAGATTGAACGCCTCAGACACGCGTTTCTCTCTACCATTTCCCCTGATGAAGACCTATTGCCCAGTCAGTGGGCGGAGAAATACCGCATAGTATCGGCTGAGGCCACAGGAGCCAAAATGGCATGGAGCAATGATTTTGCGCCCTACCTCGTCGAGCCGATGGATACGTTTCATCCGTCATGCCCATCAGACATGACGATTGTCTTGAAGCCAACGCAGGTAGGGGCCTCAGAGGCCATGAACTCATTGATCGGCTGGATTATCCATCAAGAGCGAAAATCCTGCATGATGACACAGCCCATCATTGATGCCATGGAGTTGTATTCAGACACTCGAATTAAAACGATGATTCGTGATTCCCCTGTGTTAGCCGAACTGGTGTCTGAGAATAGCCGAGATGAGACCAACCGGAAGCTATTCAAAACGTTTCCTGGTGGATTTTTGCGAATGAGCGGGGCGAATTCAGCGACATCCTTAAAATCCATACCCGTTCCATATTTTGTGGGTGATGAAGTCGATGAGTGGCCCATGGATTGTGACGGGCAAGGCTCACCGCTTGGCCTCGTCATGAAACGAACGGACCGCTATAGCGAGCGGAAAATCTGGCTATCATCAACCCCGACAGTGCAGGGAAAAAGTTTAATTTCTGATCAATATGAGAAGAGTAGTAAGGGGAAATATCATGTGCCATGCCTCAAGTGTGGGCACTACCAATTCCTCGACTGGAATCATTTAGTCTACAAGAATAGAGAATATCCAGCCTATGAATGTGATAGCTGTAATCGGCTCATTGATGAGTCTGAGAAAATGGAGATGTTACTGTCTGGGAAATGGGTGCATGAATTCCCTGACCAGTGGGTGAGGCGAGGATTTTACCTCAATGGCTTGTACAGCCCTATTGGATTCAAAAATGATTGGGGGAATATGGTCCGTGAGTGGCTAGAGGCCGTGGAGGATCTGAAGAAAAAACGCAGCAAGCTCGGATTGGTCACATTTAAGCAGAGCCGACTGGCCGAGGCGGTAAAACCAGATGATTTAGAAGACGATGAGCCAGATGTTGAGGAGATACAGGCACGATGCGAGGATTACCCAGAGCGTTTGCCAAAGGCTATCAAGCTGTTGACGTGCGGCATTGACATTCAAGACTCATGGGTGGAGGCGGAAATCATGGGATGGGGGGCAGGTCGTGAGAATTGGTCTCTCGATTGGCAGGCATTCCAGGGGTCGCCAGGTGTGGGGCCTCAAGATGGGGTATGGCAGCAATTGGCGTTGTATATCCAGGAAACATGGATCACAGAAGATGGGAGAACCTTGCGGCCAGTCGTGACCTGCGTCGACACGAGAGGGCATTATACCAATGAGTCCTATAAATTTTGCCAGCAGTATGCACGACTCGGCGTGGTGGCGACCGCCGGATACAATACACCTGGGAAACCGCTGATTAGCATGGGAAGCACGAAAAAAGGGGTCAGACTCTATTTAATTGGCACAGAGACCTCAAAAGACACGATTTTTGCGCATCTCAACGTGACACAACCTGGCCCAGGGTATTGCCATTTCCCAAAATCTGCACAATATGATGACGAATATTTCAAGCAGCTCTTCTCAGAAGAGCCGAAAACGCGTGTCCGGTCAGGAAAACGTGTCCGTGTCTATGAGCAGAGAAGAAGGAGGAATGAAAAACTCGACCTGCGTTCCTTGAATTATGTGTCGTTAGAATTAGCCGATCCACGGTATATGCTGATTAACAAGCCAGAAACCACAGAATCCGATGCCGTACAAGTGGAGCGAAGGAGTGTGATGCAACGGACATATACACTCAAGAGCAATTGGGTCAATCGGTACAGGAGGTGACATGAAAGAAAATATGCTCATCGAATCGTTTCGCAAAGATCAGCCGACAAAAAAACTTTTCAATGTATCAGAGGTGACCATGTTTTTTGGTGTACGTAGTCGTAGGACGATTTTGCGTTGGATAAGTGAGGGCAGATTTCCCAACTCCATACTGACCTCTCCGAGGGGAGGTAGCTATAAAATTCATCGTGAGGATATCGAACGAAATCTGCATCGAATGTTTAATAAATGATCCCCGCCGCTTTCGGCGGGGATCATGCTCTCAAGTTCTTGCCTGGTTATTTCTTCACTCGCATGGCATCCTGAATTTCTTTGACATCAACCAAGACTTTTCGCCCAAACTTGTAGCAGGAGGCAATACTTTCAAGGCTTGAGGAACGGAAACCAGATTAGGTTCGTTGTGGACTGACATAAATACTCCTTTCGTTAAAGACGATGTGAATGATTTGTCTTAAACGCTAGAATAGCAGGTTGATGGAATGGGGCTATTTTTTGAAGTACAGAAAATGTACTTCAAATCCTGGGAAAGTAAGGCTTGATATCTTGAGGAAGATTAATTTTTGCGGCACCTAATTAAAAAAATAGGACAAGCGCGTACATGCATGTACAAGAGAGCGTAGATATTGTGGATATATCATTCCATACTATTACTATCAGGGATAGTAATCTTTCGAGTAGGATGGACATTTGCCTTCACACTCACCAGAACCTACATTCCTCTATCAGAACACAGAATGGACCTGGGACAGGTCTGACCTCTCGGACTATCCTAGCTCTGACTGGGATTTAACATACACATTTACCAGCATACTGCCTCAGTCAAAATTCAGTCTATCTGCGCAGCCTAACGGTTTTGGCTATCGAATTTCTGTCCCATCCGCTACCACGGCCAATTATACCCCATCTAATCGACGGCAAGGACATTCCGGATATTACTGGCAGGCTGTCGCGACACATCAAACGACATCCGAGAACCGTTTGGTCGGAAATGGGGTCATCGACCTGAAGCCAGACTTATCACTTCAAGCTGCAGGCTATGACCCAAGGTCGGCCAACGAACGACGGCGTGATGAGTTGCGGGTGATTCTGTCGAAATTGAATAATGCGCAGTCTTACACAATCGCTGGCCGAACATATCAGTATAGAGAGATTGGGGAATTGCGCGAGGAGCTATCAAAGGTTGAGGCTGAAATTTCGCTAGAGCATCAGGCGGACACGATGGGCATTGACGCCAGCCAAATCAGATTTAGGAAGATTTTGACGAGGTTCTGATGAACTTAGCAGACTTGAAATCGCTGATATTTGGGGTGAACAACAAAAAGGTTAGTGGTATTCCTGCCTCGAAATTACCGAAGATTCGTGAGTTTCAAGCAGGGAAAATCGACAACTTGACCTCTTCGTGGAGGGCCGATCCGCAACCGATTAATGCGTTATTGCAGCGAGCGCTTAGGCCAATGGTGGCACGATCTCGTGATGCCGCTCAGAACAACCCCTATGGAAGAAAATTTGTGAATATGGTCGCAGGTAATGTGGTTGGTCCTAATGGACTGAGGCTGCAAAGCCAGTTGAAGTTTGCGTCTGGCAACCTTCGCAAAAAAGCGAATAAAATTATTGAAGATCGTTGGGAGGATTTCTCGAAAAACGTCAATACGGCTCAAAATTTATCGTGGAACCGTTTTTGTTCGTTGGCGTCAAAAACAATCGCGATTGACGGAGAGTGCGTGATTCGTATCGTGCATGGATTCCCCAATACGTATGGGATCGCCTTTCAGATTATTGATTCGACTCGACTGGATGTTGATAGAAATGAGTCGTTGCCAGGCGGTGGGAAAATTGTCATGGGCGTGGAGTTAGATGTGTGGGAACGTCCTGTGGCCTACCATATTACCGATCCATCGCGCTCCAACGCCTCGTATCTACACAGTCTGTCTGGAAAGACAACTCGGATTCCTGCTAGTGAAATCATCCATGTGTTTCTTCAGGAATTTCCTGAACAAGTTCGGGGAATTCCATGGATGGCCTCCGCCCTATGGGAAATGAATATGATCCATAGCTATGAAGAGGCTGAGGTTGTCGCGGCTCGAATCGGAGCCTCAAAGATGGGGTTTTTTACGACAGAGAATGGAGGGATGGTTCCCGTTGACTCGTCAGAAGGTGGAGAGCTTTTGCTTGATGCGGAGCCTGGACAGTTTAGAGGGTTGCCGCCTGGCGTCAAGCTCATGTCGTGGGACCCGAACCATCCAAACTCTAATTACGATCAATTTATGAAGCGTGCGCTACGAGGCATGTCGTCTGGGTTACTCGTGGCCTACAACAATATCTCGACAGACCTGGAAGGGGTAAATTTCTCATCGATTCGTCAAGGTGTCCTTGATGAGCGTGACATGTTTAGGATGATGCAGGCAGACTTCATTTCTCAAGTGTGTCTTCGATCCGTGGAGTCGTGGTTCACAATGGGTGTTATTAATGGTTCTATCCCGATTGGGGCAGAACATATTGAAGAAGTTGTGTCTCACCTGAAATTCCAATCCAGGGGTTGGCCGTGGGTTGATCCCTTGAAAGATTTCAAGACAAATGAGGGGATGGTGCGCGAGAGATTCAGGTCAAGACGAATGATTTTAGCTGAGCAGGGGATTGATTTCGAAGAAGTTCTTGAGCAGTTGAAAGAAGAAGAGGCCATGCTGAAACAGGCTGGACTCCTCAGCGACCAGAACATCCTAAATCAGAGTTCTGTAGGGGTTGAAAATGAATGAACGTATAAAGAGCGATATCCAGGGCAAGCAATTTTCTCGAATGGTTCAATTTCACCGTTCTGATATTGATGTTGAGGCGCGAACGGTACGATTGGCTTTTAGTTCCGAGACGGACACCGTTGTTCGGTTTATGGGCCGAGAAATCCTCGACCATTCAAGGTCTTCTATCCGGTTGAGTAGACTTCACAGCGGTGGGGCACTCCTCTTCAATCATGATCATGATGACCATATCGGCGTGGTGGATGAAGTGGAAATCGGAAAAGATCGCGTCGCGCGCGCGCGCGTCAGATTTAGCCGTAGTGCCAGGGGGCAAGAGAAGTTCAACGATGTCATGGACGGTATTTTACGTAACGTGTCCGTGTCGTACGTTGTGCATCGTGCGCAAGCTGAAGAGTCAGGTGATGAGGTTCCGACCTTCCGAGTGACGGATTGGGAACCCCTAGAGATATCCATGGTCTCAGTCCCTGCTGACATTACCGTCGGCGTCGGGAGGAGCGTTAACACACAAGAGGAGGAACCCAGCATGGACCCGAAAACAGGAAGAACAGAATCTGAAGCCCATGACCGATCAGTCGATGTTGAAGAGCAGGACGACATGGTGAAAGAGTCGCGGACGGTCGATCAGGCTACGCGCTTGCGCGTCTCTCAGCCAGAGTATGATATTGACGAAGAATTAGCATCGGCTCGGCTTGAGGCGAGAGAAAAAGAGTTAGATCGCATTAAGACCATTGAGTCTATCGCGAAACGATCTGGTGAGAAGGCGAAAGTTCTGAAAGAGCGCGCGTTAAACGATGGCTGGTCCGTGGCTCAATTTAATGAGCAATTGCTCCATCGGCTACAAACGCCTACGCCCATGCCTTCAGCCTCATTGGAGATCGGTCTCAGCGAGAAAGAAGTGAGGGAATATTCTTTTTGTAAAGCGATTTTAGCAGCAGGCGAAAAACGCTCTGAGATTGCCCCGATGGAGATGGAGATTTCAGAGCAAATGTCGAAGATGATGAAATCTTCGCCGAAAGGGTTCTATGTGCCTATTGACGTGATGCGAGGGACATCGAAGCGGACACTGACGGTTGGCGGGAGTAATGCAGGGGCGGATTTTGTCTCCAACAACCTATTGGCCGGATCATTCATCGAGTATCTGAATAACATTATGATGGTTAAGCGCCTTGGGGCAACCGTCTTGACGGGATTAGAAGGGAATGTCCCGATCCCGAAAAAGACAGGCCGATCAACAGCCGTTTGGGTCGCTGAGAATGTTGATGTTCCGAGTTCGCAAATGACGACAGGGCAGGTCAGCTTATCTCCAAAAACTCTTGGCTTTTTTACGGAAATCTCAAGGAGATTACTGTTACAGAGTTCGTTAGACATTGAAAATCTAGTTCGTATGGATTTGGCGGAGGCCGTGGCACTTGGGATTGACCTGGCAGCTATTAGCGGATCAGGCTCCGCCGATCAGCCAGAGGGTCTGCTTAATAAAACTGGGTTGACAATTGAACCGCTTGGAACGAATGGCGATGTACCAGCATGGAGCAATATCGTCAACCTCGAAACAAGCGTTGCGGTATCGAATGCCGATTTTGGTTCTTTGGGATACCTGACGAACGCCAAAGGGAGAGGCAAATTAAAGCAGGTCGAGCAAAATCCGTCTGGTCCTGCTGGAAAATATATATGGCAAGATGGTAATGAGGCAGGCTTCGGCATGATGAATGGATACCGTGCCGCAGTGTCAAATCAGGTGGCCGCAGGCTTAACAAAGGGGACAGGGACGGACCTGTCAGCGTTAATCTATGGCAATTGGGCTGATTTAGTGATTGGGCAATGGGGATTTCTCGATATCCTTGTTGACCCGTACACGGCTGGCAAGAGGGGAAATTTGCAAATCACCGTTCATCAAGATGTTGATGTCGCGGTCCGTCGAGTGGAGTCCTTTAGCGCGATCATTGATATGGTCACGACATAAAAGGGGTCAGACTCGATTTAATGATACAGGATTCACCGTGAGAAGGTTGATTCCTTCTCGCGGTGATGAGGTGTGAATAGATAAGGGAGTCTCTATGGACGGTCAATATGAGTGCATATCCAATTTTATGTACAAAGGCAAGATTTTTGTAGTTGGGGAGAGCGTGGAGTGTCCCAAGGACATAAACGAATGGGACTGCAGAGAATTGCAGGCGATGCATCCTGCGCGTATTAGGCCATCGGTACACTCACAAGAGGTTCAGAGCAAAAGCCAAATAGATTCAGACTCCATTGAGGAAATTGAACGTCCTCCAGACATGCACAAACCGAAAGGCAGGAAGCGATGAGTCGCGTTTTCTCATACGTGTTGACGTTCCTGTCCTCTCTGGTTTTGGCAGCACCATTAATTGCGCAGACGTTGATAGACCCTCCGCTATTGCAATGGGATGCCGTCACCGAGTGGGGGGATGGCTCCCCGCATAGTTATGAGGTGTTTGTCGATGGGGTGAGCATGGGCACGGTCCCACATGATGAAGATGTGTTCGAGGTTCCTGCGCAAGCAGACGGCGAATACATCGCTACGGTTCGCGCGAGATCCATGCTGAATGGGGAATTGCTGTCGAGTGTGGACAGTAACGCAGTGTCGTACACCATCCAATCTGAGGTTGGACATCCAGGAAATGTCAGTAAATACAATTTTCAACCAAACATGTATCCGGTTCCGGATGGATACATCAAGGCCAATGGCGGTCCATATGTTCCGTCTATTGGGCATGGGTGGGATCGCTCGGTTGATGAGCGTTTACGTACAGGGTCCAATGATGACGTGGATCGAACATTGATCGGCTATAAGGGCACCAGCATGGCGACATGGCGGCTGGATCTTCCGAATGGCGCATATGCCGTGACGATTGGGCTGATTGATCCACAATTTAACCAGGGTAGGCAGCGCATCGCCATGGAGGGGGTGACAGTGATTGACCTCCCATCATTGTCGGCGAATACCAGGCATGAACTGCGTGGACGTGTGGTCATGATTGACGATGGATCGTTAGAGATCCAGTTAATACCTGAAGATGGTCGCCATGTCATTGTGAATTATGTGCATGTTGAATCGGTGGATGGTCCAGTGATGTTACCAATCCCAAACAATTACACCATTGAGGAGTGAAACATGAAATCGTTTCTTGCGTTTTTTGTCATGTGTCTCGTTGCAGCGCCTGTCTTCGCACAAACTGTTGTCGGTCCGAATGTGTCGTTGAGCAACGACGAGGTGAATGATTCTAGGGTAACGAAGCATTGTTACTACAAATCCTCGGTGCCTGGTCAGTACTCTATCGGCCAGTACGTCAATTGCGCTCCGTTGAATGTCGTGAACGGTGTCAACCGTCAGTCCATTAGTATTTTAAATGCGATGCCGGACGAGGTGGGGTATACCGTCATTACGTCGGCTGATGACGCTGGCAATGAGAGTGAGGTTTCTAACGAGCTGCACTTTCAAATGCAGTCTGCGCCTCTTGAAAGACCAAGCGGGTTACGGTTTGAAGTGGTTACGCCGGTGAATTAACAACAATGCCACTAGCTTTTCCTTCAGCGCAGGGGTTCGCCAGCACCACGACCACCGGTGGACGAGCAGGCTCTGTCCTGTTTGTCACGAATCTGAACGATGCAGGTGCGGGCAGTTTCCGAGAGGCCTGCACGGCGGCAGGACCGAGAACCGTCTTGTTCAGTGTCAGTGGGGAAATCCTTTTACTGTCCAAGCTGACAATCAACACTGACGATATTACGATTTATGGATCGTCTGCGCCAGGGGATGGAGTGGTGATTCATGGGGAAATCAACATTGAATGTAGTAATGTCATTTTACGGCATCTACGGATTCGGCCAGGAGAGGGAGGGACCATCCCTAATGTGAATCCTGATTCACGGGATGCCATTCAGGTGGTAGGGAACACAATTAATAACCTAGTCATTGACCACTGCTCGCTCAGTTGGGGGAATGATGAGACCCTCTCATTCTTTAATGTCGATAATTTGAATGCCACAGTGCAATGGACAATTGTCTCTGAATCTCTCAGGAACCCCACACCGCCGCACTCTGAAGGGCAGCATGGGAAGGGGATGCTGGTTGGGTCTAGCAGTGTAAACTTGACCATACATCATAGTTTACTCGCGCATCACACGGATAGAAATCCAAGCACCACCTCAGGCACATGCATCGATTTCGTCAATAACGTGGTCTACAACTATGGGTCGCCCCATAATGTTCGGGCTAGTAGTGGAGTGCTTCACACAAACGTGGTGAAAAATCACTACATTTCAGGCCTTGACGATAATGGGAAAGGTGGAGCTGTTCGATTACGAGGGGGTGACGCAGACACGTTGAGCTCAAATGTGTTCTTGCTTGGCAATCGACATGCGACGCATAGGCCCAATGATACATTCCCAGAGGAAGATATTATCTACAGGAGCGGATCCTCGCCACACTTTCCTGTGACCACCACACGCATTGCGGCTCCATCATTGACAGAGAGTGATGCCGACCAAGCCAAAGTTGATGTGCTCGGCAGTTGTGGTGCCATTCAGCCTGTTAGAGATGTCATTGACGCCAGAATTATTGCCGATGTGAGTAATGGAACAGGGAGGTGGATTGACACTGAGAGTGATGTTGGGGGATTTCAGACGTTGACCGGAGGTAACCTCCCGCTCGATACGTCAGGAGATGGGATAGCAGACTCCTGGAAATTATCCCATGGGCTGCCTGTTGGCGTGAACCATGCCCAGGTGTTGGCAGCCTCTGGATATACACACCTGGAAAATTATCAAAATGAATTAGCCGGAGATACGATTCCATCTGGTGATTATCAGTCTGGAGGGGGAACCATGCCTTGGCCAAACGCTAGCGATTTAACGCAACTCACAGCAATCAACGATTCAACTGAGCAGTTTTTTGCAACCCAATCACTCAATCCCATGGAGTCCTGCGTGTGTACGGTGCATCTGCAATTCCCGACAGGCGCAACGGATGATGCCATTGTGTCCATCTATACGAATGCGCGAGATACGCAGCGATGGGAGACGCTGCCGAGGCAATTCAGGGTGGCTCCACCAGCCTCACTCCCAGGCCCACAGACCATCTCATTTAAAATGTTTAATGAGTATGAGTTTCGGGTTGGCGTCATTATGGATGGCTCATCGGCAGCCTTAACGAGCGCCGATATGACCGTGCGGAAAAATGGAGTGGATGCCTCAGCATGATCGTGCACCAAACTATTGAGCCAGGGGTTCTCAGCATTCCTGATTACAATCATCCGATGATGCGTGATTTGGAATGCTGGCTGGTATTGAACGAGGGGTATGGTCTTACTGCACATGACGTGTCCGGACATGGTCGGCATGGTGTCATCGTTGACCCGTTTGAGAGTGGGTCTCGTGCATCATGGCCGATTGTGGATACGGGACATGCGAGGTTTTTCGAGGGGCATGTGTCGGTTGGGCATTATATTGATCTTGACTATCCAGAGCTATACACCCTCCCCTCATCCGGACCATTCAGCCTGTCGGTGTCGTACATGTCCTATGATATTGGATCATCGTATTGCATGGTGGGGTTTAACGGATCAGATGATTTGATGATATACCCCAACAGCAGCAACGGGCAATCCGGCGGGGTCAGGCTTTTTTGGCGAGATGTCGGCGGATCGCACCGAGAGGGCGGCAGCAACCAAAATTTCATACAGCATACCCTCGCCTTGACCTCAAACGGGGTCAATCGGCATCGAGTGTATATTGATGGGAAATTCTCGTTTGGCTTCAGTCATAGCGCGGGTGGCGCTGGGCCGTTTTCGGGGTTATGG
The DNA here is from genome assembly GCA_021604005.1 of Nitrospirales bacterium. Classification (GTDB taxonomy): domain Bacteria; phylum Nitrospirota; class Nitrospiria; order Nitrospirales; family UBA8639; genus JAGQKC01. The sequence goes on along the minus strand of BQIV01000028.1, from coordinate 21,705 downwards.
CTCGGTGGCTGGGAAGGGAGCGGTTCGCAAAATTGGCGTGGGCGCATTCATGATTTTCGGTTGTGGTCGATGGAGTTAACCGATGATAATGTCATAGACATTGAGCATGATCCCTATGCCCCATTTAAGAAGGACGAAGAACTTCAAACGCAATGGTTTGTCAACACGCAGTTGAGTAATAATGCAACTCCGTTCCTCACCCCGTCAGGCCCTGTGGCCTCCACCATGGACGGGGAAATCATCGAGCGATTGGATGTGACGGTATCAGGGCAGGACGGCATTGTCGTAACGCATGATAATGTGACCGTGCGTATGTGTCGAATCCATTATAGCGGAGGCGATGCGATACAATGTTCAGGATCGACAGGTCTAGTGATCGAGGATATCGAAACCATTCACACGAATTCTCCTGTAACCGGACAAAATCCTGACTCAAATACCAACGGGATCGATATTTTAAATTGTCCTGGTGTGCAGATTCGAAGAGTTCGGTCATATGATTCTTCGACAGGATGCTATATCCTGAATACCTCAAACCCAACGGTTTCATTTATTGAGGGGTATAACGTTCGAGGACCGTTTCCGCGTGGGCAACTCATTCAATTCAGTCAGGGCGATAATCCCGTCCTGCATGATTTTTCCCTTGTCAATAATCGTCATGTTGCCTGGACGGAAGATGGTGTAAATTTTTTTAGGTGCAATAACAGTATCGCTCGTCGAGGCCTGGTGAGAGGGATGAATTCCCCAAGCGGGGTCGGGGTCCAACATGAGCATTTAATGGGAGAATCTGACGCGTTGTTAGAGGATGTTGATATCGCCGACTGGGGGAATGGGGCTGCGCAGGGATGGATTGCGACAAATTGCACGTTCCGACGTGTCCGGTGTATTGACGGATCACTTGATTTTTTCCAGGGCAGGACGACGCCGAGTGGCCAGAGCACGTTATCTGGTGGTGTCGCGTTTTCGTTTAGCCTCCAAGGGTCGGGCCATCAACTGTTGGATTGCTCGTACTGGAACCCAGCCAAACCGAATCAATTGACATTCAATAACGCGGTGATTGACCCGATTGAGTTGACTGAGGAGAATTTCTCTCCACGTCGTCCACTCAATTTGGTGTTCCCCTGGACAGACGATGTTATCACGGTTGACAATTTTTATTCGTCGTCCAATGTGTCGCTGGCTGCACATACATCTGATTCTGGGCATGCATGGAGTGGAGACGAGGTTGCACATTTCACTGTTGATGCGACGAATAGCTCTGTTGGCGTTCCCGCTGGTCCAATGAGAATGGCTGTCGTCGGTGAGACGCACCCATCGAATGATCAGGCGGTCTCTGCTCTCGGCCGAACAAACGGAACAACGAGCAGTGATCGGTTCGGAATTTGCGTGAGGGCGAGTGGGCCTGCGACGGGTTCGGGCAGCAATTATTATTCGATTTTGGCCCGTGGTGACGGGGTATTGAGTATCGAGAAACGCGTGAATGATACGCCAACTATTCTCCAACAGCATACGATCGAGCGATTTGATGAGTCTCAGCACTACGCCATGAAGCTCCGTGTCCGTGGGGATCTGATCGAGTATGAATTTGATGCTGGCGTGTACGCTGGTGAAATCACGGATTCTGAGATCACGGCAGGCTCAACGGGAATGCTCTTGCAAGAGCAGGGGACGGTGCTGCGATTCGATGCCGTGGACGCTGAGCATCTCGATGTCTCTCTCGCTGTCGAACAATCGTCCTGGGTCCTGCAATCATCGGCATCTATCAGCGTTCCCGTTTCATCTTCGGCTGATGCGTCATGGTCATTTGAATCGACGGCAAGCATTTCTATATTGGCCTCTCTTGATGCGGCATCTTCGTGGGCTTTGAATGGTACGGCCTCGGCAGGCCTTGCGAATGATTTAGAGGCCTCTTCTGATTGGGTGCTGTCTTCTGCGGCGGAAATACACAAGGCCGTTTCCATAGAAGCTGGCTCAATATGGTCCATCGATTCTCAACTTGCCGTCAATGGGGATTCTCCGGTTTCCGCGTCTTCCTCATGGGAGGTCACGTCAACAGCAGAGATTGAAATCGAGAAAGATGCGGCTTCTTCGTCTTCATGGGTACTTGCTGGATCGGGAACTGTTTCATCAAGTCAAGAAACGCAAGTGTCGGCTGCTTCGGCATGGTCCTTGGAGAGCGATGGAAGTTTATTGGCTGGCAATCAGGTGGCTGGGTCTTCTGTCTGGTCGTTGGATTCGTCTGGCTCTCTTGCAAAAGAAGTCTCGCTAGAATCTTCTTCTGCTTGGCTGATGGATGGCTCATTAATTGCTCGTGTTGCTGTCCCAGTTGAGGTGTCTTCTGACTGGGCTTGGGATAGCTCGGCTCAATTACTCGCTGGCAACGACATCGCTGCAAACGGATCATGGACTCTTGCCTCAACGGCTGATGCTGACAAGTTCCTCAATGTCTCGTCGTCTTCTACGTGGTCGGCTGATTCCTCTTTGTCCTACCAAGTGGGTGTATTGCTGACATCCAACTCGAACTGGTTCTTGTCAAGATCTGGGAATTTAGACGGGTCGGTTCAGGTTCAAGTGTCGTCTGCTTCGTCTTGGTCTCTTGGCTCCCAGGCTACGCTGTTAGGCGGTTCGCCGATTTCGGCTGATGCCTCTTGGTCGTGGCTGTCAATGGCTGAGGCGATGAAATTGACAGATGTGGCTGGGGGGTCTGATTTGTCGTGGAACGGTTCAGCCACTGTCTCGGTTGAGCGCATGGCTCAGGCTTTTTCGTCTTGGATGATGCAGGGCCAATTGGTGGTTGATGGAAATATTCCACTGGTTGCGATGGGCACATGGGCTGTCTCGTCATCGGCTGGCGCATCGGTTCGCCTGACGCCGTTTAGACCTGAGGAATTGGTCGGCGTGGAAATACCGATGAAGTTGTTTACTCACACTCAATAAGCGGAGGTTTTGGAATGGGAGCATCAAATTACCTTGAGAATAAATTACTGGATCATGTGTTTGGCGGTGGAGATTTTACCCGACCAGCCACAGTCTATTTTGCGCTATCGATAGCTAACCCGACAGAGGATGCGTCTGGTTTGACCGAGCCTTCTGGCAATGCCTATGCGCGTGTGGCCGTCACGAATAACGCCACGAATTTTCCAGCCGCGTCAGGTGGGTCAAAATCGAATGGGTCGGTCGTGACCTTCCCGCAATCAACTGGAAGTTGGGGCACGATCACACATTACGCGATCATGGATGCCTCAAGCGATGGGAATATGTTGGACTATGGGGCGTTGACGGCCTCAAAAGCGGTTGGCGCATCAGAGACCATTTCGTTTGCTATTGGGGCGTATACCGTCACCATGGATTAACCTGTATGAGCCGATTTCCTAAAAGATTTAATAAAGTGATCAACGAGAGAAGCACGGCTGATTTCTTCGCCGTGCTGAAAGATCCGCTTGGTAATCTCATCACATTGAGTGACGTGGATTCCATCGAAGCGACTTTCTTTGATACGGCGTCCGGGGCTATTGTGAATAACCGAAATTCACAAAATATGCTCAACGCCAATCATGCGACGTTGGATGAATTCGCCTTGTTCCGATGGACCTTGCAGCCTGAAGATACCACCATTCTAGACCAGCAATCGTCTTACGAAACGCATCGGGCTGAATTTGTCGTGCTGTATAACTCTGGTGGTGGCCGCCTGGTGTTTGATGTGGATTTTGTCATTCGGAATCTCGTGAAAGAGGGGACATGATTGACTATACGGCAGATGCGAAATCGATGATTGAAGCGCTCGACTATGAAGAGATTTGGTACTGTCCAGACAAATTACCTCCTCGAAAAATTCATGTACTCATCGAGCGGAATCCGCCAGAGCTGGATTTTGGGTTTGACGCCAATAGCGCGAAAAGTGTCAGGCGTGTCCATATCGTCCGACACGCGGTCCATGGCGTCGAGGTCCCACAGTACGGCAAGGACCAGGTGCACCTCAAAGATAATCGCTGGGATCACCAAGACACGGTGTTCCGCGTGCAAAACGAAGTGCATCAAGATGACCCAGGGCTGATTGTCGTGGATGTGGTGCGATAATGGCGAACGAAGTCAAATTTGAAATTGTGAATCAGCGTGAATTCCAGCGTGCGATGAAGCTGGCCCCGATATTGGTGCGCACGTCCATTCGACGGGAATTTAAGCGGGTTGGGGATAAATTCGCGAACACGGCCAGGCGACAATTGCTCGACGGGTCGCCAGGCATTCACTTGCCAGCGAGGCAGGAAGTGTTTTCGACGAAAACGAGGAAAAGCCGGTTCGTCAAGCTCAAATCTAAAGAGCGCAAGGTCGTGCAGCGAGCACACATTCGGACGAAAGTGTCGCATCAACGTGACCGTGGCAGCACCTCATTTTTAGTAGCCTATGCCTCACGATTTTTGGAATTTCATGAACGACGGATTCGTCAAACATTTGAAGGCCTCTTCCGATTGGCTGCACGTGCGTTGCCGCATCGCGTGCAACGAGAGGCGACACGTATTACGCAACAGGTGCTCGACCGAGGCTTACGGGATCGACGTTAATGGAATCGATACGCGAACAGATTATGCAAAATTGGGCTGAGACCATCCAGTCGATTTACGTCGAGAATGGCTATCGAACGGACATTGGCCTCGTGGAGAGATTCCACCTTGGCACCATGTCGCAAAATCGGAATGTGACCATCCAGGTCCAGCAAGGGACTGAGACGGCGATCGATGCCCCGATCGGCATCGAGGGGCGACGACTCAGCATTCACACGACAATCAGGGTCAGACACGATTATTGTGAGGACGGTTTATCAACGGACACCGTGTTTAACCGTCTCGAACAGGATCTCTACCGAGCCGTCATGCTGGATGTGTGTCGAGGGTTACCAGATTACGTGCAGGATACGGTGTTTCAGAGTAGTGAATCGATTGAACTTGACGAGGATGGCACGCAGGGAGAGAAAACCATCCTCTTTGATGTGGTGTATCGACACCGACTCGGTGATATGACCAGTTAATTACACAGAGAGGGGGCGGCATGGGCGTATTTTCTTTTAAAAATGGGGTTGCATTTTTCGCGGAAGAGTCAACGCCCGGAACATTAGAGACGTTTGCTGGCTCACATGGGGGGCTAGCAATTAGTAATCCTCAGCCGAATATTGATGTGGGACGACAGCAGCGAGAAATTTTGCTGCCCCAAAAGGGGACGCTCGCGTCATTGGCTACAACGTTTTCAGGAGGGTTGACGTTCAACGCGGAATTAAAAGGGGGTCCGTCGTTAGGCGTGGCTCCAAAAGCTGGGGCCATCCTGAAAATGGCAGGATTCCAGGAAACGTTAGATCCTGGCGTTGACGTGCAGTACGACCTCGCCGACAACGATGTCCATCACTCGATGGCCCTGCATCTCCATGATGGGTCTGGCGGGGCTATCCAATTTGCCAGTGCAGGAGCGCTAGCGAATGTTGTGTTTAGCGTTGGAGCGATTGGCGAATTTATCCAAATGGCCTGTACGGCCATAGGGGCGTATGTTCCTGTGGCTGATGTGTCTGAAATTTCAACCACAATCGAAACCAAAGCGCCTCCAGTGTTTCGGAGTGGGCTGTTCACGGTTGGCGGGTTCGCCCTAAAAGTTCGGTCGTTTTCCCTGGATATTGGGAATCAAATCATTCTGGACCCTCTCGTCGATTCGCCGTCTGGATTTGCCCTGGCGAGAATCAGTCAGCGAACACCGACGCTCACGTTTGAAGCAGAATTGGAAAAGGTCTCAGTACACGACTTTTATGGGTTAGTGGCGTCAGACATCGAGAACGCGTTAGTCATTCGGACGGAGGATACCAACAATAATACGATTCGGTTTGATGCCTCAAAATTAAATTACATCACGCCCACGTTAGGGGATTCTAATAATGCGCCAACGGTGCAAATGCAGGCAGAAATTAATTACGGTGGGGCCAATGAACTAAAGATCACGATTGATTAGGAGGAGTATGGAATACGCAGAGTATGAAATAGGAGATAAGCATTTTTATCAGACGAAGCTCTTACTGTTTCAGGGGGTCAGGCTCTCTGAATTAATCGAGCACCGAGATCAAGAAGATCTCACCGCCAGTTCACTCATAAAAGTATTAGGCTCAAAAATGCCATTGTTCTTGGACATTATCCTCATTCCTAAAGGGATGAGTCGCGAGGAGTTTGTTCAAAAGAAGGGGACGCCAGGATTGCTGGATCATGCTGAGCATTTCAACCAGTCATGCGAATTAGAGCAAGTGATCGAGGTCGTCAACGATTTTTTCGAATGCAACAGAGCGGCGAAAGACAGGTTCCTGGCTCTGTTACTCAAGATCACGACAGAAGAGACGGAAAATCCGACAGATCATTCCTGAATGTCGGGTCGCAGGTTGAACGGATATGCGCAATTCTGACTGGAGGGAATCCAGCATATCGCAATGCCTGTCTGGCATTATCGTTCGATCAGATTCAACCGTATCTCATTATTCGGAATCGACACGATGTCTACCAATCCGTGATGGCGGCCTCCGTTGGATGTACGACGCTCCCGACATTCGATGATCCATGCATGCAGAAAAGGAAGGTGAGTGATTTGCGAGAGATTGAACTAGGGCACTGGTGCGGAGGGGAAAAAATCGACGCCTGCACGAAATTTCTGACACGATATAGTCGTGAGCATGAGATGGCGACTATCGAGGAAAAGGTCCGTACAGTCCTTTGCATCCCATGCCCAGAAAGGCATGGACGGTAATGGCCACGATTCTCACACGCCTAGTGCTCAGCACGAAACAGTTTGACAACGCCTTGCAGCAAACAGGAAACCGTCTGACTCGTATCTGGTCCCTGGCAAATTCTGTGTTTGGGGCGGCTGTCTCCGCTGGCATTACCTCTGTGATAAAATCCGTCTCGCAGGAGGCCATAAAATTTGAAACCGCGTTTGCAGGAGTTCGCAAAACCGTTGAGGCGACAGAGCAGGAGTTCACTAAGCTCGCGTCAAATTTTACAGGCCTATCTGAGCGTATCCCCGTGAGTCGAAACGAGTTGGCAAAAATCGGAGAGGTGGCCGGACAATTAGGGGTATCTGGCGTTGATAATCTGACGAAATTCACTGACACCATTGCCAAGATTGCGGTGAGCACGAATCTGACCACTGAGCAAGCGGCGACGGAGTTTGCTCGGTTCGCGAATATCGTGCAATTGCCGCTCGACCAGGTTGACAGACTCGGCTCTACCGTCGTTGCCTTAGGAAACAACTTCGCCACAACAGAATCTGAGATCTCTCAATTTGGGCAGCGACTCGCTGGGGCCGGAGCCACGATTGGTCTGTCAACAGGGGACATTATCGGGATTGGCACGGCGTTGAGTTCGCTAGGCATTAATGCAGAAGCTGGGGGAACCGCGTTTTCCAAAGTGCTCATAAAAATTGCCGCTGACGCAGAAAACGGAGGTGGGGCGATACAGGAATTTATCGGACTCACCGCCGATGGGTTCCGCGACTTAGTGCGGACGAACCCAGCTGAGGCTATCACGACATTTGTTGAGGCGCTCGGTCGAGTGAAGGATTCAGGGGGAGACCTGTTCGGGACACTCGATGAGCTGGGCGTAAAGGAAATTCGGTTGCGCGATGCATTGCTCCGCTCTGCTGGCGCTGGGGGCTTACTCAGAGAAGCTATTCAATCAGGTAATGACGCGTTCCGAGAGAATACCGCGCTGCAAGAAGAAGCGCAAAAACGGTTTTCCACGACAGAAAGCGCACTGACGACCCTCTCGAATACCTATGAGGTGTTACAGGGCACCATCGGATCTGCTCTCTTGCCAGCTATTAAAGATTTTACAGCGGCGCTGACTCCGATCATTAGCGGAATAACCGAATGGGCGAAAGAAAATCCAAAACTCGTGAAGGGCCTGGTCGCCATGGCCGGAGTTGTGGCAACTGGGGGGGCATTACTCGTTGGAGTGGGTGCTCTGGGCGTCGCGCTCGGCGCATTTGGAGCCGCTGGTAGTGTCGTGGTTGGGGCGGTGGCAGGATTCGCTGCATTAACAGGGGCTATTGTGGCGTTTGGAGATGACATTAGCTCTGCTGCATCAAAAATCGCACAGTTTATTGATAGCGGACTCGACGATATTGGTCGAACATTATCGGAGTTGCCTCGAAAAGCCTTTGAGTCTGGAATAGGGTTTGTGGATGCCTTTGCGGAGGGATTGGCTAGCCGTGCCGATGCTGGCGTTGATGCGGTGAAATCCATGGTGTCACGCATACGAAATTTCCTTCCCTTCTCTCCTGCGAAAGAGGGGCCGTTGAGTGATCTGGATAAATCCGGTGAAGCGTTTGGGAAAACGTTTGCTGAGGGCATTCGAGCTGGTGGGGGAGCACCTGTTGATGCGACGAGAGACGTGCTGACTAGGCTGGACAGCGAGCTTGATATCCGAGGCAGCATCCCCACTCGCTCAGCGAGTGGGCGGTTTAACGGGGCCGTACAGCGAACCGGAGAAACGTTTGCGGACGGGCTGAATGCGAGCCTTGAATCATTTGTGAAACGGGCAAATGATTCCTTTGCGCAGGCGGTACTGTTCGGCGATGCCGCCGCGCGATCATTATCCAATGGCTTCGAGCAGCTATTTTTATCTCCGTTTCAGCATCGGATTGAATCATTCTCCGATATATTCGACAGGTTAGGGGATATTGCGAAGAATGTTTTGTCTGATATTGCGCGAGAACTCATAAAAATCGCAGCGATTAAGGTGCCCGCCGGTGTCGCATCGGCATTTTTAGGTGGAGGTCTTGGCTCTAGTATCGCAGCCGCTCAACTTCGTGGAGCAGGGAACCCAGCATTGTTTGGTCCAGGGTTTTTGCATGGAGGTATTTTAGGCCCAAATGGGAAAATGCAGCTCAGAAAATTACAGGATGGAGGTATTGCCAGAGGACCATCATTGGCCATGTTTGGGGAGGGGACAAGCCCTGAAGCGTTCGTGCCGTTGAAGGATGGGGCGATCCCTGTCAATATTCGAGGGTCATCCACTGGTGCCACGACGATCAATATCAATAATTATAGTCCATCGGTGCAGGCCACAGCATCAGAACGTACGGGGCCAGGCGGACAAAAAACTATCGAGGTCATGATTGAGGATGTCGTGTTGCGATCCGCACGATATGGCCGATTACGGCAACAATTTGGTGGTGGACCTGGGAGAGTACGCTAATGGCCTGGGGTGGACCGATTCCGATCAACCAGGGATTTCCAACCTACGAAGTGCCAGACAGGGCGCATCGCTCGCAAACAGATAGCGGTCCTGGGAAAAGTCGCCCTCGACCTGACCCACCAAATGAGCGGTATGGGCTGACGCAACTCCATGACGCAACGCAATATGCCGCATTGCTCAATTATTACACCAACACCCTAGAGCATGGCACACAAACATTCACAGAAACTCACCCTATTTACCACACCACGAGAACGTTTCGGTTTGCGAGCGGACTCACATTGCAACATGCCGGAGCCAACTATTGGCAGGTGAGTTTTGTGTTGGAGGTGCTGCCATAGCGAGGACCATTCCAGCGTCAGGCCTCAAAGAATTGATGGCCCAAGATAGCGGCGAGCCGTGGGTGCTCTTATTGGATGTCAGTGGGGGCGGCCTGTCGCAAACGTTGCGCTACGCCAGGAGCAACACAGACATATCCAGCGGAGGCAGCACGTACAGAGCTGGATGGTTTGACGTGTCGTTTCAAAATCATGTGCAGGGGAAATTTTCGGGGTTGCGCATTATCGTCGATAATATTGACCAGGAATTGCTGGGAGAAATCCGAGCCATTAGTCAACCGCCAGCCATTGAAATTAAACAAGTGCTGAAGGCCAACCCTAATACCGTGTTGATTTCATCGGGGGATCATCTGCGCATTAAAACGTATTCGCACGCGGACGGGACGATTGTTGGCACTATTGCTCCAATAGAAAATCTCTATGACTCCACATTTCCTGAGCGCCGCGTGTATCCCAGTAATTTTCCAGGAGGATTTTAGGTGGACTGGTCTCTCTATGTGGGGGTGCCGTATGCGGAGCGAGGGAGAGGCCCAACGAATTACGATTGCTGGGGACTCGTGAGAGAGATATACCGCACAGGTAGAGGTATCACGCTCCCTTCGTTGGATGAGTGCGAGACCATCGAGGCGGGCATGACGGAACATATCCTGTCTCGGTTTGAGCCAATGTCAAAACCGTATCAGTCCCAGCCCTACGATATCGTCGTCATGCGCACGCTGTATGATGCGCATATTGGCCATGTCGGGGTCGTGATTGACGAGCAGGGCAACATGCTGCATCTCCATAGTTGCGCCTCATCGGTTATTGAAAATGTACACGCCTCGCTGTTTTCGCGGTTAATTGTCGGGGTGTATCGATGGGCAGTCTAGCTACTCCTGAAACCGTTCCAGTATTTTTCAAATCCAATCCATTCGACACCCATCCACCTGCATTTGAGATTGATATCGGGGTGTCGATGGCCGAATGTTTGTCGGAGTTTGGAGAGTATGCGGAATCCTTGATCGTGCATGTTGATGGCAGGCCACAACCTGCTGCATGTTGGCACGACATACTCATCGAGACCGGTCATCACTACATTGTTTATGTCCCTCCGAAAAACAGAGGATTAGCCAGAGCGGCGGCCATTACGTTGACAGCGATCAATCCCGCGTCCTCGGTTGCGTTTGCGTATACGTTTGCGACCACCGGAGATTTTGACGCCTCCCTGCAAGCAGGTGTCAATACGGGATATGGTCCACTAGGTCTCGCATTTGGGAATACCCTGACCCCAAAACCGAAACCGCTATCCAATGAATCTGATCCACTGGTCTATGCGATCACTGGATTTAGAAATCAGCCCAACCCTTTTGGTGTGATTCCCAAAGTGTACGGCAAGGTGCGCGTGTTTCCGTTTTTCCCTGGGAAACATCCGACGCAATACACGGAACTCTCTGGTGACGATCAGTATTTGCGAGCGTGGTTTGTCGTCTGTAAAGGGCCTGTCAGGCTGTCAGATGTCAGATTAGGGGACACGTCCATTTCCAGTTATCACGATGTGGAGATAGAGATATTGGAGGGGAAATCCAGTGACCCACCAATGACCCTGTATACGAGAGATATCGAGGAACAATCGCCAAACGTCGCATTGCCGTTAGGTGGACCTCGCGTCATTCGGACGACAGGTATTGATTGTGAACAAATTTCCGTTGATTGGTCATTTCTGAATGGATTACAGAATTTTCGGAACAACGGCAAGAAAGATGATCGGCGAGTTGATATCCAAATCGAGTATCGTGCGGTCGGAGCTGGGACATGGATTGATCGCGGAACATTTATGGTTGTTGGTCGAACAGGATCAATCTTGCGGCGCAACCATACATGGAGCGTGGCGAAGGGTCAGTACGAGGTTGCCGTCAGGAAAGTTTTTGACGGTGGGCCAGAAGAGGGCACCAGCGACGCCACATGGACAGCCCTGCGCACCATACGTAACGAGGTGATCTATACAGAGCCAGAATGTGCCATGATCGCCCTGAAGATACGGGCGAACGATCAATTGAATGGGCCTATCGACAATTTAAATGTTTTGGTCGAATCAGAACTCTCGACATTTAATGGATCGTCCTGGACCTCACCGCAATTGACGGACAATCCCGCATGGGCGGTTGCTGATATTTTCCGTGGAAATGGCAGGGTTGACCCGATTCAGGATTCTAGGCTTGATGGGCCATCATTTCTGGATTGGGCGAATAATAATGATGCGGATGGATTTGCATTTAATTTTATTTTTGATCAAGACACAGGCTGGGTCGATGCTATAAACATTGCGTGCGCTGCCGGTCGGGCTTCCTGGGATGATGTCGACGGGAAATATCGCATTGTGCAGGACGTGCAACAATCAATCATTCGACAGCATTTTACCCAGCGGACAGTTGCCAATGTGGAGAGCACGGGCGCATTCCCGAATACCCCGAACGGGTATCGCGTGGGGTTTTTAAACGAAGAGTCTGAGTACCAGGAGGATGAGCGACTGGTCTTTGCCGATGGCTTTAATGAGTCCAACGCGACCTCGTACAATTTTTTGCAATTGCAGGGCGTCACAAACAAAGATCAAATTTGGAAATTAGTTCGACGCGATTGGGCGGCGTTGCAATTGCGTTTCGAGGAATGGGCGTTTGATGCCGACTATGAGCATTTAGCCTGCACACGAGGTGATCTGGTGGTGTGGTCGCATGAGTCGATCTTAATTGGCAAGGGGGCTGCACGAGTGGTCAGCGTCAACGGGTCAAGTGGAGTCACGGTCGATCGTGATTTTGATATCACGATTGCCCCGCACTCGGTCCAAATCCGACGACAGGACAATACGCATGTCTCGGTCGGGCTCAGCAATGGACCAGGAACCACGCGCACATTGAATTTTCAATCATCCGTGAGCGGTATCCAGGTCGGGGACCTGTTGTCATTTGGGGTGTCTGGGCAGGTTGTGCAGCGGAGCCTGGTCAAATCCATTGAGCATCGAGACACGGAGGAGGGCAATGCGGCACGCGTGACACTCGTCCCTGAGGCCTCGTCAGTTTACACCGCAGGCCAGGGTCCTATTGATCCGCACAACCCCATCATCAGTATCCCCAATCCACCTGGACTGGTTACGCCTCCAATCCCCACGATTGGCAACATTTCATCAAATCAGTATGTGAGCAATCTGGATTCTGGCGGTACGTTTCAATTAGCCATGATTATTGAGCTTCTCTTGCCATCACGATTTTCGTACGGTGAATACCTGTTCGAGGTGCAGACGAAAATTGCCAGTACAGACAATCCATGGGCATCGCATCCGCTCACGAGCGCCACGGCGCAAGAGGTGAAGATTTTTGATGTTGAGGTCGGGCAGACGTATGCCGTTCGCGCACGGTCGATCAGTCGCGCCAACCCCAGCCGAGTTAGTCGATATTCTACGGAAAAAACTCACACGGTTGAGGGAGATACGATCCCGCCTGAGGCCCCCTCTGATGTGGTCGTATCTCAGACAGGGCCAGGATTTGCCATTTTACGATGGACCAAAAACGATGCCACGGATTACCGCTATACGGAGGTGTGGCGAGGGACCGTCAACGACCGCACACATGCGAGTACGATGCTCGCCTACGAAAAAAACGATATCGTGCTCGTGGATGATGAATTAGCCGATAACACGACATATTACTATTGGTTGCGCGATGTCGATTTTGCTCTGAACCCATCGCCCTTCCATGTCGGTGATACCAGCGGAATGTCGGCAACCACCACTTCAATTGCTACAGATCGCACGCCGCCAAACACACCAACAGGATTAACCCTGACTTCGTCAGTCTCGTATACGGTCGATGGAGTCGTCACGTCAGAACTAGTAGCTGATTGGGATGATAACATCGAGCCAGATGTTGTCGCCTATGAGTTGGAGCGACGCATCAAAAATACTGCAACCATCCATGGTGCGGTTGCCTATGATGACAGCCGCTACGTGTTCTCGGCAACGCCGAACACTGAGTATGAGGTCCGCGTTCGTGCGAGAGATTCTAGCGGCAACGTATCAGCATTTACGACATGGGTTGAAGAGACCACTCCATTACATCCACAAGCGCCAAGTCAGGTGGTTGGGGTTGTAGCTTTTGCCGCTATCTATGACATTGCCGTGAAATGGGATATCAACCCAGAACCATTCGTGCGACGGTACAACGTCCAGTCTGCCGATGACGCCTCATTTTCGGTCAACGTCGAAATGGTGTTTACGTCCGCAAATAATATCTCCTACAAAGAGGAATCTGGCACGACCAAATATTTCAGGGTGAAGGCGGTGACCTCCACAGGCGTAGAGAGTAATCTCTGGTCACAAACCGTGATGGCGACAACCGTCGGTATTGATTTCGAGGCGCTCAATAATATTGAGGTCAAAAACGAACAGTTATCGAACGATCTCAGAGGTCTCATCGGTACGCCTCAGGAATCGTTTGTGTTGAATGGCAGTGGCGAGGAAGGAGATGTTGGGCAAAACCCCACGGGGTGGACGTTTGGGGGCGGCACTCCGTTTGTCGTGGCGGATGACCAGAAACGGATCGGCGCACGCTCGATTAAGGTGGTGCATGCCAGTGCGGGGCAGAGTTTTCTCAATCAGGACATCGTCCTCAAATACGGCGAGGTCTACACATTAGAGGGATGGATTCGAACGAATGGGTTAAGCGGATCAGCCCCGAATGGGGTGAAACTAAAAGTGTCTCCACAAACCGCCTTTGCGTTTGACTTTGCCTTCGGGGACCACTCTGGCGATTTCGATAACACGTTCCCTGAGCCAGAAATCGGGGTGCATAGCCCTGGCACCGGAGGCCAGTGGTTTTTTGTGAAACGCCAGTTTATCCCACTTGCGCCAGGTGGGTCCAATGATGGCGACCCTGCTGATTGTCGATTCACTATTGTCATGGGATCAGACGGCAATGTGAGCGGAACCGCATGGTTTGATGGCATCCGGGTCTATCGTGATGTGGTCGTGACAACCGATGTGATTGCCCCTGGATCGGTTGTGACGAAACATGTCGGGGCTGAAGTGATTGTGGCGTCACACTTAGTGAAAACCGAGGCGTTGCTCACCGAGGCTGCGCAAATGTCAACGGCGTTTATCAATAATGGCCATCTGAAATTGGCCATTATTGAGGAAGCCAATATCACGAACCTGAATGTCACGACGATTAAGATTGCGCCGAATGCGGTCAGTGTTCAAGGAGAATCTCGCGCCGCTGGCCCCATCAATATGTCCACCAGTTTTGTGTTCCTTGACATGATCCAATTTACCTATAGTGCGCAGGGGATTGGGTACGCAACGGTATTTGCGAGGATTAACGTGAATCAATTTGGGGGGTTTCACGCAACATTGGTCACCGTCGAGTTACGTTCAGGCACCGTGGTACTCGATTCTCATTCGAAAGAGTATGGATTTTCTTTTCCGGACACCATGGTACTCCAAGGGACAGACACCCCTGTTCCTGGCAATAACCTGTACACCATTCGTGCGAAATATCAGCCTGGACCGTCAAACCCCTCAGGGAGCCCACAACAGTGCAGCGCACAAAATATGTATATCCATGTCAAGGAGAGTCTAAAATGATGTCGATTGCCGTGTGGTATGACGAGGACAGCGGAGAAATTCGACAGGTCTGGAAGAAGTTTGGTCCTACAGCTATCCAACCCGATGCCCTACCAATCCATACCGGGTCCGTACTGATTGTCGAACAGGATTTAGAGGTTCATCAGGAAGTCCAACAAGATCTCATCGAGATGTCCAACCAGCCTGCTTATTACCACGTCGTCGAGGGTCGGATCGAGCGCAAGGAGTCGAGAGAATAAGATGCCGTTTGCTGGTTCACAGTTCCCAGGCATTGGGATTAGTCGCATGAATCGGAACTGGTACGACTATATTACCGATGAAGTCACGATCCCTCGCAGTGTCGGGTATTCCCCACTCAATTACGATCCACGTCCAGCGACATTTAATTTGCCGACCACCATGCAAATTGATGCCGATCTGGATGCGATGAAAACGGCGTTCGATGGCTTCAATACCTATAGCTATGTCGAGGAGTTTACACCGTATCTCGTTCAATCAGCGATTGCGAAAGGGTTTCGTGGGATATTACTCGGCGTGTTCGACCCTCGGCAACAGTGGGAATTAGAGGGGGTCGTGGATCTCGTCAAACAATATCGGAATGATATCGCGCTCTCAATTTGTTTGGGTAGTGAGGGCCTGTTCAGCGGCATTTATACATGGGCAGATTTAGGAGCCGCATACACCAACGTTCACCGGATGTTGTCCCCAAGCGAACGCGTCCCCATCACGACGACGGAACCGGTGTTTTACTACACGTTCCTGGGCTATCCCGATTTATCGCAACCGAATTTTAAGGGCATGCATCATTTTGGCGATTATCTGGCTCCCAACATTCATCCGATTTTTGTATTTAGTGACCAACCGGCGCAACCCTCAGTCAATTTCACGCGCGATACCGCCGCGCTCTACATGAACGCCGGTGAGCGGAGCATCTATGTCAAAGAGACGGGGTTTCCCAATAACGGCACGATCTCCATGACGACCTATACCGAGGCTATGCAGCAGGACTATTGGCAAAAATACCGTGCGCCAGGTCTCCTGATCCGCAAGAGCAGCAACCCCGATATTTTTTGTAGTTATTGCTCAAATTTTGAGGCGTTCGACCTAGAGTGGAAACGGATTGCCGTGGATGGGGTGGAAGCCCACTGGGGCTTTCTCGATGCGAATCGTCAGCCGTATGATGCGTTTACGGATTTACTCTAAATCGAGTCAGACACGAATACACACACGAGGAGGGTGGAATGTTACAGATTATTCTGCAAATTGTGACTGCGTTGCCAGCCATTATTAAAGCCGTGCAAGAACTCATCCCGTTAATCCAAGAGGCGGAGCAAACCAACCTACCAGGCCCACAAAAACGGGAACAGGTCCTGCGTCAATACGAAGCGGGACACCCCTCTGTTGATAAAAACACCATCAGCGCCGCCCTTGAGCTTGGTGTCAGGCAGGTCAAGAGTGTATAAACAGCGAGGAGGACACTATGCGGACAACGGTCAACGAGGAAATGACAGGGAAAAAACGGCAGGAACAACAGGTGATTGTCTGGCAAACGCGCGCCATTTTATTCCTGGCGAACGCCCTGCTCACCGTGTGTGTGTGGACCTGGATGACCATGGAGGATTACGCCAAAAAGACCGACCTCCTCGCCAGTCCTCCCATTATGCGGGTGATGCCAGCATTGCACACATTTCCTGCGCGCATCGATGAGTTAGAAAATTCGCTCCACTCGATTCCAGCGCAATTGAGCATGGTGACGGCCTCACAGGATCGCATCACGCAAGGCATGGAACGCATGCAAGGTAAGTTTGAGGCCATGTCCTCAGAAATTCAGAGTATCAAAATTACCCTGGCGACCCAGCAAAGCAAATCTTAACCGTGAGGTGTGTGATGTGGAAATATCTGATGCTGTTATCGAGTCTGACCCTATTAAACGGGTGCGCGCTGATTACGGGGCAGAGTCTATCGGACTCATTAGATGAAATGCGCACAACGAATAAAACGGGGTGCGTGAAATTCCTTGGCAGTGGGACGCCACCGGCCTCGCGTGTCGATCTGACCGTCATTTCGACATGGGGCGAGGAGGTGACATTCAAGGATTGTGTGGAGGTGTTGCGGCAGGCGCCGTAGTATGCTCATGATGGATGAGGCAGTGCAACCGATCCGCGACCCATGGCGGCACGGGATGCAGGCCCATGCGCCAACGGTTGACCGTGTTTTCGTCCACTCGCAAGGCCCTAGCCATGGTTTTATTCGTAAGGCGTAGGCGTTTCTGGATGATTTTAAACTCCCGTACCGTGAGATCCGGTCGCATGATCTGTGTAAATGTCTCGAAATCTGTCGTGGCTAAGGCCACGACAGATTGACTGAGGCGTGGCGGTTTAGGTTTTTTCATGATTGTCCTGTTGGATAGGTTTTCCGGCGTATCCTGCGCGATAGCCGTCACCGAGTGCCTGACGGTCTCCGCCCATATCCATATAGACAAGATGTTCCTCAGCCGTTCCAAACCGTTCCCCGTGGTAAGCTCGCCGTAATCCACGCATATAACCAACATACCAATCCTGTTTTTGTGGGTCGGGTTCGAGTTGTTGAAACGTTCTCGCCTGGTTCATGAGTGATTCAAAATTTTTCATGCGGTCACCTCCGTCAATTTTTTCATGGCCTCCCAATTACGTTTGCATATTGTTTGCCGCTCATCGTCGGAGGCCAGGGCGTAGGCCATTTGCTCACGCGCATAGTGGATATTCGATAGATCTAGATAGTTATTCTCTGATTCCCACCATTCCCCGTCGGCGTGCCATCGCGGGAACCGAACGGATTCCGCAAACATGACTAAATCAGTTTTTTTTGAGCGCCTGACTGACGGGTGACCGTCAACGCACATCCGTTCCATACGATCTATCAGTTCTCGAATTTCATCGTCCTCACAATGCGCGTACTGATATTCTATCGTATACATATCAGAAGGTCCCGCATATCGAACGGTGACCGTTTCATCTACAGTCCGCATCACTCGCCCACTCCCACTCTGGTGATGGGATATGCTGAGTGTATATTGCCCAGGTTCCCAATGCGATACCTGGCACGATTTATACAATGCGTCAAATTCTCGAATACGCCGATTAATTGAGATTTTCGTCGCAATTTCGAGATTATCTGCTCGGAAAATCTCCTGGTCGTCTCCGTAAAAATCTCCATTCAATCCATGTTCGCCGATGTTCATATATGTTTTCATGATTTGCTCCTTAGTCCCGTGTATGTGAATTTATACGCAATCGTCGCATCGTCCTGACGACGGCAACGTCGAGAATGGGTAGCCGCCCGTATGGCCGGATTGTCCACATGACCGACAACGCAGAAACCGTCTAGTTGACGTATGTGGTTGCACTGAGAATTGTTGTAATTGATCGGGAATGGTTTCCCCTATACAATACCACTGCCGTTTATTGGCGTCCCATCGAGCGCCAAATTGTTTGGCGAAATTTTTTTGTGCATACGGCACATTGAGGTAGATTCGTTGAGATGAGAGAGTTAAACTCATGACTGTAACCTCCTACTAGGTTGTGGTTGTGAGTGAGGGCGGGTTGGATGTTGCTGCATCTGACTCGCCCGTTTTGTTTGTTGATTGATCATGACTACAGTATACATACGCCACGTATGTTTGTCAAGCGAAAAAATGCACATATAAATGATTGATTATATTAAGAAAAAACTTTTTGAGTAATATATTTTATCGGAATATGGGTTTGAGTTTGCGATAAATCCAGGGTGGGATGGCGTTCTTATCGCGCCAGAGGCCTGAGTTGGAGAGTTTGGCGTCGAGTTCCAGTTCGGCTAATTCGCGATCATCGGAATACCTCCGGAACCACCAGGCTAGGCCAGCACGTACCAATTCCTGATTCAGCACTCGTCCATCTTCGAGTACCACATCGCCAATGATTCGATGGTAGCGATCCTCACCATGATCGATGATGGTGACGGTTTTGCCCATAACCAGACTGGCCGCTAGCTTTTGGGATTTCTTCCCGAACGCCTGCGCTTTTTCAGGCGCGTCAATGCCATTCAGCCGTATTTTGATTGTCTCATTTTGCTCATTGAGTACCGTGATGGTATCGCCATCGTAGACTTTGATCACTTTGCCCGTGAAGTCGGCAAAGCAGAGGCTCGGAGCTGTCAACACGACCGCGATAACGAAAAGGTGAAGATTCATCATGGCTGGTGATTGATATCGTGTTGTTCTAATACGTAGACAACGACCTCCACGGGCATGTTCCATGGATTCTTGGGAGCAAAGGCCCGCTCCATGTCCTCTTGGATTTTCTCAACGGTTCGACCCACGGCCAGCACATCAGCGCCGATCAGAGGCGTCGTGAGCTTTCCGTCCGGTCGCACGACCTGGATTGATCGGTCAGGGTTCCTGAATTTACCTAACAGATAGGGACTCTCGATAATAATTTCCACGGTATCGCCATAGCCTACTTGGTAAGACAGATCGGCGGCGTGGAGCATGGAGGGGAAAGGTGGTGAGAGGATTATGAAATATATACTTATGAAGGTAAGTTTTGCCCGCATGGCGTGTAGCTATGAGATGTCCGGGCGCCAATCTTTGAGCGTCTGACCTGGCTGTAGAGGTATAACCACAATATCGTCTGGCTCTGCCCACTGCCGGCACACACACTCCATATCTCGACAAATATAATACAGCATGCCTAAGGGAGGTTGTTCGCGCGCGCGGCTACCTGTAGCCTCCAAGACGACTAGCTGGCGCGGTTTACCTTGCGTTCTTTAGTGTCCTTTGAATTCTCCTGACTTTCTAATAGTTCTTTTACGCGAGGATTAGAGACAAATTCTCGAATCTCTTTCCATTCACGCCTGATAAGCTGGAGAGCATCTGTATTAGAAAGCCCGTCATACTTCTCGTTTCCCTCTACACAGTTAATCCCAATTCGCAGCAATTCTCTAATCTCGTCAGAAATCTTCCTGTTGTGCTGTTTTGATAAAGATTTTATGCGCTCATGCATCTCAGACGAGATTTTTGTTGAATTCAACAACTTATCGAGCTTTGGGTAACCCATTGAAAAACCTTACCTTTTCTTGTTTTAGCATGCAATAAGAAAAAAGTTATAAAAAGTAATAAATAGTATTGACAATGGTATTAAAAAGTATTAATCTTAAAACTATGAAACGAAGCACAAAAGACCTGAAAGACACCATCGTCGCCGCGAAGTTCACGCCGGACTTAGTGAATCTGCTTGACCGTGATGCGCGGTATGACTCGACCTCACGGTCTCACATTTTGCGCCGGATCGTTCTCAATCATTATCGCGACCGTGAATTAGTCTGCTCAGACACCGGCATGACGCAGCAATAACGCATTTGAGGGGGGCATGATGCAGCACCTGTCAATCGATTCACATCAATTCGGAGCCTGGGGCGGGGCCTCCTACGTGGCAAACCTTCCCCACGTCTGCGTCTGCATCCGCAGGCAACCCCAGGCTCCCTTTTTCCGGAGGACCTATGACGCATGACCATTTATCTCGTCGGATGGGCGCTGTTAGTGCTCGGATCTGTGTGCCTGGGCTATTGGATCGAGGA
This sequence comes from Nitrospirales bacterium, assembly GCA_021604005.1. GTDB lineage: Bacteria > Nitrospirota > Nitrospiria > Nitrospirales > UBA8639 > JAGQKC01. Next base: position 949 of record BQIV01000028.1, on the reverse strand, counting down.
GAGTCTGTGGAGCCACGAGCGGATGCCACGCAACGGGAGGCATTGCCGATCGAATACCCGCATGACCCAGGGGGATCGGTGCCAGACCGCTGGCATCCAGACATCCGGCTCAATCGAGCGATCATGACCAGCATTATCGAGATTGCCAGACGTGTGCTGCATGAGCAGTCACGCATATCCAATAGCGAGCGTGAGTTGTATCTGGCCTATGCCGCATCGCATGCCACGCCATCAGAAATGAGTCTCATTCGGTATGCCATAGGGTGATCTCAATTTTATTACGAATAAAGGGGAGGTGCAGCGATGAAAAAACCATTTGTCTTGGTGACAACGGACAGCAAAAACCGAGGGGTGTTTGCAGGCATTCTGGACTCTGGATCAATAGAGTCTGAACGGGTCGTGCTGAAGCAGGCGCACATGTGTGTCATGTGGTCAACGGATGAGCGAGGCGTGTTTGGTCTCGCCAGTCATGGGCCATCAGACAAGTGCCGCATCACAAGGCCTGTGCCCAAAACATCCATCAATTACGTGACATCGATCACGGTCTGCACATCTCAGGCTGAGAAGAGATGGAGGGCATGCCCGTGGAGAAAATAATAACACACGAGATCTTGGAAATTGTCTGTGATTTAGGGCCATGCTCATTGCATTACGATGTTGGCACGAATATTCATGATGTCGATTGCGAAGATATTTCATGGGTCATTTCCAAAGATGAAAAATGTTTTGTTCGTTCGGTGATTGGGCCGTCATCGCCTGACATCTTATGGTGTTCTTCTTCCCGTGGCGATGGCTCTGGCGATGGCTCTGGCGATGGCTCTGGCGATGGCTCTGGCTCTGGCGATGGCTCTGGCGATGGCTCTGGCTATGGCTCTGGCTATGGCGATGGCTCTGGCGATGGCTCTGGCTATGGCTCTGGCGATGGCTCTGGCTCTGGCGATGGCTCTGG
>BQIV01000027.1 GCA_021604005.1 Nitrospirales bacterium | reverse complement strand
CACTTTGGACTTAAAGGCCGGAGAATGGTTCCGTCGAGGTCGTCTCTTCATGATTTGCTCCTTTCGTCACTGGCATCATCATGCCATGATTGGCGGAGCGTATCCACTTAGCCTGTTGTGCAGTTTCTTGGGGCCACCTCTCTCAGACGGCACACATTTCGTGGTTGCACTCATTGAGTTCGCAACATAGAATTATCAATACACAAATAATACTCATCATTCCTGAGACACAAACAGTCTTAGGGTAAATAACAAGAAAACAAGGAAAGTTAGAACTCGAACGCTATTGAAACAAATCCTAGGTAGAGACAAACACGAGAAATACATCCATACTGTTGTAGAGGTACGATCTCTTGCAAGTCGTAATTCCCCTAGCCATTAACCTCAGATAGCCCCCCAACTTCCCTCTTAAACAACTGAACGTGAGGAATTATTCAGAGATATCCCTGCTGCTTGTACCAAGCGGCTGTTCGCTGAATGCCTTCTTGCAAACTGACTTTTGGGTGGAAGCCAAGCTCTTGCGTCGCTTTGGAAATATCGAACGCCCTATTTTTTTTAAAGAAATCGATACGCCTTCGATATAACGGAGGCTCAAGACCAAATGGCTTACAAATAACTTCACACACAAAACCGGCTGCATACACCGGCCACATGGGAAGTCGTAGCCCAGGGGGTTTCACCTGTAACTCATCGGCGATCATGACCACCAATTGATTAAGGGGCACATATTCTTTTCCGCCTAATATATACGTTTGACCGATTGCCTGTTCCGACCGACCACTTAAGATAATTCCATCAACCAGATCATCAATATACGTAAAGTGATAGTTCACGGTCCCGGGGCCAATCATGACAAACCGACGTTTGTGAATGGCTCGAAACAGTTTGAGAAATCGCATGTCTCCCGGACCATAGATGCCCGCAGGACGAATGATCGTGACCGGCAATCGCCCCTCTTCCATGTAACGTCGTGCAATGTTCTCCCCCTGCAATTTGGTTTCTTGGTATATATCTCCAGGACCGAATGGTGTCCGTTCATTCGCAGGTGATTGCGAAACATGCCCATGAACGCCAACCGTACTGCAATGCACAAATCTGGAGACGCCATGCTCAATTGATGCCTTGAGTAAATGCTCAACGCTCTCCGCATTCACCTTTCGAAAGACGTCTGGCCCTACCCCTTGCTGCCGGAATAACGCCCCAATATGAAATACTATATCGACACCATCCACCGCGTCCCGTAACGATTCTGGTTCACACAGGTCACCCCTGACAAGCTCAACGTTCAGTGCCTCTAACTCCTTAGCCTGACTCTCTCGCCGTACTAAACTGCGAACGTGATAACCCTGCCTGACGAGCTCCGCACACAAATGGCCACCGGTAAAACCTGTCCCTCCAGTTACAAGCACTCTCACGACGCATTTCCCATCTGATAGATTTTTCGACAATACAATATACGAGAGACATACGAGGCAGGACAGACCGTGGCAAAGAAGTGCCTTCCAATACCCATACTATCGAGAACTCTCAGACAATGCCTCTCTCCAGCTCTTTGGCATATTTTTTAGGATCTCGACTCCATCAAATGCCTTGCCTCGCTTTGCGCCAACTTTTTTAGCCCACGCCGCCATCCGATGGACTCCATCATCCAAAGTTACTTTAGGGGAATCGCCAAATACATCGTGCAGCTTGTTATGGCTTGAAAAGGCATGCAATACTTCATTTCGCGCGTCCAAGTAGGAAATCTTCTTTTCGCATTCCATGGCCTTTGCGACAATGTCCGCTAATTCATTGACGGTATGCGGGGTTTCAGCTCCCACATTGAACACCTGATTCAAGGCGCGTGCATTAAATGGGGAACCGGCAATAATCGGCGCCACATCCTGAATATAGGAAAAGGCTCGACTTTGTTGCCCATCGCCGAATATCGTCATAGGTTGTCCTTGCATCAGCTGATTCATAAAGATCCCAACAACGTTTCGATAACGATCACCGATATTTTGCCGTTCGCCGTAGACATTATGTGGCCGAAACACAACATAGTCGAGGCCGAACATCTCATGACTCGCCTGTAAATCTTGCTCAACGGCCAACTTCGCAATCCCGTACGAATCCTCAGGAACGGGGACCATATCTTCGGTCATGGGTAACTGATTCTGCCCATACACCGCGATTGATGACGTAAAGACCAGACACTTCACTCCATAATTGACGGAGGCATTAATGAGATTAATACTTCCAATCAAATTATTTTCATAATTGAATTTTTTAATGAAGTGACTTAATCCCTCAGCCGCATAGGCGGCAAGATGATAGACATAGGTGAAATTGTGTGTCGTAAATAACTCTTGAATCAGTTGAGTGTTAACTATACTCCCTTCAACACATTCAGCACCGTCGGGAACATTCTCACGGAACCCTCCACTTAAATCGTCCAACACCACAACAGACAACCCGCGGGTCAGGAGTTCATCAGCAACATGCGATCCAATAAAGCCCGCCCCTCCAGTGACAAGTACGGTATCGGCCATTGTCTTCACCCTCCCTTCACGAAGTAGATGCTATTGCCGCATGTTTTCCATAGACTTCCTGCAACTGATACCCAACAGCTTCCCATGAATATTCAGTCGATGCTTTCTGATAACAATGCTCTCCGATTTGACGTGCTCGTTCATGATCGATTAAGAGTTCGACAATCATGTTGGAAAAAGTCACAAGGTCATTATTTTCCGCATACACACCCAGATTACCCAAAATTTCTCGATTCACAGGATTATCGAATACGACGCAGGGAAGGCCCAACGCCATGTAGGTAAATAATTTTAAATTCGCCTCAGATGACGACACTTTCGGCGAAACGGACACACTCCCCAGCGACAAATACTTGGGAGCATCCGCATACTCAATCTTTCCAGTAAAGATCACTCGCTCGCCCAGGCCCATTGTCACAGCCTTTTTCCTATACGATTCTTCAGGGAAACCAATGATCAAAAATTTGGCTGTCGGAACATCTTTCAGGACCAGTACGGCCATATCCAATAACAAATCAATGCCTTGATACGCCGTCAACACACCAATAAACACGACCACTTTGTCATCTGGAGCAATACCAAGCTTGGCTTTGAGTTCGAGATCTTCAGGCTGACGAGAAAACACATCCAGATCAACACCATCTCCAATCGTTGAAACATTCGTCATTCCAAAGATTTCTGTAACTTGTTGAGCCGTACGAGAGGCACTAGTAATCAAATGACATGGCATGGCATTCACTTTTTTCTCTATCCACCGTACGGCGTTGGCCAGCCAGTTCCAACGAGGGAGGAACCCGTGATCCAGGACTTCCTCCGTCAAACTTCCCTGCAAGTCAGCAACCAAAGGAATTTTATACCACAGGCTTGCAAGCTTCCCGATCACAATTCCCTCATGCAGATGCGCATGAAGAATGTTTGGACGAAACGATCGACAGGCTTGGAACACTTTCCAAAGCAATAAGACATCAATGTAGAATTTATGGATGGAAGGACCCGCTGAAAGTTTATTGTACCAAGGAATCGTTACCGTTCGAATCGTATCGATACCGTCGATATTTCTTCCCAAATGGTAGGTACATAGTTGCACAACATACCCCTGACTCTTTAAGGCTTTGATCTCTCCAAGAATCCGGACATGACAGCCTCGATCTGCAAAAAATGGCGTGGGCGCAATGACAAGAATCCGGTTAGACGCTAGTTCCGCATGCATGGACTGGCTCCCCTCCGTTCATACTCCTCATTCGTCTCATATAATTCCCTCTGAACTCTGGACTCATCCCATTTCATTTCTTGCGCCATAAGCGTGACACATTGCTGGAGACATTTGGATCCAGGGTATCCAACAGTACCAAGTTCCGTGCGTCGAAATACCACATCACTCAGAGTCTGAGCCATTTCCTTTCTGACACTATGGACAACTTCAGCTTGGATGGTCGGCACATCCGTCGTAATAGGAGAACTCAATTTTGTGCCGTCGAGACAATACTGAAAAATTTTTGAAAATTGAGATCCATACGTGGCAACGATATGTTGGACGGATTCCTGAGACAGATTACCCGGCTTCTGAGCCATGGCCTGCTGCAAGACATCATCATGACAAGTCATATCTCCCCCGTACACTGGGACCGTCGCCGTCGTACATGGCACCCCTTTCTTCCCAAGCTTTTGGCACACAAGGTCCACAGCCTTTTCTGCCACCGCTCGCGCCGTGGTAAACTTGACCCCGTTAACGGAAACCATTCCTTTGACATCACCCATTGTTTCATGATCATAAATCACGGAATGTTTGGCTAACTGAACGTCCGCAGTGACATCAGCTATTTCATTTCTGGGCAGGAGTCCACAATTGACTAAATGTACATCGCTTCGAGTCAGTTTGACTCCGGGTAAACTCTCGTTCACTTCCTTGATATGCGCCTCAATCTCTTTCTCTGTCACACAAAGATCGTCTGGATTTCCATCATATCGTGATTGAAACGTACCCACTAATGATCGATTTCGCCATGGGGTAATAAAGAAATATCGGCACCCTTTATTCATGACCGCGTCGGCATCCACATAAGAATGTGTACTCGGGACGCCAAGAGCCACACGGTCTACTATAGAATCGGTTACAAGAACCACAGCCTTAAGAAGTGGAACGTGAAACGGGACCGATGCACTGGAGGACAACGCCCCTAACCGAGCCACCCAAGGTCCACCACAATTGACGACACACTTAGCCCGGATTTCCATCTGAGCATGAGTCAGCATATCCTCGGCACAAACGCCAATTACCGAACCGTAACTGACAAGAAGCTGAGTCACATTGACATAATTAAGTATAGTGGCCCCTTCACCATGAGCAGACTGCAGCATTGAAAGGAGCAGACGTTCGGAATTATGGACCTGGGCATCATAATAATACGCCCCTCCAGTCAACTTCGATTGATTCATGACGGAACAGTGCGCCAAGGACTGTTTGTTTGACATTATACGGCTTGCAGGGAAATGGGCCGACTTGGGCAAATCACGGTTCCGGTCACAGGCAATAATGTCATTCGCCAGCAATGCCAACCGCAACAGAAATTTCTTAGCCCCAATGTGCTGATAGGTAGGAATGAGAAACGGCATCGGCTTGACAAGATGCGGAGCAATTCGCACAAGCGTGCGTCGTTCTTGAATCGATTCTCGCATTCGAGGGAAATTCCCATGCTGCAAATACCGTAATCCACCATGAATAATCTTATGGCTATTACTTGATGTCGCATGACCGAAGTCGCCTTTTTCCAAAAGAACGACGTGTAACCCGCGAAGTGCGGCATCACGAGCGACACATGCCCCATAAATTCCTCCCCCAATGACTAATACATCATATTCTGTGTTCACGGTGTCTTCGACGGCTCGATTCATAACTTTCTTAGTAGATCACCGATAGCGAATGTTCAGTAAATGTTGGGGGTAAAGTAGGGGTTCGTCATCATGACACGTAGAATTATCTCATACCATATTCCGCATTTCTTGTGAATAGTCGTTAGACAATTTATGTCTAGGTAAATACACGCAATAAGTGAAGACTCGTCGCCTCACCTCGCTAGCGAATCGCCCGCCGTACAACGATGCTCACTCAACAGATTCAGACAATATCTTGCAACACATATTAATGACAAGATTCTTACGACCGTGAAATACGCATGGGAAGAACTCATATTATAGCGAATCCGAATATACATCAGTATGCTTGGACACGGTTGTTGAGCGACCCGGTTGCACCTGATGGGCAATCGTTGTTGTGATCATACTGGCTACGCATATCTCCATTACAGGTGCCCAAGTAAGGAATTTCTGCGCGATATCCAACGCGTCAAACATCGGAAGATTATACCCTCTTGGCTTGACTGACCATGCTTGACGTTGCCTATCACGTATTGAATGGCAAATGTGTACAAGGTGGCGCTTTCTCGTTTCGGTATAACTGAATCGGCTATAACAGCTATATCTGCGGATTGATCGTTTTCTTCAGGTTTGAGTTTTTCCAAAGGCCTTCCCGTAAGTATAGGACACCTCCTGGAAGAACGGCAAAAATCAACAAAAATCGCAACACAAGCGCCATTGCAAGAATGATCGTTGTATTGGTTCCCGTCAACGAAAAAAAATAGACATATGCGCCTTCTTGAACCCCAAGACCCGCAATGGATATAGGGAGCATGCTAATCAAGGAAATGATCGGAATGAATAAGACATAATATGCAAACTCCACGGACACACCTATACCTAATCCAACCAGCCAGGCGCCCAAAATACGAAATCCTTGAATACTAAAAGACAGCAGAAAAGCCAAAAGCAATCGAGCTTTAATGTTCTGATAAAAGAAAAAGGCATGACGTAGCTTCAGAATCAACAAGGCAAACTTAGATTGAGGATTCAGTCGTTTCTCAACCCAAGGAATGAAAAAGTAACAAGCGATAGGACTACCAACAATCAAAGTCAAGAAAACCCCAAACACTCGACCAATCGCTAGTGCGTGTATTTCGTCCAATTGAATATTTAAAAACAAAAAACCTATCAACGCAGATCCGAGTAACGAGAGGAGACCGAGGAGTCGTTCCATAAAGATCGAAGAAAATGAATCAATAGCTCCAGCCCCTGACTTCATGAGTCCATAGCCTTTTAAAAATTCACTTCCGACACTCGTGGGCATTACAAGTCCAACAAATGAGCTTTTGAAATAAATTCCCACAACATGACGAAGACATACAACCGACGACGAATCATTAATGAGCAGATACCACCGATAGGCATTCACCAACCGATTGAGAATAACCAGCAATCCGGCACCAAACAGATAGCCAACAGTAATATCATCCAGCCCGGGCAACGCGTCCCAGTCAATGACTCGAATGAGCACAATCGTGACAACAAAACTCACCGCAAGACGAAACCAAAAGGCGTAGTTCATTGCACGTCGTCCAATTCCCAAATACCACCATCATGCATAGATGTTTTGATCTTTCTCTGAATCACAGTACAGCCTCAACACTACAGCTTATAGCGAATCCACATACGTTCCACGCGATAAAGTATAGTTTTTTAACTTTTCATGAAGACCTATTTGTCTGGAAAATGCTATAGCCGTTTCCAATAACTTCCGCTGATCCAATCGTTGTACCGTGCTGGGTTAGCTGCATTTTCCTGTTTTGAACGTATGTGGATTCGCTATAGTGGTAGAGGAGCTTTTGCTTAAAAATATTGCTTCTTCCCTCATTCATCACCTGCACTGCTTATCGTCCTAGGTTTTTGCTCTCTGCCGGGGTTCGTCCCGGCAGCCGAGGCCCTTTTGTTTCGGCAAAAGGACCCAAAACCATGAACGCCCAGGCCAGGCTCGTCGGGGATGAGATGAACCCCGGTTGGTGGGGCGTGCCAACTCGCTGCGCTCAAACAAGCCCCGCCCACTATGAGAGGCGTTCACTCAGCAGACTGGCCTGAAGGCGTCAGGTCATAGGTACTGAGAAAAAGTTAAAAGACTATATGACTCATTGCGCGTCCATGACTCACTGCAAACAAGAGGAAGTTATGTGAATCGGCTATAGCTCCGCGCGGTACCGCGTTTACATGAGGAAGGTTATGTCCGCTTGGATGACCTGTATACGATTGACGGTTCAATGACGAAGGGTCAATCAGAATACAGTAGGTCGATGGAGCACTGATTCGTCATAACTGAAACGGCTATAACGGGACCATGCAACCCAGGCTCAGATATCTCAACCTACTTCATACGTAGTCGACCATTCGTGCGACAGACTTTACACTGCATGTTCAGATGAAAAACGCCTTGTACACACTCATAACATGTATCACGAGTCATGGGAACATGCGTGCCGGCACCACACCGTGGGATGAAAAACACTCAACAGCAATTTCAGTCCAATATCGAGTCAAGGCAACGCAACCTGCGTCACAACCATTGCAATAGCTATGTGTTGAGTATGGGAAATGCTCACGGCAAAAGGGATAGGGACAGACGTTCCATGTTGATAATGTCGAAGCATTGGCGGGCCCTCATCGGGAGACACTAACTCCAGATGATTCATTGCTTCGTGGAGGTACAACGGTTGACATTTTTTGAGTGCTTCTTTTGCGCACCAGCGAGCTGCAAAATGCATACGGGGATGTTCCTGCAGAAGACAATACGCAATCTCAACAGATGAAAATGAGCTTGTATAAAAGGAGTCCTTCCAATAGTCGTCCACCTCAGGAAAGCTTTCGACCATTTCAATATCAATTCCGCAACTGAGCACAGGTGCCGTCCCAATACGATTGGCTGCCACCGCCGCAGAAGTCTCCGTATTCGTCACAGCCAAAACCTTCGAGGCGGATGCATGCGTCTCGGCACCGTTGGCAGAACCCCCAAGCACAGCTTCTTGCAATTCACCATAGGTTTGAGCCGAATAGACTCCACGACATTTCACCCCAAGACGATGTCGGATGGCCGCATCAAGCTTCGCCCTGGCCAAGGAGCCTTGCATACGCCTTGTGGACAAGAGAAAATCAGTGGTGATTTGCTGAAGGTTCGTATCAAACAACTCGGCAACGACTTGCTTCAGTTCCTGTTCCATACGAATGCCTACCACCCCCTCACGCAGACACTACACAAATATCCACGCTGTCCGTCAGGCTTCACCATTGGCACCATAAAGTGATCCCAATGTTCAAATTTATCCCATTCTTGAATATCGGCAAGCGGAGTAAGGCAACGTGCACAACTGAGCCTGCTTACATCTTCTGCGTCTTGATCACTAGACGAAGCTCCAGCAAGGGCAGCCTCATATGCCTGAAGATGCTCACCGAGTTCGCGTAAAAACCTGGCCGCTTGACGACCCTCAGATACTTGATGATCAAACGCTAATATCAGGTTAAAGATTCCTTCTCGACTTCCGGGCAGAAAAAACTCTCCTCCGACACCCAGGATTGCTGATTGGCCCTGATTGAGAAGCGGATGAAACGCAAAGACTCCCTCGCCTGACAAATCTGTCACCGTACACGTACCACCCTGAAGATTGGCACTGGAAAGCGTATTCTCGAGGTATGCGATCATTAATTCTTGGATCTCATTGGTAATCTCAGCAATACTTTTTGTATCCGCAGTGCGGATCACCGGAACCTTCAAGCCAAAATCTCCATCAATAGCAAACCCAATATTCACTTCGTCATACACATTCACATGTCCATTTTGATAAAACGCATTAAACCATGGATAGTGACGCAACAATCGCGCGACTTCAAAAAGAATGACGGCAGTGACCGATGCATCAATATGCTTATGCTGTTCAACCGCTGCTCGAAGACCTCTGGTTGGGACCGCCACCGTAATCACGCTTGGCAACGCATTCTGAGAGCCTGAGGACAAATACCCGATTTCGGTTCGTTTGCCTTTTGATAACTTTTCTGTTTGAAAGGGAATACCAAACGCCGGGATCGGTGATACCCGAGAGATCGACCGCTCCCCTTGAACAACAGTTCGCTGGGCAGGAGGCGGTGTCTGCGTTGGAGACATTTCACCTAATTCAAGCAGGATATCTGTTGTCCGGACAAGGCCTCGACCTGCAAAACGTTCAAGTGGGAGGCCACGTTGCTCTAGCAATGCTTGCGCTTTCTTTGTAAAGTGCGTTTGATTATTTTCGTTTGCGGGAAGAGCCTGAGAACCTTGACCGTTTGTTTTGACATCCACTGAAGCGACCGACACATCTTCCGTCATAAGCGACTCACTCCCAACTTCACCTTCTTGCGCTTCACTACGAATACGACATAACAAGGCTCCAACATCAATATCGCTACCTGGTTCAAGCGAATACTCTAAAATTCCGGCGGCTGGGGCCTCTATTTCCATCACGGCCTTGCTTGTCTCGATTTCAGCAATTGCTTGCCCTTGTGACACGAGCTCTCCATTGGCAACAGACCAAGACAACAAGGTCACGGATTCGTCGTTCACATTGTCCTGGGGAATAATGACTGGAATACTGTTCATAGATTCATCATCGTTAAGGCTGTTTTCACGACATGACTTTCACCGGGAAGACATTCTTTCTCAAGAGGTCCGCTTGACGGAATTGGGTGCATCGGTGACGAGACACGACACACGTGCTGAAGAAGGTCTGGCTGATATTCGGAAATCTGAGCCAACAGTTCAGAGCCAAGAGCGGCAAAACCGATTCCCTCTTCCACAATCATCAGCTTGCGCGTTGTGTGAAGCGATTCGATTACCGGCCAAGGATTAAATGGATATAACTGGAGAGGACACAAGACTTCACACAGCACCTCATGTTCATCGCACAACTCCTGGATCGCACGCTCAACATCGACCAGCATACCCCCATAACACAACACCGTAAGATCAGGGGTGCTCAACGGACGAATACGTGTCGTGGGGAATTGCTCATGACTCTGTTCAAGCACAAACCCACCGGGAACCTGATCAGTAACACGAAGTCCATAGAGCAATTTATTCTCAATCATAATAGTCGGCCGATCGATGGACGAAAAGACTTCATCATAGACAAGCCCCGGATCAAATCGAGAATGTAGAGCCAACATTCGAGTCCCTGGCAGGCCCATGAAATGCTTCTCGATACTTTGACTATGCGTCGGCCCATAGCCACGCTTTCCCCCCATAGGGGTTCGCACAACCAACGGCACACGTACTTGCTCGTTATACATATAGCGGAATTTCGAGGCGTGGTTTAACAGTTGATCGAATGCCAAACACAGAAAATCACCAAACATGACTTCGCACACAGGGAGTAATCCGTTGAGTGCCAACCCATTACCTAATCCTACTAATGCCGACTCACTAATTGGCGTGTTTCGGACGCGCCCTGGAAACTCTTGACTCAGATTCTTGGTCACCTTAAAGGCTCCACCATAGGGTCCTTCAATATCTTCCCCTATCAAGACAATCTTGTCATTCCGTTGCATATTACGCTGCAGTGAGAGATGAATCGCATTCACCATTCGTTCGGTCGATTGAATCTGCGTTGGGGTCCATTCCACAGTCGTTGAGACAGGTTCTTCGTCATGTATCGCACTTGCGACAGAATAGGGTGTCGCATCGGACCGTGACACCGCTGCATCAATGCTCACTTGGATCTGTCGATCAATCTCTTCGATTTCCTTCGGAGTGGTCTGCTGACGGAAGAGTTCAATGGGATCTTTAGCCCAATATTCTTTGACTTCCTCCGGGTCCCGGTCGTCGTCACCTTTGGAGTGAGCCATAAGCCGATACGTGTCAATTTGTAAAAAGAGTGGTCGGCATTCGCTTCGGACATACTGAACAGAGCTGGCAGCCGTCATCATAAGCTCTTCTGTTTCCCACGTGTTGGCATGAGCACTCTTGATCCCAAACGCTTCACCACGTGCCAAGATGTTACCGGCCAAGGTCTGATGCTGAGACGTACTCTGAGCATAGTAATTATTTTCCAGCACAACGAGTAAGGGTAATTCCCACTTAGACACAATATTGAGCGTTTCGTAGAGTGCGCCTTCACCCAATGTTCCGTCTCCAATGAACACGACCGCAATACACCCCGTTCCGGTCATTTTTTGAGCCATGGCAAGACCTGCAGATACCGGAACAATGCCGCCTTGAATTCCGTTACTGTAGAACCCTTGAGAACAGATGTGCTGACTCCCTCCTCGGCCGCCACACATGCCGTTCTGCTTTCCCATGATTTCACCGATAAGCCCTTCGACATCCCCCGTTTTCGCTAAATAATGACCGTGGCATCGATGATTACTGAAAATCAGATCTCCATCTTGTAATGCCTCACTAACTGCCACCCCAGTCCATTCTTGCCCAATACAGGTGTGCACAGTCCCAAACAACCGTCCCTCCTTGAATAGCTCAAGCAACCTCTGCTCGACACGTCGAATAAGGATCGCTTTCGCGTGAAGATGGAGGCCAACCTGCGTTGTTTTTTCAGAAATCATCGCGTACCCGTTCCGTTATAATGAGACGCTCACATGCATCACGCATAGGAGCTATGACAATGACTCACCTCGAGAAAGAAACAAAAGTTTCCTATTCGGAATGACAATCGCAAAATCAGGAATGTCTTCAGTGACAACGGCACCCGATCCAATGACACATCCATTGCCAATCCTCACCCCATCTTGCACAATCACACCGGAGCCGATCCAGACGTCATTCCCAATGACAACGGGACCTTGAGAGTACAACCCCTGCTCCATCATAGGGATCTCTCTGTCAGCGGTATGATACCGCCCGCCACCAATATAGCATTGCCCCGCCATCATGACCGACCGTCCCAAGGTTATGCCACCGACTGAGCTCAACTGACATTGGCTTCCGATTGAACAAGAGTCTCCGATCACTATGGGGCCATTTTTGGCTTGAATAATCGAACTCCGTGCGACCAACACATCGTTCCCAATAGTAATGCCTTGAGCTTCCCCGCCTTTCGCATCCACCAAACAATAATCATCAATGGCCACGCGATCACCAAGTTCGATTTTCCCTGGATGTCGGAGAGAAATATTTCGTCCCCACACGACCCCTGCCCCAACTTTTTTACATAATGACGGAAACAACTGCTTCCGGAGTATCAAGCCAAGAGCGCCAGGCAGCGGACCAAACAACATCGTCACCAGTTCAAACTTCAGTAACGCCCCAAAACTGGAAGAACCCACAAAGAACATCTGGTACTTCTTCAAGGCAGAGGTTTGCGGTTCTGCTAAGCTTTTCACAAGTGGCTTTTTTTCAATCACCTGCTCAGATTTGGCCGAAATCATGCTCTCCACACCTTTATATGCCTCTATTCGCCTGCCACACCTTGTTATCGGTCATGGCTGTGCATTGATTAAGGAAAAGCCTGCCGCTCATCCCTGGACATACCCGCCCATCTGTGACACACAAATTTGATTTATTGACCAGTGTCATACCTGCTCGATCACGTCACGAGGATAATAGGCCGACCGCACACTCTGTCGTTCTTCCGTACGCTTATTCTTGCTATCCATTTCCCGTTCCTTGTTCATGAGCATTTCATGTTCTGTCTGTAAAGGCATCATACGTAGCCCTACCCTTAGACTCTGCCGTGAGCAGGCAAGCGCCCTCAACTTGAAAAATCCGGGATAACCCTAACACGACTCCACACGTCACCCTGCCCCTGGGATTGTCGTGGAAGGTTCACGGTCTGTCTCAAGCCAGTTATACAGATCATTGACCTTTTCACGAAATGCGGCATAACTAAACTTTTGCTCTACTAACTGTTTACCAGCCAAACCAACTTTCAGGGCGAGTTCCTGATCATGAATCAGACAGAGCATCCCTTGGGCAAATGCATCAGGATAGGGGTCAGCGAGTATGCCTACCTCTTTCGTAAGCACTTGGGTATGTGTTGGTAAATTCGTTGCTACAATAGGTTTTCCACTTTGCAGATAGGAATACAGTTTCATCGGAGTATTGTGTCCGTGAATCCGTGGCGAAACCAGAATATCGGCTTCCGCGAGAAATGAGGCTAATCGGCAAATAGGTTTTTGACCTAAAAATGATACTCGATCTTGCACCCCCAACGCGTTGGATTTTTCCTGGTACTTGTGAATATCCTCCTTTGCTCCACCCACAATCACTAAGTCGACATGATCGGCTTCTGACGAAATAAGGGAGAAACTCTCTAAGAGGAGGTCGATGCCTTGATACGTTTCTAAATTTCCAACATACATCACTCTCAACCGACCCTGCTGAACCCCACGAGGAAGACTGTCGGACTCCTCATGGGATCCTTCATCAAACATGGGCACATCATGCAGTGTCCGGACATGAGGGTGGCCATGACTCAAGGCAATGTGCCCAAGAGAATCACATACCGGAAGAACGACAAGCGCGTGCTTTAAGGCAACGGATTCACAATAGTTGAGAAGAAAGGCACATCGGCGTAACCGTGGATACTTTTCCATCATTTGTTGCGCCAACGAAGAGTCCATGTCATACACATACGGAACTCGAAACATCAGCTTGAGCACCAACGCAATAAACACGGATTCTTCAACCGCATGAACAACATGGTATCGTTTTCTCCAAGATTGCCGAACCGCCTGCACTGCCATCAAGCCGTCAGCCACAAGTTTCTTCAGGGAAAAACCTGGTGGAATATCTTTGCCAAACGGAAACTTGGGAGTCCGACGTACCGTCAATTGCTCATACTGGACATCGCTTCCTTCATGGTACGTGATTAAGTCAACCGACTCTCCTCGTTCAGCAAGCACTCTTAAGAGCATATCCACGGCAATGGGGGTTCCACGCGTTTGATAGAAGGGATGAGGGGCAAGGAATAAAATATTCATACATACTTATGATCGCCAATAGACGACAGTGTACAGACTCTTAACGTTCTGAGTATATTTCATGCACACGTCCACCCACGAAGCCCAGACCCGCCATACACACATGACTCACAGGTTCTCGGCATTGTGAACGGTGTCTTGCGTGCGATTCACAGCTATCGCCTCTGTGTAAAAAGAATCTATTCGCCATACGAGATGAACTTTATATAACATTCACAGAGTTCATTGCACTTCAGTGAAATACGATTAACCGCTCCCACCTTCCGTTGAAATACCAGGCTAGCCTATTTTGGAGAAAAATGCACCCATTCGTTAAGAAAAGTTTCTTTGACTGCACTGATACCCCCATACCCATACATTGAAAGGTATACGTAACCCTTTGTAAGTACGATTCAGACTGGAGATGAAGGTTCTTTACGCAACGATATACACGGCGTTGCCTATTTAGGCGTATAACTATTCGTTGAGTCTGAATGATCAGGGAGACTCACAAATGATTCAATCTCTTCATCTTGTTGGCCTGAGACTGGATGTTGCCCAAAAGGAGAAGGGGAAGAAGGGAGAGCGTCACGCACTGGCGAAAATTGAAAATCCTGTAGAAGGCACGTCATTCGTTTTTGCGTTTTCTGAAGGTTTACGTAATGACGAAATTTCGAAAGGAGCGACCCGTTCATCTTTGGTTGCTCAGGATCAAGTTCCCATGGATGGAAATACATAACCAAAGAATGTCCTTCCCGTTCAACTTTGTGAAGAAACCAACGGAAGATTGAATATGGGAAAAGACGGAAATACCCCCCTCCACCAACAGGAATACGCAGCCATGCCACCTTACAAGTCGACGGTGGCACTTCCCAGAGCATTCCCGAGCTTGTCTCAAGGGAATGAACCCTCGGACTGGCATCAGGAATTCCATAGGAATCATGCATGGCCGGAACGATACTTGAGTCGTACAGAAAGCCTTCTTCTACAAGGATGGGCAAGGCCCACATTGTTTCTTTTGTAATCGAGAACGTTGGAGCACGATAGCCAAGAACAGCCTGTCCTGTGATATCTTCGAGAATGTTCTTCGCACACCTGATGTCTTCGCGAAAGGTTGTTGGATTCTGCACGGAAATAAGTTCATGTGAATAGCCATGGCAGGCGATTTCATGTCCGGCATCGGCAATCCGTTTTACCATTCCTGGATGCCGCTCAGCCACCCAACCCAGAATAAACATGGTGGCTTTCACGTTCGCTGAATCAAGCAACGTCAGGATGGTGTCCGTACTCTTTTCAACCCGACTTTGAAGCACCTCCCAATGCCGACGCCGAGCCGGGCAATCAAAGGCTGCAACCTGAAAGTGTTCTTCAATATCAAAACTTAAACTATGAGTCACGTTTCTCACTCCCTCAACCCCCTACCGCGCCCCGGTCCCTAGCAGCACGACATGAAACGTCCGAAGCAAGATTCGAATGTCGAGCCATAGCGAAAGATTTTTCACGTAATAGAGGTCATATTGCAACTTCATATGCGAATCTTCTAATGACGCCGCATACTGGAAGCATGTCTGTGCCCACCCGGTAATCCCAGGACGAACGGTATGCCGAAGATCATAAAACGGAATAAACGTCCGAAGGTCTTGCACAAAATGCGGACGCTCAGGCCTTGGTCCTACAAGACTCATTTCTCCCTTCAGCACATTGATAAATTGCGGCAATTCATCAAGCCGCAACCGCCGTAACCAATAGCCTATCCTCGTGACACGATCGTCCGACACAGAGGCCCATTTGGCGCCATCATCTTCGGCATTATGCTTCATGGAACGAAACTTTCGAAGCACATAGGGATACCCATGAAGGCCGACTCGAGTCTGTCGATAAAACACAGGCCCATGTGAATCGAGTTTAACGAGTATTGCAATGATGAGAAGCAGCGGAGCTAAAAGAAGCAACCCTAACGAGGCACCAAGGACATCAACCAACCGCTTCAAAACCATCACGACCGGTTTACGTCGAAACCCTTGAGAAAAAATCAAAAAACTCGGCTTCAGCTCATCAATACTCAACCGTCCGCATTCCGCCTCATACATTCGATGCCCATCGACCACTTCAACGCCTAGGGATTTAATATCCAGCAAGGCATCCAGCGGCATCGTTCCACGGCGATCTTCAAAACAGACAGCTATGGTTTGCACACGATGGTTCTCGGTTACTTCAAACAGTTGATCAATTGTCCCAATGACCGGAGGGATGGAAGAAGAGGTACTGACGGAAGCAAGATTCTTGGATAAAAATCCAACGACATCAAATCGACTTCGTCCATTGGTAACGAGCACTCGGGCAAGATTACTCGCCAAACCTCCATCGCCAAGGATTAACACCCTCCTTCGAAGACCTAGGACTTCAAAGAGCCGCTCCAGGAACCCAACGCGCTCCGACATAACATGCGGTAGATCACCTAAGTGAGAGTCAATCATCCTCTTTCGCCAATGGCATAAGGCACTTCGTAACCTTGTCGCACATAATAGGGCATCCCTTGAGACCAGGCATCGGTCAATATTAAACGAGCCTGCGCCGTTGTCTTCAGCATATCGGTTGCTTTCATCACAACATCTTTGGGTGTACTTCCCGATCGAACGACGAAGAGAAGAATTTCGGCCAGGCCGGTCAAGGCATTAATATCAGCCAATGGGAGAATAGGAGGAGAATCTAACAGAATATAGCGGAACCGTGGCTTTAACGACTCAATGACCGACGCCAGTTGCGGAAACTTGGAAAGCGGAACGGGAAACTCTTTGATATTTCCGACGGTCAAGGTCCAAAGCGGACCATCAGACACTTGATGCATGCAGGCTTCAAGTGGTTCTTCCCCATGAAAATACTCGGCAAGTCCCGGCTCACTCGATATCGACATGAGTTCATGCACGGCTGGACGTTTGAAATCACAATCAATGACGAGGGTCGATTCATTGAGATCATTCGCGAGTGTGTACCCGAGATTCGCCACTGTTGAAGTTTTCCCTTCACCTTTCATGGAACTCGTGACAAGAACTACCGTGCCTTCTTGCGTCGAATGCATAAGATTGAGTCTTGTCGCAGCCACTCGAAACTGCTCAGCAACTATGGACCCGGGCCTCCATTTGGCGACAAGTCCAAGCTCTTGAGGAAATCCATTTTTCGAATGATTTCCAGACTTCCCATTTGTGGTTTTCACTGGAAACCCCTGCGGGAGGTAATGCGCACTCAAGCCACGGTCATCGCGAGGCCCAGGACTCAACTCCGATGGTGTATGCGAGAGACTCTTGAAGGACTTTCCATAGGCAATTTGGAAACTGGGAATCGTTGCAAGAATTGGCAATCCAATGGAGACTTCCGCATCTTCAGAACGACGAAACGTTGGCTTCCATTGCTCGAGAATAAACGCCAAGCCATATCCAAGACCACACCCGACCACAAATCCCGCAAGCACAATGAGGTAGCGCGGCGGGCCTTCTGGAATTGTTGGCAAATTTGCGGGGTCCAGGATTCGGAATCGCTCAGCTTTTTGCCGTTTTTCTAAATTTTCAGAAATTCGAGAATTGAGTTGTTTTTCATGCAAACGCTGGTAGTTTTCCCGCATATTGGCGTAGTCACGCTGCAACACCAGTAACTCTTGTTCGTATTGCGGAGTGACTTCAATATTCTTCTGATATTTTGCCATATCGGCATCAATGTTCTTCCCCCGAGACTTCAGCGTCTGAATCTGCATTTTGAGTTCAGCTTGGGTATTGAGTAAGTCTTGAAGATACGGATCAAATTTTTGTGACGAATCGCCCAATCCTTCAGCTAGAAAATCATCGGCAAGAGATTCCTCTGACCCCATATCAAGCGTATCTCGCTCTGCAATTTCGGTTTCAAGCCGTTTGATATGATTTTTCAATGAAATGACATCGGGATAAGACTCGGTATATTCCACTAACATTTTAGCCAGGTCTTCCTTCATCGCCTCCAAACGTTGCACGAGCGGGTCAGCCATTGGAGCACCTGTCGCGCCGGTTGGATTAAAACTTGACATGTCCGCCATCGTTCCTGCCATAGCTTCATAGTCACGAATGGACTTCTTAGTCAGTTCCACCCTCGTACTCAGATTATTCAACGACTCCTGAATGGATTCCTTCTCGGCTTGGAGTCGATCCAAACTTCGAAGATTGGTCGTCAGTTGCCCAGGTAGTTGTCCGACATGTTTCAATTTAAACTCGCTTAATAACTTTTCCTTTTCGTCTAATTCCTTCCGAGCTATTTCTAACTCCTGATTAAGGAATTCTGACGCTCCCTCCACAAACTGCTCACGGATCTTCAAATTTTGATCAATGTATTGAGAAGCAATTTTGGCCGTCACTTTCATCGCAGTCATGGGATCGCCATGCGCGTATGAAATCGTAAACGACTCCAAGCGACCTCGTGACCCCTTTGTTTCTAAGGTGACATTTTTAGCAAGAGCAGCAATCACGGCATCATACCCATCTTTCTTGATAATTTCCGGGTATAGATTCAGCTCTTCAATGACTTTTTGCAGACTGGTACGGCTGAGAACTCGCTGTGTAATGGTCGAGACTCGTTCGGCCACCCCATCGGCAACCATAGGTCGCACGATATTGCCGGGAATCTTTTGATGTTCCACCAAAATCGTTGTGCTCGAACGATAAATTTCAGGCTGATTCCAAGCAAACACTCCAGAAGCCACCACACAGAGGAGGACGATACTGATGATCAACCACTTCCGGCGGACGGCAATGTCCAAAAGTTCCTCCAGATAGGCCTGGATCATGAGATTATCGCCGCCACTCGCACTACTTGAATTTGAGATGTTTCCTGATTCCATATGTGTTACGAGATCGTTCGCCCTCTTAAGATAGAAAAGTATTTTGCTTTATTTATAATGAACACACAAAAATACGTGTATGAAGACAACAAGCCTTGATCTGTTATCCCGGTGCGTCCTCTGTCAAGGAACGACAATCGTATCCCCTGATTGCAAGGTCACATTGTACGCCGCGCCATCGTCAGAAATAAGGTCATCGTACCGAACGGGAATCCGTAATTCTTTGACTTTCCCATCACCATTCAAGACATTCCTGATAATGCGGATATCATTTTGTGAGGCAAATTGCGTGAAGCCTCCCGCAAGAGAGACCGCCTGTAAAATTGTCGTGTAGGATTTCATCTGAAGTTTGCCAGGACTGTTCACCTCGCCTACAACAAACACGTAATAGCTATTCACTTCAATCACATTGACAGACACAGCCGGGTTTTCTTTGAAGGCTTTATAGCGTTCTTCGATTTCTTCGGCAAGTTGATCAGCAGTGAGGCCTGCAGCAGGAACATCTCCGATCAACGGTAATGAAACCTTCCCATCTGGACGAATAACCACTTCCTTCGAAAGGTCTTCATTTTTCCACACCACAACATCCAAGACATCTTCAGGACCCAAAAGAAACCCTTCTTCCGGAGGACCGGGAGGCACGATGACATCGGGCCGTGGACAACCCAAGAGAAAGGTAGAAATAAGAACAATCAACAGGACAAAGAACAGATGTTTGCATCGGATCATGTATTCCACCGCCTATCCTGAAAATTTTGAATTCGTAGAAAGCTCAAGGTAACAACACCATAGTCTCCGAAGGCACAACAATCGTGTCACCCGGTTTAATCACAACATTTTCTGCTCCGCGCAGAATAATATCATCATAATTAACAATCAGCTTATCCGACCCATCCCCATTGACTCCTAGTCGAAAAATGACGATCCGACTCCTTACGGCATCCGGAGTTAACCCACCGGCTAAGGTGATGGCCTGAACCAACGTTGTGCGACTCAAGAGCGGAAGCTTCCCGCTCGTCCCTGTGGCACCCTGAACATAATAGTAGTAACTATTTACAGCCTTCACAACAATGGCAATCGTAGGACTTTCCTTATACGCACTTAACCGCTGTGTAATTTCCTGTCTAAGTTCTTGCGTCGTTCGACCAACGGCCTTCACGTCTCCAATCAATGGCAAAGTAATACGTCCATCGGGTCTTACGACGACTTCTCGAGATAAATCTGTATTTTTCCACACACTAATTTCCAGAACATCCTCAGGCCCTATGATATATTCCTCTGTTACGATTAATGCTGTCTTTTCTGCTCGTCTCTCTGTATCTGAAGCCTCCTGAGCGTGGCCAGTCCCCACACCAACACACATAGCG
The DNA here is from genome assembly GCA_021604005.1 of Nitrospirales bacterium. GTDB lineage: Bacteria > Nitrospirota > Nitrospiria > Nitrospirales > UBA8639 > JAGQKC01. The sequence goes on along the minus strand of BQIV01000027.1, from coordinate 47,701 downwards.
AACGTCAGTAACATCAACACGACGGATCCACCCTTGCCTCTGCAAACTCTCATAATCTCACCTCGTCCCTAAGAGAATAGCGAACATGCATCCTCATTTAATCGATTTCCGTTGATAGATCAGTGGCATAACAAATGTCCGTGCAATCCACCCCGTGCATACTTTTACTGCCTATAACAAATCAAACCACCCACCAGCCAAATACCACTCAGCAACAACATATTGAGCATCCGCAGTGCCATTTAGCCAAAATTTACGTATTTATACATAATAAATATCAGCAAAAAACCGCTCTCCTCCATTGTAAAAGTATACTATAATAGTGGAAAGAGTGATACCTCTCAAGACCATAATAGCTTCATTAGCCCAATGAAGTCCCACGTATACCTACAACGGACAGACATTCTTACTTGAGCTCATATCGCTCTACATCGTCTAGACCGACATGCAATACAAATACCATCACTAGCTACTATAATGTTAATATTCTTTAAGACTTGAGGTCATCATACAATCGACACGAATATCAGGCCATCCAAACTTCACCTCTCCACTAATTTTATCCTTCGGTTACTTCAATACGCATTCTTTAATGAAAGTTTTATTCAAGAATTGGCAAATGATCGACACCGTCAGTAACGTGTTAACTCGTCTACTGCGCACAATCCAATACTCATCTGTCGAGAAATGGCCTAGAATGTCATCCATCGGCACGTAAATTCATGCAGTGCCTTCAAGGGAAAAGAAGGGTCAGAGAATTGCGTAGGGTCAATGGGACCTGTCAAGAAAACTTCCAGAATGAAATGAACGACATAATCGAAATGGTGCCCCCGAGACGATTTGAACGTCCGACCTCCGGTTTAGGAAACCGCTGCTCTATCCACCTGAGCTACGGGGGCAAGAAGAAAGACCTCAAGAAACATAAGGTTACTCTCTACGAAGTCTACAAGAATTCAAGGAACCAAACAAGGAAAGAACTGAAATACGCAACTTCATAAACGCTACAAGCTCATGAGTACGCTGCAACACAAAACGAGATGTTGCCCAACGAGTTTTATGACAAACTGCTGCATGAAATTCTGACATATCAAATTGCCTACCCGGAATCATGATCTGACGTAGATTGTTTTTCAGCAACATCATGTGTTTTTCTGGACACAACACGTATATGAACGACACAGTCAGAAAAGAACCATTGGCACGAAACTTCCTGCTTGATAAATAGGGAGCGCTACGGGAACCAAAACATGCACGGGCATGCGCCCGTTGATACACATTCGATAATCGTACTATCGAAGAGACAACGTATTCTACATGTTAGAATAGCTAAAAATACGTATCAATATACTCATGAAAATCATTTCTAATCCAGCCAATCGATTTCTTTCAGAACAACGGGAACTGATAGATTCGTCAAGTCAGACCAAGATCACCGTGTACCACGAACATGCCAAAAGCATCCTCAGTCGGAATGATAGTCCGGACCTGCCGTTTCGATGGAGCCTCAACCCCTACCGAGGGTGCTTCCATGCATGTGCGTATTGCTATGCCAGACCAACTCACGAATATTGGGGATTTGGTGCAGGGACGGATTTTGACTCGAAACTTGTGGCCAAGACAAACGCACCACAACAACTTCAGCATACCTTGAATAAGCGATCATGGAAGGGAGAACTGATTGTCTTTTCGGGGAATACCGACTGCTATCAACCGATAGAATCCACCTATCGATTGACGAGGGCCTGTCTTGCCGTGTGCCAAGCCTATCACAATCCCGTAGGAATCATTACGAAATCACCCCTCATTCTTCACGACCAGGATATTCTTCACCAACTGCACAACGAGGCCTGGCTTCGCGTATATTTCAGTATCCCGTTTGCTAAAAATGAGACGGCGAGGAAAGTGGAACCTCAAGCCCCCTCAATCTCCCGCAGATTTGAAGCGATGGAACAGCTTTCCCGGCTAGGCATTCCCACCGCCGTCTCCCTGGCCCCTATCATTCCCGGCCTCAATGAAGAGGACATTCCGACTATACTCAGAATGGCGCATGACGCGGGAGCCACCACCGCAACCTACAGTCTTCTCCGTCTCAATGGAAATGTGGAACCGGTATTCATCGAACGAATGACGAAACAATTTCCAGATCGTATACAGAAAATTTTGAATCGTTTACGCGAATTACGGCATGGAGCGGTGTCGGAAGAAAAATTCTTCGCACGTCAGAATGGCCACGGAACGACCTGGCATATCATCGAACAGCTCTTTCAACTGAGTTGTAAACAACTCGGGTTTCGTTCACACGACACTCACGCTATTCCCCACACATTTCGACGCCCCGGTCCTCAGCAAACACACCTCTTTCACGACATGTAACCATTCGAGTTCTTTCCTAAGAACTGACAACCATGAAAGCGGTGAAGTACAATCGTGTGTTCAACTATTTTGCACGACCGTCAACAATGAGGATTTACGAAATACCATGATCACTTTACCGTCAGCATCACCGCGATCACAGGCTACGTGCGCGCATTGGATTATTGGCCTCTGCCTTCTGCTCACGATCGGGCAAGGCTGCACAGAAGAAACCACCGTGTGGGATGAATATACGCAGAACGGCGACCAATTCCTCCAACAGGGGAAATATCCAGACGCGGAGAAAGAATATACAGCCGCATTAAAGGAAGCACAGAAAAAAGATAGCCAAGATCCTCGCATAGCCAAGAGCTTACACAAGCTCGCGGTTCTCCACGACGCGCAAGGTGCATATGACAAGGCCGAACACTTTTTAACGAAAATCGTCGAGATCTACAAACGCGAACCACAATCCCACCAGCTCGACCTCGCCTCAACCCTCAGCAACTTAGGTGCAGTCTATTATGCACAAGAACAATACGACAAGGCTCAACCGTTATTTCAACAAGCCATTGAGATACGAGAACAAGAACTTGGGAAAGATCACAAAGACTTAGTCAATGATCTTAAAAACCTGGCCGGCCTGTACGCTCGACAGCAACACTATGAGCAAGCTGAGCCATATCTCAAACGTGCCCTTGGTATCATTGAAAAAGTTTCAGGGCCGGACAGTACCAATTTAGTTCCACACCTCAATAATTTAGCGCTTCTCTATCAAGCCCAAAAACGTCTGAGTGAGGCAGAAACCCTGCTCAAACAAGCCATTGCCATTAATGAAGAATCCATGGGAGGCGACAACCCTCGGCTCACCGGGAGTCTGAATAATCTGGCCTTACTGTACAATGAGCAAAAAGATTATGCACAAGCCGAAACCCTGCTGAAACGAATTCTCAGTATCTATGAAAAAGCCTTAGGACCAAACAGCCCGCAAGTGGCCGCAAGCTTGAGTCAACTTGCCTCGCTCTATCATGCCCAACAACAATATGATAAGGCGCAATCCCTGCTCGAACGTGCGAGAAAAAATCTTGAGAAAAAATTAGGAAATGAAGATCCACGGCTTGCAAGAATCCTCAACAACCTCGCGCTGGTCTATGCAATCCAAAACCAAGGGCAAAAAGCCGAAGAACTGTTTCAACACACCATTACCATGATTGAAAAAACAAAAGGACACGATCACCCACTCTTAGAACGAACGCTCAGAAATTATGCCAGCTACCTTAAGCAACACAACCGAGCCAAAGAAGCGAAGCCACTAGAATCTCGAGCCAATGCCATACGTGAAAAGCATCGGCCGCAAAAGGCATAGGACGCCCACACAGCACTCAAAACGCGTTCGGCTTCGCCACGAGAGAGAGCGTCATGGCATCACCGCTTCTGCATAGCACCAAGCGCTGGCTCAACCCGTTCCCCGCTCTATCTCATCAACACGAATACGACACACAACTCTGCAAACTGGCCTCTGCGAGTCTATAACACGAAGGGTGCGATACGAGTAGCGACTTCATCAAGGAGCCGAACAATGGATGACATGCACAAACGCGTACTCAGTGTGATCGAGTGCAAAAACCCATCTTGCAAACACAAAATGACGAGAGAAGGCTATCCTGACGATTGGCCAGACGACGATATTTCAGAAGATCGTATTCATTCAGATTGGAATAACGACCTGACCCCATTCTGCATCAAATGCCCAAGTTGTGGACACTATACCGGAAATAAAATCCATCGAACCCCATAACGTTTTGAGTGAATACTCATATCACATTACAATAAGTGCCAGTCTCGAATGTAAGGCCAATACGACATCGAATACCTATCGATCAAACTATCCGCACCCCTTCAAAAGAATTTCATCTCCTATCGTTCCGTACTCGCATTACCCCTCTAACGAGTAATGATGGAAATACGTAGTAGAAATTTCCTTCATTGAAAAAAATGAAAACGCATTCCTATACTCTCTCTCAGGAACTCACGATTGGGGAACTAGAACGCAAGGAGAAAAGAGTGTTAGCAAAGGTGTTGAGCGCTGGATTGTGGGGACTCGAGGCACATCTCATCGAGGTGGAAGTTGATATCGGTGGCGGGTTGCCTCAATTTTCAATTGTTGGATTACCGGACACCACCGTGCGCGAAAGCCGCGATCGCGTACGAGCCGCACTCAAGAACACCGGGTTTAAATTTCCACCAAAAAAGATTACCGTCAATTTAGCACCGGCCGGCATCAAAAAAGAAGGCGCTGGGCTTGAACTTGGCATCGCCATCGCCATGCTGGTTGCGGAAGGCATCCTGTCGGCTGAAACGGTAGAGCCATTTGTTTTTGTGGGAGAACTTTCTCTCGATGGACGAATTAAACCCGTTTCAGGCGCACTCTCAATCGGGATGGTGTGCCGCAAGGCCCATCCATTGCTCCTTCCCATTGAGAATGCCGCAGAAGCGGCCGTTATCGAAGATGTCACCGTGTATGGCGTTCACACGTTGCCGGAGGTTGTGGAATTTCTGAATGGCGCTCTTGCGCTCACACCAACGGCTCATCACACACAGCTACCACAACAGACGAACACACTCTTAGACGACGACTTTACCGATGTGAAGGGACAATTGCATGCGAAACGCGCACTGGAGGTTGCAGCCGCCGGTGGACACAATATCCTCATGATCGGCCCTCCCGGGTCGGGGAAAACCATGCTTGCCCAACGAGTACCTGGTATCCTTGCTCCCATGCAGATGCAGGAATGCCTCGAATCCAGTCAAGTCCATAGCATTGCCGGCATATTACGCCCACATGCTCCACTCATGACGACACGTCCGTTTCGAGCACCGCATCATAATGTTTCAGAGGCCGGACTAATAGGTGGAGGAACAATCCCCCGGCCAGGCGAAGTCTCATTAGCACATCACGGTGTATTATTTTTGGACGAAGTGCTGGAATTTAAACGATCGGTTCTCGATGGACTTCGGCAACCATTAGAAAATGGGACCGTGACAGTCACTCGTGTCAACGCCACCTTGACCTACCCTGCGCGCATTATGCTCATCGCCGCCATGAATCCCTGTCCCTGCGGGTATCTTGGTGATCGCAGTCATGAATGTCTCTGCACGCCTTATCAAATACGCCGGTATCGCTCACGACTTTCCGGCCCATTACGCGACCGGTTGGATATTCAATTGGATGTTCCAGCCGTTCCAGTTGGAGATTTGTCAAAAACTGGAACAGGAGAAACCTCCGCGGATATCCGGCAACGTGTCGCTGCCGCCCGCGAACGGCAAATCTCCCACTATCAAAAAGACCAGCTCTTCAGCAATGCCCAACTCAAACCGCGCCATCTTCAACAATACTGTAAGATTGATCCGACAGGGCAGAACCTGTTAGAACGTGCTGTTTCCAAGCTTGGGCTCTCAGCACGGGCTTTCGGACGCATTCTTCGGGTCGCACGAACCATTGCTGATTTAGCCGAATCGGAGGTCATTGCTCCTCCTCACGTCGCGGAAGCCATTCAATATCGGACATTTGACCGTCCTCTAACGGTATAGACCAACGCCCATGCAGTCTTTTAAAATCTTTCGATGGTGGTTCCTGGTTGGCGCCATGATGGCCTTAGCCGTCATCATGATCCAAGGGGGCATGCGGGATTTGATGCTGGCCCAAGAACCGATATGGGATGTAAAATTAGTAGAATTAGTCCCGCCCATTGTGGGAGGAGGGCTACTTGGTGGATGCATTGCCCTCATATTGAACCGTATTAAAAAAAGCAACCAATAGCCGATCACCATGTCATGATACACATGATCAGTGAAACCTGACCCCGTCACCAGCTGTTTCAAAGATTTTTCTACTCGAAATTATCCTCATACACTTTTCAGACGAAGGGAGAATGGGCGCATGGATGTCAAAGTTGGACCGCATTGGTATCGTAATTCAGATGGGATCATTGAAATTGAAGGACTACCGCAAATTGAATTGTTGTTACGAAAACCAGAAGGCCCGCTTGGCGTCAATTTCGCAATTTTCGACTCAGGTGGAAAACTCCATGCTAAGGTTGAACGCAGCTCAATGGTAATCAATGAACAAGGTGCCTACGATCTCGTGAAAAGCGACAAACGATTTCTCCTCACTAAAAAAGATTCAGGCAAAACCGTTCTTGACTTACATCTAAAAGACGAAGGACACATAGAAATACCTCAAGGAGAGTTTTATACGCTTAAAGGCCATTTGCTGACAATTACCCAGAAGGAATGGTCGATTGAAAAGCTCAAAGGGAAGGAAGGTGAGTCCGATATGAAGGGAAAAGCAGTCGCCGTGGCATCAGAGTGAGGTCAAAACATGTTCCGTCTCGTCGTGGAAGCTTCGAAGGTATTTGAGACAACGTATTGACTCGGCAATTCTCAACACCCACGCCTTTGCGACAGTATATGCACCCTGATTTTCACGGAATCACGAGAGCAAGAAAAGCAACACACCGATGCACGTAGTGTACAGACTAGATTTCTGCGGCTGGCGCCTGACAGGTTCCTTCACATATCGTACAGGTTCGACAAGGCACCCCGTCACCTGCTTGAGCCGGACCTAGCGCACAACTCAAGTCAAGCGCGACCACATCGTTCCCCTGGAAGGTCCAGAGACGGCCACACTCTTGACAACAATACCAACTTGTATACCCGGGCCAATCCCGATCACGAACCGCCATCAAGAACAACTTTCTTTTACGTCAAAACCTTCTCGACCAACTGATCAATCATTTGGTCAATTCACTCACTTTTGAACTGCACGATTCCCTGCTTTCCATTCCTACATCACAGCTTGAATCTTTTCCTTGAGAGTCGAAAACCATTCGTCAAATGAAATATCAGCATCGACGACGACTTCAAGTTTTCCATTGGGCAATTTTTTGACCGTCCCCGGACTCTCTGGTGAAAGCGGTATCTCTACCCATTCCCGCGAAAGATTTAAACTATCTGTTAACTCTAAAATTTGCGTGATTTGTTGAAACGAAACAGCTTGCATCTTTTTCACGTGTAGTGGCTCCTTATTGGTAAGGCATAAATTGTAAGAAGGGCCTGAGCAGGCTGTCAACGGACGTTGGCGAGAGAAAACGCCTGAGCAAACATTCTACCGGCCTCATCAATGTCGGCGGCGGATACATCCAGATGTGTCACAGCACGAAACGCCCGGTTTCCCACAGCGTTCAACAACACTCCAGCCTCTCGACAATGAGCCAGCAATTCATCGGTCGTTCCAAGTTTTTCCGCAACACGAAACAGCACCATATTGGTCTCAACCTCGTCCGGCTCACACTGCACGCCGGGAATGTTAGATAAAACCTGCGCTAAACGTTTGGCATGTTGATGATCCTCGGATAATCGCCCCACATGATGTTCTAACGCATAGATTCCTGCGGCAGCTAAAATACCTACTTGACGCATCCCACCACCGAACAACTTACGTAACCGGCGAAGTGTCGTCATGTGCTTGCCATCAGACACAATGAGTGATCCAACCGGAGCTCCCAACGCTTTGGAAAGACAAAAGGAAACCGTATCAAACGGACGAGCATAGTCCGAAGCCGCGATTCCAGTTGCCGCAACAGCGTTGAAAAGCCGGGCTCCATCTAAATGCAAGGCCAATCCATTGGACCGCGCAATCTCGGCTAATTCGTGAATCGTCGACAACGGGTAGACCGTCCCTCCACCGCAATTATGCGTTTGCTCAAGACACAACAAGGTTGTCGAAGGATTATGAAGGTCAGGCTTCCGAATCACAGCCTTCACGTCTTCAACGGCTAATATTCCTCGATTCCCCGGCACACACATGAGTTGCACTCCAGACAATGAAGATGCAGACCCCCCTTCATAACGAATGATATGCGAGAGGCTTTCAACAATCACTTCATCTCCTGGACGCGCATGCAGCCGTATACAGAGTTGATTCCCCATAACTCCGGATGGTACGAACAAACCAGCATCTTTTCCGAGAAGCTCCGCCGCCATGCATTCGAGTCGATTCACGGTCGGATCTTCCCCGTACACATCATCACCGACATCAGCCTGAGCCATGGCTTCACGCATCGCCGGTGACGGTTTCGTGACCGTATCACTTCGTAAATCAATCATGACAATTCCTTATGTCGCCCGTGGTCATCATTCCAAAGAAAAAGGTTTTCAAGGACACCTTTATAAACCGTCCTTAAGAAATTGTACGAAAGAGGGGACCGTACGCACAAGCACTCAACCAACATGCTCTCCCTGATACGAGCAGGTAAGAGACGATAACGAACGATCGGAGCTAGAACGATGTCACCAACGCTACTCATCACAGGTGGAACCGGGTATTTAGGCCACCATCTTATTCACGCCGCACAGTCCTGGACGACGCACGCAACGTATTTCCGAACCTCACCTCCAGCTGCATCACGAGCGCAATTCCATCAATGCGATGTGAGCAAGAACGATCAGGTCCACGACCTCATCACATCCATCAAACCTGACGTCATCATTCATACGGCCTGCTCAAACAAGAGTGCCGAGGAAATTGAGGCCATTGTACCGGCAGCTCGCCATCTTTCGACAATCGCACACCAACACTCGCTTGCATTCTTGCACCTCTCAACAGACCTCATATTTGACGGCACATGTGCACCGTATCGGGAAACCGACCTACCGAATCCTCTTCACCCATACGGAAAGGCTAAAACTGAAGCAGAACACATTGTCACGCAACAGTGCCCAACCGCGACCATCATTCGTTCATCGCTCATGTATGGCATCGACCCGCTTGATCATCAAACTCGTTGGCTCTTGCGTGGGATGGACACAGAAAAGCCGATCCGGCTGTTTACCGACGAACGACGATCACCGATTTGGGTGCATACGCTTGTTGCAGCTCTGCTTGAATTAAGCACGCTGAACTTCCAAGGAATCCTTCACCTGGCAGGACCGGAAACCCTGAATCGCTGGGAGTTTGGCCACGCCATTCTCCACCTTGTCGGACGCAAGACCACAGCAAATATTCACGCATCAACCATCGATGAGTCAGGGTTAATTCGCCCCAAAGACCTCGCCTTTTCTATTGAAACGGCAAAGCAATTACTCAACACACCATTCCTATCAATTGCAGAGGTCACAAATCAGCTTCGTAAGGGCTCATCCTGACATCGCTGTCCACATGATGTAAGTGCATCATTCAGACGTTCCACGGTGATAGGCCCATGCCGCAACACGCGAATTCCATCGGTCACATCGAGAAGCGTAGAAGGGGAACCTCCCGGTGACGGTCCACTATCCAAGATCATGTCGACTTCTTCCGCAAACTCTCGAACAATCTCCTCCGCAGTTGTCGCGGGGGGCAGACCAGAACGATTGGCGCTGGTTCCGGTTAATGGGCCGGTGGACGCAAGGAGTTGAAGGAGTTGATGTTGTTGAGGCTGACGAACGCCAATCGTTCCTGATCCGGCCGTAAGGGAAATGGGAAGGTTGGAGGCGGCGGGAAGAATAAGCGTCAACGGTCCCGGCCAAAATCGATCCATTAAGAATTTAGCTGTGGACGACAGAGCCGAAACCACCTGAAACGCCTGCGCTTTCGAGCTGACGAGCAATAATATTGGCTTAGTCTGCCGGTCCCCCTTCATCTGTGCAATGCGTTCAATAGCCCGAGGTTGGTGCAGCCCAGCCGCCAAGGCATAGGAGCTTTCGGTTGTTACGGCTAACACGCCATCCTGCAGAATACATTGCGAGACAACGTCAAGAATTTCTGGGGTGAGTGTTTGCGGAATGGGAAGGACGGTCGCCACGCCTAGACCTTCGAAGCTTAGGGCGTTGGCACAGCACGATGCGCAATATCGCGTCGATGATACTGGCCATCAAATGTGATTAAATTCACAGCCTCATAGACGCGAGTTCTGGCAGACCGTAAATCTGGCCCCAAAGCCGTAACCCCTAAGACCCGCCCTCCGCTCGTCACCACCTCCTTACCTTGCGTGGCAGTTCCGGCATGAAAGGCAAGTAAGTCGCTTGCATGATCGAGAGCCGACAAACCAGAAATAGGCAGTCCCGATTGATACGGCCCCGGATAGCCGTAGGACGCGAGCACCACGCATACAGCCGCCTCATCATGCCATTCAATCGGCATTTGGTCTAGTCGGTGCTCAACGACAGCTTCAAGTACATCGACTAAATCCGTCTTGAGCAACGGCAAGACAACTTGAGTTTCTGGATCGCCAAATCGCGCATTAAACTCCAAGACATAGGGCTCCCCTCGATGAATCATCAGGCCGGCATACAGCACACCATAGTACGGACTGCCAACACGCGACAACCCTTCAACCACAGGATTGAGGATGTCTCGAACAATCCGTTGGCGTAACGAATCCGTTGCAATCGGGGCAGGAGCATAGGCTCCCATGCCACCGGTGTTGGGGCCGGTATCACCTTCCCCCACCTGCTTGTGATCCTGAGCCGCAATCATGGGAATGACGGTGCGACCATCGGCAAACGCCATCAATGTCAGTTCTTCCCCATCAAGAAACTCCTCAATCATCACACGCGTCCCGGCCTCACCAAACTGCCGTTGTTCGAGCATATTCGTCACCGCGTCATTGGCCTCTTCCTTGGTACGTGCAATCACAACCCCCTTCCCTTGCGCTAACCCATCGGCTTTGACGACAAGAGGAACTGAATGCCCGTCAATATACTCGAGCGCGTGATCGAGTTGCTCAAAGGTCTTGGCCTTGGGGGTCGGCACATGACAGCGAAGTAGCAAATCTTTGGCAAACGATTTACTGGATTCGATGCATGCGGCATTTCGTGTCGGCCCGAATATCCGGAGCTTGGCCTTACGGAACTCATCGGCAATACCAAGAGATAACGGCAATTCAGGACCCACAACCGTGAGATCAATCTCCTTCTCTTGTGCAAAGTTTTTCAATCCCGCAAGGTCATCAACCTTGATCGGCACACATGTCGCCAACTGACGAATCCCAGCATTGCCCGGCGCACAATACAGCGCGGATACGCGTGGAGATTGCGCTAATTTCCATACGAGGGTATGCTCACGTCCCCCATTTCCAATCACAAGAATTTTCATCGTGTCGCTATCATGAATAATGTGTAGGAGTCAGCCTATTTCGACAAAACAGACTCGACGGTTTTTGGGACAGCAACGGAACATTTGTGGCGATCAATACCGGCAGTCATTCTGCAGTCTGTATCAGAGATATGATCGGTCAATCAAGAGCATGCGTCAACTGGCATTAATGTCGAAAATGCCGCATGCCGGTAAAAATCATGGCCAATCCGTGTTCATCGGCGGCTTTGATGACTTCTTCATCTCGTATCGAACCGCCAGGCTGAATCACGGCCGTGGCACCAACTTTCGCCGCGGCATCAAGCCCATCGCGAAATGGGAAGAAGGCATCAGACGCCAATACCGTCCCTTTCACCGGCAAAACAGCCTTCATTTCGGAAAGTTTTACGGAATCAATCCGGCTCATTTGACCAGCACCTATTCCAACAGTTTGATTATTCGAGACAAGAACGATTGCGTTTGATTTCACATGCTTACACACCTTCCAGGCAAAATCACACGCTTCAAACTCTTCAGTTGTCGGCTGACGCTTGGTTGGAATGCTCAACTCACCAAGATCTTTCAACGTGCCAAGATCCCGGTCTTGCACCAACAGGCCACCAACGACTTTCTTGAGATCAAACCCTTCTCGCTGACTGGCATCAAGAGCGCCAACATCTAGCAGCCGAAGATCCTTCTTCCTGCGTAATTCAGTCAGAGCATCCTCATCAAAACCTGGTGCCACAAGCACCTCGACAAAGGTCGACGTGACTTCTTTCGCCGTCTCAAGATCAACAACACGATTACATGCAATGACTCCACCAAACGCCGAAGTTGGATCTGTGGCTCGCGCTCGAACATAGGCTTCCACTGCGGTTGCCCCCAATGCCACGCCGCAAGGATTGTTATGTTTCACAATCACCACGGCCGTGTCATCAAACTCTTTCACTAATTCCAGAGCAGAATTCGCATCTAAATAATTGTTATAAGACATCGCTTTGCCATGAAGTTGTTGTGCTCTGGAAATCGACGGTTCCTGAGCATTCACTTCACGATAAAAGGCACCTTGTTGGTGTGGGTTTTCTCCATACCGCAAATTTTGAACTTTTTTGTACTGTAAAGACAGGTGCGATGGGAATTTCAGATCAGGTGTTTCACTGGCCTGTTGCTCCAAATACGCGGCGATAAGCCCATCATACCGCGCAGTATGACTATACACTTTTCTGGCCAACTCCCGACGCAGGTCTAACGACACGGTTCCGGTCTGTAAGGCCTCAAGGACACGATCGTAATCATCTGGATCGACAATCACAAGCACATCTTCATGATTTTTGGCCGCCGATCTCAACATCGACGGACCTCCAATATCGATATTCTCAATAGCTTCCTCAAAGCTGCATCCGGGTTTCGCAACGGTCGCTTCAAATGGATATAAATTCACAATCACCACATCAATTGGATCAATGGCATGTTCCTGCATTTGTTTGACGTGAATATCTAACCGCCGTCGCCCTAACAAGCCGCCATGAATCTTCGGGTGAAGTGTTTTCACGCGCCCACCAAGAATTTCCGGTGACCCGGTATACGCCGACACATCCGTCACGGCAACACCGTCATCTCTCAATGCCTGGGCCGTCCCTCCGGTCGAGAGAATTTCCGCGCCGAGTGCGACCAACCCTTTGGCGATATTCACCACGCCAGTTTTATCAGACACACTAATCAAAACCTTGTTGACGTTCGCCATAATAATGCCTACCTTTTGTTCGTGCTGGAAACTGTATACAACGGATTTTTCAGGAGAAAGGGACAGTAGCTTATCAAATCGCCCACAAAAACTTCAACGAATAAGACTCACCATTCGTCCTCTCATCCATCATACATAGGGAAACCGTGTTGACATCTTGTTCCAACCGTAGTTTTGACATCAAAAACACCTTAGTGAAAGACCTGGATTTTCTATCTAACATATTAATTTTATAGTTAATTTTTATTCAAAACATTCAATTAAGTTCGTTCGTCATCTGGCCGAAATTATCCATAAGATCATGAGGCATCTGTAGAAATTTCCGTTCTCTTTTCTTTCATGACATCATCATAATAGCTATCGACACAACACGCCAATGACGTGGAGGGCCTTCATGTGCCAACAACTCTTGTCACACATGCTACAAAACGCCCTTCGCTCACTATGATGCATCAATCTTTGCACGTTCAGCATGCGATAACACGATACTCATCAACCTCATGATTCACCTGAGTGAAAATCCAAAATGATAGAATTCGGCATCATCTTTCTTATTATTGTCGTCATGCTTGGCGCAGGATTTAGTCTTTTACATTTAAGCAACAACCAACCATCGTCAGAGCCAGCTGTTCCATCCTCTACATTCGCCGAAACACAATTCACGCCGACTCAAATGTACCTTGATCATGCCGGGCAACACGGAATTGCGCTCAATGAGTCAACTCGAACAATTTGCGTTATTCACTCCAGCACACGCCCCCCACAGCTGCTTCAGTTTACGGAACTCGCAGGCTCGTTTATCCTGAAAAATGGAACAGTCATTCACTCAACGCTGAGAACCCAGCCACAGGAATATGCCATGCTAGCCAATACACTTCAGGAACAAATAGGAGCAGTCAACGCAGCCGAACCGCCGAACGCACGTGACAACACCAACAATCAAAAAGTTGAACTTTGCCTCGTGACGCTTGACCAAGAACATTCAATCCATAGGATTACATTTTTGGATATGGAAACAAAGGAAGAAGGTATTCTCTTTAATAAAGCCATGGCCAGCACGAAACACTGGCATCACTTACTGTCTGACCTAATCCAGCAAGCCAATGCCGTAGAAACCCAAGCAGAGTTTTCACCTTCGTCACAGAACCAGTCTCAAGACTCAACAATGCTCGTTGCCCGTTGACTCAATAAGCCCAGAAACAGAGCCGAGGCCAAACCTTTATGAGGCAAGCACCTGCTCAATTTTCTCACAGACATAGCTGGAAAAGGGGATGGCACAGGTAAACCCTGGCGATACGGCATTCAAGACATGCATTGATGTACGGTCACCTTCAAGCACAAAATCCATCTCTAACTTTCCTTGCGTAACATCAATCAACTGGGCTCGAATCCCAGGCCTTCCCCACTGTGTATAGGCATCTATCGAAATCTTGTGCGCTAAAGAGGAGGCCAAACGAATCAAGTGAGGACGAGAGTATTTTCTGAGTTCGTGGAACGCTAAACGAGTAAAGTCAAAATTAGACGACACCAATAACCCCGTTTGCCTTTTCAGTAAATCAAGCAGTTCGGTTATATTGAAATTATCGATACCATGATACTGTTCCCTCCAAAATGCGGGAATAGCCGTTGGGCCTATTTTTGACCGTCCTTCAACATTCACCGTCACATGCACACCTAAAAATGGGTTCTTCAAGTCTGGGACCGGATAGATATTCGTACGAAATGCTCCAGCAGGCTCATCAGAATACAGATATAGCCCTTTGAACGGAAGAATCTGATAACGATCGGAAAAACCAAACTCTCGGGCAATCACATCCGCATAGAGACCGGCAGCGTTCACAACATACCCGGCGTCATATGTTCCATGTGATGTCTGAATCGTTTTCCCCTCGGTTTTCTTCTCATATCTCGTTTGATAGTGAATGGTGATGCCTTCACGTTGAGCGTCATCAACAATCGCGTGAAGGACTTTCACGGGATCTACTGTCGAAGTCGTTGGCGAAAACAGTGCCCGCTCACAGGTTTTTACTCGAGGTTCAATTTCTTTCGCCTGACGTTCGGAAATATCTTCCAGCACAATGGCATTTGCTCGCCCACGGGCCAACAGAATATCCATCGCAGCATGATCATGGACATCCTTGGCCACAACCAATTTCCCGCAACGATTCAACGGTAAATGCTTGGCTTCACAATATGCTGTCAACAGAGCATTCCCTGTCTTTGTGAACTGCGCCTTTAAACTATCAGGGGTATAATAAAAACCGGCATGGAGAACTCCGCTATTTCGTCCGCTCGCATGCCGGTCAGACGTCGCCTCTTTTTCAAGGACGGTCACAGAGGAATCAGTAAAGCACCGCTGCAATTCGCGAGCAATACTTACCCCAATAATCCCTCCACCAATTACCAAAAAATCGGATGTCGGCATCTCATCACAATCCTTTGAGTCGTGTTTTTTCTATCCCCGCTATTGGGAAATTGCTCTTCGTCGCATCCTATCTGATTCACTCCACACATCTCACACTCGAGACACCACCAAACCATTCCTCCATTTCTGGGCGAACATCCACCAATGAACAATCAACCACAGGCACATACGTGGGCATTCTTAAAAGGGAACTTCCGTCCCCTATTTTGTGCATCGCCTCTCGCACCCAGTTGACATGTTCTGCATCTTTCGATTCTTCTCAAATGCTCCATCCGTTCGTGAAATTAGGAGATAATGCAGAACGGTACAAGGGACAATCCCGTTACATCTCGCCGCACGGCAGAGTCGACTTTCTATCGTCACACTCATACGATTCATCCTAATTGGATCAACCATAACCCCTCAATAATCAAACATTTTTTGGCCAAACTACACGTAAGATCAAAAGTCTGCCACAATAAAAAGTATAGCGAATCCCACTACGTGTTAAACAGAAAACTATCATGCGCCCAGTGCGATTCACCCGTTCATTCAACCGGCCAAAGGTATTTGAACGGCTAGAACAATACTAACCTGTCGCAGACTGTTCGTCTCAACTCAATTGACAACCACGGGAGAACACATATGACAAAACTCAACACACTCGGCTTACTCAGCATCCTCACAAGTACGCTTGCCTATGGATGTTCAACGGCAACGAATACTCTGCAGTCAGACCAAGAAAGTCTGGGAAAAGGCATTGTAGTCGGATCATTAGCCGAGCAAGAAAAACAACTACGGATGATGGCTACTTGGCCCTCCACACAAACCGTGATCGGGCAAGTCGAAAAAATTGAGGGCGCGGCCTATCTCCTCACGAATAACGCTGGAGACTCCATACGCCTACCAGTGGATCAAGAAACGATGATTGACCGGCCGGCTCATGTAGGCGACTGGCTCAGAGCCTATACCGATAATCATGGGCGAGCCGTACAGATAAGAAATATTGATGAGGAAATGATGATAGCTGAATTTTAAATCACTATAGCGAATCCAAATACGTTCCAAACAGGAAAATGCCACAAACTCCGCACGGTACCGCCTGAACGTAAGGAAGGTTATGCCCGTCTGGATGACCTGCAGGCGATTGACGGTTCGGGGAATCCGGATTCAGTGCGACGACATGTAGATTCGGCATAACTGAAACGGCTATAGCGCATGATCCAAAATTTAGGGCAATGCAAGGACAGCCGAAGTCGTTACGGAAACCAAAGGACCCGGGAATATTCCTAAGAAGACAACTCCAGCCAGCGCACAGGCAAGTACCACAGACGTAGTCGGAGAGAATGCCAGGCGAGTGTCATGCTCTTGAGTCGCTGAGGGCTCTCGCATATACATGACCATCACCACACGAAGGTAGTAAAAGGCGGAAATCGCTGCGAAGATCAGTCCAATGATTGCAAGCCATGCCATGCCTGCATTCACCGCAGCCATAAAGAGATAAAACTTTCCCATGAATCCGGCCGTTGGTGGAATTCCAGCCAATGAGACCATAAACACCATCATGAGAAACGCCGCGCCCTTATGACGCTTGGCAAGACCGGTAAAATCGTCAAGCTCTTCTCCCTCGAGCCCTCCACGCCTCAATATTCCAATAATGGCAAATGCCCCCATCGTCATGAACGAATAGATGGCTAAATACAGCATAATACTGGAAACCCCACGAGAAGCAATCGGGTCTCCATTGTCCACGGAGCCGGCCACGACGACCCCAATTAACGCATAGCCGGCATGAGCGATACTGGAATAGGCCAGCATCCGTTTCAAGTTTGTCTGGACAATCGCGACAAGGTTCCCCAGGACAATCGTCACCAAACAAATGAGTAAAATAAGACCTTGCCAATTCGGTTTCACACCGCCGAATCCCTCCAGTAAGACCCGGAGGAACGCGGCGAAACTGGCAGCCTTAGAGGCCACGGCCATGAAGGCAGTAACCGAGGTCGGCGCCCCTTGATAGACATCTGGAGTCCACATATGAAATGGGACGGCCGAGACTTTAAACCCAAACCCGACGATCAACAGCATCGTTGCGATGAGCACAAGCGGATCATCAAACCCGCGCGCATTGACAGCCTGGGCAATGTCCGTCAGCTTCGTACTTCCAGACACGCCATATAACAGCGAAATGCCATACAACAGAATTCCTGAGGAAAACGACCCAAGAATAAAATACTTCGCTGAAGATTCAATTGACTTCGCCTCAAACCGTTTGAAGCCGGCCATGATATACAGCGCGATCGACATGAGTTCGATGCCCAAGTAAATCGTCAACAGATCGGCACCTGAAACCATGATCATCATCCCGGCCAGTGAGAGCAGGATGAAGCCATAGTATTCAGCAAGATCAATCTTCTCTTCCTTTAAATAGGTCATTGAAAGAAGAATCGTCAGCCCACTGATGAGATACAGCAACAGTTTCCAAAATGCGGCATACGGATCAATGACAACCAAGTCGCTAAAAGCCAACACCCGATGATGTAAATCACCAATCGTAAGCACAACGCACACGAGAAGAGCGCCCAGACTCATCCACGCCAAGAGATCTTTCTTCGAGGTCGGAGTGATCGGGTCGAGCACGAGCAACAGGCATGCGGCTCCAACAATCACAAGTTCCGGCAATATCGCCCCGAGATCGATCAATGAAGGAATCATGGAGTGTGACTCATTAAAGTAAGTGGTTCTAGACGAGGACGTGTACTCAATAACCCGTCTCGCGAATCACGCGTACCTTGCTTAACGGTCATGACTTGCGCCTGACGATGAACCAGACGATCGACGCTGGCATGCATCACATCCAACAATGGCTTGGGATAGAGTCCGATCCAGAAGACCAAGACAACCAATGGCACCATCATCCCGAACTCACGCACGTTCAGATCAACGAGCTTTGGCGCCATCTGTTCAGATGGTGTGCCATACACCACTCGCTGCAGCATATAGAGGATGTAGGCGGCCGCTAATATGATTCCCAGTGAGGCAAGCGTTGCGGCAAACTTACTCCATACGAATGCTCCAATGAGCACAAGAAATTCACCAACAAAACTATTCATCCCAGGCAGTCCCACTGAGGAAAGTGCAAAGATGACAAGAAACGTAGCGTATTGTGGCATCGGTGTGGCCAAGCCGGCATTATCAGAAATTTGCCGGCTATGGGTTCGCTCATAAATAATTCCCACACACATAAAGAGCGCACCAGTCGTAATCCCGTGATTCACCATCTGCAGAATAGCGCCTTCGATCCCCTGAGCATTGAACGCAAAAATACCCAGCGTCACAAACCCCATATGACTCACGCTGGAATAGGCAATGAGTTTCTTCAGATCTGCCTGAGCAAGCGCCATATATGCCCCATAAATAATCGCAATGACAGACAAGGTCATCATAGCGGGCGTGAACAGTTCTGTGGCATCAGGCAACATTGGCAGGGAAAAACGAAGAAACCCATAGGTCCCCATTTTCAGCAACACACTCGCAAGAATAATACTGCCGGCGGTTGGGGCTTCAACATGGGCATCGGGCAACCACGTATGAAATGGAAACATCGGCACCTTGACTGCAAAAGCCGCAAAAAAGGCCCAAAAGAGTAATGCCTGCAGACTTGGAGCATAGTCAGCCTGACTCAATGACAAAATATCGAAGGTATGGCCGCCTTGGAAAAACAACACCAAAATCGCAACCAGGAGGAGAATACTTCCTGCCAGGGTATACAGAAAAAACTTAATAGCCGCATAGACACGGTTCGGGCCACCCCACACGCCAATCAACAGATACATCGGGATAAGCATGGTTTCCCAAAATACATAGAACAACACGAAGTCCAACGCGCAAAAGACCCCGATGGTCGCGGTTTCCATGACCAGTAAACTGATCATAAATTCGCGAACTCGCGTTTCAATCGCCGTCCATGAGACGAGGATACAGAGAGGAGTCAGAAAGGTGGTGAGAAGAACAAGAGGCATGCTGATTCCATCAATTCCAATGGAATAATTGATGGGAGGAGAGGCAATCCATACATACCGTTCGACAAACTGCATCCCGGCACTGGCATTATCGAAGAACACCCAAAGAGGCAACGACGCAAGCAGAACCAACCCCGAAAAAGCGAGTGCGACCTGTCTGGCAGCAGCTTCTTTCGCAAGAAAGATCGCTCCCACTCCGACGATGGGTAAAAAAATCACCAGCGTCAGCCAGGGGAACCCTCCAGATGGCATCACCATGTCGGTCATAGGATTCTCAAAAAGAACAAGTCAAAAGTAAAAAATGAAATACGTGCTCTTGTCGTACTTTTTTAATTTTGCAATTTTCACTTTGCATGGTCTGTTAATAAAAAAGATATACTCCTAGAATGGTGACCGCCCCCACAGTCATGGCCAACGCATAATTTTGCGCCTCTCCGCTTTGGAGTAATCTGGCCACCCAGCCAACCCATGCCACACCACGGGCTATCCCATTCACCGCCCCGTCTATCACGGCAACGTCCACACGTTTCCACATCTGATCGGCAACACGGAATGTCGGGGTCACAATGGACGCATCGTAGGCTTCATCCACATACCACTTGTGTAAAGAAAATTGGTAAAGAGATTGCCACTGGCTCGCCAACCGTTCAGGAAGTCCAGGCGATTTGACATAGACGAAATATGCAGCAGCAATCCCTGTGAGTCCAAGAATGGTTGCGGCAATCATAATACCCGTCGCCGCCATGCCATGATGATCACCTCCACTTCCAGGAAACACCGGCTGCAGAAATTCCGGAATACCAATGTACCCGGCTAGGATGCTCAATGCCGCCAGAACTACAAGCGGATAGGTCATCGTGTTGGAGGGTTCATGGATATGATCTGCATGATGAGGATCGACTCGCGATTCTCCCCAAAAGGTCACAAAGACTAAACGAAAGCTGTAAAATGCAGTCAGCATAGCCGTCAACAAGCCTAAAACCGTGAGGACCTTCCCTAAATCTCCAGACATCCAGGCCACCAACAGCAGTGCATCTTTACTGAAAAATCCTGAAGTCAACGGAAATCCGGCCAACGCTAATGATCCAATCACAAATGTCCAATAGGTAATGGGCAATGTATTTTTTAGCCCGCCCATTCGCCGCATATCCTGCTCATGATGTAACGCAATAATCACGGAACCACAGCCCAAAAAGAGCAAGGCCTTAAAAGCACCATGCGTGAGTAAATGATAAATGCCTTCCACATACCCACCGAGACCACAGGCCATAATCATGTATCCGAGTTGGCTCATCGTCGAATAGGCCACCACCCGTTTGATATCGGTTTGCGTGAGAGCAATCGTTGCACCAACAACCATGGTCAATCCACCCACAAGTGCCACAACATCCATTGCCACTGGCGATAAGTTATACAGGGGCGACAATCGCGCCACCATAAAGACTCCTGCCGTCACCATTGTTGCGGCATGGATCAATGCGGAAATCGGCGTCGGACCTTCCATGGCATCTGGCAACCAGACATGCAGTGGAACCTGCGCAGATTTCCCAATGGCTCCGACAAAGAGCAAGAGGCAAATTAACGTCAGGGCCGAAACTTCCCAGCTGCCTCCGACAGAGCCAAGGACATTCACCGTGGCATTGGCCATGGTTGGAGCCGCGTCAAACACTGGGAGGTAGGCCAAGCTCCCGAACATGACAAAAACCAGTAAAATCCCAAGCAGAAAGCCAAAGTCACCGACACGATTCACGACAAACGCTTTCGTCGCTGCGGCTCTGGCAGACTGCCGTTCGTACCAGTGACCGATCAGCAAGTATGAACACAAGCCTACCGCTTCCCAAAAGACGAACAGCTGCAGAAAGTTATCCGACATCACGAGCATCAGCATCGAAAAGGTAAAGAGCGCGATATTGCTAAAGAATCGATCGTATGCCGGTTCTCCGTGCATATAGCCAATGGTGTAGATATGGACGAGCGAACTCACAATCGTCACCAACAGCAGCATGACCACCGTCAACTGATCGAGATAGAGACCCAGCTCAATGCGAAGATCGCCTGATGTGGCCCATGTATAGAGTGGAATGTGCAGAATATTGCCGCTTGCCACTTCCGAGAATGCCACAAGAGACAAGACGAAGGAACACAGCACGGCAGGAACGGCAATAAAGTGACTTCGGCCTTTGAAATGCTGGCCAAAGAGCCCAATACTGACAAACGCCAAGAGTGGGAGGAGAGGAATTAAGACGTAGAGCATTGACTTACCACTTCAACAACCGGAAGTCGTCAACATTAATACTAGGAGTATGACGGTATAAGGCAATAATAATTGCTAGTCCGACCGCGACTTCAGCCGCGGCAACAGTCAACGCAAAAAAGACAAACACTTGACCGGATAAATTCCCGAGATACGCAGAAAAGGCAACAAAATTAATGTTGGTTGCATTGAGCATCAACTCGATTGATAACAAAATAATAATGATGTTTCGACGCGTTAACACACCAACTAAGCCGATCAGAAAGATTAATCCACTTAAGACAACGTAGTAGCTAATAGGAACAGTCATCAGGATTTCTGATCTAACAGACCTTTTTTCGAGAGAATCACTGCCCCGACCATCGCCACCAGCAGAATTAAGGAGGCCACTTCGAACGGGAAGAGATAGGTTGAATATAAGACTTGCCCTATCGATTCGGTATTTCCCGTCACCTCCCCGGCAGACCCGGACGAGGTAGCATCCGGAAAGACAGGCCCTTTGCTTTGAAACACTAATAAGGCAGCTTCCGTCAGCAGTGTCGCGCCTAACAATACTGCCACAAGAGATTGCCGATGAATCCGTTCTTCTCGTTTGACATTGAGCAGCATGACCACAAAGAGATACAACACAAGAATCGCTCCTGCATACACGATAATTTGGATCGCCGCTAAGAACTCGGCATGGAGCGTGACGTACAGTCCCGCCACATGAAAAAACATGACCAGAAGAGACAAGGCGCTATAAATGGGATTTCGAAGCGCAACAACTAATGTCGCAGTTACGAGAATGATGCCGGCGAAGTAAAAAAATATGAGACTATCCATACATCAATGAATCCAAATCAACGTGAAGCATTATTTAACCTAACTCAGCACACAGTGGCATACGACTCAACTTTCCCTTGCCAATTGGCAAAACCCTGCCTCTGGTATACCCTGCCGGCAGAGCAGCGTATTTAACTCTCCTTTTGTGGGAGGCGCTGGAAAGCCACATTGAAGTGGGCAACATTGGGATGCTGAAATTCGATGCGTTTTTCACGCACCGGGAAAGCTCGATCCCCGATCGCTAATAACTGTTGCTTATCCAAGTGGAGATTCCGCTTATCGTACACGGCCCATTCGAACTCACGGGTCATGCCCAGCGCGTCAACTGGACAAGCCTGGACACAGAGACCACAAAACAAACACCGCGTCATATCCATGTAATATTCTTTGGAATAGCGTTTCATGGGTTCACCCGGCACTTCGGCACTCACCACACGAATGACTCGGGAAGGACACGCCGCTTCACACAAATCACATCCCACGCATTTTTCCGTTTCGTCATCATATTTCAATAATGCAAGCATGCCGCGGTAATTCTCGGGAAGCGGTTTTTTCTCGTGAGGGTATTGAATCGTAATCGGCCGATACCGAAGAAGATGCGACATGGTGGTCTTCATGCCTAACAACAGTTCATAAAACGTGAGCGTCTTGATCCATTCTTTGAATTTCATAGCCAACTCACTTCGTGATTACGAACCTGGAAACATATAGGCAAAAATAGACGTCACGACAATATTGCCAATCGCGATGGGTAATAACACCTTCCACCCGAATCGCATCAACTGGTCATAGCGCAATCGCGGCAACGTGGCACGGATCCAAAAGAAGAAAAACAAAAAGGCATAGACTTTCAAGGTGAACCACATAATGCCGGTAAGCCAGACCATCGACCCCGATCCTTGCAGTATCGGCAACGGCGCCTGCCAGCCACCGAAAAAGAGGACAGAGGCGACGCAGGAGACCAAGATCATGTTGGCGTACTCGGCCAAAAAGAAAAAGGCGAAACGCATGCCGCTGTATTCCGTAAAGAACCCGGCCACCAATTCGCTTTCTGCTTCAGGCAAATCAAATGGCACCCGATTGGTTTCTGCCACAGCCGAAATAATAAACACGACAAAAGCAATGGCTTGCGGAAATGGCAACGCGAAGAAGAACCAATTCCAAAATCCACCAGATTGAGCTTCGGTGATTTCCACCATACTGAGTGAACCGGTCAGCAACAACACCCCGACAATCGAAAGACCGACATTGAGCTCATAACTAATAAGCTGAGCCGCCGACCGCAACCCACCCAATAAGGAATACTTACTGTTTGATGACCAGCCACCCAAAATAATTCCGTACGCACCAATAGACGTAAATGCCAGAATATACAAGATACCGATATTGATATCGCTAATCGCGAATGGTTTGAATTCAACGCCGAAAAAATCAACCGTCCAATTTGGCCCGAATGGAATGACCGCAAACCCGATCAACGCGGGAACTAAGGACAACACCGGCGCCATCATAAACATCATCCGATTGGCACCTGCGGGAATAATGTCCTCTTTAAAGAACAACTTCAGACCGTCCGCAACAGGTTGCAAAATACCGTACGGCCCGACTTCCATCGGCCCCATACGATCTTGCATCCAGCTCAACACCTTCCGTTCCAGTAGCGTAAGAATGGCCACGGTCAGCAACACAATACCCATCACCGCGGCGATTTGGGTCAACGTAAGCGCGAATTTTATGCCGAAGTCAAACACGAGGTTACTCCAAATTTAAGAAAGAATAACTATGCGACACTCCAACAGGTATATACCCATCACAAATATTACGAGGCCTTTTCCACAGTCACGACCGTATATTTTGCATACGGAACCTTTGTATCCTCATCCACAGAAACGGTCAGCAACGTTCGAATGTCTTGATCAAAATGCTCGGGAAAAAACAACACTCCCGCTGGAAGACGATCAAGCAATTTGACTGTTGTGGTGACCTGCCCTTGGGCATTCGAGACACGGACATGAGAGCCACAGGCAATCCCCAACCGCTCCGCATCCTCAGGGTTCATATTCAAGACCCCATGATCTTGGATCCGAAGCAACCCTTTCGCACGAGTCGAGAACTTTCCTGAATGAAAAAGTGACTGCCCAACATTCAGGACAAACATATATGAATCATGAAGTCCCGAAAGCTGATAACGCATAGGAACACCGTACCGATAGCCTTCTTGAAGATAGCGTGTCACCGTCTCAGGGCACACGGTTGGCGGGAGCGGCGAGGGGCCAAGCGTTCGAGTCCCAGGAATCACATTACGCATTTCCTTCCCAACGGCTTTTACGCTTTCATACTCAAGCGGACGTTCCATCAAGGCAGAGAGCGCAGACAGAACTTCCCAATCCGGACGGCTGTCACCAAGCGGATCAATCGCCTTTCTCACGGCTTGCGTGTGCCCCTCGGTATTCGTAAACGTCCCATTTTTTTCAGCATAGGAACAGGCTGGCAATACCACATCCGCTAATTGCGCCGTTTCCGTTAAAAACAATTCCTGACAAACGAGAAATTCAAGATTTCCCAACGCCTCTTTTGCACCGGCAGCTGGCGGAAGTGAGGCAACCGGGTTTTCCCCAACCACCAGCATAGCTTTCAACTGTCCGTTTTTAGCGCTGTTCACCATGTCCATGAGTGAGAGACCAGCGTTCGCCGGTAAAGAACATCCCCAAGCGGTTTCAAGAGTGTGGCGAGCCTCTTGCGAAGCCACATCACGAGCACCTGGCAGCCATTCAGCAACAGCACCCATTTCTATAGCCCCTTGATCATTATTTTCTTCAGCCAACGGACCGAGTCCACATCCTGATCGACTCACCTTTCCAGTCAAGACAAGTAAATCTAATAGATTTAACGTTACACCAAACCCACCTTCACCTCGGAGAACGCCCTGACCAACAAGGACCACCGCACGATCAGCATTGGTAAATACCGTTACCGCCTCATTGAACGCCGTAGACGTCAGGCCTGTGCGAGCTTCAATCTCGCTCCAGGAAATAGCACCAAGACGTTCCTTCACGCTCAAAACATACTCTTTCGCTTGTACCAACAGATCTGCATCGACCAGGTCGGCCTCAATCACCGCCTTCAGCAGACCGATGACTCCTGTCCCAAATTGATCCGGCGAAACAGGTAAATGATGGGTAGACAACAAGGTAATATTACTAATGGCCCCAATAGCCGGTCGTAAGGCTTCTACGGTGATCAAATCCGCTCCACGTTTCTTGACGGCCTCTTTGACCTTCAACGCCGTGATGGGATTAGTCTCTGTGATATTCGTCCCAACGAGAAGCACCGCATTCGCAGCAAGAATATCTTCGTAACTGACTGTCCAACGATGCGTTCCCTGAACCTGCCGAAGTGCCTGGACACCGTTCATATGTCCAAAACGAGCACTACTATCCAGATTGTTCGTGCCGATCACGACCCGCATAAACTTTTGAAAGAGATAGAGATCTTCATTGGTACAACGAGAAGCCACCAACCCGCCTATGGCATCAGGACCACTTTCCGTTTGTATGCGTAAGAAGTGTTCAGCAACAACCTCCAGTGCTTCTTCCCAGGTGACTTCGACGAATTCGCCATCTCGACGCACGAGTGGGGACGTGAGACGATCTTCATGAACATTGGCATGATAGCCGAAATAGCCACGCGAGCAGAGATCCCCGTTATTACGTCCGGCACCATGGGTAGAATTGACTTCGATGAGATCATCATTTTTCGCCTGAAACGTCAGCTGGCACCCATCGCCACAATAGCCGCAGATGGATTCCGTCCGTTTCAGCATCCAAGGCCGAAATTCATACATGGAAAGACGGCTCGTGATAGCCCCTACCGGACAAATCTGGACACAACCACCGCAAAATTCGCAATCAAGTTCATGCACACCAAACGACTGAATTTTTGTCATAGTTCCTCGGCCTGCAGGAGCTAAGGCCCGGACATCCATGACTTGATCGCAATATCGTACACACCGTAGACACTGCACACATCGATTCATTTGTGTCTCGATGACTGGGCTAAAATACTCTTTTTGAAATACCCGCTTGAGCTCAACAAACTGCGTGCCTGACGCTGTATATTCGTGAGAAAAATCCTGCAAGTCACATCGTCCACCCTGATCGCAAACCGGACAATCGAGAGGATGATTGGCCAGAATAAAATCAAGGACCGACTTTCTGGCTTGCTTCACGGTTGAAGACGCCGACGAACGGACGACCATGCCATCTGACACTGGCGTGCTGCATGACGTTTGCAGTCTTGGCATTTTTTCGATTTCAACCAAACACATTCGACAATTGGCGTCAGGAGACAGTTTGGGGTGATAGCAGAAATGGGGAATCATCACGCCAACTTGACGAGCCGCTTCAATGACCAGCGTGCCTTTTGGCACCGTCGTCGTCACGTCGTCAATCGTGACCGTCACCATATCTGTTGGTGTGTGTTCGCTCATGGCACTATCTACGCTTGACTCAACACCGGAATTTCCTGTTTGCTGTTTGGCCGTGATGCCTCAGCTTCTCGAATAAGCTCTTCATATTCAGACCGCCAATGCCGCATGGTACTCACAATCGGTGACACCTCCGCTTCGCCAAATGCACAGACCGTTCGCCCTTCGATGCTCTTACAGAGATCCAGCAAGAGATCAAGATCGGACGTACGACCTTCTCGACGCCAAATTCGTTGCATTGTTTGCACGAGCCACGAACTACCTTCCCGGCATGGGGTACATTTCCCGCAAGACTCGTGATAGAAAAATTCCATCAAACGAAGGGCAGCCCAGACCATGTTGGTCCCTTCTTCCATGACCGTAATCCCCCCGGATCCGAGCATCGACCCTGCCTTGGCCACCGACTCAAAATCCATTTTGACATCCAAATGTTCTGGAGTCAGAAACGGCGCGGAGGCCCCGCCAGGAATAAACGCCTTGAGCGGCGTATTCGAACGCATCCCACCGCCTACTTCATAAATCATTTCACGAAACGTCACGCCCATAGGCACTTCATAATTCCCTGGACGTTTGACGTGCCCACTCAGACAGAAGATTCTGGTTCCCGATCCCTTGGGAGGCTCGCCGATTGCCGCAAACCACTCGGCTCCGCGATTCATAATATGAGGAATATTGGCGAGCGTTTCCACATTATTCACGACCGTTGGCTTTTGATAGAGCCCGTGTGTAGCAGGAAATGGCGGTTTGAATCGCGGTTTGCCGCGCTTGCCTTCCAAGGATTCAAGCAACGCCGTTTCCTCTCCACAAATATAGGCTCCCGCACCTCGATGGACATAAATGTTGATCGTCTTTCCACTACCCAGAACATCGGAGCCGAGATAACCAGCCTGCTTCGCGTCTTCGATCGCGCGCTCCAAGATCTGCGCGCCCAACCAGAATTCGCCGCGAATGTAAATGTAAGCCGTTTCTGCACCGATCGTATAACAGGTAATGGCCATGCCTTCCAGCACTTGATGCGGATCACGCTCCATAAGCTGGCGATCCTTAAAGGTCCCCGGCTCACTTTCATCAGCATTACAACACAGGTATTTCGGCCCAGGATGGTCTTTGGGAATGAAACTCCATTTCACACCAGTCGGGAAACCGGCTCCACCTCGACCTCGAAGCCCAGACTGCTTGACGGTCTCAATAATATCGGCAGGAGCCATTCCAGCAAACACCGTTCTCAAGGCCTGGTAACCACCTAGGTGTTCATACTCCTTCAAAGAACCGACATACCCCGGTTGTTCCATATTTTTAAACAGAATTTTTTCGTACTTAGCCATAGAATTACGACGTGAAGCGTGAAGCGTGAAGCGTGAAACAAAGAAAAAAGTTTGTGTTCACGTGTATCATACTGTGTTGCATGAGCCTTTTTCCGTATTTCATTTCACGACTGAATGTACATGTTTCATTTAGCCAATTGTGGAAACATAAAGGGTCCACTCTTCATCGAAGAAGATCCCTTTTGCTTCAGTTCGTCAAGAATGTGTCCGACTTTTTCTTCGGTCAAGCGTTCATAATAGTCATCATTCACCTGCATCATTGGGCCGGTGCCGCAAGAGCCCAGGCATTCCACGACACTTAAGGTAAAGTTTTTATCTGACGATGTCTGGCCGGGAGTAATCTCTAGCTTCTTATGAATCCATTCCACTACGTTATCGGAGCCCACTAACGCACACATTAAGGACCGGCACACCTGTATGTGGTACTTACCGATGGGCTTGAGGTTGTACATCGAATAGAACGTCACGGTTTCATACACCTGAGAAGGCGTCAAATCCAAGAGCATGGCAATTTCTTTCATGGCCGGCTCACTCACATATCCCTCTTCCCGTTGCGCAATATACAACAAGGGCAACAGGGCCGAACGCTTGACCGGATAGCGAGACAATAATTTTTCTACTTCATCTTTGAGTTTGTCAAAAATCATAGTACGGCAATGAAAATTTCAAATTATTAATTGCAAAATGAAAGAAGTCCGTTTTGCATTTCGTATTTTCATTTTGCAATTTATATTTAGCATTCTATTCTTCTTATCTATCGCATTCGCCCATTACGATGTCATACGTCCCAAAAATCGTAATAATATCTGAAATCAGATATCCGCGGGCCATATGATCGAAGGCCCCCATGTGCACAAACGACGGCGACCGGATTTTCATGCGATACGGCCTTGGACTGCCATCACTAATCAGAAAAAACCCAAGCTCGCCCTTTGGGACCTCGGTTGCACAATAGGTTTCACCTTTCGGAGGCTTAAACCCTTGGGTAAAAATAATGAAATGATGAATCAAACTCTGCATATCTCGCATGACATCCGGCTTAGGAGGTGGAATGACTTTTGAATCTTCAGCGATTATCGGCCCTTCCGGAATCTGTTCCAAACATTGCTCGATGATACGCGCGCTCTGTCGCATTTCTTCAACGCGAATCCAATAGCGATCATAGGTGTCGCCATCCTTTCCAACCGGCACTTCCCACTCAACCCGATCATAGACGCCATACGGCTCCAACTTCCGAATATCATAGGCCACACCAGAGCCTCGAAGACTTGGGCCGGTCAGACCAAAATTAATGGCGTCTTCACCTGAAATCACGGCAACACCCTTGGTGCGGGCAATCCAGATACGATTGGCTCTTAAGAGCGTATCGTACTCATCAATATGCTCAGAAAAGGTTTTTAAGAATTCTTTTAACCCGTGAATAATTTCTGGAGTCAGGTCACTATCGACACCGCCAAAACGGAAATAGTTTAATGTCAGACGAGCCCCACACAACTTTTCAAACATATCCAGCAACACTTCACGCTCTCTGAACGTGAAAAAAAACACCGTCATGGCCCCAATATCCAATGCTTGAGTGCCCAGCCAAAAGAGATGCCCCACGATTCGCTGCATTTCAGCCACAATGGTCCGCACATACTCCGCACGCTCAGGAATCGTAATGCCCACTAACTTTTCTACCGCACGCACATACGCGTAATTATTGGTCATCGCACACACATAATCCAACCGATCGGTATGGGGAAGAATCTGCATATAATGCAGCCCTTCAGCAAGTTTTTCTACACCACGGTGCAAATAGCCAAGATCCGGCACGGCTTTTGTCACACGTTCGCCATCCAGTTCTAACACAACCCGCAGCACACCATGCGTGCTTGGATGTTGCGGTCCCATATTCAACAACATTTCCGTGGTCCGTTTCGAATCCTCAGGCGAATCGCCAGCCATGAATTGATGTCGCTGATCCGACGGAATCTCCTCTTCCGACCAGACGGTTTCAGGCTCATCCAACCGGGGAATAAAGTCCATGTGACTTCTCCAGCCCTTTCCTTCAGCTGGAAAATCTTTTCGCAGGGGAAACCCTTCGTCATAATCTTCCGGCATCAAGATCCGGCGAAGATCGGGATGTCCGGAAAATTGTATCCCCATGAGGTCATAGACTTCCCGTTCTAGAAAATTCGCACCAGCCCAAATATGACTCACCGTTGCCAGGCTTGGCTCCTCCTCCGTCACGCGTACCTTCACACGGATTCTGACCCCTTGCGGCAGCGAGAGAAAGTGATAGATCACCTCAAATCTCTCAAGATCATCAGGATAATCTGCTGAACAAATATCGGTCATATGATCAAACGCCATTGCTGGGTCATCGTGAAGAAATCTCGCAACTTCTCCCCACCCGTCACGCAAGATCTGAGCCGACAACTCATGACGCTGCGTATCTTCATGCACCGATTGAATAATCGATGGAAACTGTTGCTGTAAGGTTTCTAGTACTAGATGCATGATGTCATTCAATCACGTGTATAACACCCCTGGCTACAATCCCAACCCTTCACAGACATGAAGACGGTGGCGATCGACCCGTGGAGATTCACCTATTTAACGAACACCTTCTCTCGCTGAATTTTCTCTTGTAACTTAATCAAGCCATCGAGGAGGGCTTCCGGACGTGGAGGGCAACCAGCAATATAGACATCGACCGGGACAATCTGATCAACGCCTTGGACCACACTATAGCTATTATAATGATTACCAGACGTCGCACAGGACCCCATGGAAATGACGTATCGAGGCTCGGCCATTTGGTCATAAATACGACGAATGACCGGAGCCATCTTTCGACAGACGGTACCAGCCACAATCATTAAGTCCGATTGCCGTGGAGAGGCCCGAAACACTCCAGCACCAAACCGATCAATATCATAGCGAGACGACACGGACGCAATCATTTCAATAGCGCAGCAGGCTAATCCAAACGTCATCGGCCATAACGCGGATTTACGTGCCCAACTAATGAAATAATCTAACTGCGTGGTCACAATATTAGGCTCAAGCTGTCGTTCAAGAAAACTCATCAAACTCCATCCGACCGAGAATGTCTCTTGACCACCCGATCACCTCACCACACTATGGTTAATACCCTCACTAAGGAATTCCTTGATAAGGGAGTTCTTGTTAGCGGGCTATTTTATCTGTTCACTCCCCTTTTTGGCTAGGCCTAAAGGCCTATATTTCATTCCCAATCTAATGCACCCTTTTTCCAGACATACCAAAATCCTACAACCAAAATGGCAATAAAGAGCCCCATTTCAATCAGCCCCAACAGCCCAAGCTGTTTGAAAGCCACAGCCCAAGGAAATAAAAAGATGATTTCAATATCAAAAATGACAAACAGCATGGCAATAATGTAATAGCGCATCGGAAATTGAATGCGAGCGTCCATGAACAACGGACTCCCACTTTCATACGGAAGTAATTTTGCGCGGTAGGGACGATTCGGACGCAACGCAATGCCCACAAGAAGCGAGACCAGCCCGAAGGCCGTCCCTAAGACGATAAAAATAACAATAGGGATGTAATTAAACGGAACGGCTTCTCCACCCATACTTGACCTCTCGTGCTCCGGTCTCTCTTGCCAATACTATGTGCCTGCAACGGCAATTAGTTAAAAAGCAGACATCGTTCATAGAGGGGGCACGCCGCTCACATTGCGTCCCCAAAATTTCGACTCAGCCTATCGACCCATCACCCTGTAAGACCCCATCAAAAAATGGACGGTATTTCAGCCCTTGTAATGTCGGGGATTCAAGCGCTTTGTGTTGTACCAAAATTTTAAAGGTTTGTCCCATACTATGCGGTCTCAAAAATTGAATCGCCGACTGCATTTCCTCTGATTCAGGATCCACATCAGTCAGCATCCTATCGGCTCCAAGTCCGAGAAGAAAATGCATGAGGTTGGTAAATCCCGTGACAGACAACCCAACGTGCGCGCCTTTGCTCGCAAGCGCAGAAAAGTTCACATGCGCTGTCATATCCTGCTCTCCAATTCGAACAAATGGGTTCGAAGAAGCTGTATGCTTGTGATAACATAGTAATGTTCCATTGTTTCGGGACGCATCATAATAGTCTTGTGCCGTATGTCCATAGTCTATCGTGAGCACAAAACCACGTTGCAGCACATGCGCCACGTCTGCCATCCAACACACGGACTCCAAATGAACCTCCGTGCAATAGCCTTCAGACCATGTCCGGTTACTTCCATCTGTATAGGAATCTATATAGGCAAGAATGTCCGGAGTAGAAGGCTCACCCAGGTGCTGGCAAAACTGTCCATCCCGGTAGTCAACAAACACCTCATTCAGTCTGTTGTTGACCATGCTGACGCGATGAACGGGCAAGGCATCAACCAACTCATTTGACAACACGAGACCGTGAATCGAGCCATGAGCCAGTGCTGACAATGAGGAATGCCATTCTATCGAGCGTCCCTTCTCTCTATAGTCACGAAGATGCCATTCTTGTGCTGCTCGCATCACTGGACTCCGTTCGATCAACACGTATGTGAGTCTCGAAGATAGATCAGAGTCATCATCGACGCAGGCCTGCAGCACATCGCGAGCAAGCAACCCTTTCCCCGGCCCCATTTCGACAACGGTAAACGGCGTAGGATGATCTAACAGGGCATCCATTTCCTGAATTTGTTTAATCAAGCATCGTGCAAGCAGTGGATGGACATCGGATGAGGTATAAAAATCTCCCGTCCAGCCGATGCGTGAATCTTCTCGTGACACATCAGAGGCTTGAGTCCCACTCGTCATATAATACCCGCCGTCTTGATCATAGAGGGCTAACTCCATAAAGCGAGCGAAGGTCATTGGCCCCTGCTGTGAAATTTCGTCAATGATTCGTTGAAGAAGAATCGAATGGCAAATCTCTGTCGAGCCAAAACCTGACACAACAACGCTCCTCACATACAAGTATTTCTTAGAAAACAACCCCGTACGATACGGGCCGAAGCCTGAGCAAGTCAAGCAAAGACCAGAAGATGACACGGAGGGAATACAGCCATGCACAGAATGTGCAGCGGTTAGACGAAGCTTCGAAGTGTAGGCAGAGGAAAGATGTGTTGCGGAACGAAAGAATGGGACGCGGTGAGAAGAAAAAAACGACTAAGCAATCAACAGAAAGATTCCCACCTGGATGACAAAAGTCAAATCAAAAATTCAGATGCCAAGACCTCCAATGCGATGATGCTGTATGACTCAAAATTCCATAGCTTCCGATAAGATTTCAAGATCGTCAATATCCAGCCAATGGCCATTGGTATACACCACGCGAATCTCACAGTGCTGGCGGATCAGATATTCAAATAAATCATTCATTCGTAGCGTCTTGAAATCATCTCGACGATGAAGCTCATCTAACGCGACATGTACGTGTTTCGCACCGTGAGCGCTTAATTTCACTAAGCCAATCCATTCTCCATCCGCTTGATCCGCAGACAAAAACGGATTCATCTCTAGGAGCCGCACGGACTCTTCGAAATAATCTGTGTCATACCTTCGCGAACATCGAACGAAATCCGTAAAACGATTCACGACATGGCTACGTATGGGATTCGCATCCACGCTGACCACAATATCCCCAGGTTCATTAAGCAGCCGGAGCAAGATATAGTTTTTAAACAGAATATCCCCGTACGAGACAATGACTGGCCGATCCAAATTATCTAGCGCGGTATACAAGGATGACAATTCCTTGGTCTGTTCGTACTCGGCATTGACCAGCAAGTTGATGTCAGGAACATCAATGGTCTCAGATTTATACCCACCCACAACAAGAATGTCGTGAATCCCAACCGCATGAAAATGGTCAGTCAGCCGCTGTAACAACGGCTTCCCTTGAATCGGCAACATGGCCTTTGGCTTC
Organism: Nitrospirales bacterium; assembly: GCA_021604005.1. Classification (GTDB taxonomy): domain Bacteria; phylum Nitrospirota; class Nitrospiria; order Nitrospirales; family UBA8639; genus JAGQKC01. Next base: position 13,249 of record BQIV01000027.1, on the reverse strand, counting down.
TCATCAGTCAAGGACCCTAAATCTGCCCCCTTTGAGGCGGCCAACACAATGGCTCGCCCATGCTCAGTTTGACGGTTCGGAAGATAGGCATGCTCTGCGGCTTTTAAGGTCTCGGCGTCTTGCAAACGAAATACTTCGCGAACCGACACAATGGCGTCTTCCACCGTCATGAGTGACTGTTCGACATAAATCTTTTTGGCAATATCCTGCATGGCCGAAATACTCGCCCGGACTAAGTGATTAGCCCAAATGACCATGCTCACCTTGGCTTCTTCGAACACGCTGGTGGGCGTGGCATAATACATCGTCGGCACAATGACCACCGGACAGGGCTCATGCCATTCCTTCATAAACGACAAAATTTGATCGGGCTTCGACAACTTACTATGAATCAGCACGGCATCGGCTCCTGAGCGAGCGTAAGCCTGAGCGCGCTTCAACGTTTCAGTGAGCCCCCAGCCGGCAATAAACGCTTCGACACGAGCCACCACGCAAAAATCTGGATCCTGCTGGGTGTCTTTGGCCGCCTTAATCTTCCCGCAAAATTCATCCATATCCGCGAGAGGCTGTTGCTCACCAAGGAACGAATTGGTTTTAGGGAATAACTTGTCTTCGAGACATACGGCAGCCACTTGACGCTGTTCGAGTTTTCGAACAAGTCGGCAAACGTTGTTAAAATTCCCATATCCCGTATCCGCATCAAGCAGCAAGGGGATCGTCGTCGCATCGCTCATGAATTCGACGACCTCAAGAACTTGGGTCCAACTCGCCTCATTGTTGTCTCTTACCCCTAAGGCTGCCGAAATACCAAGACCACTGCCCCAAATGCCTTTATGCCCAGACTCTTCAACAATCTTGGCACTCAAACCATTATGGGCTTCCAGCAGAAACTCCAAACGATCTGATTCCAACATCCGTTTAAATTGCGTGGTCTTGTTCACTCACGTCACCTTCTATTGTGGCTACCGCCAATTCAGGACCCGACCCTCATCATCTTCTCTCGAACAGTGTCATGCCGGCTTACACATCAACATCTAAGAACATAGTGCGTGGAATCGTACGGAGAACGAAGGAGACATGAAAGAGAGGCAGCCGCAGACATGACGCCATTGAACAACGGCCAGCCTACGCATTCACATACAAGAGAACGAAAACTGTAACGGCATCATTACTGACCGTGGCATTTCTTATATTTTTTCCCGCTGCCACAGGGACAGGGATCGTTGCGTCCAACCTTTTCCTCTGTGCGAACCACGGTCTTCTGTGCCGGAGCCGAATCTTCTCCTCGATTAAAACTCATCTGCGGCGCAACCGGAGCTTCGGCAATCGGCTCTGGCCGCTCTCCTCGGACCAATTGCACCTTAAATAACCGCTCTAAGGCTTCCCCTTTTATCCGCGCCATCATGCCGGCAAACATGTCGTAGCCTTCACGCTTATATTCCGCTAACGGATCTTTCTGTCCGTACCCGCGAAGGCCAATACCATCACGCAATTGATCCATGCCTAACAGATGATCTTTCCATTGCTGATCGATGACTTGTAGCAAGACCATTTTTTCTAAATACCGGAACATCTCCGAAGTGACACCCTGCTCCTCAGCGGAACGTGTCTCTTTTTCTTTATATGCCTGTTGAATATGCTCTCGAACTTCCTCCTTTAAGCCATCCCGTCCCATCTCTTTGAGTTCATCGATCCGAAGGAAATCAAGACCAAATTGACCTTGAATCTGTTCCTTAAATCCTTCAAGATCCCATTCTTCGGCATATTGCTCTTCCGGACAATAGGTATCGATTAAGCCATCAACCGTGTCCGTGATCATATCCTGAATTTCCGAAGACAAGTCTTCGGCACCCAACACCATCGCGCGATGTTCATAAATAATCTCACGTTGCTTATTCATCACATCGTCATATTCAAGCAGGTGCTTTCTGATTTCAAAATTATGACCTTCAACTTTCTTTTGAGCATTTTCAATGGACTTGCTCACCATCCGATGTTCAATAGGCACACCCTCTTCCATACCCAGCTTGAGCATCAAGTTGGACACGCGTTCGGATGCAAAGATTCGCATCAAGTCATCTTCCAGCGATAGGAAGAACCGAGAGGAACCCGGATCGCCCTGACGGCCCGCCCGACCCCGGAGCTGATTATCAATACGCCGGCTCTCATGCCGTTCAGTACCGACAATATGCACGCCGCCAGCCGCCAGCACTTCGACTTTATTCTCCTCACATTGCTGCTTGATTTTTTCGTACGCTTCAGCTTGCTGCTCTTCCGTCAGACCTTCATCTTTATATATCACCTGCTGTTTAAACAACGCCTCCGGACTTCCACCCAAGAGAATATCCGTTCCACGACCGGCCATGTTCGTGGCCAACGTCACCGCGCCTTTTTGACCGGCCAGGGCAATAATTTCGGCTTCTTTCTCATGAAATTTCGCGTTCAAGACATGATGTGGAATCCCGCGATGCTTCAAGAGCGTCGACAACCGTTCGGACTTTTCAATTGAAATCGTTCCCACGAGGACCGGCTGACCACGATCATGGTATTCCTTGATTTCATCGGCAATGGCATTGAACTTCTCTTTTTCCGTTCGGAAGACAACATCGGCATAGTCCTGCCGAACCATGGGCCGATTCGTGGGAATGACATTGACATCCAAATTATAAATCTTGGCAAACTCCGCAGCCTCAGTATCCGCCGTACCAGTCATACCACCAAGCTTTTCATACATGCGGAAAAAGTTTTGAAACGTGACGGAAGCCAGGGTCTGATTCTCATTGGCGATCTTCACTCCCTCTTTGGCTTCCACGGCTTGATGCAAGCCATCGCTCCAACGACGTCCCGGCATTAATCGTCCAGTAAACTCATCGACAATGATCACTTCGCCGTCTTTCACGACATAGTCCACGTCACGTTTCCACAACACATGAGCCTGCAATGCCTTAATGACATGATGCACGAGACTCAAATGCTTCATATCATAGAGATTATCGACACCGAGTTGTTTTTCGACATTCGCATTCCCTTCATCCGTCAGCGTCACCGTCTTGGTTTTTTCTTCAATAGTATAATCGCGCTCATGCTGTAAATTGGGAATGATGCTGTTGATGCGGTAATACATATCCGTGCTGGCTTCAGCCGGCCCCGAGATAATCAACGGCGTCCGAGCTTCATCGATGAGAATACTGTCGACTTCGTCGACAATCGCAAAGTACGGCTTTCGCTGAACATATTGATTTAAGTCCGTAACCGTCAGGTTATCTCGCAGATAGTCAAAGCCATATTCATTATTGGTTCCATAGGTAATATCAGCTCGATAGGCCTCTCGCCTTTCACAAGGTCGTAAATATTGCAGGCGCTTATCAGGGGCATCATAGGTGGCATCGAAGAGAAACGACGCATCATGCTGAATGATGCCAAGCGACAAGCCTAAGCTCGTATAGAGTGGGCCCATCCACTGGGCATCGCGTTTTGCCAAGTAATCATTGACCGTGACCAAATGCGTTCCCTTGCCGGCCAGCGCATTGAGATAGATGGGAAGCGTGGCAACAAGCGTTTTACCTTCACCCGTTCGCATTTCCGCTATTCGTCCTTGATGAAGCACCATGCCACCCAAAAGCTGGACATCGAAATGCCGCATCCCCAAACGCCGTTTGGACATTTCACGGCAGACGGCAAAAGCCTCCGGCAGAATATCGTCCAACGTTTCGCCGCCTTCTAATCGTTTTTTGAATGTTTGTGTGTTGTCGGCCAGGGCCTCATCCGACAACGGCGTCAGCGTGGATTCCAGCTCATTAATCTTGTCCACAACCGGCTTGAAAGCCTTGAGTTCACGATCGTTTTTGCTTCCAAATAGAATGTTCAGGAGTTGAATAAACATGTTAAGGGATTTACCTAGGAAGATGAGAAAAAACAGACGTTGCTAATTAGTATACCTGAATAAAGGTAAGAATCAAAAGGAAATGGAACCAATAGGGGGAGACCTGTAAAGCAATGAACAATGGGCGAGCAGGGATAGAGTCGAAAACCATACAGTCAAGAAAGAATTTTTCTTGCACAGGAAGTTTTCTTTCTCAAGAATCATCGTCCCTAGCAAAGAGAATGATGGTTTTGGGACCACTGACAAATGGATTGCAAAAGCCAAATCCTGGAAAGGACGAGAGGACTGTCTAGGCATATTTCTTTACGTAAAACCATCAAACGTTTTTTGTCCGATTCAATCTAAGACACCACTCATTCATTCAGAAAATACCTTTCCAGTCACAAGAGAAACCCCATGGTATCGTCTCTGACATTTATATGCGACGTCCATTCTCATACATCACTTGATGATCGTAGGCTTTCCTTACAAGACGCGTTATTTTCTGGTCATTAAAGCTCCGATGCTCCACAAACTGTTGCATCTGTTGGTATAAGTAGGCAAAGACTCGTAGAAATACCCGGATTGCATCAAGTAATCTATACCTGTGACTTGAGCAAACAATACGGCGCAGACATAGGCCTTAACCGCTATCATACCTAAGCCGAAAGGAGCCTCATCGTGCAAACACTTCTGACAAAATGGCTATCTTTATTCTGCCTCATCTCATGTACATTCCTTTTCTGTACGACTCCTGTGTTCGCCCATGGCATTAGCTTTAAGACAGACTTTAATGATCCCACGGCCGGACCCGGAATGATTGTAGAGCAGAGCACCATAAGCCCTGCTCGAATTTTTCAATATACAGAAAATAGTGTCTATGCCACGGCCATTCGAGACACAGACCCAGAAAGTCATTTTCACCTTTTCGGGGATGGGTTGCTCATGGCCGGAGACTCCGAGGGCGTACGATTCACATTTGACGGTCCGAATCCGACTACCCCATTCGACGTGTTTAGCGTCGATGTCACGGAACTGGGCACTGTCGATACGTTGTTTACACCATTTACAGGTTCAACGGCAGGCCCATCGTCCCTCATTCCCGGCACTGGTTCTTTCACGTTCGATCCAAATGCCTGGCATGGTATTTCGTCGTTCACGGCTACGTTTGGCAACGCGCTGCCTGGAGAAACATCCAGACTTGTCTTAACAAATTTGAACGTTCATCAGGCCGAATCCACTCCAAATCCAAACCCAGTTCCTGAACCTGGCACCCTTGGCCTATTTGGCATTGGAATTCTTGGACTAGGACTTCTGCGTTATCGAAAGCAATCGACTGATAGAGTGAGTGGTCGGGTTTTAAGCTGAGTCACATTCTAGACCGCTTTTCAATGAGAACAGGGCCGGCAGGATTTTTCCTATACAGCCGGTCCTCGCAATTCGATTGAGGATGTGAGAGCACATTCAGCGAATGAAGAGCCTGTGTGGTTTCTTGACACCCTCAAAATACCTTCCATAAGATGGTGAAACCTTCCAAATACTGAACGGGCACCCAACGGCAACACGCATCAGTATACGGGGTCACATCAACGTGTCGCTCAACACCGGCTCACCGCATATGCCATGACACAGCTATCACTGAAACCGATCGGGGCTTCAACCATTGTCCTGATATTTGCGCTTCTCATTGGAATCTCAACAGGGTTGGCACAGACAACCGAACACAACGAGGTTGACACACTCGATATGATCGAAGTCCCGGGCACAGCCGTCGTTCGAACCCCTCGAACCATCACATTTCCCTTACCGGACATCACGTCGTTTCACCCCATACTAACAGCCGACCCTGTGCTCCGTATTCCAGACTCTCGCATTATCGACCGAGCCAGACCACAACCCTCTCCCGTTCTTGACCCAATAGGGCGCGTGCGCGGGATACGCACACCCGTGAAACCCATCAAAGCCGAGCACCCGCCCTACCCGCGCTTTGCGAGAGAACAGGGATGGGAAGGCATCACAATCCTTCGAATTTCAATTGAATCGGATGGAAGCGTGACCTCGGCTAAAACGCAAAAAAGTTCAGGATATCCCATTTTAGACGAAAGCGCCGTCCAAACTGTCACACAATGGATATTTGCCCCAGCCAAAAACGGAGAATTCGATGTTGCCTCAACCGTCGACCTGCCAATACGCTTTGACTTGGATCAACCCAATTAAGATTATGCGATCAGCCCCCAAACCAAATAGGAGCCAGCACCGTCCTATCCTCAACCTTCATGCATGGTTGATCATCATGATGTTGTGGTGGGTATTTCTGCTTTTTCCATCAGCCGCATTCGCAGATGAAGCTCTGAATTACTTCAACCAGGCGCACCAATATATCCAGCAAGGTCAACATGAGCAAGCGGTCGCCACGCTTGAAAAGGCGATTGCCGCATACCCGCGATTTGCTGAAGCCCATCATTTGCTTGGGCTCATCTACTTCACCGGATTGCAGCAACCGGAACAAGCGGTTGCCGCATTCAAACAGGCCGTCTCCTATTATCCCAACTTCGCACGTGCACACATGGATATGGGGACTGTCCTCCATCACCAACAGCAGGTTGCCGATGCAGAGGCTGCCTACCAAAAAGCCGTTGCCCTGTATCCTCGTTTTCTTGAAGCTCAACTCGCCCTGGCCGCCTTGTACGACCAAACCGCTCAGCCGAAGAAAGCCATTACGGCCTATAACTCCGCCCTGAGTCTGAAACCTGACCAGCCGGATATCCTCTACAAACTCGCCTATTGGCATCATCAAGCCGGTGAAGACGAACAGGCCCACACGATGCTTGAGCGCTTACATACAACCGATCAGAATCATCTCGACGGCTGGCTTCTGAAAGGAGAACTTTTTGAAAAAGCCAACAAGCCGGACGAGGCGGTTCAGGCCTACGAACAGGCACTCAGCATCAAAGGAGATTTGCTTGGCCCACACCAAGCCCTAGGGTTTCTGTACCAGGATCAGGGGAAAAGTGAGCAGGCCGCCGAACATTTTTCCGCCATCACCAAGCTTGACCCGGAAAACCCAGAAGCCCATCTGAACTTTGGAGTGATCTTAGCGGGACTCAAACGACTCGATGAAGCCGAACAAGAGTATCTTACGGCCATTTCATTAGAACCGAATCTCACCGAAGGCTACTACAATCTTGGGGTGTTCTATGAATTTCACCGCAAAGATACGGACAAGGCATTACAACAGTATCGAGAATACTTGAAGCTTGGTGGGACAGATGAACGCATCACACAATTAGTTAAGAAAGTTCAGCCATGACCTCGGCCTCCGCCGTTCAGCCAGAATTCTCACCTCAAACGTTCAGTGTCTGTGGCGTCTTGTCCATAGTGTTTCATGCAGGTGTGTTGCTGGGCATATCACTTATCCAACCATCTCCCTCCATCCCCGATACCAGCCCGACCGTCAAGGTCACCCTCGTCCCCACTGAAGTCCCGACGAAAACTGAAACCCCTCGTGCGGCACCCGAACCCACCGCGCCACCGCTCCAAACCCTGACCCGTCGCGTACTTCCGCCACCTGAGACACAGCCGACCCAACCACAAATCTTGCAACCTCAGCCCATGAAGGCCATTGCCGCACTCCAACTAGATGCCGTACCGCCACCAAAAACAGCGGCCCTGTCACCCAGGAAAACACGAAAGTTGAAAGATACATTGGCATCAGATGCGTTGTTCGCACAAAGCGCGACGAAAATGGTGAAACGCACAAGGACAAGCCTGGCAACTTCATCCACGTCAACCAGCCCTCAACTGACCATTGCACAACATCCAACGGTTGAACCGTTGCGTCCATCCATACACGCTATCAAAGCGACACCTCCACCATCGTTACCAACGAAAACACGGCGGTTGACGGCCAGCGTTCCAACCACGGAAGAATTAGGCATGAAGAAAATCGGCGTTCGCCATTCCGTTCGTCCGGTCTATCCACGGGTGGCAAAGGAGGAAGGATGGGAGGGCATCGTATTACTTCGTGTCCTTGTACATACCAGCGGGAGGCCTGGGAAAATTACCATTCAAAAAAGTAGCGGTCATAAGATTTTAGATGACGCCGCCGTAGAGGCGATGCGTCAATGGCGTTTTGCTCCCGCCAAAGATGGTAACTTTGTCATTGAGAAGCATGTCGATGTTCCACTGAAATTTGGACTTCACGGATAACCGATGAATTCCCGGAAAGCATGAGGCAATCGAGCACATGATGCAAATATTAATAGCCGGCGGCTGGATGATGGTGCCCATCGTGCTTTGTTCTGTTCTAGGCGTGGCCATTATCCTTGAACGGTTGTTCTATTTCCGGCACCTCGGCTATGAAACTGAAGCCAAAAAAATCATTACGCTCACCGAACAGGGAAAATTGACCGACGCACTGGCTGTTGCCGAACAGCGCCAGAAGCCACTGTTGCGTGTCCTAACCGCAGGCATCATGAAACGAGATGAATTGCCTGAGAAAGCCATGGAAGCGGCAAGCCTTGCCGAACTAGCGCGGCTCAAACGAGGGCTATCCGCACTCGACACCATTATTACACTCGGTCCGCTCTTGGGTTTGCTCGGGACCATTGTGGGTATGATCGACTCGTTCGGCATCATGGCCGAATCGGGCCTCGGCCAACCTCATGCCGTCACCGGGGGGGTCGCCGAAGCACTGGTCTGCACAGCAGCAGGAATTTTTGTGGCCGTCACGACCCTCATTCCCTATAATTATTTCCTTGCCAAAGTGGAACAAGAGACCGGACGTATGGAACAATATGCCACACAGATTGAATCGGCTCTAGCCGTCAACACTCCACCACGCCAGTTATGAGACTTCCAGCTTCAGCCAAAAAGAAAGCACGCATCGAAATCATCCCGATGATCGACACCATGTTTTTTCTCTTGGTGTTTTTCATGATCGCCACGCTCTCGATGACGACCCAGCACGGCATGCCCGTGAATCTTCCAGAAGCTAACTCAACCACAGATTCCGTCATCGAACCTGCTTCATTAACGATAACTGAACAAGGGGACTTGTTTTTCAATAAAGAAGCCATTACGCTTGAGCAACTGAGTGCTAAGCTCCAAGGGATGATCCAAGAGCACACAAACCCTTCGGTCGTCATCAATGCCGATGAACGCATTCAGCATGGCTTGGTGATCACTGTGATGGATCAGGTCAGACAACACGGCATTCATGATATGGCCATCGCCACCAAGCCTGGAAGACGGCCGTAGCCCAATGACCTGGCGGCCAATTGACTCAATGGCCCAATGAAATGATGACACGTTCCTCACATAGATGGTCTATTCGGTCTGGAGGGATCCTTCTTTCATCACTGTACCTGTTTTTGTTAGGGGCCGCCTCGTTTTGCTTGTTTGCCCATGCGGCTCCTCCCAATGAAACCACACACCATAAACAGACCGCCAATCATTCGACACTGTGTATTTGGGCCTGCCAAGTCGGCTCCTATTCCTCAACAGGTCAGCTAGATTCAACACCCGATACGAAACCTGACCTTCTCGTTGTCGCAATTCTTCAACACCCCCATACCATAGCGCCTCAATACGATGCACTCTCCATTCGATCCCGTGGCCCTCCTCGAACATTCCTGACAGTGTAATTCTTTATTGCATTCGTTTGTCGTTCAATCAGACGTGTCTTTGTTGACAGGTCTGCTCATGAGCACCGTCGTGAGAAAGAACGCCCGACTGTCCTGCAGACGGAACGTATTTTTTCACAAGGCTTTGACAGCAATGCCATACCAACACATTTGCACACAGGAAATAAAAAAAGAGGAGGATACTCACCATGACCAAGCAATTGCTACGCGTTGGCGAAGCCGCTCAAGTACTCAATGTCAGCCGCTGGACGATTTATCGTTGGGTTGAAGAGGGCCGGCTGGAGGCCACAAAAATCGGGAAAGGCAGTCTCAGGATTTTCCACGAATCCGTGAATGCCCTTGTGCAAGACAATCGCAAGGAACATTGGGAGCCTGTGCTCACTGGGTCACGATAAATCTTCATAGATAACATCGCTCATTTTGCCTTTTGGAGATCAACGCTAACATCTCGACATACTTCGTAACATGGCTAAACTCGACACACCGCTACGATTGAATAGGCTACAATCCACAACAAAACCAACAGTAAAGAAAGAGGGGGAGCCGCAGCTCCCCCTCTTTCTTTTTTAATCGTTATCGCGATCTCGACACGTACACTTGCATGGATAGACATTGAGCATGAACATCCGTTTTTCCTCCCGATCAAGACAAAAGGTGATGCCATGCCCGCAACAAGCGGCGTCGCGAAGCGTTTCCCGAAATTCATTAAGATTCGTCACGGTCGTGGTATTAAACCACGTGCCGTCGTCCAAGGTGATCTGTTGCAGATCCTTGTCGCCGTTTTGATACCGAAGGTGTGTGATACATTTCGGCTTGAAGTCAACGGGACTGTTGAGAACAAGTATACTTGCATTCATAGCCTTCACTTGCGCAGCATTGAAGGTAAGGCCAGGATTTCCGGCTATTACATTAATCGTATTTTGTGAAGAAGTGAGTTGATCAGCCATTATATTACCCTCCATAGGTCAATTAAGTGGCTGTTGAATAGCAGAAAAATGAAGAAAGGAACTTATAGATTTATAAAACGTTCTCTTCAAGAAATTATTCAACAGACCTGGTTAGCAGAATAGGAGTTACAAAGGCTGTGAAGTCAGACCGGATCAAACGTACGACATAGATCCAATGATGGTCTTAGGCAGCATGCGTGCACTGCACCAGCAGCAAACCTCCTTTGATAAACAAATTGATAAAGTTTCACGCTAGTCAGGAAATTTTTGAAACGTACCGACTTCCATGTCTACTAAAATCAGATTTCCTGAACTATCCCCTTTGTATCTCCTCGATTTATGATTCGCAAGCTGCTTGGCTACTGATAGTGAGAGCAAGTGTAGTGCCACGACAATCAATATCTTGCCGTTTTCACAAGATTCCAATTTACTTAACAATTCAAAATCTTTAAGGCGTACGAATTGAATTATGGCGTATCTTATTCGATAAGATTCGTATCCGTTGTGATAAACCGAGCTGCCCCTCTTACTCATTTATAGCGAACTTCAATGAGTTTCATTCCATGACTTCAACTCACACTGCGACAGAGAGCACCTTAACCGGCGGATGTTATTGGAAACCGCTATAGACGGGTTATAGCCGTTTCAGTTATGCCGAATCTGCATGTCGTCCCATTGAATGTTGATTGACCCTTAGTTATAGAACCATCAATCGTCTGCAGGTGGTCATCCAGGCGGGCATAACCTTCCTCATGTTCACGTTGTACCGCGTGGAGCTATAGCTGATTCTACGAACTTCGATAGCTTGAAGCCCTTAATTCCGCAGGGAAAGTCAGGGTGGTTCAACTGAAATGTATTAGGATTCGCTATAGTTCTATTTTTCCGTTTGGAACATATTTGGATTTGCTATAAGCTCCAAACATCGAAGTCTGTGAATGGCGATTATCCTTACAGACAATTCTTCCTAATTTTGCGGAAATTCCCAAGAAAAGCAGAAATTTGAACAGTGCTAAATAGGGTCAAGAGAGGCGGCTGGAGGCCACAAAAGTTGGGAAAGACAGTCCCAGGATCTTCCACGAATCCGTAAATGCCCTTGTGCAAGGCAATCGCAAGGAACATTGGGAGCCTGTGCTCACTGGATCACGATAATTTTTCCAACAAACTGTTGCAGGGCTTAGTAAACATCTGTAGACGAACAAGCGTATTCCCAGTACAGTAAGGGAAACAATTGGAAGGGCATGATCAGTTTTTTCTGGTCTGTCATTGACATCATACTGGCGTTTCACATGAGTCATCGAGTAAGCCAAAAAATCGTCACCATAGTCCTGAGTTGTTGTTTCCTAGCCGTCAGCACAACCTATGCTGGCGCCATGGCCAATCACGCGACGGCTCATCACAGTCAGGACAGTCATGGACAATCCTGGTGCGATTGGTTATGTAAAGCAAGCCAGGCAATTCAGACGCCAACGGTGCAGCTTGCCCAAGCCCATACCTACATCACTCCCCTTCTCTCTCATGAGGGAGAACAATATGTTCTCTGCTTCAACCTTTCTCCAGGGTCTCGCGGCCCGCCCATCTATCACTGTTCATAATTCGTTCATTCGCAGACCAGACAGCACAGATCATTCGTACCTGCCTTTCGTATAGATGCAGGTCTATACTGTGCGACCTCAATCGTACCGCTATATTTATAAGGTAAAGATGTATCGTGCCTTATGGAGCATTGACATCATGATGAATTTCTCTCGTTACCATTCGAGCCAGGGAAATGTGTTCGCCATACTGTTGATACCGTTCATAGCCATGGCCAGCCTTCCGTCCACGGGATACGCCAACCAACTATTTTCTCTCCATCTCGCGGCCAAGCCATTTAGTCCAACCATGTGTAAAGGCAACGGACAAGGTGCATTCATTCGTATACAAATCGCACATCATCGGGATGTAATTGTGAGACGAGTTCCAGGGCAATACATTCCGAACAATACCGATGAAGCCAGACAGAAGGACTACAGCCACTACATCGAGCTAGCAGATCTCACCAACGGACGAGTGACGAAAGGCGCCATTGCGTTCGATACCCAACATGGCGTCATCTTCACAGACACTTACCCTGGAGGACTGTCTCGACCGGCGTTCATCAATGAACAACCCGAAGACCTCCGCCCAATCGCGCATCAAGCGCTGAACACATTTTTGTATATCCATCGAATTCTCAATACCGCCATCGATGCGTGCCGCTCCTATCCACCCAAAGTGGCGTATGAGACCGACGATGAGATTCTCCGGATCGAAGAGGGCAAACACCGATATCTCAGCCTTGTCTATCAACATAATAGGCAACCGATACCAAAGGATTTTAGTATTCGACACGAAACTGGCTACACCGATGGGTTTGTGGATCCGGATGCGGGAAAACACGCAAACGTGAGCTATCACGCCATGAACCCTTTGAACTTTTATGTACCGTCATCTTAACCGTAAATGATGTCGCGTGGCCTATAGAGTAGATATTTATGCCGATGTGTTTCCCGACCAGTTCGCCTGTCCATCTACTGAATTCCAAGATGGGAGCCCACGTGACGGGAATATCGCGTGGGTGCTGATAGTGTGACCTGACGGGGCAAGGCATGTGTTCCAGTGTGTGTGGCACCCAAGGTGAGAGCCCACGTGACGGGAATATCGCGTGGGTGCTGATAGTGTGACCTGACGGGGCAAGGCATGTGTTCCAGTGTGTGTGGCACCCAAGGTGGGAGCCCACGTGACGGGAATATCGCGTGGGTGCTGATAGTGTGACC
>BQIV01000026.1 GCA_021604005.1 Nitrospirales bacterium | reverse complement strand
CTCTAGCGAAACCTCATCCGTTCTCAGGGAATACACATGCCCAATCGAACGCAAGCACACACGTCAACCAGATGAAAGAGTCGTGGCACGGCTAGAGCCTGCAGGCGTCAGAGCATAGGTACTAAGAAAAAGTTAAAAAACTATATAACCGATGAGACAGCAGAAGCAGGTATCGTCTTCTACGTAGAGAAGCTCACCTCAGGGCATTAGACAGGATCTTATCGAAGTCGTGCTAAGTAGAAGAGTAGGTGTGCGGGTTTTCTCAACGAATGAGAGACCTGAATGTCAGGAAACCCAGATGAAGTAGGGTAAGATGTGGGAGGAAAAGCACATGACGATACATGCGCCAACATTGCTAAAGGTCATTGACGCTTAGAGGCAAGCTCCCTGTTGTAATTGAACCGCACGTCGCCTAAAGGATGGAAGTTTTAATAGTTCCTGTTTTGCAAACGTCAAGTTTTCTTGGGCCTTTTGATAAAATGTCGTTTGCGAATTGACCGCTTGCTCAAAACACTTGACGGCCCGGGCAGGTTGTTGTTCTTCTAAAAAAAGTAATCCGAGGTTATTGTACGCTTTTGGTCTATCAAGCCCACGCTGAAAGGCGTTATAAGATTCCGAGTACTGGCCAAGCTTTGCATAGGTCAGGCCGAGATTGTTCCAAACTTTTGAATTTTTGGGATCGACATGTAGCGCATCTTGAAAGGTTGTAACGGCCTGCTCATAGTCCTTGTTGAGGAAATGAGCCATACCGAGATTGTTCAACACATGAGGCTCATGGGGGTGAATCGCCATCGCCTTCCGATAATGAGCTAGCGCCAACTCATGGTTCGATTGACGGTCGGCAATAATGCCTAAAAAGTTATGTGCACTCCATAACTGATCATTAAATACCAACGCCTGTTGAAACTCCAGTTGAGCTTCTTTATCTTTGCTCATCTTCAGGAGCGCCCGCCCCATCCCTTCATAAGCAAGCGCGTACTCAAAATCATAGTCAAGAATTTCATGAAACCGTTCATAGGCCATCTCCGTCTTTCCATGCTGAAGATACACCTGGGCCGCTTTATACCGAGCCGGCACTCTGGCAGGATCCAATTTTAATGCCGCTTCGTACTGCACAGCAGCCAGCACAATTTTGCCTTGACTCAAATGCGAATCGCCAAATTGTTCATATTCTTCAGGGGTATACTGCTTCATGTCCATTTTGCTGACGCTCTCATCAAAGGGCAGGCCTTCTTTTTGCCGCTCAAGCATGGGTTGATAATGCTCGTCTTGAAGTTCAAAGAGTGAATCTTGCGAAGAAGCACATCCTGACAAAACATATCCCCCCACGAACAACAACACCATCAAGCGCATATATTTTCTTGGTATCTGATTGTTTGTCTCCATCGTCTGTCCTTCTTGCTTGTAAGTTCCCCCTCTCATGACTTCACCTACGACCTTTCTTCTCTATTCACAGTAAATGAATAATAGTTATGCATCGTCCCTTACCCGCCACCCATTGCCGGAAAAACCTTCTTCATGAGAAGAATCACGCCTGGTCCCATAATGACAATCAGCAGCGCCGGGAAAATACACAGAATCAGTGGCCCCATCAGTTTGACCGGCAACTTAGCCGCCATTTCTTCGGCTTTTAACCGGCGGTTCATTCGCATGGAATCGGAATGCACCCTCAAAGCTTGTCCAATGCTGGTTCCAAAACGATCAGTCTGAATCAGCAGGGCCACAAGGCTACGAATTTCATCGACGTCCGTCCGGTCATTCAAATTCCTGAGCGCCTGCTCCCGGGTCAGACCCGCTCGCAACTCCAAGCTCAGGATTTGAAATTCATCACCCAAATCTTTATGGCCGATGCTAATTTCCTCTCCCACTCTTGCAATGGCTTGATCTAGCCCCAGTCCCGCTTCCACACAGACAACCATCAAGTCCAACGCATCAGGAAATCCATCAACAATACGTTCCTTACGCTTTTGCACAGAGGTACTGAGCCATAATTGCGGAGCATAAAATCCAACCACCGCAGCTCCGACCATCCCACCGATAAAGTATGACATCGGTTTATTTTTCGTTAGTTCTCCCCCAAACAATAAGAAGATCCCGATGCTGATCACCATGAGAAATATTTTCGTCCCAAGAAAGATAATAGGCGCACGAGGGTTGCGGTAGCCTGCCGACACTAACGTCTTCCGTAATCTTGACGTTTCAGCTTGATCTTTCGGTTTATTGGCTTGCCCCAGCTTCTCTAGAAGCCCGAGCAAACGTGTCTTGATATAGCTCAAGCCCCGATCTTGCTTCGCCTCGGGCACGACTTTGGTCTTTCCTTTGACGCGCTCCCCCCACTCCTTTGCCTGTTGTCGAGATTGGAAAAGGGTATACCCGCCCATCATGAGAAGCGTCATCAACACAAAAACCATTCCGCTGATCAACAGTGCCGAGTCCATTGTAGGTCCTTTACGTCTTGATATTGATCATCCGTTTAATCACGATTCCACCAATCGTCATCCACACCAGAGCCACCCCTAGCATCATTTGCCCGGCAGAATCGTTGTACAAGGGGGCCATATAGTCAGGATTGATCCAGGAAAGTCCGAAGAGCAGAACAATCGGAAGGGCCATGAGAACGATTGCCGACCATTTGCCCTCGGCCGACAACGCTTGAACTCTTCCTAATAATTCAAATCGAAGCCGTATCAATCGGCTAATCGCTTCGATAATCTCCGCCAAATTCCCCCCTGTTTCGCGTTGCACAATCAGCGCGGTCACAAAAAACTTTAAGTCAACACATTCAATTCGTCTTGAAAGACTTTTCAACGCTTCTGGAATTTCAATACCATAGGAAATTTCCTCAACGGCTCTTCCCATTTCGGGTCCAATGGGGTCGGGAAATTCATCACCCACCATTTTCATTCCTACCGAAAACGCATGACCGGCTCGTAACGCTCTCGCCATTAAATCCAAAGCATCCGGCAATTGCTGTTGAAAAACATGAAAGCGGTTTTTGCGCTTCCAACGCATATACCCATATGGCAGACTCAATCCGACAACCCCACACCCCAGCATGGCGAGAAATCCCAAATTATAGAGAACGGCGGCAACGGCCAAAAAGGCCGCAGAGACGAACGAGATCAAGACAAACACACTCAGCGGCATGTGACTATTCGCCTGAATCAGGATCATCTCCACGGAGGAAAGACTCGTCACTTTCGACAGCAAGAGATTCAGCCATTCCACATTGCCCGTCGCGCGTTGACGAATGATGTTGGCTTCTTGAACCTGTTCGTGTCCCGCGCCTTGCGATTTTCCCGAGTGACGAAGTCGCCGTTTAATCTTCTTTGTCCGAGGACTGATGTAGGTATGGTAGGTATGAAATCCGCCCTCGATGAGGAGAATGATGCTGACAAAAATTCCTATGCTGATGAAAATCGTCATGCCAGCCTCAATACGTTACAACACACTTGCCTTTCAGCAACCCGCTATACATCATATACTTTGGAGGGATCGAACACCTCAGGATTAATGTCAATCCCCAACGCTTTGAATCGTTCAACAAACTTTGGACGAACTCCTGTCGCCGCAAATCGTCCTTTCACCATACGGTTTTCATCCAAGCCAGTCTGTTGAAAAGAAAAAATTTCTTGTAGTGTCACGATCTCACCTTCCATACCCGTAATTTCTTGGAGGCTTGTCATCTTCCTCGTTCCATCCGACAACCTCGTCATTTGCACCACGACGTCAAGCGCTGAACTGATATAGTGACGTAAGGCTTTGGTGGCAAGATTTAAACCAGCCATGGCAACCAAGGTTTCGACACGCGTAAGGGCATCACGTGGCGTATTCGCATGAATAGTTGTTAACGACCCATCATGTCCTGTATTCATCGCTTGAAGCATGTCTAAACATTCTCCGGATCGAACCTCGCCAAGCACAATACGATCCGGCCTCATCCGTAATGTATTTTTGACTAACTCCCGCTGCGTGACTTCTCCACGCCCTTCCACATTCGGCGGCCGGGTTTCCAAACGCACAACATGGTCCTGCCGTAGCTGAAGTTCGGCTGAATCTTCAATCGTAATAATACGCTCGTCTGAAGGAATAAAACTGGACAAAATATTTAAAATTGTTGTTTTTCCACAACCCGTTCCACCGGCAATCAGAATATTCAATCTTGCTTCGACAATGCCTTGCAACAACTCGGCAATTTCCGGTGTCAGTGATCGTTTCGCAACTAAGTCGTCAATCTGTAGCTTGTCTTTAGAAAATTTTCTGATCGAAATCGACGATCCGTCTAACGCCAGTGGAGGAATAATGGCATTCACCCGCGATCCGTCTGTCAATCGAGCATCAACCATGGGGGACGATTCATCGACACGTCGCCCGATTGCCGAAACAATTTTCTCGATAATTTTCCGGAGGTGCGTTTCATCCCGAAATTTACAGTCCGTCGGCTGAAGTTTCCCCGCACGTTCCACATAAATTTGGTCGGCCCGGTTGACCAGAATATCGTTCACGGTCGGATCCTGGAGCAATGGTTCCAACGGACCAAGCCCCATGACTTCCCATTGAATTTCCGTGATGAGCTGCTCCCGTTCTCGCGCGTTTAAAGGAACAGGCTCCTGCTCCAAAAACTTCTCGACCAGATTACTTAGCTCATTTTTGAGTAAACTCTGATCAAGTTTCGCGACGACCGACAGATCAAGCGCTTCAATGACCTGGCGATGAAGCCGGCCTTTTAAATCTTCAAGATTTGTTCCACCGGATCCAACCTGTTCCCATTCAGTTGAAATCATCGTACTATTCAGCTTTCGTTAATGATTACGTAATCGTTAGGCTGGGGCCGCACTCTCCGAAGTCCGTTTCCCTTTTACGGATTTCATCAAACTTCCCCAGAACGAACCTGTTTGTGGCACTGACGTCTGTCCGAGGAACGAATCGGCAAGCTGCCGGTATGTCCTCGTCAAGGAGGAGCGAGGGGCGATCATCACAACGGGCTTTCCACTATTAATCGCATTACTCGAAGCTGCATAGTCATTCGGCAACAACCAATTCGCTTTTTGCTTCAAGATATCATTCGTTTCATTCAAGACATCTTTTTCATGCGGAAGATACCGGGTAATGACCAGATCGATTTTATCCTGTGGCACACCCGACCCCCGCAATAGTTCAAGAATGCGCTTGGTTCGATGTACGGCAGGAACCATTAAACTCGAGACCACCATAATACTTGACGACAGCTCTAACGCTTTTTTAGTCGTGAGGTCTAAAACATGACCACAGTCAATCACCACAAATTCAAACATCGATTGAAGCAGCTTGATCGTCGGTTCGATACAATCGGGATTGAGTCGTCCCGCACTCAAATCATCATAGCCGGAGGGGAGAACATGTACTCCCGATTCATGTTTGGTTAACACACTGGCAAGAAAGGCTAAATCTACCCGAGTCAGATCCGCCGCAATGTCTCGAAAACTATGCGTCGTCGGTAAATCTAGGTACAAGGGAATATCGCCACCATGCTGATTCACATCTACCAACACAACAGCCGGTTTGTGTTTTCCCAAATGCAGACTCGCGGCAAGGTTGACGGCCACACTCGTCGTGCCAGTCCCGCCTTTGCCTCCAAACAACGCGATCACTTTTCCTGCCGGCTTTTTACTTTCGTACACCACCTCACGATTCCGAACCTTAAAACGCTCTAAGGCTGCCGTGACCTCGTCAGGTTGAATTGGTTGAGGGAGAAACTCTTTCATTCCAGCCCGCATCGCTTCGAGTAATATGGCCGAGTCGGTTTTGGCCGACGTTAGAAAGATTTCGGTTCCTTTGGCGGAACCCAATACTGTCTTAACGAGCGAAAACGTTTTTTCTGGGTCCTCATCAATTTCCAAAATCAATAGATGAGGGATCTGTGTTTCACCGGGTTGTTTGAATGTAAACTCGCCATCCGCGCGAATCTGATCTTCGATGGCCTTTTTGACCTCTGCCGTCGTAATCGCCAGCTCAACCACCTTCCCCGCTGCATTACCGTCCGTGCCTGTCGCCCCGACACGTGTCGGCTTCCAACTTGACCCACTCATTTTTTCCCTCCACTTGATGAGTTCGAACCAAATGGAGGACTAGAGTAACTTTTACGATAGAGTTCAATTGACTTGTACGTTGCCATCCCATCTTTTCCTATGACCAGGTCAAGATTCTCCGACGCTTGCGGATTCAAAATTTGGTTATCTCTCGCAGCATGAAACGCATGTCCATAATGCTCACTTAAGTGAACAGGATGGGGAGCATACGGATGCATCACTTGATCAACTTTTCCAATGTCTCGAAGTTTTCGACCATCGTCATCCGACATGATTGGCCACAACTGGCATCCCGAAATTCCCACAACCAGTACGACGAGACATACAAGACGGTGAATTTGTTGTTCGAACACATTCCTCATGAAATTTCCTCTTTTGTTTCTCACCTACGGTGCCAAATGCCCAAATGATCCCTCAAGCCCACCACCCTGCCACGCCAACCCCCGTGCAGCATACCCGCGACTCGACATCAGGCCATTCGAATCTTCCACTTGTGGAATACCTTCAAGATACCCCAATAACATCAACTCAAAATCATTGGGCTCTAAATAATCGTCCGTGGGAAGCGGTTGTTTCGCCAGGTCAATAGGCTTCACAAGTCTTGGTGTAACAATCACAACGAGTTCTGTTTCACTTTTCTGAAAGGACGTACTACGAAATAGTGCACCTAACACCGGGATATCTCCTAGAATGGGATACTTCGCTACGGTCTCTCGAATATTATTCTGGAGTAACCCGGCAATCACAAAACTTTGCCCATCATCGAGCTCCAACACCGTCTGAACTTTTCGTGTCGTAATCGCCGGAATCGTAAAGCCGGCAGAATTCACACCGTTCGCAAAATCTAACTCCGACACTTCAGGGGAAATTTTCAACGCAATTTTATTATTGTTCAAGACGGTCGGACTAAAACCCAGCTTCACGCCGAAATCCTTAAACTTAATCGTCGTGACACCTAGCGCTTGCGGAACCGGAATGGGGAATTCTCCTCCAGCCAGAAATGTCGCTTCTTGTCCACTGATCGCAACCAACGTTGGCTCAGCCAATACTTTTGATAAATTATGCTGCTTTAAGAAATCGAGAAATATCATATAGATATCATCGCCAAAGGGAATGCCGAATGTGGCATTGACCGCTGCTGATTGCAAAAACGTAAACACCCCATCGGCAAGAGATATCTCACTTAAATCATTGAGCTCTCCAAAAAAGAAACTTTCACCCAACCTGGAATAATTGATCCCTAACCGGCGAGTCATGCCGCGATTCATTTCTGCAATGTGCACTTCAAGCATGACCTGCTGTACACCACCAACATTCAAGAGATTCATGATTTTTCCAGGAGCATAGGGTTCCGCCATTTCGACGATCTTCGTTAACTGTTCGGCCGTTGAGACCGTACCGGACAGGGAAATATTATCGTGACCTCCAGTGATTTGGACTTTTGTCTCTCCAGGGAAAACCTGATGTAATTGCGCTTTCAATTTTGATAAATCCGGCGTCACGAGAATCTGCAATATCGTACTAACCGCACCATTCTTTCCCCACAGGGTCAGGGTGGTGGTCCCAATAGCCTTACCCGTCACATAGATTTGTTTGGGGGAGATGACAAGCGTATCTGCCACCTTCGGATTCGCCACGGATGTCCGTGAAAATTGGCTGACACTATCAATCACAATGGAGGACCCTAGGCCTACCTGTAATGTCTGCGGTGTTTTCGTCTCCACAGCTTGATAGGTGAGCCCTTCGGCATAGGCAAGAGAAGACCCACTGACAATGAACCATGCAACTCCGGCAAGCAACAGCGGTACGCTCAACCCGTGGATCTTTCTTTGTGACATACTGACTCCTTCTACAATATCGCAAGAACCAAACACTCACTAGACGGACCCAATCCGTCTAGGACTAAAACTTCACAACACTTTTTGAATTGCCTTTTATCACTTCGACGCGGTTTCTTGTTCGTTTCGCTTTCCGCTTCGGAGGAGCAGCCTGAAACATCGCGCGAAGATTCGGCATTGTGGCTCCGCGTGTTTTTTTCAACTCCGTATTGAGTGGACTGCGTAGCGCAAACCGCAATTGACCACCGTTCGACGCCATCGCAAGCATTTCGGCTTCCTCTAAACTCACCTCAAACGTAATAATTTTCACCGGCGTGGGCTTCCCGTCAGCTCGGTGACGTTCCAGTTGCGTCCCAATCGCCAGCACATGCATATTTTCCAGGACGGTTTTAGTGATTTTTTCTTTTCCACTCCCCGACATCGTCACCATAATATCGACGCGATCTCCAGGTTTGATGAATCCGGGAAGAGCTACGACTTGATTGACTTTTACAGCCATCGCACGCTTTTCAGGATCAAGAACGGCAATAACCCCGCCATTCTTAATATCAATCGGCGCCAATTTTGATTCAAGAATGGGTTCATGACGTTTGACAGCACTCAACAATACACGACCTTGTAAATCTTCCAGTTTCTTAAAATGTCCATCGGGAAGGTGTTCCTGAGGAAAAGGAACCTCTCGAATCATTTCCTTGGTAATTGGCGTGCCCCAGGCCATATCTGCACCTGCAACCGCAATAGGAATCCCTTCGACAGTCACCATTTTTTGTTCGACGACTTGCGGGGATTGCTGCTTCTGTTGCTGCAGCCAATTGTAGATCAGGATTGTCGTCACTAAGGCTATGCCGACTGCTAGCCCCATAAACAGGACAGGCCGGTTTTGAAACATTGTATGTACCTCGTTCAATCTTTAAGAAAATATACTGCTCACACCTACCGTCAGTTCGTCTATTGCTTTACATCGGTCAACCAAAACTTTTCTTAAGGCCTTCCCTCAAATGTGTCATCACAGTTGTATGGGAGCCAGCCATCGCCAAGCTTGCGAACATAACGTTCCCAACCCGATGACCAACCCATAGCGCAATTTGGGCTGCCGGTGATCCATCGGAGGTGGAGTCGTAAAGATTCGAGCCACCAACCACGTGGTCAATATGACTTTGACACGTTCCGCCGTACTGGATAGCCCCCAGGTGAATACCATAAGACCAATGGCATACAACCCGCCGAGACACGCCGTGATCAGAAAAGCCACAAATACATCATTCGGACCGATAATGGCACCAACCGCACCAAAGAGCTTCACATCGCCGGCTCCCATCCCACCTAGCGCATAAAAAATAATCAGCAACCCAAACCCAAGACCGAACCCTTGGAGACTAAATAATAAGCCTTGATAGCCGTTAGCACCTACATGGATCGCAAGGCCGAGGCCTGCTAGGGGTAAGGTGATGACATTGGGAATTTTTCCCCAACGGACATCCGTAATGGCTGCCCATACCAGCGCAGAGGACAGGACAACAATCAAAAGGATAGAGGACATATCACCACAACAAATTAAAATTACCCTCAACATTCCCCAGGCCGCGATGGATGCCTCTGCTCTCATCAGACAAAGACAACAGCACAGAAGAGGCAAGGATCACGAGCATTACCCGGTTCTTCGGTTCAATGTGAAAAAATCTGTAACTCTCTGCAGACAAAAAAAGTGGCCTCGCAAGACATCCTTGCGAGGCCACCTATCCGGCAAGCCCAAGATTGTGGTCTCAAGACTTAGACTTGGACTAATCGCAGCTTAATGTTTTTCGCAATATTCTGAAATACTTCCTCTAACTGATCGGACGTGAACGCCGGATAATAAAATGCTTCCCCGCTCGACATGCTTTGTAATTGGGACGTATTGAGGCTTCCACCCAAGCCGATCGTGTATACCTTGACGCCTTTGGCTTTGAGCGCTTCGGCATGTTCAATCGCCATCTGTTTGGCCTGATCCTCGACATATTTCACCATCTTGGATCTGGGAATGGCGCACTGTTCTTCCTCATATCCGGAAAGGGGTGACCCAGGGTAATACATTCCATAGTCTGGGTCCTGCAAAATCCACCATTTCATCGTGTAATATCCACAGGCCGATGATGTACTCGGCAAGCCATCACCAGTATGATATTGCTTGGCGTAACTCCCCGATAGATTCGGAAGTTCAGTGCCGTCATATGGATCGTACAGTCGTGCATTTGAGCTATTTGACGCCGCAATCACTACATCAGACTCATCAGTTGTTGTATTGACTTTATTGATCCCCCCCCTGGTAAAGAGCTGATACGGCGCGGTATCGGGATCATAGGTTGCACGGAATGCCGTTGGAATTCCATCGGTGAAAAAGACCAGAAATTGCTGAACTCGTTGATCCCCAGGAACCTCCGATTGATCCGAGAACCCTGATGGGCCATCGGCTTGGTCCAACGCATCTTCCATATTCGTCCACCCGACAGCGGACATCGCATCAATTTTCACTTTGATCGCATCGACAAAATTCGTCGACAAAGGTTCATCCACGCTGACAGCCGTTGAATAGCTAATGAGCCCAATTTTATCGTCGTCCTCGGTATCCTGAAAGTAATCGACAAAACTCTTTGCCGCGTCCTTGAGGTCATCCATTTCCTGTGACATCGAACCCGACCGATCTAAAACCAACATGATTTCAACATCGCGCTTCTGTGCACCACCAATCGTCGACACCTGAGTCGTATCGAACTGCCCTGCATTCTGTGACGTCTCAAGCACGCGTGCGGCGTAATTCGTCACATCAGTTTGACTCGAGACGATCACTTTCCCATTCGCTAAATCCTCTGTCATTTCGATAGTTGGAGCCCCAGCGCCAAAAAATCCCGGCGTGAAGTTCGCTTCGCCCACTAACGTCACAAGCTCCCTTATGCCTTCCTCTTGAGTACTGGCTTCTGGGAAATGCGCGATCAGCCAAGGATTAGAGATATTTTTGGCTCCGACCAACGAGGCGGCATCGACTGATTTTGCCAGTTCAGCGCGGACGATATACCATTTTCCCACTTCGATACCTAATGCGACAAACCCAAACAGCGAGACAAGCGCTAATGCCGTCGCCAATGCAAACATACCACGTTGATTACACAGCCCAGGCTTAGAAGTATTGTGATCTTTTGCGGAATACATGGATCGTGAATAGATATATTTCATACAAGAACGTCTCCTTATCATTGCTCATTGCACTTCACGGTTCAGACACGAGAAATCGGGAAGAATTCGACATGCCTGTTACACCGCTTAAGGCTTTCGATTCACACATGACCTCAAAAAATCGCCTTGCTTCCCACGAGAAATGAATCCTCACTACCGATCTCGGGATTGTCAGGTTGCGTACTACTAAAATTTAAGATTCGGGCGTTTCCGTCACCCAAATAGGGAGCCGTCTTTAGCAGGGTGGCTAATGGCGTGATTGGATGATGGTTATAATAGACCTTGACCACGGTTAATTGAGAGAGTAAGGAAGTCCCCAACCCGGAATGGCTATAATTCTCATTATATTCTAACGTCTTCCACAATTCCGGAGTCAAACCACAGTGCGAATCTTCATTCGGCGATGAGATGCCCGTCCCTGTCAACGTTCCGCTTTCAAGAGATGCCTCACAGGTGGGACTTGGAGATTGACTTGATCCGGCATTGATCTTCGTGATGTACAGCTTAAATTTTCTATCAAGCGCACTCTGATCACAATTGGCTTCCGGCTGCCCTTCATCATTCAGTGGACATCCAAAATTCAGTGGCCATGTCGACTGTTCAAGAACCGTCAACAGGGCTTCGCCATTTTTTAGATCACGAGACGCTAAACTTCCACCCTCTCGCGTCACGTTTGTCACCACGGCCTGCGCACGAATGAGAGAGCCAAATTCAACAATTCCAAAGGCTAATGCCATCAGGACCACTGCCACACCGGCAAACTCGACACTCGCCATACCTTTTTCTGATCGTAGAATCTGTTTTCCCATAACTAGGCCTCCGTTTGGATATCGTAGAGTTCATTGCGGTACGTGGCTTGCGCTCGCATAGGGGCCGACCCTTCGTCTGAGAAAAACTTTCCGACAAACGGGGTCAAAAATGTATGTTCATAATCCACGACCACCCGCATATAGTCTGCAGGATTCCCAGCATTTGGGGCTGCGGTTTCCCACCCTTCAGGGTTCTGGTAATTGTTTCCTACCTTAAAAATTGCAATATCTTCTTCCTTAATCGTCATGGCCCAAGAGGCATTCTTCTGAATCGTGGCGATAATCGCCTCTTCCCGACTGAGAGGATTGCCGTCTTCGTCATGCAGAATCCCACCAACTAATGCCAATCGCATCCCTTCGCGTGTCGCATGCTGCAACGTATGTTCATGGAAATAGTACCAACCAAATTCAAAGACTGAAGACAAGAGTAAGAGAAATGGTAATAAGAGTAATCCAACTTCTGTCATGGTATTCCCACGAGCATTACGCAATGTCTTGTTTGAAAAAAATTTCGGAACCCTGAGATGATTCATAGACGTATCCTCCGATAGTCTTAATTAAAACGTACCTCTGGCCGACTGAATGTTTATCAGTGCCTGCGTAAGACTTAGGTAGTATCGAAACCGTTGCAAAAAAGAATAATCTGACTGTCAGCTCACTCGTCTGAACCATTCTCCGGTAACACTTCAACCGGATAAGGGAGAAGAGTTACTGAAGAAATGTGGAGATTTTCTGACGTAAATACTCTAATCTCATCCTTGAGATAGATTTATACATGGATACACAACTTTCCTTGATGAGTCATTCAACATGATGGCTGGTTCCCAACATACCCTATTTGACAACCAATCACTATTAAGGATTAGAGACGTTTTTCATTGAAGCGGCAACATTGTTGAATGTTGTACTGAGCACTTCTCCAAGAGTGGATACAGCACCTACGATGACTGCGGCAATCAGAGCACCCAATAGCCCATATTCAAGCGCAGTCGCTCCCTCTTCTTCTAGGATTAACGAACGACAAACCGTTGTCCAATTAGTCAACATCAATCTGCTCCTTCACACAAACACATGAGATTGGAATCGGTCATATTTTCTCCCCGACCTTGTCCACAAAGAGAAGGTCGGGGGAAAATAACCTTTTCAATCACAACAAAATGATGCTGAGCATCATTTCGAACTGATCAGCTGCCTGTCTTATTCTTCATTGAGGTCGCGATATTATTAAATGTCGTGCTGACCACATTCCCAAGCGTGGTCACAGCACCAATGATAACCGCAGCAATGAGCGCCGCCAACAATCCGTACTCTAACGCGGTCGCCCCTTCTTCATCCTGAAAAAATTGCATAACTTGACTTGTCATTGCAGCTCTCCTTTCGGGCATATTGAATAGATGTCAGCTTCGATGGTATGCCCCAATATTCCCCACCGCTGACCTTCTGAATAGCTCTTGCGCTCAGCACAAGCCCAACATTCATCTTTGCGGAATTATGCATTTCTCTATGCCGAACACCATACGTATACATTTGTATCAACATGTGATGCCACACACGCCACATTTCTTTTACCTGCTGCAGCCATTTCCCTATCATGCACGTCCACCTACCGGACAAGACATCTCGTTTCGCATTGTCTTATACATTCGGCGGGTGAGCTCACCACTCGATTGTTATATTCACCTAACGGTTCCAGAAAAGAGTTGCCTGCTTGATAGGCCAAACAGATCTGCGTCCACTTGAAACTCGTACGAGTATGATTCCGGACGGCACGACGAAGTAAACAATGAGCGCGAACTGACCGGGGGTTCAACCGTTTTCCTTGTAATGACTGTCTGACGTATGGGGTATCCGAGAGGAGGGCACAATATGGGAAAACCCAGAATCTTGTCCGCATACAACAGGTTCCTTCATGCTTCTTAGGAACTCTACCCCGACAAGATGCCTGGCTTTCTCCTTCGGCAGTCCGGCTCTCGGTCTTCTTACCGATCCGTAACGTTGCGTCCCAGCCTTACGACTGGTATGCCTTTTCGAGAGAGAGTTCTTAGTAATCGAATATGATGAGCCTTATCGGACCTCCATACTAAAACTTGAGTACAACTTTCTGTCTCTTCGTGTTTTTCATGATCCTCTCATTGAACCTAAAAACAGCCGTTGGATCACGAAAAGACTCAAGAAGTCGAATATTTTACCGAATCTTCTCATAAAGAAGAGGAAAACCCTGCAGCCATCTTTCCGCTACTAAAATTCAGACATCACAGACATGCGATCACAAGATCTTATTACCGCCTGGGATATATCGACTTGGGACACAACGACTTCATCGAACAACGACACAGCCCCAGAAGTGTCGATTGTCCTCCCCTGTCTCAACGAAGCTACCACGCTTGAATCCTGTTTGCGAAAAGCCAATCTCGCCATTGCAACACATCATCTTCACGCTGAAGTCATTGTTGCGGACAACGGAAGTCAGGATGACTCGAAGGAGAAGGCTGATGCCTGCGGTGCTATGGTCATTCATGTACAGGAACGTGGGTATGGGGCTGCGCTTATGGCCGGGATCGCAATGGCTCGCGGGAAATATGTGATTATGGGAGATGCCGATGATAGTTACGACTTCACGTCCATCTATCCATTCATAGAGAAATTACGGGCAGGGTATGACCTCGTCATGGGATGCCGATTCCCACATGCTGGCGGAACGATATTACCAGGCGCTATGCCTTGGCTTCATCGGTATTTAGGAAACCCCGCGTTAAGTCGCATTGGAAGACTGTTTTTCAATTCTCCAGTGACAGATTTTCACTGTGGCATGCGTGGATTCCGCCGCCAATTCATCCACACATTAGACTTACAAGCCACAGGAATGGAATTTGCCTCAGAAATGGTCATTAAGGCTACGCTCATCAAGGCACGCATAACTGAAATCCCGATTACCTTACACAGAGATGGTAGAAATCGGCCACCGCATCTCCGCACCTGGCGAGATGGCTGGCGGCACCTCAGGTTTATGTTGCTCTATTGTCCTCGATGGTTGTTCCTCCTACCAGGATCTCTTCTCTTTCTTACAGGGATGATAAGTGGAACCATACTCCTCACTGGGCCGATCACACTTAGCGGCATTACCTTTGACACCAATACATTGTTAGTCTCGGCGATGGCTATTCTGACAGGATTTAATCTGGTGACCTTCGGGATCATCTCGAAATCATTTGCCATTTCCACCGGCTTCCTTCCTCCAGATCCAGTATTCCAACGCATCCTTCGACGCCTGACTTTAGAAGTTGGCATTATCAGCGGGATCTTCATCACGTTGCTCGGAGCCATTATCCTCTCGCTAGGAGTCCTCTATTGGCATAGTCAAAATTTTGGAGCCTTGTCATACTCTCATAGTCTTCGACTTGTCATCCCAGGCACCACAGCGCTTACCCTAGGAATTGAACTAATGTTTTCAAGTTTTTTACTTAGTCTTTTTCGGATGCCACATAAATAGAGTATTGGTACTATCATGTCATGTGAAAAACTCGCAACATGCCGATCTTCATCACGACCGGTCATGACTCCTGTTCGCATCTATACGCTTCATTCCAACGGTGCTGGCCATTCCTTCCTCATGGCATGACACGCCACGATCTCACCACCATCTGGTCATAAACGAGACAACACGGCCCCCTCGATGAGTGAGACACACGATACTCAGGTAGGATCTTCTTGGGATTGTTGCACTTGAAATAATTTGAAATGCACGGCTAATGAGGAGGGCAATTGGACTTCACGTATCCACCGAGGAACACGCCCCTGATTGAGTCGATCATAAAATGATAGGCTTTGTTCGGAAGATCGGAAAAATGAGGACTCAGTAGGAGAGGAAGGACACGTGACGATTAGATCAACCATTCGTGTCTGCAACACTTGTTTAGCAATCGTATTTGTAGGGTCCGACATAATTCGATATGCATCAAGGTTTCCTGCAGCATTTCGGTGGTAAGGAGTCATGATGACCTGATGCGCCGTCCGATACAACAATTCTGGACCGAAATCGATAAACGCTAAAATAGTTTGTTTGTCACGTCCAAATCCAGTTGGATTATTCAAGTAGCGGGATAACGGAATGATGGGGCAATCTTGAGGCGTCACGGCACGAATACCACCCGCCTCCGCTTCCAACATTTTGGTCCCAACGAACAAACACCACATTGCCCCTACCAGAACTAGGCTCGCCTTGACCACGGAATTCCAAGGTGCGCGTATAGGGTCGGCAACCTTCTGAAACACCTTCCCCATAAGATGTGTGTAAGGCAACAACATCAGCAACTCGGCGTAAGGCGCCCAACGAGCTTCAAGGAGTGCTAATGGGAGAAACACGATTGCACCCATCCCAACCATACACCAAAACCATCGATGAGCAACGCAGGCTTCCACCCGAATCAACCAGAGTAAATATGGGAGTGCAGGAAACGCAATGCCGAGAAACAGAATGAGCCGGCCAATCTGCCATGTCTCCATCCCAAGCAGTGGTTGCGTTTCCGCAACCCGATTCCAGAGCAGCGTCATCATTTCCGGATGAACATCCACAAGGGGACCATGTAGAAACTTGGGGAAACAGACCCAATGCATACCCAAGACCACCGTTAGGCCTCCGACTCCGAGCCCTACACGCTGCCCCAAGGTCGAGTCTTTTCTCCCCATGCGTTCCTTCAACCAGACAGCTATCCAAAAACTTGCAATAAGTGCGAATAGACTCCAATGTACAAAGGATAATCGATCATATTCACTGTAAAATATTTCCTCAAAGCCCCGGTCCACGAGAAGGACCACAAACGTCACAACACTTAGCACGCCCGTTACCACCAGATTCCGTCTTCCCCAATCCGTTCCGTACCATACCCATCCCATTGCAAGACTAGATAGACAGACCCATAACATCGTAAGCGATTCCACGCTTGCCCACATTGCTATAGCCATCATCCACCCTGCAGCCACACACCACTTACGGGATAACGATGTGGCACAAATTCGATAGGTTATGCCAAGAAGAACGATAAAGCACACAACAAGCACCCCATGGTGATCTGGACGACCAGCCAAAAAACTTTGAAACAAGGCTGGTTGCAAGAGAAAAAGCCCCCCGGCTAATAATTGATGTTCTCGATCAAAAACGGGCCTCATCATCCAAATCAACGAGAGCACGGCACAGATGTGTACCACGGGACCGAACGAGACCCCCCACCAATGAAGAGCCGTTGAAAACGGAACAAATACGGTTAAGAGACCCGCTCCGCTGAGAAGGAGAATGTCCATCAATCGTGTCCAATGCAACAGCTCGCCATACGGAGCATTGCTACGTGGATACACCGCATGAAACCACTCCCCTGATTCCACCAGATGCACAACACGATTGAGATGCATGTAACTATCAGACCCGACAATTCCTCCGTCCGTAAGAAGGAGAGGACTATTCAAAAACCACAAAAGTTGGATTGTAAGAAGTAGGAAAATAAGAAAATATGTAACCGATGGGTGGGTCTGAGGAATTTCCTTTTCAGACGTCTGTGTATGGAAAAACGACATTGTAACGAAACAAGCTTGGTGTAATGAGCGGAGGAGTGAAGCTCCCCTCCCAAAGGGCGGGACTGCTCAAAATCCCTGCAAGAGAGTTTGAAGGAATTCGCCCTCCAAGCCTCCTAAAAAGGATGCCATTCATCCCCGCGTAAAACACGGGACTTTCTGACATGAGTTAGCAAAGAACTCTTCGGACGAAGGCCCCACAAACTTAATGTACTTCTGATCACACACCAATACTACACAGGGTCTAAGATTCAGCAAGCATGTCAGACTCCGTTCTCTGAGTCCCGCTCACACTCGCATCAAGATACCGCCATGCAGTATCGCTTAAATAGAATCGTCGCCCAGAAGAATATCTCCTGCATTAAGGCACGAGAGGGCAAGGCCGATATCGTCAGTAGAGTCGTAGCAGGCGAATGGAATCTTGAATGCACATATCAATCTCGTGGGTGCATCAGGAATCTTCGTCAACCTTTTTCACACCCATGACATGGATTTCTACTCTTCACTCCAAAGAATCACCTGGCATCTGATATAGAGGAACCATTACGGTGCGTATGGAAAAGTTTCGGTCGTATTTCGGAAAGAATATATGGTATTTGAGCGTGGTGATCCTCGGCATGTATGGGATCGAATCACTGACACACTTTGTGAACCCGCATTACCCCTTTTCGCTTGAAGAGATTGACTGGCAGGCAACCGGACAATTTTTCTACATCATTTTGACCTTATCTTTTTGCGGTCCCAAGACACGAGCGAGTCTCTTGGGAATCATGCTTCTTATGACCGTCATTCAGCTATTAAATTTTCAGTATTTCGGTACGTTTCTGCAACCAATCTCTTTTTACCAAGCCTACGCTTTCCCGGAAGAAGCTGCTGAATCGTTTTGGGATGAACTCGACTCCATGCTCCTCCCCAGCTTCATTGTTGGTGTCATGGGTACGATCATGTTTTACCTGACACAACGAGTTGGGTCATCCATGATTACATACCGTTACATGCCAATCGTCTTAATCCTACTTTTTGTTGGCGATCTTGCCCTTACGTACATTTTATTGAACAACAAACATGGCAAGTTGTGGAACGCTGAAGCCATGCTCGTTATGCCCAAGCCTCATATTCTTGCTCAACAAAATATGTTTCGTTCCATAAAATACTTCACACTCGGCATTGTCCCGAAAAAGTTATTCGGCAACATTAATATGTATCCAGAAATTCCATCACCCCACATATCCGTTAAGAATCCAGACGTCAATATTATCTTAATAATTGGAGAATCACTCCGAGCCGATCACCTATCACTGCTCGGGTATACGAAGCACGTGACAACACCTCGACTCGATCAATTGAAAACACTCAAAGCCAAAACGATATACACGTCGGGCACCATGAGTCTAACGGGGGTTGGCGGTATTTTAAACAGGCTCAAACATCCAGGCGTTACCACACAAATCACAAACCAAAGTAACTGCTTGTTTCGATTAGCAAAACAGAATGCGTTTTCGACCTATTTTGTGACGGCCTATCAGAGACAGCACATGAAGATTATGGAGAATGTGCTTTGCAAAAAAAATATCGATCATTATATCACTCGCTCAGAATTCGACGAGACTATGTCTGCACACGATATGGCCTTGGCCGAGTATCTTGATCATATCGATTTTCGCGACAGCAACTTTATCGTCCTGAATCAACGAGGTTCCCATTCCCCCTATGGGAAAAGATTTCCTCCTGAGTTTAAAAAGTTCGATTCCGATTATGACAATAGTATTTTGTACACGGACTATGTCATTACGGAAATCATTACGACGCTCCGTGAAAAAAGTCAGAAACCGACATACATCTTTTTCACAGCAGATCACGGCGAACTGCTTAATGAAGAAGGGTTGAACGGTCATGGGTGGTTCAAACAACAAGTGTATGAAGTTCCGCTACTTGCCCTAACGCACCATATCGACGATGCAGATGCGTTGGAGAATATTTCATATATTCAATCACATTACGACCTGAGCACGTTCGTCATTCAATTATTGGGATATGATCAATATGTAGAGCGAAGTGCCATGAAAGATATTTTCATTAATGGCTCAGACATAGACGGACTCGCAGGGTACTTGCGTTTAACAGTCAAGCACGGAGTCATTCAGAAGGAAGAGGTCATTCGATAAGATTCATAACGATACGAAAAGTAGGGCAAGGCAGCTCCTCTCCTGTCAGCCGCAATCGTGGGAAAAGTGTCGAGAGGCAGGTGACAACGGGGCATAGCGATCATCGGTGATGAGTTCGCTCCATACATGTTCGAACAAGATCAACGACCGCTGGAATGGCATAGGTTACGCCAAGTGGTACCAAAGACGCATACATGAGCCCCCAATAGGTATTGTTCGCCCGACCGGCAATCAAAAAGACACTGAAATACCCTGCTAGAACCAACGCACTACGCACCCCAGGCCCACGCCATCCTGCCAACCCAACTAAGGCCAATGGCAGGATTACCGCCAAGACCCACTTCGGCGAAGCCATAAGATAAGCATTCCAATACCCAGTGCTCAAGACAAACGACCATCCTCCAAATTGAATCCAACTTTCATTCGTAACGTGAGACGATGACACTAACCCGGAAACAATTGACGCATGATAGACAAGGGCTACGCTGAAAATGGTTATTCCTCCCAACCACCCCAACACCTCTCCATTCCGTTTTTCATTCCAAGCCACGGCGAACATGATCAAGAGATACAAGAATGCTAACTCGCGGATGAAGGTTGCAAGCACTCCAGCCACAAGACTCACGACTATATACTGACGTGCGTGCGCTGCAAGAGAAAAGGCAATCAACATTCCTGCCCACAATTCATGATAAAAGTACCCTTGTTCATTCAGACAGATGAGAAGATGCCCACACAATAAGACACTGCAAATCATGGCATATCCAAAGCCACTCTCATAGTCTATCACTTGGAACCACCAGACAAGCGTCACCAATCCAAGAACGACCAACACCCATTGCCCCCAAACAGGACTCGGGAAAAACCCCATGATGACCGACATCGTAGGCAGCCGCCAATTCAAAAATGGCTGAGTCGGATATCCACGAGTGCCTAGCTCATCTCCCACAACCTCATAATACCCTTCTCCATTATGCGTACGCTCTATCACACTGCGATACATTCGAACATCTTCGCCATCAGTCACCTCTGGTGCTCTTTCAGGAAAAGCCTGATTCATTGACGCCAATCCATATATGACAAACAAAAGCATGATCAGCAAAACCAGTCCTGCTTCATTTCTCGCCATGCATGCGTATCGTGTCCTGGGAAAAACGCGCTCGAGTTCACACAACCATGCTCCGACGGACTCACCAATAGTCTCAAACGATTTCATGACGGAAAGCGTTCCATGTTGACATTAGCCGATGACTGAGATGGTAGCTTTGGATGGAATACGACCTGCCCGATTCATCAGCATCAAAAAGAGGAGCCCCACAATAACTGGGGCCACGGGCATTCCACCGGCGTTTAAAAAAATTACGGCAATGGGAAGGAACCACACCATGGTCAAAATAACGCCTTCTCCCCATAAAAACCCCGTGCGTTGGCCAATTTCGACCACCATGATGATTGCAGCGGAAACAATAGTCATATCGTATCCTAGTGCATACGGTGAAGACAGAAATGCCCCGACACACACAATAGCAGTCCGAAGCATGAAATCATCAGTTCGACGAACAGCCCAGTATGTTCCAACTACGACGATTACCGACATTATCGCCTGAAGCAAATAATTGGTCTGTTGTTCAAAGCCATAGATTCGGCCACTCATGAATATAGTTGGCATCATATACGTCAAAAACCCTTCAACCTTCTCCAGGACAATTGTCGTATTCCTAATCGTTTCTGATGCATACAACATCCAACTCTCTTGTCCATGCACAAACACACTACATGCAACCAACAACGCACAAGTCAGAACCCCGCTAAATAATGTGCGCCAATTTCTTTCGGCAACAAGAATAATCGGAATCAAAATTCCCAGGTGGGGTTTATACGAAAGGAGACCAAACAGCACGCCGGAAAATATTGGAGAGTGTTTGCGCAACAGCAAGCCCCCGACATAGCACGCGCCACTTATAAATCCATTCTGACCGCACACAATATTAATAAATGTCGCAGGCGCGACGGCCAAAGCCAATACAGTCAACACAGGAGACCGGTGGATCGTTATTGTTGACACGTATGCCGTGAAGGTTACGACATTCCAGGTAATATAAGCTGGAAGATACGCCAACCAAGACAATGGGAAGAGATAAAACAAAAAATGAGGCGGATAGGACCAAATCCGAAGTTGATATTCATAGCCAAGTAATGCCGTTTGAGCAGCATGAAATTTTTGATAATCGAATATTTCCGGCAATCGATCTGTTGCCGTCAAAATGGCCGCAGTCCAAAATACTATGAAATCCGCCCCTATAGGATCATGGGCGAAAAAATATTGTCCATCTTGCGGCATCAAATATTTGATATACAGGAGCATCTCCAGCAACAACGAAGCTCCTAACGTCATCACAATCAGTTCACGAGTATTCCAACGGCATTGCGTCACGTATCATTTTCCTCAGGCCGACTCTGGCGTATGACTATGCTGCAAACAGATCATCGTGCGATAGATGGTCAATTAACGGCTACGCACTGTCGTTCACATGATTTGATTTGGAGACCACGTCGAGTAGATTCTTCCCTGAATAAGGCAGGGAGGATCAAGTCGTCATGGCGTAGAGTAGGCACGCTTCAGACATCACCCAATCCTGTTTACCACCACCACATGAACACACGGCACCTTATCTTAGAGACATCGTCACCCCGCTCAGAAAACTTAATCATATACGTCATCAAGAACGTTTCAAGTCGTTCTGTTCATTCCTTTACCATTAGTTTTCACATTTGTATGCCGATAAAGATATAGCTGAGCCATATTCAAATTTTCGGAGTTCACGAGAGTCTCGCCACACTCGAATACATCACATCTACGACATGCAACAGCACGACACAACATTCGTAGACAATGACGTCCAGGTTTGCACAGATTCTCGTGAAACCTCAGCTCCGCCCATACTCTGCGTTGATCTTGATGACACGCTTTTGGCCACAGATGTGCTGTGGGAGTCCATTCTGCTGCTCAGCAAACATCAGCCCTGGGCCATGCTCATGCTTCCCATTTGGGCTCTTCGCGGTCGTGCGTTTCTCAAACGACGCCTAGCCGAACGGGTGATTCTTGATCCCGGAACACTGCCCTTTCGCCAAGACGTACTCGCCTATCTCAAGCAAGAACATCGACAAGGTCGAACGCTTGTCTTAGCAACCGGATCAGACTACCAACCAGCCGAGGCCATTGCGTCGCACCTCGGCCTCTTTTCGGAAGTGCTTGCCAGTAATAGCAGAATAAATCTTACGGGAACTCAGAAGTCCCAGAAGCTCATTGAACGGTTTGGAGAACGTGGTTTTGATTATATCGGAGACAACAAAAAAGACCTGTTGATTTGGGCTCATGCTCGCGCCGCCTTACTTGTCGATCCCACTCGGTGGCTGATTCCCCAGGCAAGCCAATCATGCTCAGTGATTAAAATCTTTCACAAGCCAACGCGTCCGGTTCAGAGCCTTGTTCGCGCTTTACGTATCGGACAATGGGTTAAAAATATTCTCATTTTTCTTCCATTATTAGCCTCGCATCAATTTGAACATTGGGAACAGAGTACGCAAGCCGTATGGGCATTTCTGTCTTTTAGTCTTTGTGCATCAAGCCTATACATCCTCAACGATCTTCTTGACTTACCGGCAGATCGCCGACACCCGAAAAAAAGAGAGAGACCCTTTGCCAGTGGAGACCTATCCATTCCCTATGGATTCCTGATGATTCCCACCTTAGGCTTTGGTGCCGTGCTTCTCGCGTACGTCTCCCTACCCAATTCATTTCTTTCACTCATAGGCCTGTATGCTATCACAACAACGGGCTACTCGCTCTTTTTGAAACAAGTGGCTATTTTAGACGTGCTGATTCTTGCAGGTCTGTATACCATCAGGGTTCTCGCTGGAGGTTTGGCGATTGGTGTATCCATTTCTTCTTGGCTTCTCGCGTTTTCGATGTTCTTTTTTTTGAGTCTGGCCTTCACCAAAAGATACTTAGAGTTGCAATATCGTAAGGTAAGACACCATCAGGGATTAGAACGACGTGCCTATCAAGGTCTCGATAAACACATCTTATCCATCATGGGAATAGTCAGCGGGTACCTGTCCGTTCTGGTCTTCGCCCTCTACATCAACAGTCCAGATGTCTTTGCTCTCTATCAACGCCCAAAGATTTTGTGGTTAGCCTGCCCACTACTTGTCTATTGGATCAGCCGTAATTGGCTCTTGGCCAATCGAGGAGCGCTCGACGATGACCCGTTAATATTGGCCATTAAGGATCCGGCGAGTTATTTCGTGGCAATCGCAGGAGGACTCATTGTCCTTGTTGCAATATGATGGAGTCATGATGAGAGACAATCATCAATCGTGGGGGTCATATCCTAAAGCGTATCCTCAACACGTTCATCCGATTCGTTGGCGGCATGAGGCATTACCGCAGACTGAGCGCACGACCTCTGTCCTCCCATACGGCAATGGTCGAAGCTATGGTGATAGTTGTCAGAATAATGGCGCAACTCTCCTCACGACTCACAGTCTTAGACGTTTTATCTCTTTTGATCATGACACGGGCGTGCTCCGATGCGAAGGCGGGGTGCTGCTCGCAGATATTTTAGACAACTTTGTCCCACAGGGATGGTTTTTACCGGTCACACCCGGCACGAAACATGTTTCGATCGGAGGTGCTATTGCAAACGATGTCCATGGGAAAAACCACCATAAGGCTGGAACGTTTGGGTGTCACGTACGCACCGTTGAACTACTCCGCTCCACCGGCGAACGCATCACGTGTTCACCTCACCATCATTCCGAGCTCTTTCGTGCAACCATTGGCGGATTAGGGCTCACCGGGCTTATTGTGTGGGCGGACATCCAACTCAAGCCGATTACCAGTCCGTTGATCGACAAGGAACGAATCAGATTTTCTGGACTTGATGAATTTTTTGATCTTAGCAATCAATCCAACACATCATTCGAATATACCGTGGGCTGGATCGATTGCTTGGCGAATCAACAACACACTGGTCGAGGCGTGTTTATTCGTGGAAACCATTGTGCAGACAACGCACAATCTCTCACGCATATTCCTCGCCGTACTACTCTGACAGTCCCTTTTCACCTGCCATCCGCTGTTCTACATTCTGGAGTGATAAAAATATTCAATCGGGTCTATTACCACTTGCAACCCAGACAGCTCACACAAGCACGTATACCCTACGAGAAGTTTTTTTATCCACTCGATACCATCCTCCATTGGAACAGACTCTATGGCACAAGAGGATTCCTCCAATACCAATGCGTCATTCCCAGCCGATATGAACGAGAAGGCATTCGTGACCTGCTCAGCGTCATTCAACAATCCCAACAAGGCTCTTTTCTCGCTGTCATAAAGACTTTTGGAGCAATCCAGTCTCCTGGTTTGCTGTCATTTCCAAAACCCGGAACAACCCTTGCTTTGGACTTCCCATTCTTCGGTGAGCAAACCTTGACGCTTCTTACAAAGCTCGACAGTCTTGTCCGTGAAACTGGCGGAGCCGTCTATCCGGCTAAAGATGCGCATATGTCAAGTGAAGACTTCCAAGCCTACTTCCCAGCCTGGCACAAAATTGAACAGTTACGCGATCCCAAATTTTCATCAAGTTTCTGGCGACGCGTCACACGACTCAACACGACACCACAGCATTCGACTAAGTCCGAGTCCTATTCTTTAGCAACAGAG
Organism: Nitrospirales bacterium; assembly: GCA_021604005.1. Lineage (GTDB taxonomy): Bacteria > Nitrospirota > Nitrospiria > Nitrospirales > UBA8639 > JAGQKC01. The sequence continues at coordinate 43,336 of BQIV01000026.1, read as the reverse complement.
AAAGAGCAGGCATTCGCACATCATTCATTATTCAATAACATGAATCAAGCATGAACATATTAATTATTGGAGCCACATCATCTATCGCCCAAGAAACCGCAAAGTGCTTTGCGTTGGAAGGCGCTCGACTCTATCTTGCAGGTCGAAATCTCGAAAAATTGCAAGCTATTCAAGGCGACGTCTTCGTGCGCGGAGCCAAGCAGGTCGAGGCGATGGCCCTCGATCTCTGTCTTCTCGATCAACACGAGCATCTCATCACCACCGCCATTCACACGCTCGGAAGACTCGATGCCGTGCTCATTGCCCATGGAACATTAAGCGATCAACAAATCTGCGAACAAAGCGTTTCAACGACGATGCAAGAGCTGACGACAAACTGTCTTAGCACGATTTCGTTACTAACTATTTTAGGTAATTATTTTGAGGAACAGGGGAAGGGGACGATTGCAGTTATTTCATCCGTTGCGGGAGATCGTGGGCGTCAAAGTAACTATGTCTATGGGACTGCGAAAGGCGCAGTTACGATCTTTTTACAAGGCCTCCGAAACCGCTTAACACAATCTGGCGTGTCAGTACTAACCGTTAAACCGGGGTTTGTCGATACACCAATGACGGCTTATATAAGAAAAAACCTATTATTCGCTAAATCGGAAACCATCGGGAAACACATTCACCAGGCCATAAAAAACCCTAGAGATGAAGTCTACATGCCTTGGTTTTGGCAACCAATTATGATGCTGTTGCGTAGCATCCCGGAATGTATGTTTAAACAGTTGAAGTTTTGAAGACTGCATACACAGAATCGATCACACGATTGAGACGATCCACTTTCACTGCACGGAAAAATTGGCCAACGAGAACCTGTGGCAATCACGAAACGATGAACGGGTGTTTAGATAGATTGATGAAGCTAACAACATATCTGCCCCAACATATAGCTCACAGGCTTGTAATGAACATACTCAGACAATGCGGGTGCAACTGTTCCCAGTTGCAAGCGTCGCCTCAGTGAACACAGGAGAATGAGATGACTATTAGGGGAATCTGGAAAAGTGCCGTTAAATTTCTGATTTATATGGTCGGAACTTTCGTCATGGTATTAACTGTTCATATCTCTGCAGATGAAAAGTTTCGAGAAACATTTTTACGTTTTGTTTCTATCGTTTCACACATCAACGTTACCGGAACCCCTGTGCCAGCAGGCATGTCTTCTGAAATTTTCGCGGCCTTGCGTCAAGGAGGATATACGATCTTTATTCGACATTCGGAACGAGATAAAAATGTAGAAAATCGTTCAGCCTTTGAACGATTCGCCTTACAGTTTGAAAGAGGAACATCTACCACGTTCAAGAGGGGAAGCTGCCTCACCGAGGAAGGCAAGGCCGAAGCTTGGCTGCTCGGACAAGTTTTTAAAAAAGCCAAGATCCCTATCGGCACCGTCTATTCAAGCCCGACTTGTCGTACGCAAGAAACCGCTCAACGAGCATTTGGACGGATAGATGTTATTGCCCCATACCTCAACTATCAAGGAACAAAAACATCGTACGTGAAAATGGGCCTAACGACGAAGGAAGAGAAAGAGGTAGCTGACAAGAATTTCAGAAAACTTATTTACACCTTGCCACAGAAAGGTACCAATAAAATCATTGTGGCACATGCTGGCCAGTTTCGCGATATACAAGGATTTGAGTGGCAATCATTTCGACTGCAGGAAAGTGGCGCATTGTTCATTCAACATGAATCAGCAAGTAGTATTACACCAATCACACGAGCAACTATAGAGGAGCTTGTGTATGCGTTACCTCACCCATCTCGGCAGGAGACGACTCAGTACCCCGTACCACCTACGCCTTCAACAAAATAGAGAGACAACACCCTGGCCCCAACAGTAGAAGTTCGAATACATACGCCAGATCGAGACCGAAACAAGGAAGCCCCCATGCTTCCCCCAATCCCAATATCGCCTTCAGCCTTAATATACCGATAGATTCTGCCGAAAAAATGACCATAATCTTATGCACCCAACATTGCCATGAAGCCTAAAACGGAACGTACGTCCAAAACAGTAAAAATATTGCTAGGCAGTCTTGCCATCATTGCATCAACCTGGACACTACTCTATGCACGTCACTTTCAGGACAGTGTTGCCATACCTCAAAATGTTGCAAGCGCATCGCCTTCATTACAAGAAACCTTTACCCAATTTGAAGAACATATAAAACCAATTTTGAAAAAAAAATGTTTTGCCTGTCATACCGACACAAAGGATCGTCCATTTTTCTATTATATTCCTGTCATAGATTTACTCTCGAAACCCTACACAGAAAATGAAATTTTATTAGGAAGAAGGCATTTTGACTTTTCCAATGGAATACCGCAAGGACGGCTTGGCGCAACAATGGAAATGGTGTTGAGGCTACGGTCAGTGATAGAAGAGAACGCGATGCCACCCTTAGCATACAGTATCGCTCGGCCCTATAATTTGTTAAACGACGATGAAGAAAATATTATCCTTGAATGGGCTGAAAAAGGCGCGGAAGCTTTAGTGACCGAATTAATGACCGTAGAAAAAAAACATCAAGATCCCCAGATTGATACATCCAATACATTTGCAGAAACACTTGCACACACCATTCTCGCCGCATGCCCCATATCCGACCCGAGTGATAGCACGGCCCATAACCTATGTGCCGACACGCTGACTCAATCATCGATTTTTAAGGCAAGGATGCATGAACCATTTCTCTGGGGAGGGCAAAAAGCTCCTGGCGATTATAAAACCTACCACACTCACGTGACTCGTTTTAATCCACTGTTGTTTCGAAAACTCTATCTTTCGCTATTCATGTTCGAAGGCTCCTACCATGTTGATCATGACGGTGAACTCCTCGCCTATCGATTCCCAGTCCAATTTCGAAATCAATTACCAGACGGTGAATATCCCTATCCCTTCTGGCATGCGAAAAGTAAGTGGGAAAAATATAATGAAAGTGCTGAACTTATCCTTTTGATTAGACGGGGAAAAGTCATTGGAGCCTTTCGATCAGCTAAGAAGCGAACCCCCCGTCCTTCCTATCGAGATAGAACATGGAATGGAGACTGGCTGTGGAACAATTCTGACAGTACCGTACTACAGCCCAGAGTAACGAATTATGACACGATCTTTTCTCCAGACAATCCCTACGTTAAACAACTGGATGAGGCGTATTGGAAGCTTTCTTTAGGGTTTCGCAGTGAAAATTGCATGATTTGTCATAGTCCAAGTAATGTCGGTGAAATGCGGACATTAGAGCTCTTAAGTTCTCCAGGGCATGCGTTAGGAGCGAGAAACCGGCTTGTCGCAGTGTTTGAGGATAATTCGATGCCCCCTGTTTCCGGCATTGAAAGCATAGAAACACGGAAAATTTTACGAGAACTTGCCAAAAATTTTAAGACATTAGCCGACAAAGCCTTAGAATATGAAGGGGAAAACATTCATGACTACCTGGCTAGACCGACTTTTTTATAGAATAAACATGTCTATCGCCACTCCCCGTTCAAAATCCAAATGTGAAGATTATCCCGTCTGAATGTTACAGATCGTAGGATTGGCCCTTGGAACGGTAGAGGGATAGCACGACTGGCCCATACCGAGACGATCATCAGACATCGATCAAACAACTCCTCTAAAGCCCTCCATGGAATCATAAGCCTGCACGGCTATTTTTCTAGAACTCAGCACGAACACCATAACATGTGATTATCAAGTAAATTGAATATCGACCGATAATTCAACAATTGACTCGCTGCGTTCACAGTCATTCATGTGAAATGAACATGCGACATTCCAGATATAATAATATTTTCACTTCGTCTATAAACGTAGAAACAGGACAATACCATCACCACGTCTACCAACGATTTCACGTAAACTCTATATAGACAGAATGGCGTGTCCATCATGCAAATAACCCAATGCACGCTTGAAAAACCTAAGATACAAACTCCCGCCCTTCGCCCGACAAACTTAAATATTCCGAATGTCTTGACCAGTGCACGCATCATGTTAATTCCGATATTTCTTGCCTCATTTTCTTCACCATCAACCTCACGTTCTTTAGCTGCTGCCGTCATTTTTGGCATAGCCGCGGTAACAGACTTCTTCGATGGATATCTCGCAAGAAAATACGGCCAAGTGACTACACTAGGCAAACTGCTTGATCCCATAGCCGACAAATTACTCGTCACAGCTGGACTCGTGATACTCGTCCAATACCAGCAGATTGAGGCATGGCTGGCCTTCGCTATCATTGCCAGAGAATTAAGCGTGACAGGACTCCGTGCGGTGGCAGCAGCAGAAGGCTTGATCATACCTGCCGATACGCTGGGAAAAGTAAAGACGTTTTTTCAAATATGCGGAATTCTGTTGCTTTCAATCCCAATATTGCCATTGTACGAATCATTTGAACTACACAGTTTTGGGGTCACACTTCTCTACATGTCCCTCATGCTTGGCGTAGTATCGGGCATTCATTATCTTTGGACCGTATTACCAAAAATAGGAATAGGTAGGACTGTCAAGAAATGATCGGCCTGATTTCGCACGATTCGGGTTCATCATCTGAGAGTTCGCATTCATGGCCAATGGCCATTTCTCTCTGGCACGCTACATCCAGTCCACCATGAATCAGAGAGCAATGTTTATAAAGAAAATATCGCCTTTCATTTCTCTTGCCTATCGTCACGGACTGTTTCTTCTCATTACGCTCTTCGCATTTCGGCTTGAAAAGATTTTATACATTCAACTCAACCTTGGAATGAAAGAATGGGCAATCACATTCCTACCGGAAGTCGGAACGGTTTTGCTCGTGGAAGTCTTTTTAGTAACACTTGCATTCATCTTGCAATCCTTAGGAGAGCGAACACACCGAATCATCTTTCATAGCAGTCATGCATTCCTCTACATCATCGCCATAGTCGAACATCAGTTCCTTATGAAAACAGGGACACAAATTGATATCTCCCTCATTTCCTATACGACGCAACATGCGGGAGAACTTTCGTCCGTCATCGGCAGTGGTTTCGATGCAGGTCTTTTCACACGCATCGTCATTGCCGTGTCATGTTTTTTATTGGGATGGCAGGCCACCCGTAAACCCTACATTCACACTCACCTGAAATCTGCCATCGTCGTGATGGCCATGCTCATCTCTCCATTTCTCATCGGGCTCTCTCAGCCCCCGGGAGGAACGGGCACACCATTCTCGACTAGGATCTTTGTAGACTTCTTCTTCCCTCTCTTCACACAACAGATCGCGCAAGCTGAAACACAGGCAGTACCTCAAGCTATATATGAGCCTCCTCACTTGCTTGCTCAGCAACCAACACGTCGTCCAAACATCCTTCTGTTCGTTATGGAATCTTCACGAGCGGATGTGTTTACTGTCTACGCCCCAGGAAAAGAAAAGGCGCATACTCCGTTTTTTGACACACTTACACAGCACGGTCATCTGTTTGAGAATGTGTACACAACTGTCCCACACACCTCGAAAGCCTTGACAGGGCTCTTATGCGGCATGTACCCACAGTTGCAACAAAGAATTAGTGAATCGGATACAACGGCCTTTCCCCTGCGATGTCTTCCTCGCCTTCTTCACGAATTGGGTTACCGAACCACGTTCCTTCAAACGGCCAAAGGGGAATTTGAAAATCGTCCAGATCTTTTGAGGAATATAGGCTTTGAATCATGGAAACTCCAGGAGCACCTGAGTGAAGGGTATCAAGAGGTGGGGTACTTCGGACTAGACGAAGTGGCTATGATTGAGCCAACAGTCGATTGGATGGCCTCGCACACTGTTCAGCCATTTTTTGCAACGCTCCTGACAGTTTCGACACATCACCCCTATCAAGTCCCGGGAATGGAAGAATGGCCGGCACCCAACAAGGAATTCTCTAGCTATCTGCAGGCCATTGCCTATCAAGATCGATTCGCGAGTAGGCTGTATGAACGGTTACAAGACAAGGGGCTGCTCGCCAATACCGTTTTGATATTTGTGGGCGACCACGGCGAAGCATTTGGAGAGCATTATCGGAAACAACATGATGTCGTTCCGTATGAAGAAGGCGTCCGTGTCCCATTGCTCATCCATGGACCTCTGTGGCTTGGGCCAATTGGTAGACACAAAGGTCTTCGGCACCACATTGACCTCATGCCGACTATACTGGAATTACTTGGAGTGCAAATTCAAGGAAAATTGCCAGGCAAAAGTCTCTTCACAACCGAAGGTCATGATTACGTCGTCTCTTCATGTTGGTATACAAATTACTGTTTGGCATTACGGCAGAGAAACTGGAAATTTATCTATCACTATGGTCGTCAAGCACCGGAGATATTTGACCTAAGAAACGACCCATACGAAACCATGAATCGAATCAACGACGCGCCACAAGACCTACAATCCCAGGCTTGGCACAACATGCTTCAATTCAAGGCTTCAGTTGATGAATATTACAAAACATTTACAAAAATTTGAACGGACTCTTCTTGAGAAATAGAGCGAATCCAAATAAGTTCCAACTGAGGTCGATCACTAACCCCGCGCGATAACTCACTTCAAGCATGCGGAAGTAGTTTGAAACAGCTATAAGTAGAAGAACAGAGACAGGATCATGGCGCCAATACTTTCCTGGGAACTGGCTCTACGGTAAATGTCACAGGCGTAAACCCGAACGGCTCACCATCTAATTCAACATCCGTTTCACCAGAACCCTCTACGACAACCTGCTCAGCGGAATACATTTTCACACCATCCATTTGACCTAAATGACCCCGGACAAGACCATAGGCATAGCGCACGAGACAACGCCTACGCTCTCCATGAAGTACGGCAACGGATAGGCGTGGGATGGACTGACTGGCCGCCGGCAATATCGGATGGCGTCCAGCAAAATATGGACCTTTTCCGACAATGACCCCTAAAATTTTCCCTTCAATTTTCCGTCCATCGATGAACACATTGCATGGCGGAAAGTTGTATCGTAGAAGCTCCCGTATTGCCTGTACTCCATATGCTCCTTCATGAATCCAGCTCTTAAGCCGCAAGGAAACGCGTGCCACCACACGCGCATCAAAACCAACTGACCCCACGCTCACAAAAGAACGGCCATTCGCCAGCCCAAAATACACATCACGGGTCACGCCCTCACATAACATATGTAACCAAGCATCGACTGAACAGGGAAGAGATAAGCTTCGAGCGAAGAGATTGATGGTCCCCGATGGATAAAACGCAATTGCAGCCGATGATGAAATCTTTGTTATCGCTTGAAAGAGCGTGCCATCTCCTCCTATACAAATGAGAGACTGCCAATCACTTCCCACCCTGCTCAGACACGTTTCATCCCGACTTATTGTGTGTGTCTGTACAACATGATACCCCGCAGAGAGAAGATGCTGGACAAGAATTCCCGCTCGTTGTTGCGCTTCTCCCCGTCCTGAAGTTGGATTATAGAGAGCAAGCGTGTTTGCCGGAGAAAATGAATTGGAGTCTGGCACAGAACCTCACGAGGCAGGAACACATGACATATAGCCGATTCAGTTATACCGAAACGATACAGCGCCAGCTTGTACACGCGTGCCATCCAATACCTGATAAGAAACATCAAGCATTGTCAGTCAATCCAAGTAGGTATAACCTTCCGATGTTTGAGGCGTGTATAGCGCGTTGAAGTCATCATGGTTTATAACAACTCTACATAGTCGCTAGCTAAAGCCACACCCTATCTTCCTCCTCTAAAATGGCTAATCAAGAAAAATGCGTTACGATGCGCCATTTCGAGATCGACTTGCTTCAGTCAATCTGGCATACGCTTTCGTTGCGGCTTGGCTTTTGGGGTAGGTGCGAACGAGTTGACGAAACGTTGAACGTGCGGCTTTGGCATTATGAAGTCCTAAATGCGAATAGCCAATTTTGAGGAGCGCGGCAGGAACTTTCGCGCTCGTTGGATATGCGGTCATGACACGTTTAAACTCACGAATGGCCTGCGTGTACTGGCCTTGGCCGTAATAACACTCACCGAGCCAGTATTGAGCATTTGAGGCAAGCGACGATCGAGGATACGCCGTGAGAAATTGACGAAACCCCTGAAACGCTCCTTGTAAGTCTCCGCTTCGCAACATCTCATAGTATTGCTGATACGTCGCAACCTCACGATCCGTCGGCGTCGATCGCTGTTGAACCGGGCGGGATGCTGATTGGCTTCCGACAATTTTTGAACGGTCGAGCATGTCAAGTGAAGCTTGGGTCTCCTGCCGTTCAAAAAGCCGGTCTCGTGAGGGTTCAGATTCAGAGGAAGAGCCCAGGTCGGCATCACGTGGAGCAGACGCCATGTTCTTCAGTGAGTCCCGAAGGTCTTGAACAGGAGTCGACCCTGCACGGTCGACATGAACCGCCGGACGCTCAGGCTGTCCAGATGCTGCGTCAGACAGTGATCGACTTTTCACAACTTGCGCCAGGGTACGTTCATGTACATCAAGCCGATCGGCAAGTGTTTGGCTCACCTGCTCGAATGCAGATACGACACTATCCACACTCTGCTTCATCTGTTCCCAATTGGTTTGCGCCACATCGCTTTTGCTATTTTGATCGCTGGCTAAACGAGCCATCTGCGTGTCAACCTGCACCAGTTTTGTTTCCTGATCCACAAGCGCCTGCCGGACCGTATCCAAGGCATTCTTAAAATCAACAAACGAGCCCTGGAACTCTGAAATGTTTTGCGCTTGCGACGTTAGCACCTCATTCTGTTGAAGAATCTGTTGTTGAAGCTGTTCAACCTTAGAAAGAAATCTGGCTTCTCGCTCTTGAGCTTCTTGTTGAGATTCTTCAACTTCCTGAGCAAGCAAATCCATATGTTTCGAGACCGACTGCACATGATGCTCACTCTGATCGATCGCCCCACGAACCTCAAATAAATCGCCATCCTTGATAGTCGTGACTTGATCCAAAACCTCAGCACGGGCCTCAAGCAAATCCTGTATTTCGGCACGCTGTGTACTGATAATACTATTTGCCTCTTGCAAGGCCTGATTAGCCTCAGCCACTGCGGCCTGCAGATCAACCTTGCTTTTGTCCAACTTCGTGATTCGCGCATCAAGGTCGCGCTTAATCCGCACCACGTCCGCCTGCTGCGCCACACACCCGCTACTGAGCAAACAGGCAATAATGACTAAGACGGTTGAACAGGCTCGCTGAGTATTATTCACAAAACTCATACCATGGCTCTAAACGAAATCAAGAGATTCATCAGTCGAATATTCAATCGATCCATTCATCATGATCAGTGTCCCAAGGTCTCACATCAGCCACCTTGATACCAAGCAAAAAATGCGCACGCCGGTTTTGCTGAAAACAAGACTCCGCCCCACCACGACACAGTGGATTATCTTTGCCATACGTCATAACTGTCAGTTGTTCTGGAGAGACCCCAAGGCTCGTCAAGTAATTACGTACGCGCAACGCTCGTTTTTTCCCAAGGATATAATTGTACGCTCGTGTGCCACGCTCATCACAATGGCCTTCGATGGTCACGACGTTTGTTGGATTCGATCTCAAAATCTTGGCATTCCTGAGTAAGGCCTGCTTCGCTTCATCGGTTAATTCCCAACTATCTAAGGCAAAATAGACATCGTTGAGACCCGAACGATCGGAGAGCAACTCCGCTTGTCTCCGTTGATTCCAATATTGCCTTGCACGATCGGATGGTGAAAGAGGTTTAATATCTACATCGCTTTCTTCTAATGACTCGCGAGAAAACAGTCCGTCCGACGAAGAAAACGGACCCGACCCGTTCCCTCCGACATCAAAACCGTCTTTCCCCATTCCAGATTGTCCGCCTGATCCTTCATCAAGCAAAGCCAGCTGATCCGTATCCGCTTCATTCATGTGATTCTTCTTGACCTTCTGCCCATGCGCGGTTGCATGAGTCGAGCGGTGACTGCACCCACTCACCAGGAAGATCATCGAAAGAAGTATGACAAGCGTCATGAGTGATTGATAATACACGCCTTGTAGCCTCATCTCAGTCATGCTCCTTTCATTACTCTATATCTCGATTCATCACATACGAATAATAACGCGCAAATCAGCATTGCACACAACACCGACAATACACATAATGCAATAATAGGACCAACTCCAAGAAGATAGAAATTCAAACCTGTTTTCACCGGTTTTCGCATTCGCTTTTTCAGTTATCATACAGACACATATCTCCTCGTGTTCTATATGAACAATCATACGACTTCACAAAAAACCCTGAACGTCCAATGACATCAAGCCATTTCACATACAGAGACATAAGACTACAGCAACGCAATCCCAGAAGAACTCCACTCCTCAATAAGGTTTAGTGCAGAAAGACCGGCAAGACATTCACCCCGAACAACATCGGCACAAAGACGAGGGTCCGAAGCATTTTTTCAACATCCGTGGTATTTCCCCAACGCACCTCAACAGGCATGTAGGGAAAAAGAACACGCGCAATGATTAACGGGAAAGACTTGAGGAAGGAGGATTCACGAATCGAAGCAAACCGTGCTAGCGGCAGGATAGACGTTAAGCACCCGGGACACACGACCTGGCTCCGCCAGAGGAAAATGCCCACGCGTGCCCGCCAAGTTCTTTGGCCTTATACATTGCACGATCAGCTTGACGCAGAAGATCTTCAGGCTCCACCGCATCGACTGGAAATAGGGCGATCCCGATACTCGTGCGGACCTGTACCTGATGATCATCAATCGCGATAGGATCGACGACACAATCTAAAATTTTTTGCGCGACATGCTGAGCGTCATCCGCATGTTCAAGATCTTGCAGAATCAAGGTAAATTCATCACCACTTAAACGGGCAACCGTATCCGTCGCCCGAACACAACGCTCCAGGCGTTCGGCGACTGTTTTGAGTAACTGATCACCAGCTCGATGTCCAAATTCATCATTGACACGTTTAAAACAGTCCAGATCAATAAAAAACACGGCGAGGAGCCGTTGATGCCTTCGGGCCTGGGCCAAGGCTTGTTCAAGTCGATCCTGAAACATGACGCGATTGGGAAGGTCCGTCAGTGGGTCATGATAGACACGATGAATGATTTGCGTTTCAGCCTCTTTTCGGCTCGTAATATCCTGAAGAATAGCGACGATATTGGACACACGCCCATCTTCATTCAAAAGTGGTGTCAGCACCTCCTCCATCGTATACGCTCGACCGTCCTTTCGCGTGGCGGTCGATTCGACCTTCCAAGATTGTGCGGGCAATTCTTGTTCGCTTGCCCGTTTCAATAACTGTCGAAACGGTTTGGCTTGCGATGAAGGCAGCACCGTTCCGATCACCTCCCCAACCTCGTAACCACTCATACGGCAATACGCATCGTTCACCCACTCAATCGTCCCTTCAGGATTGGTGATACAGACGGCATGTTCTGCAGAGTTCAGCGCTTTACCCTGCAGGCGTAAATGATCATAGTTTTGAGCCACAAACATCGCTTTACTCATATGGACACCAAGCTGTTCTAACCACCTGACGATACTTGGCTCAAACTCATCGGCTTGGTGAGAACAAATCATTAAGACGCCCAACACCTGGTCATCGATACAGAGCGGCACAACAATCTGAGATTGAAAGCCCTCAGCACGAAGCCATTCCACACTTCGTGAATCATTCGTCTGATCATGTTTCACGACGTGCGTGCGCTTCTGTTGAATGGCATGACTCACGGCATTATCCGACGTGCTTGCATCATCGAATTGCTCAAGACGTTGCACCGACGAGACGCTCGAATCGCCGTCATATGCGATGGAACACATCGACCCTCCGGCTTCCTGAGTACCGATCCACACAAATGGATAGGCAAAGGTTTCAACTAGCCGGCGACACACAATCGACAACGCCTGCCGTACGGTCATGCCCGAAAGGAGCAATTGAATCAGTTCATTGGATAACTCTTGCGCGATAATCCCATGCCGATGTTCAGTAACATCCCAGAGAAGCCAGTGCGCACCAACCAACTGTCCGTCGGTATTCCGCAGAGCCGAAAGCGTACACACCACGGAGCGTGGAGCTTGCGAGTGGGGAACTACCTGCAGCTCTCCTTGCCAGTTTTGCACGTTTCCATTTAACGTCTCTAACCGTTCCAAGAGATTCGCCCAATTCTCCTGACTCATCAAGCTTGCTAAAGAACGACCCATCAATTGAGGTTGGGTAAGTTGAAACAACCGCGCGGCCTGTTGATTCGCCATATGAATGACACCATCGGACGACGTCACAATATGGCTATCAGGAATACAGTTTAAAATTTCTTGGACAGGCTGAAATGGCAAGGACGAACCATTTCCCTCGACATGAAGCGGGACATGGGGCAGCACGGCCTGTTCGGAATCTCCGTGGGGAGTCGCCGCTAAGGCAGTCTCTAATTGCTGACAGGCCAGAGCTAACGAGGCTTCCACTGAGGAAGACAATGTGACGTCCTGCGAATCCAACGCCTGAAGGAGCCGAGAAAGCCGTTCTTTATATGTATCCAATGGAGATGCGTGCATCTGAACACTCATACGATACTGTTTCTAAATCTCACGGATGTACAACATCTATAGGCATAGAATGCCACACCTCGTCAATAGCCTTTTGGAACTATATGGACATAAATTGGAACGGCTATAGCCCAGACCGTTAGCGATCGACTCTTACGGTTGCATCAGTATCGAAACATTATACGATTCGCGTAAAAACATCTACCTGGACCATCACCCCGCCGCGCGCGAGGACAAGGTTACATACCCGGCATCGACATCTCGCTGCGCCTGCTCATACCGTTCAGGAGTCCCAATATCCGACCAGTAGCCAGCGTGAAGATACCCCATAATTGTTGCCCCGCTTTCTAACTCCATCACATACGCATCAATAATGGAAGACGATTGTCCAGGCGGACAATGGGCCAAGACTCGAGGGCTCACAATATGTACTCCGGCAAACATGCGCGGCTGCAACGTTCCCACATCACCGCGCTCACAGTGACCGCGTCCATTAATACTCACCACGTGATTATCGTTCGTCGTCTCAACCACGCCCCATTGTTCGACATGCGGATCATCGCGTAACACCATCGTGACTCTGGCGTGATTGGCTGCATGGACCTGTTGGACCTCGCCGAGATCGATGTCGATCAGCGTGTCTGCGTTTAATGTGAGAAAGTCTTCTCCCTGGAAAAAGGCCTCGGCTTGCCGCAGTCCCCCACCCGTTCCAAGAATCACAGGCTCCTTGGAATAGGAAATCTGCATGCCCCATTGTGTACCATCGCCCAACGCCTGCTCAATCATGTGCCCCAGGTAATGAAGATTGATTATGACCTCATGAATACCATACTGCCGAAGCAGCAGCAGATTCCAAACGATCAAGGGGGTTCCGTCAACGGGCAACAAGGGTTTCGGAAGCGAGTTGGTGTACTGCCGTAAACGAGTACCCAACCCTGCAGCAAGAATCATCGCACGCATAGGTAACTACGACGACCAGCTATTGCCATTCCGGCACATGAGGGGAGAGATGGATCAACAACGTATGCAACTCAGGGTATTTTGCCAAATTGTTGCGTACATACCCCAATGTACGTGGGATATCCGCAAGAAACTTTGGATTCTGCTTCACGCGATCGATATAGACAAACCGACCGGCGGCCTTAAGATTTCGTTGGATGCTGGTATAGTCAAACAATCGCCGAAATGCCACGGGGTCATCGAGCAACAACTCCTGTTGTCTCGCTCGATCCAGCTCCGAGCACATCCCACGCACATAACGGTCAATCATCTTGTCAATGACATGTTCCGGAAGCGCCACATAAGAATCCCGAAGCAGCGACGCTAAATCATACGTTGCCGGGCCGAGCAACGCATCCTGAAAATCAATCACGCCCAACCGTTTACCGGCAACCATGAGATTTCGAGAATGATAGTCACGATGCGTAAACACCCGTGGCTGCACAACAATATATTCAGCCATTGCCTGAAACGCCTCACGTATGTGTCGAGCCGCCTCATCGCCCAACGGCTTCCCCTGCCGAGCTTCCACCCCATATTCCAGAAAGTGTTCAAACTCCCACATGAACAACGGCACGTCAAATGCCCGCTCAAAGGCTAGACATTCCCGTTGCTCATGCCATGTTGCCCGAACATGGATCTGGACCAAGGTATCGATAGCCTGCTCATACAGCTGTTCACACCTAGCCTGATCTCCCGCTGCACAGGCCTCCGCCAAGGTCAGATCTCCAAAATCTTCTAAATACAATAACCCTCCCGACTCGTCAAAATAATATGAAGCCGGAACGGCAATATCGAGAGAACGAAGAAACGTTAAGACATTCAGAAAGGGCAATTCGGTCACGTCGGGAGCCGATCCGCTCACCGCTTCCTCAGAGGCTTTAAACCCTTCCGGATCAGCCAACTGCATCAGAATGAGAGAATCGACGGGCGCCTCTGCCAGGGTGAGACGATAATACCGGCGATTTGAGGCATCACCGGCTAAGGGATGACAGGCGATACATTGTGCGGAAAACGGAAGGTCTGCTTGAAGGGCCTGCCCAAGCAGATTATAGGTTAGGGGAGAATGAGTCCGGAGAACATCCCTTGTCATAGGTATGGATTATACGGTCGATTGAAGGTTCTGTCACGAGAACCTTTTGTCATACACACACCGCCAATATAACCAGAAACCAATCACGAACCCCTCAGGCTCTAGGCATCCACGTCCCCTCACATAATGAGCAGGACAAAATCGTTATGGACAGGTTCAGGCAAACTATGACGAATACGTCTCTTCAAGAACTTTTCTCTTAGGTTTTTTCACATTTCTACCGATACGTATAGATAAGAGTCAGTCTTATAGTCATTCCATGTAATTTTACTACTTCACGGAGGAGGTGGGATATGGACATTGGAACAACCGCACAGGTACATTTTCCGCAACACCGAACCACGACCGCCATCGGAGATCGTGATGTCGGGCAGAAGGGAAGTTACTTTCGTCGTCGACCACGTGAGAAAAAGCCCTCAACCCCAGAAAAATCAACAAAAACCCCTAATCCCAACAAGGACACTCGACAGATTATTGATATCCGGGTCTAGGAGAACTCGACGAATCTCCATCACTGTCCATTCCTTCGCCTGAGATTTTACATGTCAACAATGTGCATAATCCCAAAGGCATCATTGATGGAATTCGGCTATCTGGTCATACGTCTTAGACCTTCCAGAGTATTGTATAAAAAAAATTAAGACCTACCATATATAGTATTTTCAATCATTCACTGCTATAGTAAGCAACCATAAGATTATGGCGTATAAAAATATTGGCGACTACGGCATCATCGGAGACCTCCATACGGTCGCACTCGTCGGTCTCGATGGCTCCATTGATTGGTGCTGCCTTCCACATTTCGACTCTCCAAGCCTCTTTGGATCCATCCTCGATCACAAGGCTGGCGGACATTTCAAGATTGCCCCGGTACACAAAGGCAATACCCGGCAGATGTATCTGCCGGAAACCAACATCTTGCTCACGCGTTTCCTGCAAGATGACGGCGTCGGAGAACTTACCGACTTCATGCCGGTAGAGTCTGACGAACCCGGGTATCGGCCGAGACGGCACCAAATCATTCGTATGGTCTCTGTGGTTCGCGGACAAGTCCGATTCCGGCTGGAATGCGAGCCGGCCTTCAACTATGGGCGCGACACCCATACGGCTGAAATCATCGGACGAGGTGCCATTTTCCGAACCGCATCCAGCTCCGTTGGACTCGTCAGCCCCATTCCCCTCAAGGTACGAGAGGGAACAGCCTACAAAGAGTTTGTCGTCAAGCAAGGTGAAAGCCTGACATTTTTTCTGGAATTTATTGAGAACAATGGAAATGCCGACTTGTTGGCCAACCCTGAGACCGGAGATGAAGCCTTTCAAAATACCTCAGCGTTTTGGCAACGTTGGCTAGGCCAGTGTCAATACGACGGCCGGTGGCGGGAAATGGTGCACCGCTCAGCGCTCACCCTAAAACTCCTGACGTACGCACCGACCGGAGCCATTGTCGCGGCCCCGACAACCAGCCTTCCCGAGCACATCGGTGGCCCACGCAATTGGGACTATCGATACACATGGATCAGGGACGCCGCCTTTTCACTCTACGGACTGCTTCGCCTAGGATTCACGGTTGAAGCCGCCCGGTTCATGGATTGGCTCAACGCACGCTGCCATGAACTGAACCCAGATGGCTCACTCCAGCTGGTCTATGGAATCGATGGGCGACGGGATTTAGCCGAAGAAGAACTGAATCACCTCGATGGACACCGTGGCTCGCGGCCTGTCCGGATCGGCAATGGGGCGGCTAATCAACTCCAATTAGATATTTACGGCACCATCATGGATGCCGTGTACCTGTACAATAAACATGGATCACCAATCTCCTACGATCTATGGGTCAACCTCTGCCGCCTCTTAGACTACGTCTGTGAAAATTGGGAACAGCCCGACGAAGGCATTTGGGAGGTGCGTGGAGGCCGCCAACACTTTGTCTATTCCAAGGTCATGTGCTGGGTCGCCCTCGATCGTGGCATTCGTCTTGCTGATAGCCGAGGCTACCCAGGAAATCGGGTACGATGGATGGCCGAACGCGACCGTATTTATACCGATGTCATGGAAAATGGATGGAATCCAAAAGTCGGCGCCTTTGTGCAATCATATGGAAGCGAAGCCCTCGACGCCTCCAATCTCATCATGCCGCTCGTCTTCTTTGTCTCACCGACCGACCCCCGTATGCTCTCAACCATTGACCGGACATTGGAACAACTGGCCCTTGGCAGTCTTGTCTATCGATACGAAATTGGCAAGGCCGCGTCAGATGGACTTGAAGGCGAAGAAGGGACCTTCAGCTTATGTACCTTCTGGCTGGTCGAAGCCTTGACAAGAGCCGGTCGACTCACCGAAGCACGCCTTATTTTCGAAAAAATGTTAAGCTATACAAATCATCTCCGTTTATATGCAGAAGAAGTCTCCCATACAGGAGAACAACTAGGAAACTTTCCGCAAGCCTTTACACATTTTGGGTTGATCACCGCAGCATCGAATCTTGATCTGGCCTTAAACTCTCGAAAAGGCACCCATACCGTGGTTCGACGAAGCCGATCAACAGCAAAAAAAACTCGCAATAGCTAACATGCATTCCAGATAGCTCGACACACAGCGCAGGCTATAGCGCCATATAGAGCGAATCCACATACGTTCCAAAGCGGAAGGGTATGCCCGCTTGAATGACCTGCAGACGATTGACGGTTCAATGACAAAGGCGTAATCAGCATTCAGGGGGAGCGGCATGTAGATTCGGCATAACTGAAACGGCTCTATACCACGCAATGATTCCTACCACACCTCATAGGCATAGGCATTAACAATTGGAAAGCATGTAAAACGGCTCGAGCGACTATTCCAAGGAGGGAACATTATGGAACTCGGATTTATCGGCCTCGGAAAAATGGGCATGAATATGGTCACCCGGCTTCGCCAGGAAGACCACCGCATCGTCGTGTTTGACCGTGCGGCTAACCTCGTTCAAGAAGCAGAAGCCAAAGGATGTATTGGAGCGTCATCGTTGGAAGATCTCGTCTCGAAACTTTCAACGCCTCGCGCCGTCTGGGTCATGGTTCCCTCGGGTGCGCCAACCGAGGAAACGATAGAGACGGTTTCCGGACTTGTCACACGTGGCGATACCATTATTGACGGCGGCAATACAAAATTTCACGACGATCTGCGTCGAGCCGCAACCCTTCAACAATCAGGAATTCATTATGTTGACGCAGGGACAAGCGGGGGAATTTGGGGATTGCAAATTGGCTATTGTCTCATGGTGGGAGGTGAGGCCGAAGCCGTTCAGCGACTTGCCCCCATTTTCACAACCCTAGCTCCTCCTAAAGGCTGGACCCATGTGGGTGGGCATGGCGCTGGACATTATGTCAAAATGGTTCATAACGGCATTGAATACAGCATGATGCAAGGCTATGCCGAAGGGTTCGAACTCATGTCCAAGAGTTCCTACAACCTCAATCTTCCGCAGATTGCCGACCTCTGGATGCAGGGTAGTGTCATTCGCTCCTGGCTTTTGGAACTCGGGGCTAGCGCACTCCAGGAGGACCCGAAACTCGAACATCTCAAAGGCTATGTTCAAGATTCAGGCGAGGGACGATGGATGCTCATGGATGCCATCGAAAAAGATGTCCCAGTTCCGACCCTTTCGACCGCACTCTTCACGCGATTTCGATCGCGCCAAGAAGAATCATTCGCCGAAAAAATGCTTGCGGCTCTGCGTAATGCCTTTGGCGGACATGGGGTCAAACGCTAATACAGCACACGGGACACGGTCATTGACCGAAGCCTCTACACGTATTAGTGTTGACGTATGACAACTATGCACATAAATCACCCGTGCAAGCCAGGGCGTGGAGGCATGGGGACAGGCACATACGCATGCCATACGTCTCAACGCTCGTGGGGGCACGCACGACTTTAGGCATAGAGAAGTCGGGCGAATCTCACGACCTTTCCTTGAAACTCTGATGATTCTCTACGCGGTATCACACGCATCAAGGGGACGGACGTGATAGCCGTTCAAATAGATGTCCGTCCATACGATGTGCGTTGTTACGCGGTGCATGTGACATGCATTTGGCAGTGAGGAATGTGTTGTCGCGTTCACTGAATCGGCTATCACACATTCACCATGTTGGACTCTTAACCGCAGAGGACTTTCATGCCCACTACAGCCACACCATCAGGAATACACGCAACAGCTCAGGCAGCCCCCTGCACTCTTGTTATTTTCGGAGCCTCCGGTGACTTAACGCGCCGAAAACTCTTGCCGGCAGTCTACAATCTCCTGCTCGACGGACTACTTCCCGAAAATTATGCCGTATTGGGCTTGGGACGAAAGAGTATGAGTGATGATGCGTTTAGAACAATCGCGCGTGAAGGCATTGAAAAATTTTCGCGGCAAACGTTGGATGAAGATAAATGGCAGGATTTTCAACGTCGTGTATTTTATATGAATGGCGGCGTCGATGACACATCCACATTTACAACGATGAAAACACGATTGGAAGAGATTGAGACCACATTCAACCTCACGGGACATCGTATTTTTTATCTAGCGATCCCTCCAACGACCTTCAAACCCGCCTGCGAAGGCTTGGACCAGGCAGGACTCATTTACGATGTCCATGACCGGATGCATTACTCCCGCGTGATTGTTGAAAAACCCATCGGGCGAGACTTAGAGTCCGCCAAAGATATCAATGCCATTACTGGTCGCGTCTTCGACGAATCACAAATTTATCGCATCGACCACTACCTCGGCAAAGAAACCGTTCAGAATATCATGGTGCTGCGGTTTGCCAACGCCATCTTTGAACCAATCTGGAACCATCGATACATCGATCATGTGCAACTCACGGTCAGCGAAGCTGAAACCCTTGGCACTCGCGCCTCCTATTATGAAGAAGCTGGAGCTTTACGCGACATGATCCAAAATCACATCTTGCAATTACTGTGTTTGATCGCGATGGAGCCGCCGTACTCACTTGACCCCGATGTCGTCAGAAATGTGAGAATGGATGTCCTCCGGGGGTTGCGGCCAATACGTGGGAAGGATGTTGAGCACATGACCGTTCGTGCACAATATGCCCACGGAACGATTCACGGAAAGGAATTTCCAGGCTATCGACGAGAAGATGGGGTACGGCCCGACTCGACAACTGAAACCTATGTTGCGTTAAAAGTCTTTGTCGAAAATTGGCGTTGGGCTGGCGTTCCGTTCTACATCCGTACAGGAAAAGCCATGCCCAAACGCGCCTCGGAAATCGCCGTCCAATTCAAAGACATTCCGCAAATTCTCTTTAACGCGAATCCCAACCTTCCGCAAGCCCCCAATCTGCTGACCTTGCGCATTCAACCCGAAGAAGGCATGGCCTTGCGAATCATTTCGAAACAACCGGGAAGCAAAGCCAAAACACATCCGGTCGAGATGGATTTCAAGTACGGTGACGCCTTTGATGCACCCTCGCCGGAAGCCTACGAACGGCTCCTCCTTGATGTGATGACTGGCGATGCCTCGCTGTTCATGCGACGGGATGCCGTCGAAGCATCCTGGACGTGGGTCACCGATATCCTCAAAGGCTGGGAAGAGCATGGCACTAAATGGCTCCCAGAATATCCAGCCGGCACCTGGGGCCCGATCGAGGCGGACAAGCTCATCGAAACCGATGGCCGAAAATGGCGCTTGGTGTAAACACCCACCGTTCACGGATACCATGACCTGCTACGCTCAAACCGTTTCACGCAGCAAGGGATTTACTCTTTGCACGTCTCAACACAACAAGAATATCATCAAAGATATTGCATTTGCGGAAATTGGCAACTTGAACGTGGGGATGAGAAAGAAATTCGACAATTTCTTCGAACACGTTTCTTTCAAAAGCACCCCGCCCTTACAGGCGGGGATCTCAATGACTTCACGACCTCCGCTCTACTTCATAAAGTTGGGGACATACCTTCCATTCAAGAAGATCTTTCTAGACGACCTAACTCACAACGCATCATGCACGTGGCAACCCGTCAAGTTGAATGACAAAGAGACAGTTGAATTCAATCGGGGTTCCAGGCTCACCGTTAAAGTCACTCATATTGACCGCACCTGAGAGACGGACGACGCCGGTACGTCCTCTAAACCTTTTCGTTCCCTTTCGAGTGATGATATTTTTGGTTCCAAGACTTGGCACGGAGCCTGTAATATGCGTCGAAGCAGGAGCACTTTCGGTATCCTGGAGCGGTCGAATACTGACACGGCCATGACTCACCAATTTACCGTTTCTCTTGAACTTAAAGATGGTTGTGTCGGTAAGCGTTACCCCTCCATCTCCATCGGACACCACATCCGAAAGACAGTCAAGTGCCGTTCCAAGCTGTAATCCTGTAGGCACATCAAACATCTGAACCTCGAAGCACATGGCATCTTTGATTTTTCCGCTATCGGCCGCTGGAACATTTTTCAAGAAGCCCTGAGCTTTGCCTTTGAGCTGAACAACCAGCGTTTGGCCATGAGCCATGAGCGGACTAACAACAAGGGCAAACATCATAAGAGTACATATGGTGAGAAATGTTCGCTTCATCAAAAAAACCTCCAATTGTAATTGTGAATGTAATTCGTCAGGGTACAAAGACGAGAATAGACAAACACCAGCAATGTGGATACAGGATGATGAAAAAATACAGGAAAAATAGAAGAGAATGGAAACACAACAATCAACGTGGTTTGGCGAGACATAGCTTATCGTAGCGTCATGAAGATACCTGTCAAGCATTCAACTCCCACAACCCGTCGATCACCTCACCTGTTGGCTGAACAAAAGAGTCTTGTGTCATAAATCCGGCAGCTAATGTGCTCCCTCAAGAGGGAGCTTCATTAAACCGACAAGTGGATATGGGTACGCCATCATCGATTATACCTGAGCAAGAACTGCTTGAAGATCTTCGGACATCCCTCCAAGCAACACTTGAGCAGGATCTCAAGGACCTTCCGCTATTGCCGAAGGTGGCCAATCAAGTCTTAACCATCTCGGGCGACCCCAACGCGGATGTTGGAAAGCTTTCATCGCTTATCCAACAGGATCAGGCCTTGGCAGGACAAATTTTACGAATTGCCAATTCTCCGGCCTATCTGCCTCGATCCCCAATTGTCTCACTGCAACAAGCCATCGCGTGGCTCGGCTTGAATATGCTCTCCGGCATTGCCTTTTCAATCTCCGTCCAATCAGGCGTATTCAACATGAAAGGCTATGAAAAACCCGTTAAAGATTTATGGCGTCACGCGCTCACGTCGGGGTTATTCGGCAAAGAAATCGCGCGAAAGATTCGGCATAACGTCGAAAATGCGTTTCTCTGCGGATTGCTCCACGCAATCGGGAAACCAGTCGTGCTTCATACACTCATCGGCATGAAAAAACTTCACAATGCTCCTCTACCTTGGACGGTTATTGAACAGCTCATGCAGGACTATCATGTCCAGATGGGCACGGCAATCGCACAAAGCTGGAAACTTCCAGAGCCAGTCTGCGAAGCTATCCTGTTGTACCAAGATCACACCTATACGCAAGCCACCTCGCCAACCAAAGGCGCCATCATCACTTGCCTGGCAGACCATATGGCTACGTTTCACCTCGACCCGGATTTAATCTCCGAAGACACCCTTCGTAGCCTCCCCGTCGTGCAGGATTTAAATTTCTACCCTGAAGACATGAACGCCTTGCTAGCCCTCAAGGACACCATTCATGCCACAGTGGAATGCATGATCCTATGAGTCACAGCACCGCATACGACATTGTCGTGATCGGCAGCGGACCCGCCGGTCAAAAAGCTGCAATCCAAGGCGCCAAAGCCGGAAAGCGCGTCGCACTCATCGAACAGAATCGAGACGTGGGCGGATCCTGCGTCTACCACGGAACCATTCCCAGCAAAACACTTCGGGAAAGCGCTCTGCAGATCGTTCGCTTTCACAGCACCAACGAAGTCTTTGAATTCAAGATGCGGGATGACATCAAAATTACCAGCCTCATGAAACGGCTCAATCATGTCGTGAAAGCTCATGGCCAGTTTATGGCAGAACAGATTGGTCGAAATAACATCGACCGCTTCCATGGCCGTGCCCAGTTTTGTTCTAATCGAGAAATCACGATACACGGTCTCGATGGCCAATCCCAGAATCTTACCGCCGACATCATTGTGGTCGGAACGGGTTCAAGCCCACGCGTCCCGGACAACATTCCCGTCGATCATGAACATATTTTCGACAGCGATTCCATTCTGTCGCTCGTGTACCTGCCCAAATCCCTGACCGTCTTAGGAGGCGGAGTCATCGCCAGCGAATACGCGTCAATTTTTGCACTACTCGGCGTGCAAGTCACGATGATCGATTCGGCGGACCGGCCGCTGCGATTTTTGGATAAAGAACTGACCGATGAATTTTGCGGAGCCTTTCAGGATAGTGGCGGGACGTACCTGGGTGAGCAAAAAATCAAAGAGGCGCATTGGGACGGGTATTCTCACGTCATCACCACTCTCGAAAACGGAGAGACAATTGAAAGCGAAAAGTTATTGGTCGCCCTCGGACGTATCGCCAACATCGAACGGTTGAACATCGAAGCCGCCGGACTTAGCCCGACCAATCGAGGGCTCATTCCCGTCAACGAGCAATGTCAAACCATGGTGCCGCATATCTATGCCGTCGGAGACGTGATTGGCCCGCCGTCGCTAGCCTCCTGCTCGATGGAACAAGGACGGCGAGCCGTTTGTCATGCGTTGGGATTGGATTCAGGCGTCAATCCTGAAAACATTCCCATGGGCATCTACACGATTCCCGAAATGTCTAGCGTGGGATTGAGTGAACAGGAAGCCATCGAGAATTTCGGAGGCGCCATTATTGGGCGTTCAAAATTCAATGAAATTGCGCGAGGCCAAATTTCCGGCATGACGATTGGCCTACTCAAAATGATCGCCGACCCCGAAGGCGAACAATTGCTCGGCGTCCACATCGTCGGAGAAGGCGCTACCGAACTGATTCACATCGGGCAGATGGGTTTACTCCATGACGTCAAGATCGATAGTTTTGTCGAAAACATTTTCAACTTCCCCACCCTGGCCGAAGCCTATCGCGTCGCCGCGCTCGACATCACCAAACAACGCCGCCAGTAAAGAGAGGGGCCATCTTCGAAAGATCCACACCTCAACCCACAACACTATCGGATTATCAAAAACGATACGTCATGTATCCTTTTCGATAACGGATTATCGCAACCACACGTAACCTAACGACATTTCTCACCCGATCCCGCAGTAACTCAAAGAGTTTTTTCGAAATAGTCTTCTCCCGTGTCTTGCGACACACGCGGGAATCCTTATTGCACTTGTCAAGACATGGCACGCACGCGGGATGTTCAGACCACGGACACAGAACGAGGATAACCATGAGCAAGCACATTGTTTTATTCTCAGACGGAACCGGGAATAGCTCGGCCAAGCTCTTTAAAACCAACGTCTGGAGGCTCTATCAAGCCTTGGACCTTTCAGGCTCAGATGATTCC
This sequence comes from Nitrospirales bacterium, assembly GCA_021604005.1. Lineage (GTDB taxonomy): Bacteria > Nitrospirota > Nitrospiria > Nitrospirales > UBA8639 > JAGQKC01. Next base: position 19,148 of record BQIV01000026.1, on the reverse strand, counting down.
CCTTCCGATCCACCCACGCAGATTACCTATTACGATGATGGCGTCGGCACTTCGGCGTTTAAACCACTAGCCCTGCTGGGCGGAGCTTTTGGATGGGGACTGAAACGCAACGTGATCGACCTCTATACCTTTCTCTCACGGAACTACAACACTGGTGATCAGATTTATTGTTTTGGTTTTAGCCGAGGAGCTTTCACGATCCGCGTGCTGTCCGAGCTCGTTCGATGTCAAGGTCTTGTGACCGCTCAGAACACGCGAGAACTCCAGAAGCTCGCCACCGATACCTTCAACAAACACAGACGCCTGTGCCGGCGAGGGCACTACAAAAATAAACTAAAATCTCTATTCAGGCTCATAGGATTAAGCACAACAGCAGACGCTCTTGGAGAATCATATCCAACGACAGACACTGTACTCGGACCTCAAATTACCTTTCTTGGATTGTGGGACAGGGTTTCGGCCTACGGGTTGCCCATCGATGAATTGACTCGTGCATGGAATGCCGTGTTTCCAATACGACCGAAACACATCCTTGACAAGAACGTGCATCGAGCTTGTCATGCCCTCGCACTCGACGACGAGCGAAACTCTTTTCACCCTCAACTGCTGAGCGAACATGAAGAGACCGACAACGGACGCATCCATACCCAACACATCGAAGATGAACGCGTGACGCAAGTCTGGTTCGCCGGAGCGCATACAAATGTTGGAGGCGGGTACCCGGATGACGGGTTATCCTACGTCTCTCTTGCATGGATGATGCGGGAAGCTGAACGAACAAACCTTCGGTTTAAAAAACATGACTATGAACGGATTCTAGAAAAAGTCAATCCTCTAGGAAAAATCTACGATGCGAGACAAGGGTTGGGTGGAGCGTATCGATACCTGCCGAGGAAGATGGAATGCCTGACACACAACGATGATGATCCCAATGATCCCATCAGAATTGCGCGTCCGAAAATTCACGAAAGCGTTATCCAACGAATTCGTGCAGGAGTCGATGGGTATGCGCCCATCGGACTTCCAGCAAAGTATGCCATTGTGCAATCCGATGGACGTATCATTGATCAACCCGTGCACGATGAACCGCCATCGACGCTGATTGAGCACGCCTCAACGGCTCAATCCCGAACTCAACAGCAGGAAGCCGTGTGGAACCTGGTGTGGTGGAAGCGCATCGCCTACTTTGCCTCGGTACTCGTCGTCGGAGGACTGTTGGCCTTCCCACTCTACAGACCGGCGACGGAAGCCTGCACGGGAGCCCTGTGCGCAATTTCCCCCGTCATTTCCGGAATTGGCATCTTTCTTCCCGACCTGTTAACCCCCTGGCTCGAAGCGTTTAAAAGCCATCCCGGCACATTCAGTGCGCTCGTGCTTCTCCTCATCGGCTTTATCTCCATTGGGTGCCACATTCAGGATTCTATCAAGGATCACATGCGATCCCTGTGGAAGCCATTCACCCATCCCACAGAACCGTTAACAACTACGGTGCCCCTTCCCGATGGCGTCGTCTATAGATTTAGAACGCACTGGATATACCAAGCGTTTTTCAAACTCATGAAACAACGGGTGCTGCCGTTTGCTGCTGGACTGGCCTCTGTGATCCTCATTTTCCAAGGTACCAGTCAAATCATATTTTCGATGATGAACTCAGGTGGGTTGGTTTGCAAGGAAACACAAGAGTCGTGGATGGCCTCAGAAAAAATTAACGCAGAGGGGTTTTCAACAAATTCCTTATGCTGGGGCAGCGGCATTCAGCTCAAGGCAGGCCAACGCTATCGGCTCACCCTCTCTATGAACGAGCAAACTCCCTGGAATGATAATGGCATTCCAACAGACCTGAATGGATTTATGTGGGAGAAGATGACACGTTCGATGTATGCGGGACTTCTCTTACGCCGCCACCTTGGTGAACCGTGGTTCAAGCCCATCGCACGGATTGGTAGTCAAGGGAGCGACGAGTACCCGCTTTATCCGGCAGCTCCATCTCCTAAGCCATCCGATGGCGCCGCTATTCTGACATCCACGCTCACCACAGAACTCAAAGCCCGACGTGACGGAGAACTCTTTTTGTTCATCAACGATGCCATTCTGCCTGGCCCAGAACCATGGCAAATGTTTTACAAGAACAATCACGGTCACGCGAGGATCACGATTGAACCGGTTGATATACCGGCACCGACCGGGCTGGCACGTTCAACCAAAGGACAGGCACACAATTCGGGTTGAGATAAAAAGGGGAGCAATCATGGATTACACATTCGGAAAAACCCTACTCCACTTTTCGTATTCCTGCGAACTCATCGACGATGCTACCTTTTCACGATTTCGCGAACTGGTCTTGAATTATACAAAGAAAGTGTTAGAAATCGACGTTGATCGCTTATTTATTGAAGGTGAACATGCAAGTCAAAAAATTCTTTACCCCTTAGGACTAGCCAGAAACTCAACAGTTCAATCAATTCCTGTGCACGACCTAAAAGGCCGGTGCTCAAGCCTTGCCGGTCTCTCTTACGAAAAAACCGCGCCGCTTTGGGTCGTGAGCCTGGATCGCAAACACCCCGACCTGCGAATGTCCCGACGCTACCAGGATTTATGGTCGGGAGAATCCCATCTTCCTCCCTATTGGAAAACCAATGACCAAGAGCTACGTGATGTCCCATTGCAAACGACGATCCTCATTCCACTCCGCCGGGACGGCATGAACTATGGAGTCCATTCGTTTGAAACCTCTAAGCGCCTAGAAGCCACGAGCATGGCCAAGGACGAACTTCAGACCATCGCAACGGCCATGTGCAACGTCTACATCGCCAACCTGCAGTTTCGAAAACGCATGGAGCAAACCCGGGAGGCATGCAAACAACTTCAGACATTTCTTCAAAAACCCTTACCGGTACTGACGCAACCCAAAATTTTCTTAGCGTCCTCAGATCGTGCCGACTCTCGAGTGATAGACATGATCAAGAAAACGATCCAAGAAGAATACAAAGATGCCTTTGAACTGGTCTTTTGGAAAGACGAACATCAACCGGGAAACATCAATACGCACTTGCTCCGGATGCTCAGCAAGTGCCGGTTCGGCATCTGTTATTTTTCTGAAGAAATTCAAGGAACCAATGGCCGGCGAACCTTTCAAGATAATCCCAATGTCATCTTCGAGGCAGGCATGCTTCACAGCCGCAGCGTCAATAACGTAGACTTTCCGGCTGATTGGGTTCCGATACGAGAGCCTGGCGGCACCCCGGCACCGTTTGATTTGCGTCCCGAACGAACGATCCTCGTCCCCCGCAATACACGAGGAAACCTTAACGTACGAAAATTCAGGGGTATACTGAAAAAACGGCTCGATGAACTGATCATGCCAGCGTCGGAAGCTAGGCATCAACGAACTCGCGTGGCATAGACAAGGCAGTCTCTTTTCAAGGCACAACGTTTGTATACTAAGTAGGTCGTATAATCTTTGATGAAGCCCCTCACCCTGACCCCACGCCTTCGCCGAAGCGCTTCGGCGCGCAGGCAAGTCTCCCCAATCCATGGGGGCGAGGAGAAGTTGGGATATCTGAGCTGATAGCTATGGCCGTTTCAAATAACTTCCGCTGGTTGAAATGTTGAACCGCGCGGAGTTCATTGTATTTTTCCGTTTGGAACATATTGGGATTCGCTATAATCCTTTTAAATAATGGCTTTATCCATGGGCCTGCGCTTCTTATCATATTTCATCATGAGGAGGTCGCCATGACAATCTGGGGAACACTTGCGTCCCGGTATGAAGGCAAGGAAGATCAGCAACATAAAATGTTAGCCCTCGACGGTGGAGGCATCCGTGGCATTCTCACGCTGGAAATTCTCGCCAGAATGGAACAGATGCTCGCGCAAGCCAAAGACGCTGGCCCCGAGTACAGGCTCTGTCATTTCTTCGATTACATCGGAGGAACCAGCACGGGAGCGATTATCGCCGCCGGATTAGCCAGAGGCATGTCAGTCGCAGAGCTGCTCACGTTTTATGAGGAAACCGGACCAGCCATGTTTGAAAAGCAGTTTCTTTTAAAACGCTGGAAAGCCCTGTACAAAGCGGACCCCCTGAAAGGTTTATTGCAAAAGACGTTTGGAGAAAAGACCACGTTGAAACCGGATGACCTCGAATGCTTGTTTCTCGCCGTCACGCGAAACCGGACGACGGACTCTCCCTGGCCCATGAGCAGCAACCCGCAAGCCAAGTATAATGACCCATCTCGCCCTGATTGCAATCTGGATATTCCGCTATGGCAAATTGTTCGGGCGAGCACGGCCGCCCCGATCTATTTTCCTCCGGAAGTCATTCAATGGGATCCGAACGACGAGAGCAAGTCCTTTGTCTTCGTGGATGGCGGAATGACTCCCTATAACAATCCCGCCTTTCTCATGTATCGAATGGCGACCGAACCGGGCTATCGACTCAATTGGGCTTCGGGTGAAGACAAACTGCTAATCATGTCCGTCGGAACGGGCGCCGCAGCGACGGAAGATGAAGACGTGGACGACCCCGATCACGGGCTCATTACCAACGTGTCGGGGATTCCCGGAGCACTCATGTACGGGGCCATGGTCGATCAAGACACGAATTGCCGATTGGTGGGCCGCTGTGTGTACGGCACGACAATCGATCGTGAACTGGGCGATATGGTGCCACGCGATGCGGGAGGAACGGCCATCCCATTAACGAACAATCAAGGCCGCCGCTTCCTCTATGCCCGATACAATGCGAAACTCAGCCGTGCAGGGCTCGACGCGTTGGGATTTTCTGACATTCAGCCTAAGAATGTTCAGAAACTGGATTCCGTCGAATTCATACCCGATCTTCGACGCATCGGAAAGAAGGTTGGCGAGGAGATTGCCATCGAGCATTTCGGGACATTCATCTAACGGGCAACAATGCATGCCTTCATCGTCAGGCCGTTCGGCACAAAGAACGGCATTCACTTCGACCGCGTCGATCGCGAACTGATTCGTCCCGCTCTGGACAAAGCGGGATTTTCAGGCGGTACGACGGGAGAAATAATTGCGCAGGGCAACATCCGCGCCGACATGTTCGAGCAATTGCTCATCGCCGACTTTGTAATCGCCGATATCAGCATCCATAATGCCAATGCATTTTACGAGTTGGGCATTCGCCATGCGTTTCGTGACAAACGGACCTTTCTGATTCGAGCCGAACGATATGAGGCCCATGAAGTCGATGAGGTCCCGTTTGACTTGAAAACCGACCGGTACATGTCCTACGATGCGCTCAACCCCGCCGCCCACATACCTGAGCTCGTACAGCGAATTCAAACAACATGGGATCTCCAGAAACCGGACAGTCCGGTGTTTCAACTGTTACCGGGCCTGACCGCCACCGACCCGACTACGTTTCTCATCGTTCCGCTTGAGTTTCGTGAGGAAGTCGAACAGGCTGAAGCCACGTGCAACCGTGCGAAGCTTCAGCTCTTATCGGCTGAAACCGAAGGATTTTCCTGGAAAACCATGGGACTACGCTTCATCGGAAATACGCAACGCTCACTCTCCGACTGGCCGGGATCGCAAAGAACGTGGGAAACGATCAGAACGTATGATGCGATGGACCTCAAGGCCAATACAATGCTGGGAACCGTCTATCAACGACAGGGGGATCTTGTCCGATCGGATCAAGCCTTGAAGCGAACACTTGAACACGACAAGCTGAAACGCCACGACCGAGCGGAAATTTTGGCACTCATGGGAAGAAACGCCAAAACGCGCTGGGAACAGGATTGGCAGGGGCAAGACGATACCCAAGTCATTCAGCAAACCGCCTTGGCTTCTTCCCATCTCCAGCAGTCCTTCGAGTATTACAACCAAGGATTCATCGAAGACCGCAACCATTTCTACTCCGGGCTTAATGCCCTCGCGACGTTGACCGTGATTCTCGAACTCGCCGCTTTGCAGCCGGCGACGTGGGAAGACGGATTTGACACGGAAGAGGAAGCAGTGCTTAAACTCAAGAAGTTTCACGCGCTTCAAACCGAGCTGAACGCGGGCGTCAAACTGGCCGTCGAATCAAGACGGATAGCCTGCACTCGTGAAAACGGGAAAGACATCTGGGCGGAGATCGGATATGCCGACTGGACATTCTTGAACTCTACAAAACCGACCCGCGTACGCCGCGCCTATCAAGATGCGTTTGCCGATGCGAAGGGCTTTGAACGCAGCGCAGCACTGAAGCAGGCCAAGCTGTTCCATAGGCTCGGCATCTATCGAGACAATGCCGAAGCCGCCCTGTCGACGGCAAGTGAAGGACACATGACGATGACACCGACAACGGAAACCCCGTACGTGCTGCTCTTTACCGGACACAGAATCGATGCCGAGGGACGCGAACAGCCTCGCTTTCCTCCTAAAAAAGAAACGCAAGCCCGAGACATGATCAAGCACGCGCTCTTGCAAGAACAAGAGAAAAGACATGGCCCTCTCCTGGGCATTTCCGGTGGGGCTTCGGGTGGGGATATACTATTCCACGAAGTCTGTCGGGAATTAGAGATTCCAACGCGGATCTACCTCGCCATTCCCAAACCTGAGTACATCAAAGCGTCAGTTGCCGACGCGGGACCGCAATGGGTTGAACGGTTCAACGCGCTTGTGCAGACACAACCGACCGAAACGTTATCCGATTCCAACGAACTGCCGCGATGGCTCCGTGCCAAGAAGCACTACAATATCTGGCAACGCTCGAATCTGTGGATGCTCTATCACGCGCTGGAGATCTCACAAAACAATCTGACCTTACTCGCGCTATGGAATGGCGAAGCCGGAGACGATGCCGGTGGTACGGAAGACATGGTCAAGCGAGTAAAAGAACGAGGCGGGCACGTCATCCATCTCGACGCTCGTACTCTGCTGGATTGTAGCGAATCCCAATAAGTTCCAAACGGGAAAATACAACGAACTCCGCGGGGTACAACGTGAACATGAGGAAAGTTATGCCCGCCTGGATGATCTACATACGATTGACGGTTCAATAACGAAGGGTCAATCAGCATTCAGTGGGTTGACGTGTAACTGATTCGGCATAACTAAAACGGCTATAAGTGCGAGCATGCGTGTCCCAGCACAATAATGGCTACGACTTCACCGCGCACAGACTGCCCTCTATGGCCTGCTCTAACCGCATCAAACCTTTTTGCACGTCCGCTCCGAGATGCACGCGAATCACGCGCCGGCCTTTGGCTGTGAGGCTCTTGAGATCACCCAACGCTTGCGCGGCTTTGAGGACGCCGAACGTATAGGGTTCTTCCGGAATAGCCAGATCTTGGACATCATCACTGGTCACTTGAATGAACACGCCCGAATTGGGACCGCCTTTGTGCAGTTGCCCCGTTGAATGAAGGAAGCGAGGCCCATAGCCCAGCGTCGTCGCTACCTGTTTGGCATCACGAATTTTCGTTCGCATGCGCTGAAACACCTCTTGGGCGTCGTCCGTATGTTCCACATAGGCATTGATGGCGACGTAATCTCCAGGCTTCACTCTGGACAGATGACTAGCCAGCACGTCATCAAAGGCGGAGGCGCCATTGAGGGCTTTGTGATTCGCTTCATCGGCGTAGACCTGCACATCCTGATCAGTCAACACGGGCTCGCTCTCTGAGAGTTTCCCTGTTTTCTTGAATTCATCAAGATAGGTTTTGGTGTAGTCTTTGCTCTCTTGCACATTCGGTTGATCGAACGCATTGATACCTAATATCGATCCGGCGACGGCTGTCGCCATTTCCCACAAGAAAAATTCCGCGCCCACGTTGATCAAATCGGTGAGATCAACACAGATGACTGGATGACCGGCTTTCTCGAGCGCGGCTATTTGGGCATCCTGGTCGGAACATGGTTCTTTCGCATAACGGATGTACGCAAAGACACGATCTTGGCCATAGGCTTCTGGAGAGGCTAAGGATTCGCCATCGACGGGAACAATACCGGTTCCCTCTTTTCCCGTGCTCTCGGCCACAAGTTGTTCCAACCACGCCCCAAGATCCCAAATGGCTGGAGAAGTCACAAACGTGAGCTTGTCTCGACCGGCTTTCGCTAAGGTACCCAACGCCGTTCCCAGCCTGACTCCCGGATTCTCCTGAGCGGGTACGGAGGCATCGCAGGAATGCCGCATGCGCTCCGCCTGATGCAAAAACTTTTCAATATTCACGCCCATGAGGGCCGCCGGAACCATCCCGAAATTCGATAGCGCAGAATAGCGTCCGCCGATTTCAGGCACGCCTGGAAGAATGTGTCTGAATTTCAATTGCTTGGCCACACTTTCCAGCAACGACCCTGGATCGGTAATGGCGATAAAATGTGCTCCGGCTTTGTCCCCGACGGCCTGCTTCATGCGATCATAAAAATATTTCTGAAACACGAGTGGTTCCGTCGTCGAACCGGACTTGCTGGCGACAATACACACCGTCTTGGACAAGTCTATTTGTTGCTCAAACGCTCGAACCTGAGCGGGCACCGTGCTGTCCAGTACATGCAATTCCGGATACCCTTCGATGACGCCATAGGTCATTCGTAAAACCTCCGGACACAGACTACTTCCTCCCATTCCCAAGAGCAGAATATGTTTGAAGCCCGCCTCCTTGATGTCGCTCGCGACGGCTTGGAGCTTTGCGATATGAGGCAATTGTTCGTGTGAAATATCCAGCCACCCCAACGCATTGCGAATAATTTTTTGATGGCCAGGATCTTGATGCCACACAGTCGGATCTTTGGCCCAAATCCGTCGAACAAGGTTATTTTTTTGAACCTCTGATAACGTATCATCAACCTGTGCTTGCGATGCTCCCAGAGAATACGAGACCCGATCCAATTGGTCACCAAGGATCTCGGCGCGTTTCCGGCTGATCGCACCCATCAATTGATCGAAGGCATCCACGAACAATTTCGCGCCATCGCGCAGCAGGGTATCGGTGACTTCATCCATGGAAATACCGACTTCGGCCAACTGTTTCATGGTCGCTTTGGCGTCTTCCAACCCTTCTTGGATCGTCGCCTTGACCGTGCCATGATCTCGAAACGCGGCAAAAGTGGCTTCGGGCATAGTATTGACCGTGTCCGCTCCGATCAGATGATCGACGTATAACGTATCGGAATACTTGGGGTTCTTGGTCCCCGTGCTCGCCCACAAGACCCGCTGAACTTGCGCGCCTTTAGATTTCAATGCCTGAAATTCCTTGCTCCCAAAAATCTCCAGGTATTTTTCATACGCGAGTTTGGCGTTGGCAATCGCGACTTTTCCGAGAAGCCCCTCCAGCACGGATTTCCGGCTGGCGTTCGACTCCGTGTTGATGTGGGCCTCGAGTTGCTTGTCGATCAGGCTGTCAATCCGACTCACGAAAAAGCTGGCGACCGACGCAACCCGGCTGACATCGCCACCATTCGCGGCCAAACGTTCGAGTCCGCGGATATAGCGCCAGGCCACCTGTTCATACATCGTCACACTAAACAACAGCGTGACATTGATATTGATGCCGCGTGACAGCAGTTCTTCAATAGCCGGCAGACCCTCAGAGGTTCCCGGCACTTTAATCATGACGTTCTTTCGGGCTACCGCTTTGTGGAGGCGAACCGCTTCGTCGATAGAGGCCTGCGTATCAAAAGCCAAATCCGGTGAAACCTCAAGACTGACATAGCCATCGCGGCCATTCGAACGTTCATAGACTCCTTGCATCACATCGGCGGCGTCTTGAATGTCTTTGATCGCCAGCCGTTCATAGATCTCTTTCACCCCGATGAGTTCAGAGGCGGCTTCTTTGAGCGCTTGATCATAGTCGGTGCTTCCGGCGATGGCCTTTTCAAAAATGGCGGGATTGGACGTCATCCCCATCAGCCCATCCTGATCAATGAGGGTTTGCAGGTCGCCTGAGGTGATCAAGCCACGGCGAATATAGTCATACCAGGGACTTTGTCCCTGTTCTCGAAGTTGGACCAAGGGATTCATAGTGAGCCTCCTTACCTATAATGTTTTACGTTTCACGTTCATGAGAAATATTCACCCTCAACAATGAAAGACTAGTCAAGGCTTTAGAGCCGATTTTATGAGAGCGGCATCGACAACGTTTATATCTGTTTTAGTTGCGACTTAGCTGCAGCAACCACATTGCCTGCCGAAAAACCAAATTTTTTGGCTAATTCCTTAAGCGGAGCCGATGCACCAAATGTATTGATACCGATACTGTGCCCGTTTGCCCCGACATACTGGGTCCATCCAAACGTCGATGCTAATTCCACAGACACGCGAGCAGTGACGTGTGACGGAATAACGGACTCGCGGTAGTCGACGGTTTGCTGTTCAAACAACTCCCAAGACGGCATGCTCACGACCCGGCTTCTGATCCCATCACCTGTGAGCTGCTCATGCGCCTCCACACAGAGCGAGACTTCGCTTCCCGTGGCCAACAACAAGACCTCAGGCTGACCATTGGGTGCATCGGCCAACACGTAGGCCCCCTTTTCCACACCGACAGCTGACGCATACTTCGTGCGATCCAACGTCGGAAGCGCTTGCCGTGTCAAAATTAAAACCGCAGGCTCATGCCGTAGCTGCATGATGATCTTCCAGGCTTCTACGACTTCATTGGCATCCGCTGGACGGATCGTAATCAGGCCGGGAATCGCCCGCAACGACGGTAATTGCTCGATTGGCTGATGCGTCGGACCGTCTTCACCCACCCCAATGGAATCGTGGGTAAAAATATGGATAACCGGAATTTCCATCAGCGCGCTCAGTCGGATGGTGGGACGGGCATAATCGCTGAAAATGAAAAACCCCGATCCATACGGCCGGACTTTTGAGAGCGAGAGGCCATTCAGGATAGCGCCCATGGCATGCTCACGAACGCCAAAATGGACATTCCGTCCGATCGGCTCCTGCGCGGTAAACTCCCCTGCCCCGTCAAACGTCAATCGCGTTTTTGTGGAGGGCGCTAAATCCGCTGCCCCTCCTATCAGCCAAGGGATATTTTGCGCAAGCACATTGAGAACTTTCCCCGAAACCTCCCGTCCCGCCTTGCCCTTCGCATCAGCAGGAAACATCGGCAAATTGGCATCCCAGCCTTTGGGCAATCCTCGATGTTGCATGGTGTAGAGATGATCAGCCAAGTCGGCATGGCGTTTCTTATACTCCTCAAAACGCGTCATCCACGCATCACGCATCACCTTCCCTCGTTCTCCGATTCCTTCTTCAAAATGTCGAGAGACTTCCGGTGGGACCAGGAACGTTTCATCTTCCGGCCATCCATAATTGCGTTTGGTGAGGCGAATTTCCTCTTCTCCTAGAGGCTCTCCATGGGCCGCATGCGTATCTTGTTTGTTCGGTGCACCAAAGGCAATATGGCTATCCACAATAATCAACGTTGGCCGGTCGGATTCCTTCTTGAACGTGTGAAACGCACGGGTGAGCATGTCCAGATCGTTCGCATCACCGACTCTGGTGACATTCCAGCCATAGGCAATGAACCGAGTGGCCACATCTTCGCTGAACGCCCAATCCGTATGTCCTTCGATGGTAATCTTGTTGTTATCGTAGATCCAACACAGGTTTGATAACTTCAGATGACCCGCCAACGACGCCGCTTCGCTTGACACCCCTTCCATCATGCACCCATCACCACACAACGCATAGGTGTCATAGTTAATCATCTCAAAGTCCGGACGATTAAAATATCCTGCCATCCATCGTTCGGCCATCGCCATGCCCACACTCGTGGCAACACCTTGCCCTAATGGTCCAGTCGTCGTTTCAATGCCCGACGTCCAGCGATACTCGGGATGCCCAGGACACTTGCTTTCCAATTGACGAAATCGCTTAATGTCATCAAGCGTCACCGACGGTTGCCCCAATCGCTCGTACTGGGCATTCACGGATTTCACGCCACACAGATGCAGGAGGGAATACAACAACATCGAAGCATGCCCGATGGACAGCACAAAACGATCCCGGTTGGGCCAAATCGGATCGGCAGGGTCGAATCGCAAGAGATGATTCCAGAGTGTATAGACCACAGGTGCCAAAGCCATGGCCGTTCCGGGATGGCCGGAATTCGCCGCTTGGACGGCATCCATCGAGAGCGTACGAATGGTATTGATACATTTCTGATCAATGGGCTGATACGGGTCTGTCATGGGATTCCCCTCCTTGGTGCCTCCCAGTTATGTCTCTGATGAGCCTTAGAATGTCATACCTGTCTTTACGTGGACATATAGAATAAATTCTAACACCTTTTTAGGTGTTTACCATACAAATTTTTATTGTGTGGGCGTCATGATCGACGATTTTCACTCTTATAGCCGCTTCGATTATCCTAGAAACGCCCGTTGAGTGCGAAAAAACTGTGAACACTATGGGTATAGTAGGATAAGACTGGGACCGCCTCAAAACGCGTAGCTGAAGAAAAATTATTAGGATAGAGACAAGGGGAACTGATGGGCGTATTCAACCTAGGTCCGCAAAGGTCGTCCGCACTGCCACTGATAGCCGGCTAGGCCCATTAAACCGGTGAACAATAACACAAGCGTGGAAGGCTCGGGCACCGCCGTCTGTGACGTGGTAGACCATCGGGCGTAATGAGCCGGCTCACCCAACGTGGAGACAGTCCGCCGAACGGTCACGCTGGTAAAAAGAAAATCACTCTTGTCATCACACCCCCGAAAATAGTGAAACACAACTGCCGTCCACAAACTCGACATTATAGAACACACCATTCACATTGACAGTAGAGGCACCCGTCAGCTTGCCACCATCCATCGTCAATGTAACAGCCGTCGCAATGGACAGGTTGAAACATCCTACCCACAGAAGAGTAAACAAGAGGTGTTTGAACGTCATCAGGGTATTCCTTTCAGCCCGTTCGCCGTCAGATGGATCACCACAGCACTGTTCTTTTAACAATACAGGCTAACGTTCTAACAAATAACCCACGTCTCACAAGCCTTTTTCGCTATATTGCAAAGTTCCGTATCGCAATCGTATGATGAAGTCTTCTATGAAAATTCATCTCAGCCACCCAACGAAAGAGATCGAAATCAAAGGGCCGAAACACGTGCGTGATCTGTTCACCGAACTGCATTTGATTCCCGAAGCCTATCTCGTGATTCGCGGGCAGGATCTCGTGACCGAAGATGAACTGTTAGCTGATACTGATATTATTGAAATTCGCCCGGTTATTTCCGGGGGATCGGAGCGGACGTCATGAAATGCCGGAAATGTCCAGCTCGCGCTGTCCTACGGTTGCCACGTCACAACACGGCCTTTTGCCCAGTCTGTCTTACGGATTTCGTGAGAACCCAGGTGCAGAAAGCGATTACATCGCAGCACATGTTCAGCACCAACGACCGCATTCTGGTCGCGGTCTCAGGTGGAAAAGACAGCCTGACGCTGTGGGAAATCCTCTTGAAACTTGGCTATCGAGCGGACGCGCTCTATGTTGACCAGGGCATCGGAACCTATTCGCAAGGCTCACGCGAAAAAGTCGAACAGTTTACGGAACAGATTGCCGTGCCATGTGGAGCCACGCTCACCATTCACAATGTGGAAGAGGAAGAAGGCGCAAGCATTCCCGATCTCGCCAATATGGTTCGACGTCCAACCTGTTCAACATGTGGAACCATCAAACGGTATCAATTTAACCGCGCCGCCATTCAAGGGGGCTACGATGTCATGGCGACGGGCCATAATCTAGACGACGAAGCCGCACGCCTCTTAGGCAATGTGCTGCACTGGCAGGAAGAGTATCTCCAGAAACAAAGTCCCACACTTCCGGCATCAATGGACGGCTTTGCCAAAAAAGTCAAACCCCTCTATCGCCTGACTGAACGAGAAATTGCCGCCTATGCCGTCGTCAACCGGATTGACTACATGGTAGAAGAATGTCCAATGTCCAAAGGGGCAAAAATGCTGGTCTACAAAGACGTCCTCAATCGACTCGAGGCAGAATCACCAGGCACCAAGCACACCTTCTATTGGCAATTTCTTGCCAAGCAAGAAAAGGCGCAAGCCGCACACGGATCCATGACCGACACGGATCAACGTACACTCCAACCCTGCACCACCTGCAGTCAACCCACCAGTACAGGCATCTGTTCCTATTGTAAAATGGTCGCCCGCGCCAAAACCCCAGCTCAGTAATACGTTTCTCTCGTTGCTTGTCGTTCGTTGCTCGTCGCCATTTTTCATTTTGCAGTTTGCACTTTTCACTTTGCATTTCCCCGCTTCACGCTTCACAAACGATACTTTACTCGCTCTTCAGCAATAGGGGTCAAACTTGAATAGTAAAAGCGAACGGCACGCACGGAGAACAACGCAGCACTCTGTCAGCGAAGATCTTCTTGGGGTTGTTGCGGGGATAGTTCGGGCTTGCGTTTTTCAAATGCAAACAGCAGGAATAACGAGCAGACGCCAATACTGATGGCCATATCGGCCACATTAAACGCAGGCCAGTGATAGCCATTGACATAGAAATCGAGGAAGTCGATGACCTCGCCAAACTGCAGGCGATCGATTAGGTTTCCAATCGCACCACCGAAAATACTCGAGATCGTCAACTGCCCCCACCAATCGTTTGGCTCCAACCTGACAAAAATCGTAATGAGCAGACCGAGCGCAAAGATTGAGGTAATGAGGAAAAAGACCATCCGAAACCCACTGCTGCTTGACGCAAGAATTCCAAAAGCAGCACCAGGGTTTCGGATATAGGTGAGGCTGAAATATTCAGGAATAATTGGAATGGACTGATGAAGATACATCGTCGTGGCGATATAGGACTTCGTCACCTGATCAACGACAATGATGATCACACTCACAATCGCCAGAATAGAAAATCGTTTCACCATAGTCACGACACAACGGCTTCCAGACAACGATCACACAAGGTCGGATGCTGAGAATCTGTACCGACTCTGACTCGATAGTTCCAACAACGTTCACATTTCGTCCCGTCGGCTTTGGTTACTTTTATAAGGTACCCTAGGGGTTCAGATCCTTGTGTGGTCATCCCCCAATTCTCATCGAGATTGAGTTCCACTTGAGATACAATAAAAAGAGTAGGCAAATCAGGAAGGTAGCGGCAGAGAAGTTGGTATTTAGCCTTCTGAGGTACAGTAATCGAAACTTTAGCTTCCAATGAAGATCCAATGGTTTTATCCCTTCGCCGATGTTCAGAGACGCCCAGGACAAGTGTACGAACTTCCAATAACAGCTTCCAATTCTCATCAAGTTTTGACTCATCCTTAATGTCAATACGTGTTGGAAAAGATGAGAGATGAACACTCGACGGTTCTGAGAACTCTCGCATCTTGTGTAACTCCTGCCAGATTTCCTCAGAGGTGAAACTCAAGATCGGCGCCAGAAGTTTCGACAAAGCAATCACAATCTCCAAGATCACGGTTTGTGAACCTCTTCGTAATAGCGAGTTCTTCGGAAAGGTATACAGGCGATCTTTGAGGATATCCAAATAGGTCGCGCTCATGTCTACCGAACAAAAATAGTCAAGTTCGTGAACGACTTGACGAAACTCAAAGTCACCATAAGCTTTTTGGACTGACTCGATCAGACGTCCCAATCGCATAAGTGCCCATTGATCGATCTCAGATAAGTCATCATACGCGACACGATGTTGAGCTGAATCAAAATCATAGAGATTGCTCAATAAAAAGCGCGTGGTATTGCGAATTTTTCGATAGGCATCGACCGTTTGCTTCAAAATGTCCGGCGAAATTCTCAAGTCTTCTTGGTAATCCTGCGACGCCACCCACAACCGTAAAATATCGGCTCCGGACTGATTAATCACATCTTGCGGGGCCACCACATTCCCCGCAGACTTAGACATTTTTTTGCCTTCACCATCCACGACAAAACCATGAGTCAACACCGCTTTGTATGGTGCGCACTCGTTCGTCGTCACAGATGTTAACAGTGCACTGTGAAACCAGCCTCGATGCTGGTCTGATCCTTCGAGATAAAGATCTGCCGGCCACCAACGTGGGTCTTTGGCCTGTAAGACGGCCGCATGACTGATGCCCGATTCGAACCAAACATCTAAAATATCCTGTTCTTTGGTAAAGGCCTGCCCCCCGCATCCTTGACATATTGTGCCATGAGGCAACAATTCCTCCGCCGACAGCTCAAACCACACATCGGCTCCACGTTCCCGCATGAGACCAGCAACATGATTGATCACGATCGTATTCACCAAGGTTTGGCGACATGTCGAACAGGTGAACCCCGGAATCGGCGTTCCCCAAATCCGCTGACGTGACAGACACCAATCCGGCCGATTGAGAATCATGCCATAAATTCGATCTCGCCCTCGTTCCGGAAACCATTGGACTTGATCAATTTCTTTGAGTGCCCGTGCACGCAAATCTCCTTGCTCCATCGACACAAACCATTGCTCAGTCGCTCGAAAAATGACCGGGTTTTTACATCGCCAACAATGAGGATACGAATGATTCACCGAGCCGTGTCCGAGAAGGACTCCATGGCCTTCTAATTTTTTGACAATCTCCGGGTTGGCTTTGAGCACCGGCTGCCCGGCAAAATCTTCAACTTCCGGCTTGAATCGTCCCGTGTGATCAACAGGAACCACGACTTGAAGCGGTTCGGTCAGCATGCTTTGCTGTGGAGCCTGATTGTATTTGAGCGCAAGGAGGTAGTCTTCCATCCCATGACCCGGCGCAATATGCACACAGCCGGTCCCTTGCTCTAATGTCACAAAATCTCCGAGCAGTATGGGGGAATGTCCTTTCGTCAAGGGCCGTGAACAGGTCAGACCTTCAAACTGCTCTTTGCCTTTTTTGACGCCAAGAACCCGGTAGTCAGACAAACCGCAGGCCTTGGCGACCTGCTCGACAAGTTTCTCAGCGACGACCAACACGTCATTCCCAACCTGAAGAAAGGCATAGTCAAAGTCCAGGTGAATCGCGATAGCTTGATTCGCCGGCAGCGTCCATGGCGTGGTTGTCCAAATGACAATTGAGATCTGATGCGCCTCAGCCAGCGCGGGAATCCCAAACATATCTGGTGAGGCCAACTTGGCAGCTGAAGCGTCAAAAGGAAACTTCACATAGATCGAGGGAGAGGTATGGTCTTCGTATTCGACTTCGGCTTCAGCTAACGCCGTCTGATCGGCTGTGCACCACAGCACAGGCTTCAATCCTTTATAGACGCCGCCCTTTTCAACAAATTTCCCGAACTCTTCAACAATGGCCGCCTCATACGATTTGTCCATGGTCAGGTAGGGATGCGCCCAATCGCCTAACACACCTAACCGTTCAAACTCCTTACGCTGAATGCGGTAAAACTTGCTCGCGTAATCACGGCACATCTCTCTGAGCTGAATCGCCGAGAGGCTCTTTTTCTTTTCACCAAGCTGTTTGGTAACCTGATGTTCAATGGGCAACCCATGACAATCCCATCCGGGAACATACGGGACGCGGTACCCGTCCATCGTTTTGTACTTAATAATGATGTCTTTGAGTATCTTATTCAGCGCATGCCCGATATGGATTTTCCCATTGGCATAGGGTGGGCCATCATGAAGAATATACAAGGGTTTGTCCGCCCCAGCTTCCTGAATTTTTTCATACAACTGGTGCTCTTCCCACCAAGCTAACAACTTGGGCTCCCGCTGAGGGAGATTGGCTTTCATGGGAAATTCTGTCTGGGGAAGGTTGAGTGTCGGCTTGTAATCCATGAATACTCAGCTATTAAAAACTATCATCAAACTTTCGGGCATTCTAGCCGTGCCTTCGGGACCCGTCAAATGCTGACGAATCCCGCACAGACACAACACGAAAACCCTACGCGTATTTCGAATCCATACTCGATGAAATGAGTAGTCGTGGAAGGAAAAATGCAGTATTAACTCAACGCCATCATCCGATCCAACGCAACTTTGGCCAAGACCTTTTCATCATCAGGAACAGAAATCTGATTCACCACTTGTCCTTGAGCCAAGTTTTCCATGGACCAGCACAGATGAGCCGCATCAATCCGAAACATCGTGGCACATCGGCACACCATAGGCGACAGGAAAAACACTTGTTTCTCAGTCTGTTCAGCCTTGAGACGGTTGACCAAATTCAACTCTGTCCCAACAACCCACGAAGTCCCGGCAGGAGCCTTACTGACCGTCTGAATAATAAACTCTGTCGACCCCACAAAGTCCGCTTTATTCACCACGTCTTCATGACACTCAGGGTGCACGATAACCTGGATACCTGGATACTGTTTACGAAAATAATCCACATGGGGTGGCTGAAACATTTGGTGGACACTACAGTGACCTTTCCAAAGAATAAGCTTGGCTTTGTGAATCGCCTCGGGGGTGTTGCCTCCGTTTGTTTTAAACGGATCCCAGACAATCATTTCGTCCTTGGGGAAGCCCATTTTATTTGCCACATTGCGACCAAGATGTTCATCTGGAAAAAACAAAATTTTCTCTCGTCGTGACCAAGCCCACTCCATCACCACCTTGGCATTGGAAGAGGTGCAGGTAATTCCGCCATGTTCTCCGCAAAACGCCTTGAGATCTGCCGCCGAATTCACATACACCACAGGCGTCACCACCTCATCGACCGGCATAAACAACGAAAGCGCATCCCAACATTCATCGACCTGTTCAATCGCCGCCATATCGGCCATCGAACACCCGGCCGCTAAGTCCGGTAAAATGACCGTCTGATTGGATTGGCTCAGAATATCAGCCGTTTCAGCCATAAAATGCACGCCGCAAAACACGACGTTGGGAAATTCAGAACGTTCCGCCGCTAACTTTGAGAGCAACAATGAATCTCCACGCAAATCAGCGTGCACAATAACTTCATCCCGTTGATAATTATGCCCGAGAATCAACACTTGGCTGCCAAGCGTTTTCTTGGCTTCGACAATACGGTCGAACAGCTCTTCGGCAGGCCGGTCTTGATAATCGGTAATAGGAAATATGGCTTCTTCTATAGTTTTCATCCGTTGAACCTCGTCTATAGCTGGTTAACTAGAAACTTTTTGGATTAAGACTGCGAGAGTGACGACTATCAATTCTTAGAACTGAGATGAATCTATACTCTATCAGATGAATCAATCCTTGCAAAAGTTCTTTCTCACGAGAATATCATGA
>BQIV01000025.1 GCA_021604005.1 Nitrospirales bacterium | reverse complement strand
CTGCCGGGGTTCGTCCCGGCGGCCGAGGCCCTTTTGTTTCGGCAAAAGGACCCAAAACCATGAACGCCCAGGCCAGGCTCATCGGATGAGCTGAACCCCGGTTGGTGGGGCGGGCTAACTCGCTGCGCTCAAACAAGCCCGCCCGGTATGAGAGGTATTCACTCAACGGACTGGCCTGCAAGCGTCAAAGCATAGGTACTAAGAAAAAGTTAAAAAACTATACAGCCGTTCCACGAAACGCTTGACTGCATCCTCTTTCACGCTCAAGGGAGATCGAACAGCACGTGTTCCAACCTGCTCCCTATGACGCGAGGTTACGCAATGATCGTGGCTATCTCGTGCGGGACCACAACCCCATGGTCGGTGATGATTCCTGTAATATATTCTGCAGGGGTAACATCAAAGGCTGGATTCAACACGTCGATCCCCTCCGGAGCAATAGGATGACGACCATACAGAGTCGTGACTTCTGTGGATGATCGTTGCTCAATAGGAATATGTTCTCCGGAAGTCATGGTGATATCTATCGTCGATGATGGAGCCGCGACATAAAATGGAATACCATGCGCTTTCGCTAACACGGCTACGGAATACGTTCCAATCTTATTGGCCACATCGCCATTTGCCGCAATGCGGTCCGCCCCGACCACACAGAGGTGAATACGACCCTGTTTCATGAGAGACCCGGCGGCATTATCTGTAATCAGCGTTGTCGGAATGCCATCCTGCTGAAGTTCCCACGCCGTCAATCTGGCTCCCTGCAACACAGGACGGGTTTCATCGGCAATCACTCGAATGCCTTTCTTGGTTTTCCAGGCAGACCGGATGACACCTAACGCCGTTCCATAGCCAGCCGTAGCCAACGCCCCGGCATTACAATGCGTAAGAATGGTCTGGCCATCCGTGATTAATGCTGCGCCAAAGTCACCGATGGCCTGATTCATCCGTATATCTTCCTCTAAAATGGCCTGCGCTTCAAGAATCACCTGTTGCTGTATCCATTCGAGAGGCTTGTCTTTTCGCTCGAGCACAAACCGTTTCATTCGATCAATAGCCCAGAATAAATTGACAGCCGTTGGACGCGCACTACTCATACAGTCACACATCACCTGAAACGCCGTTTGGAACTCGGTAAATGATGAGGCCTTGATACTCTGTGCCCCCAACGCCAAACCCATGGCAGCCGTCACGCCAATCGCTGGAGCCCCTCGCACCTTGAGATCTTGAATAGCATGCACGACCGATTGATACTCATGGCACACCAACACCTCAACCTTTTCCGGCAACAGACTCTGGTCAAGAATTTTCACGGCCCCATGTTCCCATTCAACAGTTGGTATCATGGTGTTTCCTTTTTCGTCATACGAAACCTATCATTCACGACAAACACGTTACGTCTTCCGTCCTCGTTCCGACCTTCCGACAACCGACAAAAGAATGGCGTCACATCGCAGGGCCGGCCTCACGTGTTATTTCACAGGAAGGCGTTGTTCCAGACCCGAGGCGAGGGAATGTTGCTCGTCAGTTGGCTCGACTATCGAGGTTCGAAGCGCATCAAGCGCCCGTTGCGACAATCCCGTTAGTCCATTGGGAAATGACTCCATGGGTGTATAACGAACCTCCGGGGTCGTAATCGATCCCTGGACATGGAATAACGCCGTCATCATCCCGTTTTTTGAACCCATTCCGACTCGATCAAATAGGGGAATAGTTCGTAAAAAATCGGTGTGCCGGCCAAACGGACTGACCGCTGCAACCGCATCCAATTGATCCGCCACCATATCAAACTTCCCAGCCGTAGTCATTTTCATAATCGGACTGTCAAGAAAGACATTATCCGATGAAATGATTCCATCTTGAATATTCAACGTCGCCGTCATTTTGGTAAACGGAAATCCCTCCTTCTGCAAGTCCATCTTTCCACGCAGGACCGTTGGAAGATTCAAGAGAGAAATAATTTGCGGCAAGACGGTCCCTTTCTTGACATGGCCCTGTTCCATCACCACATCTATGTTGCCATTCAAGGTGGCCATCACACCTCGTGGATTTCTCCCGTGGCCCTGGATCATTCCTCGAACGGACAGTTGCCCGGTGATCAAACGGTCTTCAGCCCCAAACGACTGTTGGATATGATCAAACGGCAACCCTTTCATATGAAAGGACGAACGGATCGCCACCGGTCGCTCTTTCGGAAGATGGATGAAGACACGGCCGGCAATCGGTTGGCCATAGGCTTGACTTCGAATCCGATCAAGCGTCACAAGACTATCACGAATTTTCAAAATTCCTGAAAGGTTGTCCCCTTCTAATTCTTTATACATAGGATGATCGATGTGAATATTCCCCATGACCGTGCTCGTTCCCGCTACATCTGCCAGCCAATCCCGCAGCATCGACCCCTCTCCTTTGGGTATCAATACATCAATATCAAACTGAGAAGACTCAAGCACCACATCAATTTCAGGTTTATGTCTCCAATGCTTAACCGTTCCGGTGAGATGAATGTCGCTCCGGTCCATCTGCAATTCTAGTCGCTTGACCTCGGCAAAGGTGGGACTCACTTTCAGACGAAACAAGAGCTGAGTGATTGGCGTGGGTAAATCAGGGGTATTCACCACACCGTCAGTCAACGCAATCCATCCTCTAGGACTCCATTGAGACCATGTGACCCCACGACCTCGCACATCTAACGATACCTCGAGAATTCCGGCACGTAAAATTTGATTACCAACAACAACCCCTTTCGGCAACAGTCCCAGGTTAATCGGCCCGGTATTGACTCGGCCATGAACTTCAACGGTGGGATTGCTTCGGACATTGGCCCGAACAGACAATTTGAGAGGAAGAATAGCCAACTCAGCCTGATGAATGACCAGGTTTCCGTTGTGATGAACCCCGAGATCAAAACGGAGCGCTCCTCGAACACCGCGTGGTTTTTTGATCACCTGAGGCCACTGAAGCGATGCGTCAACCAAATCAAATGTTCCTTTCAGTTTCGGCGCGTCGAGGAGACCCGACAGCTCGACCTGAAAATCCACCTCTCCACGCATTGCCACCTCTTCAAATTGCACGGATTCACGAAGGAGAGCATTCAATAATTCCTGTCGCAGCGTCACCTTACCCGTGAAATGCTCAAATACGGGACGCCGAGCCGTCTGAATCGTCCCATGTACACGAAACGGGCTGTCGCCGATCACGCCTTCGACTTCCTCAAATTGTATGTTGCTCTTGGAAAAGACAAAGCGACCTTGTTCAAGCGTCACCGGTTCGGGCAACCCAGGCACACGCCACAGAAGATCTCGCGGTTCATATTCACCAGACTGGAAGCTCACCCCTTCAGCACTATCCAACTGTCCAGCAAACTGCATATGTAAATCGCCAAGACCCTCAAGCCCCGTGAACCGCGCAAGGTACTGTTGCGCCTGTGCATTCGCTGTTAATTGCCCAATCACCGCGGCAATCCGGTCGGCCGCAATTTCACTGTGAAGGTCAAGTTCGATCCATGGACCGGAGTCTTTAAACAAGACAACGCCATGCGCTAAGTGAATCGGCAACGCATCATACACACCACTAAAATCAATAAGCCGGATTCGATCTGGCTCCACAATGATTTCCCCATCCATCGCTTCCAGTTCCGGCTTGCCGTCTTGATGTTTCCAATAGCTTTGAACAAGCTTAAATGTTCCAACCACGGACATGCCCACTTCAGGACGAGTCGAACCCGCGATTGTGGCCTGCCGGACCTGAATGGTACCTCCAAGTTCCGCGGCATCCCAGATAGGCAACAGCGTGGCGGGCACACGTTGTGTTGGAATGACGGTCTGGACCATGCGCAATGAGAACGGCGTTGATTCAATACTCGCATACATGGTCAAATCTCCCGAAGCAAATAACCCGGACAGATTGGCATGCCCAAATAGAGAACCTGCCGGACTGTCAATGTGCAATTCCGGCAATGTCAATTCATGCCCCACTTGGCCAGGCAGCAACGTGACGTGACTCTTGATCTGTACCAACCCAAGCTGTTCCAGGCCTTGAGAGGGAACGG
Organism: Nitrospirales bacterium; assembly: GCA_021604005.1. GTDB lineage: Bacteria > Nitrospirota > Nitrospiria > Nitrospirales > UBA8639 > JAGQKC01. The sequence continues at coordinate 66,607 of BQIV01000025.1, read as the reverse complement.
CAAAAAAATCGGTGATCTGCCCAACATCCAAATCTCGAACTTCCATTGTACCATCCATTGTGACCGAGTGAGGAAGATTCGCTAAATACAAGACCGCTTGCGCATCATCCGCCGGACTCACATTAACCACACCATCAAAGAAAAAGACCGAGGACTTGGCCGTCTGTCGGATGCGTCCACGTGTTTCGACCGTTGCGGACAGCGTGTCCAACTCTTGGCTCACAAACGACAAGGTCATGTGCTCTAGAACCACGCCTCGCGCCGCTTCGCGGGGCGATTCATCAATAAAGGTGAGACGTCCATCGGCAATCACCACTTCTGCGACCGAAAACATATCAGCAAATACAGACGCATGTACGGATGTCCCATCTGTCTGAAACAGACTCCATGCTCCGTCACGATTTCGCTTCACTTCCATCTCCGGCTGTTCAATCGCAAGTTTCTTCACAGCAAATTCTTGACGAAGGAGCGGGAAAATTTTCAAATCCAGGCTTATCCGGGTGGCACGAAAAAACGCGTGCGTATCTGGATGTTCCTTCACAATGACATCTGACATTTCGACGTGAGGGTACGGCCACAACAACACACGTGCCTCACCAACCATGAGATGCGGCCCCAAGGTCCGCTGCATATACTCGAACACCATCCCAGTTACATATGTCGGATTCAGAATGATCGGTAGGACCACAAACGTGCCAATCACGACCATGACAAGCAGGCTTCCACTAACCACGATTTGAAAGATTCGACGTGTCACGACATTTCAACCCTTAGACCACGAAATCCCCTCTTACAGTGAAAATATTGGCGAACGCCTCGATACCAGCTCAACCTGCTCATTCAGATGTCAACATCTCCAGCATTTGTAGTCACACACTATGTATTCTATTATACGGTAACGGGTTCAGCCTTGCTGCAAAAACACTGAGAAAAATGGCACATCTAGGGACTCTCGACATTTCTCGATGGGAAGCTTCACGCGAAGAAAAACCATCTGGCATGCCCACGATCTCAACTTGACATGCCTTCAGGGTCTCGATATTCTTCAAGCGATCAATCAGTCATCGCATACCCGTCATGCCGACGTCCAGGTTTTTCGGCGGAGATCATCGTCCTATTGATACGCACCAACGTCAGCCCCCGGTTCATGCGAAGTCAGGAGGTTATCCCTACACGCGCCTCAAAAAGAAACTGCTTCAGTTTTATGACTACCCCCACCCGTTCAAACCGCATGTCATCATTCCTGGCTATGATAAATCTCATGCATGGCGAACCGCGTCGTTGTGCAAAGCGGTCGCCACACAGCTTGGACATCCCGTTGAGCGGATCAAGCAGTATGAAATTGCCTGCCTATTGCACGACTTAGGCCGTGCTGGACTTGATCAACCCTTATTTGGAAAAATTTGGTCATGGGCAAAAACGCATGGCATTCCCACTCGGCCACGTGAATGGCGAACCCTGTATCCCGACACGCCCTATGGACACGAAACTGAAGCGTTTCTTGAACGATACGGACAGGAGCTTGAACGGCAACATATTCCTTTGGATGCCTGGACCACCGCACAAATTGAAATGCGACTGGGATTTGCCCGACGTTTACGAAAACAGTTACGAGTCGTGAAGCCTGAGCTTCAACGCATGGGCATCACATGGGCTCCATGGATGGAACTGATCATGCTCTACTATTATTATCCTGAGAAATTACGACATGCATCACGATGGGTTCGCCAATTAGCAGAAACCTTGGTCGCCTGCGAACAGCTCGAAGCCTACAATAATAGGCAACGAGGTCGTGATTACTATACGCGCTCACACGAAAGTGTGTGCGAAGCCTTTCACTATCTTCAACAATTACACGACGGAGGTATTGTGAGCGAACGCGTACTGACCGTCATTCAGCAGCTCATGACTCGGACATCGTTCATAAAAATATTAACAGACGCACGCGGAAAACCTTTGACCCAACGAGACGTACGGTATATCCAAACTCTTCAGAAAGACCTGAGCCTATGCCAGTCATAACAGAATTCTTACAGTACAGGATGAATGGCCGTACACATATTGAAAACATCACACACGCAATCCAAGAAACGCTCAAACTGTCTAGACTGCAAGCCGGAACGCTCACGGTCTTTGTCAAACATACCACCGCATCGGTCATGATCATTGAAGATGAACCGGGGATTCGGAGTGATACCACTCGCATTTGGGATCAATTAATTCCCCCAGACCCTCACTGGTCACACAACACCACAAACCCCGGAGAAGACAATGGTCATAGCCACCTGCGTGGCCAACTACAGGGCCCATTCGTGACAGTCCCTTTTGTCAATCACGCGCTTACGCTTGGCACCTGGCAACAGATCGTCCTCATAGATTTTGACACCCGTGCGCGCACTCGAGAAATCGTCCTTCAAATGATGGGAGAATAACGCCGAATGGCGTGACAATCCTCGTAGAGAATTCGCGTATATATGATGACAAACATGCACCAAGATTCTCAGACCTTGCACAGACATGCGAACATTTCCGTGCTCGCAATGTTGATTGTACTCATGCTTAATCTCTCCGTCTCAATGAGTGCCGTCGGCGTTGAACTGACACCACAGCCAGCGCCGTATGATACGGCATCCACGGCTCACGACTCACAAAGGTTCTTCACCGCTTCATCAACAACGTCAACACTAAGTCGTGAAGAATTAGAAACCATTGAGGTCTTTGAACGTGCACGCCGTTCAGTGGTGTACATTACGAACACAGCTCTTCGGCGTGACTTCTGGTCACTCAATACCTTTGAAGTGCCGCAAGGATCAGGATCGGGATTCATCTGGGATGATCGCGGCCATATCGTCACCAACTTCCATGTTATATATCAGGCCGATTCGATACAGGTCGTGCTTGATGATCAGTCCACCCATACAGCCCGCGTGATTGGAGTCGATCCGGACCACGATCTTGCCGTCTTACACATTCGCAACCAGAAGAAAACATTTATCCCCATTGACGTTGGCAATTCACAAGATTTACGGGTCGGACAACGGGTGCTCGCAATCGGCAATCCATTCGGGCTGGATCATACCTTAACCACAGGAGTGGTGAGTGCATTGGGACGTACGATCAAGTCGTTGAATGAACGGACCATTGAAGGCGTCATCCAAACCGACGCGGCCATCAATCCTGGGAATTCAGGTGGGCCATTACTGGATAGCCGTGGACGTTTAATCGGGGTCAACACACAAATAATCAGTCCAAGCGGCGCGTTTGCAGGAATTGGATTTGCCGTTCCAGTCAATACCATTGACCGTATTGTCCCGCAACTCATTGCCTATGGGAAAGTCATTCGCCCCGGGCTTGGTATTTCCTTGATACCCGATTCCATTGTTGCACGCTGGGGCATTCAAGGTCTTGTGATTGCCCGCGTCGAACCCGGAGGACCAGCCAGTCAAGCGGGACTTCAAAGTGCCAAAGAAATACGTGGCGGACGCATTCGATTAGGGGATGTCATTACAACGGTAGAGGGGCAACCGGTTCGAGTCTTAGACGACCTTGCGGTCATTCTTGATCGTCATAAAGTTGGCGATCGAATACACCTGCAAATACGCCGGAAAGGACAAATACGAAATCTCACCGTCACGCTTCAAGCCATAAAATAGCCTGCCATGCCGAACCGCATGGGCAGAACCATCATGTCTGTTGCGCTGGCGCGGGCTGCGTGGAAAACACCATGTCACCGTCTTGCACATCAACCCTCACGCATTCGCCATCCTTCAACTCTCCCTTGACGATTAAACGCGACAGGGGGGTTTCAATATCGTGCTGGATGAGTCGCTTCAACGGACGAGCCCCGTACACCGGGTCATAGCCACGCGCGGCAAGCTCTGCGATCGCCGCTTCGGTCACATGCATCGTCATCCGTCTCTCGAGTAATCGTTGACGAAGCCGATGGAGCTGAATATCCACGATTTGAGCCAAGTGCGTGGTCGTGAGCGGGTGAAACACCACCGTTTCATCAACTCGATTCAGAAATTCTGGACGAAAATGCTGTTTCGCTTCTCGCATCACTAACGCATGTAATTGTTCGTACGACAGTCCCTGCTCTTGTGCGCCTAAAATGTCTTGACTCCCTAAATTGGAGGTCATAATCAACACGGTGTTTTTAAAATCCACCGTGCGTCCTTGAGAATCGGTGAGCCTCCCGTCATCTAACACCTGAAGTAAAACATTGAACACATCGTGGTGCGCTTTCTCGATTTCATCAAACAGGATCACGGAGAATGGACGTCGGCGCACGGCCTCGGTCAACTGCCCCCCCTCTTCGTAGCCGACATAACCCGGCGGCGCACCGATGAGTCTTGCCGTCGTATGCTTCTCCATATATTCGGACATATCGATGCGAATCATATTGCCTTCGTCATCAAAGAGAATACCGGCTAAGGCTCTGGCCAATTCCGTTTTTCCAACTCCCGTCGGCCCAAGAAATAAAAATGAACCGATCGGCCGATTGGGATCTTTTAAGCCGGATCGTGCTCGCAACACGGCATCCGCAACGGCTCGCACGCCTTCTTCTTGTCCAATCACTCGCTCATGAAGCAAATCGCCCAGGCGAAGTAATTTTTCAACCTCACCTTGTAGCAAGCGGCTGACCGGAATGCCTGTCCACCGGCTTACCACTTCGGCAATATCTTCCTCATTCACTTCCTCTTGTAATAAACGATGTTCACCCTGTTTTTCTCCGAGATGTTCGCCTTCAGCATGGAGTTCCTGTTCAATGCGTGGAAGGGTGCCGTACCGCAATTCGGCAACTCGATTCAGATCGTAATTGCGTTCAGCCAGCTCAATCTCCCGTTTCACATCCTCCATTTGTTGCCGAAGGTCTTGGAGTCTCCCAACCGACGCCTTTTCGGTCTCCCATTGCACTTGCAGCTGTTCAAGTGCTGCGTGTTTTTCTGCAAGTTCCTGATTGAGGGTTTCCAGCCGGGCCTGGCTCCCTGGATCGGTTTCTTTATTCAACGCCTCACGTTCAATTTCAAGCTGCATCACTTTTCGGGACAGCTCATCCATTTCAGCCGGCATGCTATCGATTTCGGTCCGTAAATGTGCAGCAGCTTCGTCAACTAAATCAATCGCTTTGTCGGGAAGAAATCTATCCCCAATGTACCGATGCGACAGCTTGGCAGCTGCCACCAGTGCCGCATCTTTTATCCGTACTCCATGATGCACTTCATAGCGTTCATTTAGCCCACGGAGAATCGAAATCGTATCTTCGACGGACGGTTGGTCGACCAGCACCGTTTGAAACCGTCGCTCAAGAGCGGCATCTTTCTCGATATGCTTTCGATATTCATTCAACGTCGTGGCACCGATTAAATGCAGCTCTCCCCTCGCCAACATGGGCTTTAACAGATTGGCGGCATCCATGGCCCCTTCCGCCGCTCCCGCTCCAACCACAGTATGCAACTCATCTATAAACAACAGGATTTGCCCGTGGGACGCTTGAATTTCCTTCAACACGGCCTTGAGACGTTCCTCAAACTCACCCCGAAATTTTGCACCCGCGACCAAGGCTCCCATATCCAGAACAACGACACGCTTTTGCTTCAACCCCTCAGGGACATCTCCCTTCACAATACGTTGCGCCAACCCTTCGACGATTGCCGTTTTTCCAACACCCGGCTCCCCAATGAGCACAGGGTTATTCTTTGTCCGTCTGGATAGTATTTGGACAACACGGCGAATCTCTTCATCGCGACCAATCACCGGGTCTAATTTGCCCTGCTCAGCAAGCTTCGTGAGGTCCCGGCCGTACTTTTCCAGCGATTGATAGGTTCCTTCGGGATCCTGATTGGTCACGCGTTGATTCCCACGTACCTGCTGAAGGCCTAACAGCAACTTATCGCGTTTGAGGCCGATGGGACGAAACACTCCACCTTCTTCCACCATCGCCAGCAGCACATGCTCGACACTGAGATATTCATCCTGCAGCCCCTTCATTTCCTCCTCGGCACGCGTCAGGACCGAGGTAATTCGCGGGGTTAAATGAATATGGCCAGGCCCGCCTCCACTCCCCTGGACTTGCGGAATCTTATTGATCGCCTGTTCGGCCGCTTGCTGCACAGCGACGGGCGACACACCAGATTGCTCAAGGATGGGTTTGGTTAATCCGCCATCTTGCTCAAGCAGCGCGAGCAACAGATGCTCAACATCTACCCCTTGATGGTTACGCCGTGTGGCGATACCGGAAGCGGCCTGAAGCGCTTCCTGCAGTTTCACAGTCATGGTGTTCATATCCATTGTATGACCTCTTGTATTCCTTGAATATTCCTAGTCCTGAAAATTGCTCTCCCAAACAGATAACCACAAAAATAGGAATTTCAAGTCTGACCGGCTACACCCCAATGGTTTCTTGATACAGGCGATGCACAATTGACGTATGGTGGTCATAATCATCTAAAAAAGCTTGAGCGGTTTCGGTGGGGACATCACCTTTGTCGTACCCCATCCGCACAGCGCATTTCGCAACTTCTTCGATATCACGCGGCAAGACGTGCGTTTGCAAATCATTCACCATCTGCAGCTTATGTTCAAGATCACGAAGAAACCGGTACGCCACTTCAAGTTGTTGAACGGACTCCGCCGGTAAAATCTGCATATCACGGATGAGATCCAATGCTTTTAAGGTATTGCGCTCCATCACATGTGGCGAGTGGCGTCCATGCATCAATTGAATAGCTTGCACCAAGAATTCGATTTCGCGAATGCCTCCTATGCCCAACTTTACATGCCGTGTTTCTTCACCGCGTTGAAGCAGTTTTGCATGAATTTTGACTTTAAGAGATCGGACGGTCTGAATCACGTGATGAGATGGGTCCTGCGTCTGGCCCAGAATAAACGGTCGAATCTTTCGCAAAAAAGACCGCCCGACGTCTTTCGCACCGGCAATCGGGTAGGCTTTAATAAACGCCATTCGCTCCCAGTCTCGTCCACGAGTTCGGTAGTAATGCACGGAATCCTCCAGTGACTTCGCGACCGCTCCAACATCTCCCTCAGGACGCAACCGTAAATCGACACGAAAAATCGCACCTTCATCTGTCGTCGCATCAAGCACGTGTGTCAACTCCCTGGCCAGCGTCTCAAAATATTGATCATTGGATACCGTAATTTGCCCATTCGTCGATTGCGTTTCCCCCTCTGCTGTTTCATAGACATACACCAGATCCACATCGGAGCTATAATTGAGCTCTCCCCCACCCAGCTTCCCCATCCCCAGAACTACAAAACCGGTCTGTATCAATCGTCCACGACGATCACGATGACTCGGAGGCCCATGTTGTGCACGCAGATGTTCATCAACAAGCTCATATGCAGCTTGAATGAGTACTATGGCCAAATTTGACAGTGAGCACACCGTTTCGGAGACATCCGCCACGCGCAACAGGTCTCGAATACCAATGCGAAGCATCTCCTTCCGTTTAAAACGCCGAAGCGCATCTCCTTTGAGTTCATAACTCTGAAACATGGCCAGTGATGTATGGAGACTGTTCTGCAATTGCCGGCGAGTCGGAGAATGCGTTTCCACCCGCTCTTCAACAAGCCAATACACCAGCATCGGATCACGAATGAGCGTCTCGGCCATGGCGGGACTATTTCCAAATATCAGACACAACCAATGCAACATTCGTGGAGCCTGACCTAAGAATTGAAAGAGCGGTCGTCGTTGAATCCCCGTGGCAAGATAGTGCTCCCACGCATTTAAGGCCTGATCGGGATCAGCCGTCTCTCCCACCGCGCACAGCAATTCCGCGAGAATGGAAGACAAGGCCCGACGATCTTCCGGATGACCGGCCATCGCCTGTAAATTGGCGTCAGCTTGCGCCGGACGCGCAAAACCATACGGGGCAAGCAGACGAACCACGTCCTGACTCTCTAAGGTCGATGAAAGCAATACCGGGGTCGGATCGGGAAGAAGCCTATCACCCATAAGACGTGCGACTCACGTTCAAGAGAGCTATGGTACAGAATTGCTATTATATACGATTCGACTAGAGACCTTACAATATAGCTCCATTTCAGTGTACTCTTATCGTGATGGATCAACACAATCGAATTCAAGAATTACAACGCAGCTGTCCGCACCTTTCTCCTCTCATTGTTAAGGATTTTGTGCATCGAATGGATGCGGAGTATTTCGAACAGTTTTCCCGTGACGTGATCACGGAACATCTCTCGTTAGTCGGCACGCTGAGCCCCGAACACCCCTGCGCCATCACCATTCAAAAATACCCGAAGCATCTCTATGAAATAACGATTATCGCCTATGATTATTATTCCGAATTTGCCATGCTCTGTGGACTACTCTCCTCCGTCGGACTCGACATTCGACATGCCTTGATTTACACCCTGACGGAACGGGTGACGGCAGAACAATCCATATCCTCCAGCTCGAACCGGCCACGCTATGCGAAACCGGGGTCTGCACACGCACGCAATACGATTCGCGGGCTTTCTCGAAAAAAAGTGGTCGACGTATTCACGGTCAAACTGCTGCCGGGATGCGTGTTTCACCGTGCGCAACAAACGAAATTCAAAGCATCGGTGTTCGATATGATTCGATTACTCGAGACCCGGCAATTTCGAAAAGTTCGAAGTCACGTCAATCGTGCACTCCTTGAAACACTCGAACAACTCACAGCCCATGTTTCGGATATCGTCCACCCGGTTGAAGTCCAATTTCATAACAACCGAGCACCAGATGCCACGGTCATGGACATTCGTGCCACCGATACGCCGGCGTTTTTATATACATTTGCCAATGCCCTCACCATGCGGGGCGTCTACATTTCCAAAGCTACCATAGAAGTCAAGGGCAATACCGCGCATAACGCCTTATTCGTGCAGGGACGAGCAGGTGGAAAAATCGACGATGTCGATGAACAACAAGAACTCATGTCCACCGCTGCGCTCATCAAAGAATTTTCACATTTTCTGACATGGGCCCCCGATCCCGGGAAAGCGCTTGAGCACTTCGACCAATTATTAGATGATTTACAAGGCGATCAACAGCAGTCTCAAACATTTTCTCTCTTACGCCAGCAATCCCTGCTCGGACACCTCGCGAAACTGTTTGGCAGTAGCGATTTTCTCTGGGAAGACCTGCTTCGCCGGCAACATGCCAATCTGCTGCCGGCGATGGCGGACTTCCTGAACGGCCCCATTATTCGTGAAAAGGCCGATCTTGAGCGCGCCCTCACCGCTCAACTCAAAGGTTGCAAATCTACCGATGAGCGGAGAGCCCGTCTGAACACATTCAAAGATCAAGAACTGTTTCGAATCGACATGAAGCATATGCTGGATACCGTATGGGTGCCGGACTTTTCACTCGCGTTAACGAACCTTGCCGACGTTGTGCTTAACTACGCGATGCGCGAAGCCCAGGATGTACTTGCCAAACAGTTTAAACTCCCTAAGCAGGGTACCCCACCATATGTATTCGCTATATTCGGGTTAGGGAAATTGGGAGGAAAAGAACTCGGATATGCATCTGACATCGAAGTGCTCTGTGTCTATGAAATGAACAAAACCGCACAACGCACACGCCACAGGCTTTCAACCGACTATTTTGAACAACTCGTGCAAGAAATGCTTCGTTGGATTGAAGCTAAAAATAAAGGCATCTTTCATGTCGACACGCGTCTGCGACCATACGGTGATAAAGGCCTCTTGGCGAATTCGTTCGAAGAAATTTGCAAATATTATGATCACCAGGGTTCAGCCGCTCCATTTGAACGTCAAGCAATGATCAAACTTCGGTACGTCGCCGGCGATCAAACATTGGGACAAAAAGTTGAATCGCATCGAGACCGATTTGTCTATAGCGCTCACCCCTGGCCACTCGACATTGCCTTGGGGCTCCGCGCCAGACAAATGAAAGAACTTGTGCCAGGCCAGTCCATTCATGTCAAATATAGTCCTGGCGGTATTATCGACATTGAATACCTCACCCAATACCTCCAGCTGATACATGGCCACCGCCTCCCAGCGCTTCGTACATCTAATACACTTGAGGCGTTACACATACTTCAACAGCGTCAACTCCTTCTAACCGATGAAGAACACATACTCCATGACGATTACCTATTCTTTCGTCAATTGATCGATGCGCTTCGTATTGTCCGGGGGCATGCACAAGACCTGCTGTTACCGGAATCCCATTCAGATAGCTTCATCTTTCTTGCTCGACGCTTGGGGTTTGTCACTCAAAACTGGAATGATGGCGCCGTGGCGCTGGAAAGAGAAATTCAAGATCGCATGAAACGCGTGCATCACATTTTCCGACAACACTTTCCTCCCCCTCAGTCCTAAGCACATGCCCCGGCCTCCCATGACCCATAACCGTTTCAGTTATGCCGAATCTACAGACCGCCGCACTGAATACCGATTAACCCTCGTTATTGAACCGTCAATCGCCTGCAGGTCATCCAAGCGGGCATAACCTTCTTTATGTTCACGTTGTATTGCACTGAGCTATAGCCAATTCTAGGAATTTCTGCTCGTTGAAACATGGTACCGTGCGGAGTTCGTTGTATGTTCCCGTTTGGAACGTATGTGGCGCTATAGCCGCAAGGCATTACCTATCACGCGAGCACTTCGTAGACATTCACAGTCTTTACGTCAAAACACTGTCAATTCATACTGCACAGAGTCAATTTTCCTACCTTTTCGGCCTATTGACTCCAGGAATATCCTGCCCTATCCGATGAAGAACATGTAGAGGGGACGTCAGAAAAATTCCGTTTCGCATTTTTTTGAATTCCCCTTCTGCAATCACACGATCATGAGGGAAAATATCTTTCATTTTCAACATGTTAAGTGCATCGAATTCCAAAACACGACACGATCCCTTCACAAAGCCTTCCCGTGTTCACAAGAACATGGATTAAGAAAGGCCGAGGGCAAACAGACGAATATGTCGGCTTCCTATTCATCCGTGGCTTGTTTTTTGCTTTTTCCATGATTATTGAAAAGCAAGCGGATGAGCGGTATTCGACAGAAAAAACCGAAACACTTTACCCATGGAAACCAAGATTATGAAACACTCACACCCCACTCTTTCCAATGACCATGTTGATGACATGCCGTCAGGGGCCGGTCGAACCTATGCCCCTCCTGCGGGGAGTCAAGCCCCGGCACTCGAGTCCCTCTATTTTCGCTCATTCGGACCGAAACCCTTGCTCGACCGCCATTCTGAAGCCGAACTTGGAAAACGCATTGACCAAGCTAGCCGGTCGATACGTACCATCGTCAAACAAGGCCTTCAGGAGGCCAAAGCAAGGGCAAAATCAACGTCACAACAACAGATCATTGAAAAACTCAAAGAAATTCATGAACTCAGTGGACTATCTGTCCCGGCTATCGAAGAAGCCAGAGTCGCGTTGATGACGTTGGAGCAACAAGACGGACGACGCGCAAAACACATCGCCTCACTCCGGCAACAGCTTCAAGCCGCCGGCAATCAGTTGGAACACGCAAAGACCGAACTGGTACAGCGGAACTTACGATTGGTCGTCGATATTGCCAAACGATATGCCGGACATGGTCTAGCCTTCCTCGATCTTGTCCAAGAAGGCAATATTGGACTGATGAAGGCTGCAGAACGGTTTCAGCATAGCAAAGGGTTTAAATTCAGCACCTACGCAACTTGGTGGATACGCCAAGGCATCACCAGAGCACTCGCCGATCAATCGCGCACCATTCGTATTCCAGTCCACATGAATGAAATTTCGAATAAGATCGCCCGCGTGACGAAACGCTTGACTCAACAATATGCCGCGCCAGCACACGTAGACGACATTGGAGCCTTTTTAAAGATGAGTCCGGATAAAGTTCAAGAAACCGTGCAAGTCTTTCAAGATCCCCTTTCGCTGGAAACACCTGTCGGTGACGGCGAGACGCTCTTAACGGACTTCGTGGCTGACATGAAATCTGCTTCTCCGGAAGGTCCCATTGCCAAGAAAGAGACGAATCAACAAGTCCAACGCGTGCTGAGTACATTGACCGAACGAGAGCAAATGGTGATTCGCCTGCGTTTTGGATTCGGACAAGATGAACCTTGGACATTGGAGGAAGTGGGACAGACCATGTCCGTTACACGTGAGCGTGTCCGACAAATTGAAGCCAAGGCGCTTCAAAAGCTCAAAGAACCCAACATGAAACAGTTATTGGCTGCCATCAAATAACGTGTGTCCATCCACTTCCGAAGGTTTTACTTTTTACAGCACAATCTATCCACCGGAGGCCAGACCTTGAGGTTGGCCTCCATTTTTTTTTATGATAGGCGTCTGTGAAAAATTTCATTATTCTGATTGGACACACGAATGAGCCTACAACCTGATAACCTCGCGCTCTCGCTGCGTGAGGACTTCCGCTATCACCTTGAACAGTTTTATGCGTTTCTCCACCTCGCTCCACCTTATAACAGCGTCGAAAAAGCCATTCGCTATCTCTCGACCACCTTACAACAACAATCGCAAGAAGAACGGGAACAACTCGCGACCCACCATCATCTACGGTGGCCGCTCTTTGAACAAGCGTTTATTGAATCAGGATTGCCGAAAAAGCATCATGGGATTATTCGTGGACTCATTCAAGCACACAAATGCGATCATCTTCCCAAAGAGTACACGGTATTCACACAACCGTTTCGTGTGAATCCCTAAGCATCCCTTCCACGCTCCACGTAAATTCTCTGTAAACTTCCCGTACGTGCCTGGTTTTCGTTGACAAACCCTTGTAGGGTCGTGCACATAAAACAACCACGTCGTCAATAACACAACGATGCCCGTCGAATAGCCATGTTTCCACATGAATCAATGGGCAGTGCATTCAGAACTCATACGACCAGAACCCACTCCGTCATGATCTCCATAGCATAGATAGTGTCAGCAGTGGACGACGAACGAAACCTTGGTAGGCAAAAACGATACAGGTGCAACATTCACACAACATTTGTACTGGACCTTTCGTCATAAACGCGTTACGATCATTATACATTTCATACTGTTCGTTATCGTTTGTGCATAATCTTTATTCGGCATCTTACTTGCTCTTGTTTCGAGAAGATTTTTCCGCTTTCAGCCTGTGGTTCACCCCTAATGAGAGGCATGAATGAGATTTCAACAAACGATTGGCAAGGCAATCTCCGTTTCAGGCGTAGGACTCCATTCCGGAGAAGCAGCTGAACTAACAGTTCACCCCGCGCCTTCCGGCACCGGCATCGTCTTTCATAAGGTGACGTCAGGCGTTCCTGAAGCCTGCCCAGCCACCATCCAATGCCTCCATCCAACGGATTTATGCACTGCGCTGAGCTTTAATACGTTTCAAATACAGACGGTCGAACATCTTCTTTCCGCGCTTGCCGGTCTAGAAATCGACAATGTCCGCCTTGAACTCACAGGGAATGAAATTCCGGCTCTTGATGGCAGCTCGGCGCCATTTGTGAGCTTGCTCCTGGGTGCGGGGATTGTCGAACAAACCACGCTACGAACCTATTTAAAAATTGTCCGCCCAATTACTGTTGAACGCGGCAACAAATCCCTTTCCGTCTACCCGGCACCATTGCAGAAAATTTCTTATTCCATTATGTATGACCACCCTCTCATCAAATCTCAAACGTATGTCCACCACGCGTCACTGCCTGAGTTTCAACGAAACATCGCTCCTGCCAGAACATTTGCCTTCAAAGAAGAGGTCGAAGGGCTCTGGTCGCGAGGGTTTGGGATGGGAGGGTCATTGGACAACACCCTTGTGTTTTCCGACACTGCACTCATGAATGAAACCGGCCTGCGCTTTACGGATGAGTGCGTTCGACACAAAATTCTCGACCTTATCGGCGACCTTGCCTTGCTCGGATTGCCGGTCATTGGTCACTTTGTTGCCGATCGCGCCGGACATCAGCTCCACGCCGAATTAGTAACAGCCATCAATGCCAATCCGGATTCCTGGATTCTGATCAATACCGATGGTGAAGGCAATATGACCTCCGTAGCCAAAGATGCAGACCGGAACACTCAGGCCTCGACGGCAGATCAGCAGCACCCCGTGTATTCTTCGTTTTAGACGCACTCGGTCTCCATCCAGATCCCCAGGACATTCGATGTGGCGCAAAGCTCACGGCCCGTGACGACAGGACTCACATAGGACGCGAATCCATACACGTTCCCACGAAAATTCTTTCGCGCATTCACATCATTTCCAGCTACACGATGAAGACTGGCAATGCGATATCACAGGAGGGCTGCAGGGAAAACCAGAAGGGAGGTCGTTACGGATTATGCCAACGGGCCCCTTCAAGCTCTGGATTAAACTGATGGGTGAGTTTCAGCGTATCACCATCCTTAATCTTCGACTCTAAGGTTGAAATCTTCAAATTAATCGTCACCATGACTTGATTGGACTGAAGAAACGATTGGAAGGGTTCAAACTTTTCCGCATGGGTTGCAAACAGCTCTCGAACCGTCATCGGTTCAGACACGTCGCATTCAAACTCAGGCTCTTCGATTGCATCCTGAAGGGTTTGTCCAAACACCAGCACTTTAATCATAGGGTCCTCTCACCTAGTAAGTATGACACGGGATTCATTTAAGCACGAATCCCCGTGCAGACACAATTACTCCCCGCGTGTCTCATTCAGTAATTCAGCAATATGCTTCACAGCCACAGTGCCACGCAGTCCGTTTTGTAATTGAATCATACAGGCCGGACAACTCGTCGCCACAGTTTGCGCTCCAGTAGCAAGAATGGCCTTCCGTTTCCGTTCGAAGATTTGTTGCGACGTCTCATAGTCTTTCACGATGTATGTGCCCGCCCCGCCAGCGCATCGATCGGCATCTTGCATTTCAACAAATTGCAGACCGGGCACATTCGATAAAGCCGTTCGCGGAGCTTTGGTCACTCCCGCTGCACGTAAATGACACGAAGAATGATACGTCACTTTTTCATTCCGCTGAGTCGGGGACGATGCTGTCGCTTGATGGTTCGCCTCTGCTATCCGGTTCCCTGGCAGTTCGGAAATATGTTTCACACGTGCAGCCAGTTGCGTGGCCAGGACTTCTTCAGGCTCTCCTCTGAACAACCGGGCATAGTCTTTCAAACTTAGGGTACACGAGGCACAGCCGGTCACGACCGTCTCATACGAGGCCAAGTTGGCCAAGTTTTCTCGAGCGCCTTCCTTGACTAACGCACGATGACCGTAGGTTTCAATGGGTGTGCCTGAACAACGTTGAACGGGTAGCGCTGGCTCTAGACCCTGCTTACGCAAGACGCCGATCACCGCATCTCCTACTCCATCATCAAAATAATTGGCGGCACATCCATGAAAATACGCCACCTTCGCATGCTGATTTCCTGCCTGTGTACAAAGATCGGGGTACCGCTCGCGCAATGTGCGTTTCGCCAACCGGGGAAGAATGAGATCCTGCGGAATTGACGCATTCGGAGCAAGCTGACGAAGTATGGGCCGTGTAAGAGTTTCAATTCCTCGCCGGACGGAAGGACGGTCCCAGACTGATTGGGTGTGGGCTACAAGCTTGAGCAACCGCTCAAAAATCCCGGGACGAGCATGCAGAGCAAACACCCACCCCATGAGTCGATTGGGATGTTCCGCGCGACGTTGCAAGATCAAGCCCGACACATCGACATCAGCCGGACAGACAGTCCGGCAAGACTTGCAGTTGAGACACGCATCCACCACGCGCTTTGAATCCAAATACCGATAGTCCTTGTCCGTCACGATTTCGAACCAGCCACGCGAACTCATATCTTCGGACTGAAAAACATCATACACCGGACAGACCGCATTACACTTTGCGCATGTGGCACAAGGCTTGGCAAGACGCTCATAGTCTATATGTTCGGTAAACGAGGTCTGGCTGATCTTCACCCCAGGATTCATCACTCCAGTCGGATCCAGCAACTGCTTGACTTTCACAAAGGCTTGGTACACGTCTTCCCCAAACATCGGACGGACCATTTCCGCGCGAATGCGCCCATCGCCGTGCTCGCCACATATCGACCCGCCAAACCTCTCAAGCACAACGTGATGGACCGCACGGTGTGCATTCACCATACCCTGAAAATCTTTTGAATCGTTCAGGTCTAATAAAGGAAGAATATGCGCGTTGCCGTCGCCGATATGCCCAAAGACGGCTACCGCAATATCTTGCTCGCCAAAAAACCCTTCCAGGTAACGAATCAACTCTGCGGTGCGTTCAGCCGTCACCACAACATCGTCCACAAAATTAATCGGTTTTTTGCGTTGATCATACCGGTACAACGTGGGATACAGCGCTTTTCGGGCTTTCCACAGCTCCTGTTGCTGTTCTCCGTCAAATGCCACCACCGGATCGGCGGATAAGCGATACCCACGACAGAGGGAGAGTAGCCGGTCACTTCGACCAGGATCGTCGCCTTGATCAAATTCGATAAGCAATGTGGCTGCCGAATCAGATGGAATGCCATAGGTGTCTCGGCCAATCAAATTGAGCGTATTGGCATCCATCACTTCAAGCGCACTTGGCATCAACGTCAGTAGATCCGGAACCGCCTCTCCCATTTCCTCTAAATCACGAAAGTGAATCAACGCAGACGCCGTGGACTGCGGTCGATCGACAAGCCGAATCGTCGCCTCGCTAAAAACCCCTAACGTGCCTTCACTCCCGATAAAGAGTTTTGGGACATCACACACCCCACGTCCAACTCCATCCAGCAAATCAAATAGGTTATACCCGGAACTATTCTTACTCACATGAGGACGTTTTGCCTGAATCACGGCTTCATGTTCCTTCACGAAATCAAAAAGCGATCGAAGGGCGGGATGATCGTGAAACAGGCGAGCAAGTGCCGGATCATCCAGCTCATAGGCATGCGCCTGAAGCCAACCACTTTGCGGCAACCGCACACGAAGAGCCAGCACATTGTCTTTGACGGATCCGTACCGCAGCGTATGCGGTCCGGAAGAATTATTCGCCAACATACCGCCAAGCTTGCACATGTCTCCACTTGATGGATCGGGACCAAACATCAGATTCGACGGCATAAGTTGCTTATTCAATTCAGCCAACACGATACCCGGCTGAACGCGTGCCCATTTTTCAGCATGATTCACTTCCAGAATCTTATTCATCCTGGAGACATCGAGAATGATCCCCGTCCCAATCGCCGACCCCGTGAGATTGGTTCCAGCGGCTCGTGCGGTAAGTGGAATACCGTGGCGGACTGCATACTCGACAATCAGGTCAATGTCGGCTTCGGATTCAGGAAGGACAATAACTGTCGGGGATAATCGGTAAATGCTCGCATCGACGGCATAGGCCTTGAGCGTCGACACATCACTCTTCACTTTCCGATCACCAAGAAGCCGGTGCAGATCGTGAACAACTGGGGATTTCTTGTCTGGAAGAATTAACGGCATAGCACGATACGACAGATCCTTGACAACACACGCACGAGGAAACACATACACTGTGAGTCACTGGCACATACTGTAGTGTACACGGTTGGGAGGCTAGGCGGGAAGGTCTCCATTGCTTTCTGCAGATGCGGTCTCTGAGGGCGCATCTCCGTCATGAAACGGAAGAGCTAACGTAACGGGGTTTCCCAGTTCCTGTATTTCTTTTAAAGGAGGAAGATCTCTCAAGTCACGCAGACCAAATCGCTGGAGAAATTGCTTACTTGTCCCATAGAGGATTGGCCGTCCCGGCACATCTTGCCGTCCCACGATTCTCACGAGCTTTTGGTCAAGGAGCGTACGAAGCACTCCGGAGGTTTCGACTCCTCGGATTTTTTCAATATCCACTCGAGTAATCGGTTGCTTGTAGCTGATGATTGCCAATGCTTCAAGGGCCGATGGAGACAGCTTCGAAGAAGACTTCGTTTTTGAGAGCCGGCGAATATAGATCCCGCAATCGGGCCGCGTCGCGAGGAGAAAACCGCCCGCGACCTCGGAAAGACACAGACCTCGCCCTTCCCCCTCGTAATCAGCCTGCAAAACCTGAAGCATTTCTCTAATCTTAGACTTTGGGACCCCTTCGAGCACGGCTGCAAACTTCTCAACGGTGACCGGATCATGCGACACGAATAAGACAGCTTCAAGGACCTTTTTAATTTCCGAGTCGTCAACGTCGACTGACTCCTGAAAATGTCCGTTTTGGTCCTCTTGCTTTAGTACGTCAATCGATGGACCATCGGCCATCGAAAGCCGAGGACCGTCAGACTCGGGTCCGGTAACTTCCGACTCTATATTATCTTCTTGATGTAAGGCTTTCACTGTCATCCTGGGCCTCCGTCTCACATTATCATCAACATCAACAAGGAAGCACTCTCTCTATTCTTGTCTATCCACACCTTCCATCGCGTCTCTCGGGTCTTGCATTATGGTTCCGTGCTGCCGTCACCTGGAGCAAAATTCCGAGTCACGCGTATCGGGCCAAAGACATGACTCTGAAACAGACGAACAAGATTCATGCGCACGAGTTCGAGGAGGGCCAGAAACGTAACGATAATCTGAGGACGTGACTGAAGATGCTCAAATAATTCGTCAAACGCCGCAGACGAGTCAATCTCAAGGCGTTCGAGAATACTATGAATTCGATCCTGAATGGACAAGGACTCTTTGGTCACATCGATGAACATCTGATGATCGGGCGTCGCTCGATCCAATACCCGCTGCAGGGCACCGACAAGATCAAACAAACTCAAATCATCGGAGAGCATGTCATCGCCAATTGACGGAAGGGCCTGCCCTTGCGCCGGGGGAACCGGTTCACGGATGAAGGCTTCGCCCCATACTTTCCCTTGGGTTGAAAGTCGAAATGCCGCGTCTTTAAATTGTTCATACTCCACTAACTGACGCACCAACTCTGCGCGAGGGTCTTCTCCGTCCCCTTCATCTTCAACCGGCGCCTCATCCTTCGGAAGGAGAAGCCGTGACTTAATCTGTAACAACGTCGCAGCCATAACCAGAAACTCTCCAGCAAACGAGAGATTCAAGTTTTTCATCAAATTCAGGTAATCTAAGTATTGTTGCGTAATAAGAGCGATAGGAATGTCGTAAATATTGATTTCTTGTTTTCTGATCAGATGGAGAAGGAGATCGAGGGGACCATTAAATGAATCAAGTTGAACCTTATAGACATCATCTACTGTGTCATCAATGTGCAGACTTTCCATAGACTTAGATTCTCTAGACTATTTTCGTGGCCGTTCGATCTTTAAGATATACCATCTTTTGTGGCCTCCAGCAATCCCTTCCCTATATATTGTGGAACAGACTAAGTAATTAGGAAGACAAATATTTCCACTTTTTTACACCCCAGGCGAACACACAGAGAAACCCAAGGAAAACCAAAATGATAGCAATATTATCACTTACATGTTTCTGCGTACCACGACGGTGCCACTGACCTTCGAGAGGCGTTCCTGAAAATTCCGGTGCATTAAGAAATTCTACAGCCTCAAAATTCGGCCGCCCAGCAAATGAGGAGTCGGTAAAATCGCTCACTCCTTGAAATACCCCATCTTGAAAATTGGCATCATGTTCAAAAACCGAAAACCTGAAAAATGCTTCGCGATGAAACTCCGACTCGATAAAAATTCCAGGCCCCCTAAATCGTGTTCCCGAAAAACCTGTTCCCATCTGAAATTGTGTGCGTGTAAAGTTTGCTCCCTGTTCAAAGAGCACTTCCAAAAATTCAGCAAGCCCGGTAAACCGGCTTTCGCTAAAATCCGCTTCTTGCATGAACTCAGCTTTATGAAACCGAGAATGCGTCCCGAAGATGACCTTATGAAATGAGGCAGGCCCCGCAACATGCGCACGAACAAAAAACCCCTCATAGAGGATCGTCGAGTGTGCCACATTCAGGCCGTCAAGAAAGACCGTATGGGAAAAATCCACTGACCGCTCAAATCGACTCTGGGTGAGAGAAAATCCTCCGAGAACTACTAGCAGGCCTTGCCGTAAATTCGTAGCCCAAGTGCCTTGAATGATCGCATCATGAATCGACACTGAACGCCGAATAACTCGAGCATGTTGAATCTGTCGAGCAGCCGCAACTCTTTGCACCACATCAGACGACAAAGAGGCAGACCCGATCGGGTGAAGCGGTAACTGATCCAACAGGAGATCGCCGACAATCACGACACCCTGGAGATCAATACGCTTTCCATCCTGCAGGGCCAGAAACAGAGAATCGGCTGAGATCGCATGCCCTTCACGTTCCCCTGCCGTACACGGCCCAAGAAGATGCCGGCGGAAGACTTCATGGTCAGTCGCAGGCGACTGACTGAGTTCACAGGCCAACGCCACGTCCGTCATACTGTCCACTCCGACAAGCATGACGGCAGTGATGACGAT
Organism: Nitrospirales bacterium; assembly: GCA_021604005.1. GTDB lineage: Bacteria > Nitrospirota > Nitrospiria > Nitrospirales > UBA8639 > JAGQKC01. Next base: position 46,203 of record BQIV01000025.1, on the reverse strand, counting down.
CCTCTGGAATATCCAGCCAATGCGACGCCACAGCCTTAAGAAAGATGGCTGTGCGCAATGCCGAACCGGCTTTGGATAAAGAAGTATAGATAGCGACATCGCAACAGGGCACACAGACACACACGTCATGCCGCCCGCTTCTTACCGCACCGGATGTTGACGTGTACAAATAGAGATCATCTTTGGCATGCGCTAGGAAGCGTGGCCTTCGGATTCCGGAGACGTTTTCGGATTGACATCTTTCAGCGAGAGGTAAAAATCCTGGTGGTCAAGATCGGCTTGCTGTAATCGTGCGTCAACTTCACTCACGGTCTTTGGCGGAGGCACGACAACTTTTTCACCCTCCTTCCAATTCACAGGCGTGGCACAGGCATGCCGTTCGGTCGACTGTAACGCCGTAACAAGCCGCAACACTTCATCGACATTTCGTCCGACATTCATGGGGTAATAAATGAGAGCGCGAATCACGCGTTTCGGGTCAATCACAAACACCGTACGCACTGTCGCCGTGGAGCTGGCATCCGGATGAATCATGCCGTAACGATGGGACACTGTCATATCCACATCGGCAATCATGGGAAATGGAATATCCACATCCAGTTTCTGTTTTATATTTTGCAGCCATGCCAGATGCGAATGCACACTATCCACGCTCAAGCCGATGAGTTTCGTCCGCCTGGAGGAAAACTCCTCATTTCGACGTGCAAATTCCATAATTTCCGTCGTGCAGACCGGCGTAAAGTCAGCCGGGTGTGAAAACAACACGACCCAATCCTGTTCCTGCCATACGCTAAAATTAAAATCCGGAATATGCGTGGTCGCGGCCTCAAAATCCGGGGCACGATCACCAATCCGAAGCAACCCAGTCCCTTCTGACATGTACGCTCCTTTCCCTTCTCAATCCTCGAGTCCAGTAACTGTCACAACACGCTTACAGGCAGTGATGACGTGCATTCTCATACGAACGCACCGTGCTACCAGGAACGTGAAATATCTTCTTCATCGTCTTCGAGTCCCGAATCATTATCACGGAAAAACTTTTCTGTCCCCAATTCGTCAGAAAGATCATCAGTGAGATCATCATCATTCTCATCGTCAAGTCCTCTGGGGAACGCATCATCAACAAACTCGTCTGCAAGGTCATCGGTTAATTCATCCAGGTCATCATCGGAATCCTCTCCCCCTTCAATCGTCAGTTCATCGACTTCCACATCCGCATCTTCGTCGAGGTCCGCTCCTGGAGATTTCAAAGAACTTAATGCCCCGCTTTCAGCACTGAGAACGGCAACCAATGGAGACTTGGCAACTTCCTCTTCAGTAAGAATTGCCGCCTCCGGCTCTTTGGCCACGGTTGTGCGGCGACCTGTTTTTGAGGTATCCGGTTTCTTGACTGCTGCAATGCCCCGGGGTGACTTGGCGGGGACTTTCCCCGTCGTTTTCTTCGCAGTCGATACCCGTTTAGATTTCACCGTCGACTTTTTGACTGTTGGCTTGGAGGTCGCCTTCACGGCTTTCTTAGGCTTAATCGCCTTTAACCCAGCTTTTTTGTTCGCAGCTTTGGTCACCGGCTTCTTTGTTATCGCCTTTTTCGCTGAGGCTTTGCCGACCGGTTTTTTCGCAGTCGTGGGCTTGGCTTTCTTGACTTGCTGAGGCTTTTTGCGTGGCTTTGCACTCTTCGCTGGCTTGGCTTTTGTTAACGTGCTTTTGGCCGGTTTGGCTTTTGTCGGCTTCGCTTTTGCTGGTTTGGCTTTTGTCGTCTTGGCCGTTGTAACGGAACGCCGTGCAGGCTTGGACGCCGTCTTTTTCGTTGTTGTCGTTTGACGTCGAGATTTTGTTGTGACTTTCGACTGACGCTTTGATGACTGAGACGTGAGCTTCGGTTTAGCTTTCGACTTGGGCTTGGCCTTCGTTGCCATTAGCGAACCCTCCTAGTGTTGTGTTTCACAAGTTCGTGACATCCCCTAAGAAACAGAGACGTATCGCGCGCTGTCTCTACGTCATACTATGGTGAGACGCCGATAGAAGTATCCGCATCAGGAAAACCCGCGAGTCGCAGAGGTCATGATTAGCTCCTCCACACCCAACATGCTTCCTTTGCATACCGGCTCATGAAGCTGTTCACCTTCGTAGGTGGCTCCCATCTACCATGGACCGCATACACGTTTCAAGAAAAGAATTTCAAAACTCAAAAAACGTTTGAGGGCGCTATCAAGATTGAAAACCTGTTGCTACAATGCCAGCCAATGACAATGACCAACTATGGTCGCCTCAGGTACCGAAGAACGAAAGAAGAGAACGGCTAGAGACACGACTCTCGAACGATGGACAGCCACCGCCACACAGTTACAAACGAATTGACTTCAATACACGACCCCCTCGACCGTCATCACCCGGACGACGTCTTCCAGAGATCATTCGCGTATCTCTTTACTTAGCGAAATTTCATCATAACGTCAATGCGTTATGACCAATACCCGAAGCTGACGACCGAATCAACGATGAATGCCCCCCCTTTGACTGAAGCACCAACCCGAACTCGCTGGAACATTCTCGGCCTCCTCCTCCTCATTAGCATCGTCACCTACATCGATCGGGTCAACATCTCCGTCACAGCTCGACACATGATGCCTGCGCTCGGACTCACAGACTTGCAAATGGGGCAGATATTTTCAGCATTCGTCTTCGGATATGCCATCTTTCAAATTCCAGGCGGGTGGCTTGGCGACCGGTGGGGCGCACGTCGAGTACTGACATGTGCCGTTCTCTGGTGGTCGATCTTTACGGCCTTAACGGCCGTGGCTCCGGCACTTTCAATCGCGAACCTCATTGGCATTATGGGGTCTCTCATGCTCGTCCGGTTTCTCATTGGAGTCGGGGAAGCCGCAGCCCTTCCCAATTTTAACAGGGCTGTGGCGAACTGGCATCCGCCACATGAACGAGGTCGAGGCATCGGCATTACCATTGGAGGAATCGGCATCGGTTCGGCACTCACGCCACCAGTCACAGCCTGGATTATGGTCAACTATGGCTGGCAGACCGCATTTTATGCCGCCGGAGCCTTGGGAATAGCTATTGCGCTCCTCTGGTATTGGTATGCAACAGACTACCCGCGGCACCATCGACATGTGAATGAAGCGGAAGCCATGCTCATAGAAGGTGCCATCGACTCACAAGACCACTCTTCCCCTCTCATACGTTCCTCGCCTCCATCAACACAGCCAGACACCGGAAAGACGCTTCGCGTCCCGTGGAGTTCCATACTCCGAACCCCGACAGTCTGGTGGCTCATCTTCAGCTATACTTGCCTTGGGTATGTGGCCTATGTCTATATGTCATGGTTCTATCTGTACCTTGTGAATGTCCGTGGCTTTGACGTGTTACGGGGCGCGTTCTTTGCGTCAGCCCCATTTTTGGCCATGGCCGTTTTCTGTCCGTTGGGGGGCTGGGTCACCGATACAGTATCACAGGCTCGCGGATTGAATATTGGACGAACACGGGTTGGAGCAACGGGAATGATTCTCGCCTCACTTTCCATTGTGATTGGCGCGAATATCGCTTCCCCCTTTCTTGCGATTGCGATGCTCTCACTCGGAGCCGGCTGGCTTTACTTTACCGTGGGTGCCTTTTGGGCCGCCGCCACCGACCTGTCAAAGACACACGCCGGTACGCTCTCCGGGATGATGAATACCGGGGCAAATCTGGGCGGAACAATTTCTCCAACGCTCACCCCCTGGCTTGCCGAGCAGTTTGGCTGGACTGTGGCTCTTGGAACGGCTGCCCTTCTTGCTCTTGTCGGTGGTATACTGTGGTTTCTTATTCGCCCCGCAGACGGGTTACGTCACCAGACGAGAGAACAGGATGAGATACGGCAACACACATAAGGGCACCTCCTTGAGAAACAGGTCAATACATAATGTCTAGGATAATCCGTCAACCGACACGCACCTGAAAACCGTACGCCAGACCGTCATGCAGCATCTCCAAATGATCAGCTTTTACCTTGATGCCAACTAGTATTACTTGATACAGTTCAGTCCATTATGCCGGAGTCATCAAACCTTCAATTTCAGAAAAAAAATCCAAAAGCCACAATCTATACCAAACTGGGAAACATTGAGCTTCGTTTTTTCCCAGATGCCGCCCCACGGCACATCGAGAATTTCATTAATCTGATCAAGATAAAATTTTACGATGGCACCACCTTTCATCGAGTCGTCCCAGGATTCCTGATACAGGGGGGGGATCCGTTCAGCAAAAAACCCGATCGGACCCTTCATGGCACCGGTGGACCTGGGTACAGTATTCCTCCGGAAACAAGCGACTACCCGCACAAGCGCGGCGCGCTCGCCATGGCCAAGATGCCTCGCAATGAAGATCGGACTCGTGACATTAACGACAATGGCTCACAATTTTTTATTTGCGTCGAAGACTCCGGCAGTTTAGACCGGATGTACACGGTTTTTGGAAAAGTCATTCGGGGCATGGCCGTCGTCGATCAAATCGTCGCTGGCGCGACGGATGATCGAGATAATCCGCTCGATCCCGTTGAAATAACCATGACGGTGGAAGAATAACTCATCCCTCTTGTTTCATCATTGGGCGTTCAGCTCAAGTCGACGCATCACGAACGCACCCCAACAAAAAGAAGGCGACCGCTGTCATCGTTTCTTCAGAAGCCCGCTTTCAAAATACCTGCCATCTTCTTCTCCCAACGAATATAGCGATCCCGTTGTACCATAAGAACTTTCTAGACGGTATCTAATGCTTAGGGGGACCGAAGTTATAGCCATTCGGATAGATGTCTGTTTGTACGACGCAGTGTATTGCGCTGTGGACATGATGGACATTCGGCAAAGAAACGTTTTTGCTTTTGTTATCATTAAAACGACCATAACGGATACATCAACAAACACATGGCCCACTTGAATTGAAGAGAATTTATATTTTAATACAAGTTACTTGACCCCATAGGTTGCCCACGACCAAATGCGTATCACAAGGGGCAGATGTTCAAAAGAAAGTGATGCTGGCGTAGGTCACGGTTGAGTTGAATTGATCCGTGATACCTCGATCATACCGCAGCACTTCTCCTTTTTCGGCATTGATGAATTTCATGACCAGAAAAACCGTTGAAAAGCCCAGGATATGCCGGGCATCCCCTTCCTCTAAGATAAATTGCGCAAAAGCTTCGGGGTTCATCTCTTCAACTTTTTTCAGCATTTCCAAGTCCGTCTGCATGCAGCGATGGAAGGAAAAGTCTGTCGGCGGTTTATTATCGCCATAGCGCAACCCGATATGTGCGAGACTGGCGCTGCCAATGACGCAGACCTCTTGACCACTTGCAGCAATGGAAGCTTTTAACGCCACCAAAAAGGCGTCAATCTTCTCAAAGAGCGGCTTCAACTCAGCATCGGCTAACGTAGTCGGCGGAAACGAGCAGAGCACGGGGACGATAGTAATTGGTCGCTGACTCCCAATGGTGTGTTGCAAGAACGGCAATTGAAATTCGATACTATGCTCCTGTGCATGCCGGATATCTTCTTCGAAAAACTGCGCCCCGCCATTGGCACGAAAATGTTCAAGAATCGGTTTGTTCACCGGCAACACGCCGAATGGCGTTTCAAAATCTTTATCTGTCACGGCAATACCATGCTCTAAATCGGTATGGCAGGTTCCAAGAACAATAAAAACATCGGGCGTCACGGCCTCGCGCAACTCTTTATAGGCCCAGGCATAGATCGCTCCGGCTTCTTTCGGTTCATAATTTGGCGCAATGATCGCCTTGATCTTCTCTCCTTGATGCTCGGACGGCTTTTTTTCCGGGCCCTCTTTCGAATCAAAAAAGCTATCCAGTTGTTGACACAGTGCATCCGCATCGGCCTCATAACTCTTTCCAGCAAAGACTGACTTTCTCACCGGAGCTTGCCGATAGGCCGCAATCGCTTGTACCTTTGCTTCCTCACATCGCTCCCCTTCAAGAAAGAGCTTATCTTCCAAATCTGCCACCAACCGGCTTAACTTGTCCGGCATTAGAAACTCACCATACTGCTTCAAATACTCGGCCCCGACTTCTTCCAGGGAATGTTCACCGTCAAAAAATTGAAACAAATAAAAGAAGTTTAACGGAATGACTAACTTTTCTTCCGAAAGTCGAGAAGGATCCCATAACAAGATATATTGCTCCTCTCCCTGCTTGAGTGGAGAATATTGTAAATTGCGTAGGAAGGGATAGTTTTTGGGGTCTTTCGTTACACTCGTCATGTTCGATCAAGGCTCCTTCTCTGATTCGCCGCGTAAGTATCAAATGGGAAAAAGACAATACTCAGGGAAAGATTATACGAGGCATACCAATGGGGCGGCAACCACGAATTGTGAAATATAGGTGTGAAGTATTAGGCGTGAGGGGGTGAGAAGTAAAGGGCAGGAGGTAGGAAGAGAAAATATTTGGAAGAATTTGGCAAAATTCCCGGTAACTCTCTTCACACTTCACGCTTCACGTCTTCATACAAATGACACCAAACCTGATGGCCATATTCTGCCGGACCGATTTGAATGAGCGGGGGCTCGGTACTCTTGCATACATCCATGACTTGCGGACAACGTGTATGAAACCGGCAGCCTGATGGAGGATTGAGCGGAGAGGGAACATCGCCTTCCAAAACAATACGTTCAGCTTGGCGGGACGGATCCGGAATGGGATTCGCTGATAACAGCGCTTGCGTATAGGGATGTTTGGGATCGTGAAATAATGTGTCCGTCGGCGCGACTTCAGCGATTTTCCCGAGATACATCACGGAAATCCGGTGCGCCAGATATTCGACGACATTCAGATCATGGGTAATAAATAAATACGCGAGTTGAAATTCTTGCTGCAGGTCTTTGAGTAAGTTAATGATCTGCGCTTGAATCGAGACATCCAAAGCCGATACGGCTTCGTCACACACGATAAACTTCGGCCGGAGCGCAAGTGCACGGGCAATCCCCACCCGCTGCCGCTGACCGCCAGAGAATTCGTGAGGATATCGGGAATGGTGCTCCGGCCGCAGGCCGACACGCGTCAACAAGTGATCAACCTGATCGTGCAAATCTTGCCCTTTCGCCAATCCATGGATTTTCAGAGGTTCCCCAACAATTGACCCGACCGTCATTCGTGGATTTAATGAGCTATAGGGATCTTGAAAAATAATTTGCATCTGACGCCGGGCACGGCGCATCTCCGCCGCATTCAGATGAAAAATATTGTTGCCTTCAAAAAGAGCTTCGCCTGCCGTCGGTTCCATCAACCGAAGAATCGTTCGTCCCACGGTGGTCTTACCACATCCCGACTCCCCCACTAATCCAAGTGTTTCGCTGGCCTGAATCTGGAGACTCACATCATCCACGGCTTTCACCCAGGCCGACGTTTTGGAAAATACGCCGCTCCGAACGGGGAAATATTTTTTCAACCCGTTCACCTGCAACAGCGGTTTGCCATTTTGCGCACTATCGGGAGTTGCCGTCATCCTAGCCTTTCCCTGGAATCCAATCAGAGTTTTTCACATTAACTTTTGCACTTTGCATTTTTAACTTTGCACTTTGCATTTCGTCCCCTATGCCTCACCCATGTAGCCAACAAGACGTCTCATGGCCATGCTCGATTTGCACTAACGGCGGAGGCTGTTCGGCACACTGCTCCAGAACCTCCAAACAACGTGTCGAAAAATGACATCCCTTAGGGTACTGTAACGGCGATGGAACCGTGCCCTTAATCGATTCCAAACGCTTCCCCCGCTCCCCCGGTCGAGGGAGAGAGTTGAGGAGCGCTTTGGTGTACGGATGCGAAGGATTCTTGAACAGTTGCGTTACGCTGGCCCGTTCGGCAATTTTACTCGCATACATCACGATTACATTTTGAGAAAACTGTGCCACCACGCCCAAATTATGGGTAATCAGGAGAATGGCCATCCCCATTTCTTCTTGAAGACTTTTCAGCAGATCTAAAATCTGCGCCTGTATCGTGACATCGAGCGCCGTAGTGGGCTCGTCGGCTATTAACAAATCCGGCTTGCATGCCAATGCCATCGCAATCATGACACGCTGCTTCATGCCTCCCGACAGTTCATGGGGATATTGATCGATACGTTTCTCAGGGGAAGGAATCCGGACTTTTTCGAGTAACTTCAACACTTCGTGTCGAATATCACTTGCTGACAAGTCCGTATGAATGTGTAATGTTTCCCCGATCTGCTTCCCAATCGTAAAGACCGGATTCAATGACGTCATGGGTTCCTGGAAAATCATACCGATGGATTTCCCTCGAATCTTGCGCATGGCAGGTTCCGGCAATGCAAGAAGGTCTTGCCCTTTAAAAAAAATGTTACCGCCAACAATACGTCCCGGCTGATCGACTAGCCGCATGATGGAAAAGGCCGTCACCGACTTTCCACATCCCGACTCCCCGACCAGGGCTAGCGTTTCACCGGGTTGAATCGCAAAACTCACGTCTTCAACCGCTCGAATCTCGCCTTTATCGCTAAAGAACGAGGTCGAGAGATTCGCCAATTCTAATAGAGGTTGAGACATACGAAAAACTACCGGCTCCGGAGTTTCGGGTTCATCGCTTCACGAAGGCCTTCACCAACTAAATTAAAGGCAAGCACGACAATAAAAATGGCAATCCCTGGAATAAAGAACAGCCACGGCGCATCAAAGATGAATCCCTTTCCGCCAGACAAAATATTTCCCCAGGTCGCATAGGGCGGCTGCACGCCAAAGCCCAGAAAACTGAGCGCCGATTCAGTCAAAATGGCTGTCGCGACACCAATCGTCGCCGACACCAGGACCGGGGCAATGGCATTGGGCACCATATGCCGAAAAATGATGCGCTTCTCCGGCAATCCAAGAGCGTGGGCGGCAGTCACAAAATCCTGTTCCCGTAAGGACAAAAATTCAGCGCGGACAAACCGGCAGGTTCCCATCCAACTGGTCAAGCCAATGACAATCATAATGTTATAGATGCTCGGCGGCAGTAAGGCTACTACAGTTAAAATCAAAAAGAATGTCGGAAAACACAGCATGACATCGGTAAAACGCATGATCAGAGTATCCACAGACATACACCATAACTTCACGCTTCCATAGTATCCAGCTAGTCCCCCCAACAGAATACCGATACTCACCGAAATCCCCACCGCAATAAAGCCAATCGATAAGGACACAAACGACCCTTGCAGCATACGCGAGAAAACGTCGCGGCCTAATTCATCGGTCCCGAACACATACAGGCCAAATATCGGCTCTTCTTGTAACGCCACCACTTCGGCAGACGGAGATGAAAACGGTGGCAGAAACTTATCAGGTAATCGGACGACTTCAGCATCGAATACCACCACCCATTCTGTCAGAACTTTTCCAGCCACTGCGGCAATAAGGAGCAGTGCCAAAATGACACCGCCTGCGACGGCGAGACGATCTTTGGTAAAGATTCGAACAAATTCTTCCCATGGTGTTTCATGTGGAAGAAGCGGTTCGTCTTCTACCAGCGTCCCAGCATTGAATGTAGAGTCATTCATACGGTGTGGTACTTACTGTAACCGAATCCTTGGATCCACAACGGCATATAAAATATCCGACAACAGCGTACCGGCAAGCGTAAGCACCGCTGCAATGAAATTGATGGTTAAGATCACGGGAAAGTCTCGTGCAAGAATGGCTTCATATCCAAGACGCCCCAGGCCGGGCCACGCAAAAATTTGCTCAAAAATCACCGATCCGCCGATCAGGCCGGGAAGCAGTAACCCAAACATCGTGACAAACGGCAGCAAGGCATTGCGCAAGGCATGCCCGTAGACCACCGCATCTTCCTCCAACCCCTTTGCACGAGCGGTCCGGACATAATCTTGACTGATCACTTCTAACATTTGAGACCGGACATAACGCGAGAGGACAGCCACCCCTAAGACCGCCGACATGATTGACGGGATCACCAAATGCCACACGCGATCCATCAGACGAAACGCCGGGTGCGCATCCTCCATTCCAAAGGTTTTCATGCCAATAACGGGAACGCCGAACACCTCGACAATCCAGAGAATCATAATATACGACAAGAAAAATCCTGGAACGGAAATGAGTGCGTAGGCCACAAATGTGCTCGAGCGGTCGTAGACCGCGCCACGCCTCATGGCGGCATAAATGCCGGTGGGAAAGGCAAACGTCCAAATCAACATGGTGGCGCAGATAAAGAGCGGAAGTGAATTGAGAAACCGATGCCAGATCTTGGGCAAGACTGGTTGACTATCTTTGAAGGACTTGAGTTCACCACTGGCGAGATCTTGAACCCAGTACGCATACTGAAGATACAACGGATCGTCTAAGTGAAACGCGGCGCGAATTCGCGCAATGTCCTCAGGCTTCATGCGTGGATTGGCGGGGTCGACTTCGCTGGGCTCGCCCGGCGCAAGATGAATCACCGAGTGCGCCACGATTGAGACAATCACGAGCAAGACCAAGCGTTGAAGCACATTTCGTATGATGAATGCCCACATACTAGTATAGCCAATCAATCAGATGAGGTGCCCGATATACACACAACATGATCGAGAATCGCAGCACGACATCCCTACATTAAAAATCAGGTGTGAACGCCAGTTTTCGCCATTTATGAAAATAGACTGAGACATCGCCGGTTTTGGTTGGATAGATTTTCTGATAGGTCTCATGGCCATCGTCATCGGTTTCCACTAACACAATTTTTTTGTCTAGAACTCGTGTGCTAAGCGGCGCGTACAAAAACGTGTACGGTTGATCCTCATGGATTATCTGGTGGAGTTGATGAGCCAATTCCCGCTGACGGTCTCGATTGTATTCTTGCCGTATCCGCACAATCAGCTCATCGGCGCGGGGATTCTGATACCCCACAAAATTGAGCTGTTGCGGGCCGGCCTGACTGGAATGCCAGATCTGATACAAGTCCGGACTGGTATCCATACTCCACCCTAAGACCACGGCATCAAACTGTCCGGTATTCACAAAATCCTTTAAGAACACGGTCCATTCAAAGTATTGCGTCCGGCATTTGACGCCGATTTTCTTCCACGCATTTTGAACGATGGTCATGACATTCTTACGAATGGGATTGCCGCTGTTGGTAATCAGATTAAATTCAAAGATTTTCCCATCTTTCTCCAGCCAACCCTTCTCGTTCCTCCGCCACCCCATTTCTTCAAACATTGCTAACGCACGTTGCGGATCATACGGCAGTGGCTCAACAGTACTGTCATACCACTCGGTATTTTTAGAATACGGCCCAGTGGTGCGTTCACCTTCTCCATATAAGATATACTTCAAAAAATCTTTCACATTCACCGCCATCCCCAAAGCTTGCCGAACGTTGGGGTTAGCAAATAAGGGATTGCGGTTATTATAACCAATGTAGGTATAGGCAAATCCCATACTGGAAAATGACTGGTATGACGGCGCATCTTTATACCGAGCCACTTGATGTGGTTGTGCAACATAATAATCTATGGCGCCAGCCAAAAACTCCATTTCCTGCGTCAATAAATCAGGAATCACCCGCATATAATAATCATGGTATTCGGCGGGACCTTCCCAATAGGACCCGAATCGTCGAAGATGAATAAATTCATCCCCTTGCCATTCGGCAAACTGAAAGCGGCCGCTCCCGATAGGCTGGCGATTAAAGACGCTATCGCGCATGCCAAAGGTCTTTCTGGCTTCTTCCGATAAGTCCCGTTCATCCATTTCCGCTTGCATCGCCTCGTGGTTGAGCAGATGCTCGGGCAAAATGCCCATGGTCCATGCCTCAATCGCCGGGGAATAGAGCCGTTTATAGACCACGTTGACCGTATATTCATCGACCACATGCACCGACTTAATCGGCTCAAAACTTGATGTTCGCGGGGATAAATTCCTTGAATCCATAATGGCCTCGTACGTAAACTTGACATCTCCGGCATCAAATTCGTGGCCATCATGAAACGTCACCCCCTTTCGAAGATGAAAGAGAATTTCCGGATTATGTTCACTGACGGGCAACAATTCCTGATACTGCGTTGCGAGCGCTTCTTGCAGTTCCGGAGCAAGCTCGGACTCGACCGATACATAACGCTCATAGGGCATGTTGTCCCAATACTCTTCACCTACAACAGGCGTCACATAGCCAAAGAGGTCCTGATCGACATGATCCAACACGAACTCAATTCGTTCGGGAACATGGATGGAAACCTGCACGGTTTCAATCGAAGGGTTGCCGCTTTCGTCTTTGACAAGTAATTCCACCTCTTGACCTCGGTCTTCCGGAGGTAGAAGGCGTATGGATGCGACATGTGAGTGGGCATCGGCAAGAGTGGGATGTTGCATACGATGCTTCACACGGCGTAGCAACTCCAGGCCGGTCATCGCCGTTCCGTCAGGAAAACGATAGGGATCGCGAACCAGCAAATAGGCTTTTTCCGTAATGAACCATTCTGTGGCAAGACGGCCGCGCAACTTCAATTCTTCATCGAGATCTAGCAGCCCTTCAAAGATAAAATTGGTGATAATGGCACTTGGAAGGTCTGCATTTAAGATAGGATTCAAAATTTTTGCATCAGCGGCAGATGCTTCAATGTAGGTGACGAGACGATTCGGATTCCCGGCGGCTTGATTTTCGTATGTGGGAACCCAAAAGTACGATTGCAGGAGGAAAACGGTCAGAACGAGTGGAATGACGAGCAGTAATCGTTTAATCGTCATACAGATTGATACGAAACCACAAACGGAAATGAAGGGGGGAATTCCCTAAATAATAGCAGGAACTGTAGAAATGACGCCACTGATACAACCGATATTCAACAGAAAAGACCGCACTTCCATCTCACCTCACCACAACCCCATACTCTCTGCTCATAGCGACAAGCCATCCACTTCACACATGGAGCAGAACACAGGTGATTCCAAGACAGCCTTTCGTATCATGTGTTCCACCATCCCTCTACAACTCTACCCATTGTGGCATAGTTTTCGACATTATCCAATCTATAGATGAACATATCTCTAGGAGGTTGGTTGATCCCGCTTCTCACCACACGAGACAGCACTTTCCCTTCCTTATGCAGACACCCTCAACAATATGATAAGAGCTTTTTTCCTTGAATCAGACTACGCTATCAGCTAAGATCCGTCTTTACTCAAAATTTTTGCACATTCAAAAGAACATCGTGCGCAACCATTCAGGAGGGCCCTGTCGCACATCGTCACGTACAATGACCGTCTTCTGATATCTTCCATTCCAATATCCATATCTTCTTCCGCAGTTTTTCTAATCGCATTATTCTTGTCGTTTGTATCAACGTTTACAGTGGCTGATTCACGTTCAGCACACGCAGCTACATACCTTGACCCGGAGGAACGATTGCATGGATGATCGACAGGCATTCACCATTCTCGTCGTTGACGACAACCACGGCCTCAGCCACCTCATTCAAAAATATCTGCAACGGGAAGGATTCACCACCGTCGCGACACATAGCCGTGCAGACACGCTCGAATGGCTATCCCATCACCATGCAGACCTCATGCTCCTCGACCTTCAACTCTCGGATAGCAATGGGGCCGATCTCATTCAATCTCTCGAGCAGCAGAAACAACTTCCGCCCTTTATTGTCGTGACCGGGCATGGCGATGAACGGCTTGCCGTAACCATGATGAAATGTGGCGCGCGCGATTATGTCATCAAAGATGTCATGTTCCTTGAACTGCTCCCATCGGTCGTCCTGCACACATACGAACAACTTCGACAGGAACGGCGTCTCTTCGCGGCTGAAGAAGAATTGAATACGGAACGCGAACGTCTGGCTATTACGTTAGCGTCCATTGCCGAGGGAGTCATCACGACCGATACACACGGGCGGATCACGTCAATGAACCGCGTCGCCGAAACACAGACCGGCTGGTCGCAACTCGACGCAGTCGGTCGTCCCGTGGAAGAGGTCATTCATTTAGTCCAGCCCAATAATATGACGTTTCGAGAAAACCCCGTTCAGGAAGTCATTGATTCCGGCAAGACGCTGCACCCAGCGCAACATCGACTGCTGTATGCCCGGGACGGGGCCGAGCGTGCCGTGGCAACAAGCACCGCACCGATCCGACGACACGACAAATCCATTCTCGGAGTCGTGCTAGTGCTGCGGGACATGACGGATCGCCTGCGAGTCGAACAGGAATTATTAAAAGCCAGCAAACTTGAATCCCTCGGAATTTTGGCCGGCGGGATTGCTCACGACTTCAACAATTTACTCACAAGCATTCTCGGAAATATTTCCCTCTCAAAAGTATCACTCAACCCGCAGACCGAATCGTACGAATACATGGCTGAAGCCGAAAAAGCCTCGCTTCGGGCCAAAAGCCTCACGCAACAACTGCTCACCTTTGCACAGGGGGGGGCTCCCGTGAAACAACCCATTGCGTTGGAACCGATGATTACCGAAGCCGCAACCTTTGCGTTGCGAGGGACAAAAAGCCGATGCCACTTTGACCTCCCGGTGGATCTGTGGAACGTTGAGGCGGACAGAGGCCAACTCAGCCATGTCATTCATAACTTAGTACTCAACGCTCATCAAGCCATGCCGAGAGGCGGTACGGTCACAATCCGTGCCGAAAATAGCGTCGTCCATCCTCATACTCGCGAACGCAAAATCGCCCTACACAACGGCCACTATGTGGAAATTATCATAGAAGATCAGGGCATTGGCATTCCGGCCGATTACCTGACGCAAATTTTTGACCCGTATTTTACGACGAAACAATCGGGAAGCGGCCTGGGACTGTCCACCGCCTATTCGGTTATAAAAAATCACGGCGGGACAATGACGGTCGCATCTGAACTGGGGAAAGGTACGCAATTACGGGTGTATCTGCCGGCTTCGCCAAGCCACGTCTCGTCCGACGAAAACACCCCACCCATGTCGATCACGGGAGAAGGTAAAATTCTTGTGATGGACGATGACGATTCCGTACGATTACTGTTGGAGGAAATGCTGATTCATCTGGGGTATGAAGTTGAAAGCGTTCCTGATGGCGATGACGCGATTACTCGCTATCAACAGGCCAAGGCAAAGCAACAAGGGTATTCCGCCGTCATTCTGGACTTAACGGTTCCGGGAGGTTTGGGAGGCAAAGATACATTAGAAAAACTGCGGCAGATCGACCCCAACGTCAAAGCGATTGTTGCCAGTGGGTACTGTAATGATCCTCTACTCTCACGGTATTCGGCCTTTGGATTTCTTGGAATGGTCGCCAAACCCTTTCAACTAGGCGAACTCAGCGAAGTTCTCCATCGGGTGACTATTGAATAGGAAACAGGGAATTCACCGCAACGGAGACGTGATCAGCTATCCGAACATGTCGTTCAAAACAACACTCCAAGAAGATTACCGCTGTCTTCTTATATGTCGACTTTGATATCTGAGCCTTCAACGGTCACGTGATAGGTCTTGACGCATGCGGCAGGGTTATTCGTACAAGCCCCGGTTTTCACATTATACTCCCATCCATGCCAGGGGCAGGTCACCGTATCTCCCTCTAGATCGCCTTCGCCTAGCGGTCCACCTCGATGAACACAGGTATTATCAATCACGCAGTAGGCTCCATCGACATGAAAGACAGCAAAACTCTTGCCTTCGACTTCTGCAACAATCCCGCTTCCCGGAGCGACCTGATCCGTTTTGACTATAGTGATACGGTCACCCATCGTTGTTCCTCCCGACACAGGTCATGAGTTGGGGAAATTTATTTCCCCTCCATTGGTTTTTTAATTTTTTGTAATAAACTCGAGATCGAAGGTGAGCCATGATCCCCTGACGCCGAACCTTTGGTCTGTTCCAGCAATGTGGCCGCGATGGCTTTCAACGCTTCCGATTGTGGCGAGGACGGATTGGCAACGACGATCGGATTACCTTCATCCCCACCACGGCGGATATCGGGATCAAGCGGAATACTCCCCAAGAACGGAACCCCAAACTTTTGAGCCGCCTGTGCCCCACCGCCATGCGAGAAAATTTCCGTTCGCTCGCCGCAATGTCCGCACACATAATAGCTCATATTTTCGATGACTCCCAATATGGGCACATTCACCTTTTGAAACATCACAATCCCCTTCCGCACATCCTGTAGCGCAATCTCTTGAGGCGTCGTGACCGTAATGGCCCCGGTCATCGGAACCAGTTGCGCTAACGTCAACTGCACGTCTCCAGTCCCCGGAGGAAGATCAATGAGTAAATAGTCCAGCTCTCCCCACACGACATCACGAAAAAACTGCTGAATGGCAGAATGAACCATCGGTCCGCGCCACACCACCGGCGTCTCCTCGGGAACAAAAAATCCCATAGAAATCACTTTGACTCCATGGCCTTCTGCGGGAAGTATTTTTTTGTCGTCCTTTCCTGGCGGCTGGGTCACACCCATCATTGTCGGAATATTCGGACCGTAAATGTCGGCATCCATCAGCCCGACTCTCTGGCCAGCTAGGCTCAACGCCACAGCTATATTAGCCGTCACCGTAGACTTTCCGACTCCTCCTTTTCCACTGCTCACGGCAATGATATGTTTCACGCCCGGAATAGGATTATCTTTTGGCGCCGTAGATTCAGCTGCCGCCTCACGAGACGTTGGGTTTTCTTCAGACATGCGTTCTACTCCCTTTATAAAAATACCGTTGATAGAATGACATCATTCATTGGGCAAGATGCGTGGATGGCCATGTTCTTCGCACCTGGGCCCCAGAACACCCATGCCTCCACCATTGATACTGGACTGGCCCATACATGAATTGAGAGACAAGGTTGGCTGGAAACGTCTTGCCATCAACCAAGTTGCGTGGCAAACTTTTTACGGGACCGGCCAAGAAGCGGTTCGTGATGGGATTGTCGATTCGCAGCAATCACAGGATCCAAAATTTCTCCACACAAGATACATCGCCACCCTGAAAATTTTAGCGCACCCGTATCATCTGCAACATCTTCAAAGCTATCGCTCACCATGATCCCTTTACACCGTGGACATTCCATTTTATGCTCCTGATCTCGTTCGACAATCGTCGACACACACACAACAGCATAATTAGATTCAGCCTCATTGTGTCTACAATTATAAAGCAATTGAAATGCCTTAGCACTACTTCTGGTAAGACATTGATTTCAAAGAACATTATATATGTCGCTCACGCTATTCGTTACCATGATTGATATAAATCGATTAATACAAATCGTTCTTCATGCACCTCGAAGACGCTGATTTTTGCTTCACGCCTGCATGAATATATGAGGATGTGAACATGCGGCTGACGCCGCATTCGCGGAACAAGACGGTTTTTCACGATGCCTGTATGATCGTGGCATATGCTTGCAATCCAAAGACCCGCACACCTAGTATGACAGCCAAAGGAATTCGTTTGTGATGGATTATTTTTTTGCAATCCCCTATCCGGAAATAGATCCTGTTTTTTTTCGACTGGGTCCCTTAGCGTTTCGATGGTACGGCCTCATGTATCTCCTTGGACTCGGAGCGGCCTATTTCCTTATCAAATCACGAGCCGCAAGCAAGAACCTGGCTCTCTCACCCGAACAACTGTCCGACCTGATCGTCTATGCCGCGTTTGGAGTCTTTCTTGGCGGTCGACTCGGCTATATTCTGTTTTATAATCCAGCATTTTATCTAGAAAACCCTTTAAAGATTTTTGCTGTCTGGGAAGGCGGCATGTCCTTTCACGGCGGCTTAGTCGGCACATGTGTTGCGCTTTGGATCTTTAGTCGCCGCCTCGGACTCCCGTTGCTCAGCATTGCAGACCTTGCCGCTGGGGCTGTACCAATTGGGTTGGGCTTTGGAAGACTGGGAAACTTTATTAATGGGGAACTGTATGGACGGGCGACCGATGTGTCATGGTGTATGGTTTTTCCTCAAGGTGGACCTGATTGCCGGCATCCCTCGCAACTGTACGAAGCTCTGCTCGAAGGCCTCGTACTTTTTGTGATACTCACGGTGATCAATAAACGGCACACACCGCCTGGGACGATTTGCTGGAGTTTTCTTATCGGCTATGGATTCGCGAGATTTTTTATCGAGCAGTTTCGTCAGCCTGATAGCCACATCGGCTTTCTTTTTAACACGTTAACGATGGGGCAACTGCTGTGCCTTCCCATGATTCTTATCGGCACTGCCATGTTATTCAGAGGCTACTGGATCCCTAAACGGGTGTAATACCGAGATCAACTGCCGACGCCGCCATACCCACCGAGTCCTCC
The DNA here is from genome assembly GCA_021604005.1 of Nitrospirales bacterium. Lineage (GTDB taxonomy): Bacteria > Nitrospirota > Nitrospiria > Nitrospirales > UBA8639 > JAGQKC01. Next base: position 27,922 of record BQIV01000025.1, on the reverse strand, counting down.
TCCACCTCCACCGATTCCCGGCAATACCGGGGCAGTCGTATTCTCTCTGGGTTTATCTGGAACATTGCCATAACGACGTAACGGAGGAGAATCCCAAATGACTTTATTCCCTGGGGCAAGATTCGCCGCTTGAATATAATGTTGTCGCGCCCGTTCAGGGTCGCCGAGCCGTTCCAACGCCAAGGCCAGATTATAGTGCGCCTCCGCCAATTCCGGCTGTGCCCGTACAGCTTGCTCAAACTCTACAATAGCCGCCTCCCACTGCCCCTCGGAAAACCGTTGATTCCCTGTATTTAATGACTGCAAGGCCGTTGGGTCTGTCCCGCGTGGAGCCTCCAGGACTCGTTGCGGCATGGGATCGGGCCGGCTGGAACAACCATACCCACTCGCAAGGCTTCCGGCGATCACCAAGAGCAATCCGATAGATGCCACATGCATATGTCACCCCTTTAGCTTGATTCGCTTAGACAACAATCATGTGCCCAAGACGTAAAAAAATAAATTGACACTGAACCTCATGCAACGCAAGACACCGTTGCGCCGCCTGTTTATAAATATCCGCTTGTTCTTGATAGACACGCATCCGTTCCGGAATATCGGTTTCTGCTATGCGGTCCGTTTTATAATCGACAAGACCAACACGGCCGTCGCGTTCATACACAAGATCAATCACCCCTTCCATCACACCGGCACCGTCAGTTATAGCCATTTCACCGTTCGGCACGCAATCCCACGGAATGGTAAATGGAACTTCACGCCCCCGAATCGTTGCGCCTTGCAACATGGCATAGGCGGGAGAATCAAGAAACGCGTCCAACACGTTGCAGACGTCCCGGAGAATTGCCTGTCGCTCTTCTGTTCCTTCGTGAAGCACGAGATGCGCACAGACTGCGGCAATATGGCGTTCAAGGCTATGCCGGTCGGCAGAAAAATCCCATTGCTCAAGCACACGATGAATCAGACTGCCAATGAACGTCCCACGCCCACGTAGCAGGGCTCCTTCATTGCCGAGTGCCTCTACCCGTGACCCACGGGGCTTTCTTAACGTTGGCGTGAGATAGGAGGCTGTGTGAAGGCGTTCCTTCCACGCACGATCGCGTTCAGCCCAGCGCTGAAGCCAGGAGTCCACAAACAGTGGACACGGCAACATGTGCGCGCGCTCCTCAGCGTTTCCCAAGAAAGGATCGGACGGTGGAATGATTGTCTGAGGAATGGATGTGGATTGGAGTGTGAGCATTTCGCATTCGGGACTCCCAACCGTATCGGCCGTCACCTCTTGCAGGAGACGAAGAAAGGTTCCCGCTGCCTGCCGCTTGGGGATCCCACACGACAACACCACACGTTCCTGCGCCCGGGTCATAGCCACATACAAGAGACGCCGCTGTTCCGCCTCTTCCTTCACACGTGCTTTTTCTCTGGTCAATACGCTCCCTAAGGTACACGATGCTCCCATCGACAGGCCAACGACCTCTGTTGCCCAATCGGAGGAGATCGTTGGGCCATTAGCGCCTGTCTGTGCGCCATGGTGCAATCCCGGCACAATCACGATGGGGAACTCCAACCCTTTAGCCTTGTGAATCGTCAACACGCGGACCGCATCAAGGGACTCTTCGGCAAGCGACCGTTCGGCCTCACTCGGTTGCTCATGAAGCCGGGTGACCAGAAGATTCACGAATCCGGTTACGGTCAACAAAGGCCGGTCTTCCATTTCCGTGGCCATCGATTGAACTTTTTTGAGATTGGCAACCGCCTGTTCACCATGCCGAGACGCCATCGCCAATTCAAGAATCGGCAGACGAGAAAATATTTTCTCGATCATTTCTCCCAGCGGATACCGGAACGCCTGTTCATGCAACTCACGGAGTGCGGCATATAGCTTTTGGACAACGACTTTTCGAGGACCTGTCCACCGGTCAAGTTGCGTGACCTGACGATAGTCACACGCATACAGTTGTTGCAGTTCGTAAATCTCTCGATCATTCAACCCGCCCAGGGGAGAACGAAGCAGGCCGAGCATCCCGACGGCATCTCCCGGTTGAACAAGCACACGGAGCACATTCATGAGATCAATGACCTCCGTTCGTCGATAGAAATGTTTCTCCCCATCCGTCACATACGGAATCCCATGTCGCTGCAAGGCTTCAAGATACACGTGTGCTTGAGTCAGCTTTCGAAACAAGAGTCCGATATGCCCTGGCCGCAATGGTGCGCGAGTACCCGACTCCTCAAGCCACATCTCTTTTTTAAGCACATGGTCCTTGATCCACAGGGCAAGTTGCTCCGCCTCCAGTCGCGTCACAGACGTCGCGCCGGTATCCTCGTGTGTTTCCGGCAGCTGCACAACACGAACTGCCACTCCTGGAGCGTGAAAGCGCTCGTGGCGGTTTGGGGAAACCGTGAGCCGGATATTTCCGGGTTGAATATGCTTCTGCGGCTGCAACAGACGATCAAATACATCATTGACAACATTCAACACGTGATGATGACTACGAAAATTGGTCGTCAGTTCATACAGCATGCCGCCGTCATCCCGAATTTTCGAGATCACATGATCGAAGGCCTCAAGATCAGCACCGCGAAACGTATAAATGGACTGCTTGGGATCGCCCACAATAAAGAGCTTTCCCGGAGTCAACTGTACCGTGCGCCAATCCGATGCACAGGTGCCTCGCGTTTCGCATAAATACAACACGATTTCGTATTGAATGGGATCGGTATCCTGAAATTCGTCAACTAAGATAGCCTGAAATTCCTGCTTGAGACGTTCACGCACAACAGCATAATCCCGCAAAAGCGCTCGAGCGCGAGTCAGCAAATCCTGGAATGTCATCCACCCATCACGAATGAACGTCCGTTGAACATGCCTCGCAAACGGGACCAACATCTGAAGCAGAGCATGCATACGCGGATGATCGACAGAAAAAATCGTATATGCCAGACGAATCAACGCACGCGCATCGGAAAAATCCTCCTCTGTCCATCCTCGCGGCGATTTTCCGAGATTGGCACATAAGAGGTTTCTCTCCGTCTCCGGGAATGGGCGTAGGCCATCAAGGCCCTGCTCAAGCATGACGGTCAACACCTGCGACGCGACGCCAAGCGCCTGTTCGATTTTCCGCGGTTTGGCTCCCCTATATGATGACAACAGCACTTCCATCCGATCGCGTTTGGAACGGAACCACTCACGAAGTGGCCGAGAGATGTCTGTCGTTTCCGTTTGTGCAAGCAACCGTTCGCTCATCGACATATCGAGCGACAGATCAAAGGCTAGTCCACGAAGAGCCTCAAACCGGAAATGCGCAAGCAAGGATTTCCAGCGTTCGTGTTGTGTTCCCCGTGGCCCTAATTCATCATCAATCCACGCATCCCATTCCCGCGCAAAGTATTCATGGAATCGTGAACCATCATCTTCACGGAAATTCGGCGGCACCCCACTTTCCAATGGGTACAGTCGAAGCAGATGCGCAGCAAAACTATGCAAGGTCCCAATTTGCGCTTGTTCCACATCATCCAATGCCGCTTGGGCTCTTGCCATAATGTCGGTACTCGATAGCCGAAACGCTTCTTGAAACCTCGCCATATGATGATGCGCGGCCGATTCGTCTGCGTGCCTATCCCAATTCACGAGACCCCGTAACTGGTCTCGAAGACGCATCTTCATTTCAGTCGCCGCTTTATTGGTAAACGTGAGGGCGACAATGTTTGTAATTGGAATGGGATCAGGTTCTCGCAGCAGCACCGACAACAATCGATTCACCAACAAGGTGGTTTTTCCGGTTCCCGCACCGGCCACCACGACCACGTTTCGATCACAGATGGTTTCAGCATCTCGGCGAATGCCATAATCCGGAATCGGTGAAGGGTCAATCACGAAAAATCTCTTGTTTCCGTATGTGCCGAATCTGCTTGGCTTGACTCGAACGATAGGCACGAACCCACGTGGGTTCGTGAAACCGCCGGCATGCCAAGGACACCGGGCAATGCTGACAATACTCGCCAGGGAGAATGAAGTATTCTCCTTGAGAAATTCCCTGTACAAGCGTTGATAGGGTGTGGTGAAGTTGCGACCCGGCACGGGATTTCCAGGACGACCGTTCAAATACCGCACGATCAACCGGAGGCTCGCGATGAGGAGCCAGATATACAAACTCCACCGATTCAGGACGACACGGCTGCATCGCTGTGCCCATGTTGGTATGAACATGTACAACCGACATCAACGAATAGAGCGCAGGTTGCAGATAGCGGCCGCGAACTCCTGAAGCCAGCAAATCCCGGTCTTGGGACTGTTGGTGTGACCCGGTTTTCAACTTATAATCGACGACACGATATGTTTCCGTCATAGCGTGACGATCGATCCTGTCCAAACGGCCATGGATCTTGAGAGTACCAACTTGGGGAACTTCTACATCGACAGATCCTTCTGCCTGTATTTCTACGGCAAATGGACGATACCCACTTGCCAGATACTCGTTCAGACTGGCAGTGACTTCGGCTTCCACGAGTTCCGTGACCGCATCCTTGAGCAACTGCCACATGAGCCAATACCCAGTCACGCCGATTACAGCATGTGCAGCAAACACCTCCTCAACCACCAGGACAATACGTTGACGAATGAGTGGCAAGGCTATCTGTTGATCCGGCCATCCCTCCTGAATCAACTGTGCATACACATTCCGCAATACGTCATGATACAGAAGACCCATAACCGAGACCGGCAATTCCTCAGTCCGAGAATCCCTCGTTCCATCTATTCGAAGTAATTGTGAGGCAAAATACCGAAAAGGACATTGGGCATACGTTTCAAGTGACGTTGGCGAAAAACCACGAGTCACGACATGCCGCCAAGACTCATCATCCGGCCCGATCATCCCGTCAAACGGTCCGGGCTTGGCCAGTGAGCGTTCCATATCCGAGTGCGCGAGCATGCCCTGCTGCAAGAGGAGCGGTTCACGCCCGGCATGCTCGAGCAGGGCAGAAAAGTCCTGTCCGTGGTGTACGAGTTTGAGCCCAAGTTCTTCCAGTGTCAGAAGGCTGTCTCGAAAGAGGTCCTCATCGAGACGATCTGAAAACCGCCGCGGAAGTGCCCACTCAGACACACGTGTGTCAGGATGTTCCGTGTGAACCAATTCCCGAAGAAAAGGCGATGGAGCTAAAACGCGCCCCTCTTCATCCGCACGTTGATAGGAAAGATACAACCGATCGTGTGCCGCTCGTTGCACCAGTGCAAATAAAAGCCGTTCCTCATCGTACCCGGCATATTTTTCATCGATTTTATATCCTAAGGTTTCTGACAACACCTTTCGATGCCCATCCCGTAAAAATGCGTCTTCCCGGATATAGCGCGGAAAGACTTTTTCGTTCAGGCCAAGAATGATCACGGCACGAAATGGCAACCCGCGGGCCGCCATCGCATCGAGCACACGAACACCTCGATACGGCCCCGGGGCAAGGGGCAATGACGACTCCTGCAATACGAGAAGCAAAACGGTGGTCCAGTCCTTCCACGTCATCGTCTCTTGAAACCGGTCGAGCTGTTCAAGTTGTTCAAAGATATGTCGAACCACCTCAACAAGAGATGAACCATGAAGCATCCCACAGCCCGGTTGCTCCACGTCATTGTGGTCTTGTAAAACCAGGTGCATCTCAAGCAACTGTTTGCATGCCTTCGTCAGTGATTTTGTATCTCCCTGCGACGGTAAAACGTGGCAATCATCAATTAATTCCTTGACCAATCGGTGTAATTCCTGTGCCGTTGCCAGAAAGACTTCCGGTGACATCCTCCAGCTTTTTCCCTGTACCCTCTCACCAATCGTACGTGGATCAGTTGCGAGACAGACCGATAGTTTTGCCCATTGCTCTTCGCCACGGGTAATGCCCAACACGCGAATGACATCCTCCCAGTGTGCTGAGTACAAACATGATATCGCACCCGTTTCATTGCCGGCACGATAGTAAGGAGACTTCAGCACATCCATCATATCGCTCGCAGAAAATTGATTGACTGATAAACAGGCAAGATGCAGGAGTAGTTTGATGGCCGGCTCGTGCATGATGGGCCGTACACCTGATGAGGTAAACGGAATTCGATGTTGTGCAAACAGGCGACTCAGCAACGGCTGATAGGGTTCTAAGGTGCGCGCCACAAGACCGATATCCTCAAACCGATAGCCATGCAGTTCGATCAAATTCATGATTTCTTTACATGCCAGCGTCAATTCATCTTCCACTCCAACCGCACTCACCACATTCACCGTTCGTTGTTCCTCAGAGAGAGACGAGGCCTGAAAGGGGGAAGGGGGAGATGATACCGATGTTTCCTGGACGGCACCGGCCAACAAATGACGGTCATAAAATCGTCGGGCAAAGGCAAAGGCCGGAATATCGATACAGGGGAAATAGACGGTCACGTCTACACTGCGGGTGACGGATTCAAAAAACGTCAATTGAACTTGCGTAAGATCGTAAAACCCGTAGTAGCAGACACGCGTCAATCGAGCCAGAAACGATGAATGCGGCACATGAGGAATCACGACTGCCGTCAAATCGTCGGGACCACCAATCTGTAATCGCTGAGTCGTCTCTTGTACCGTTTCATACAACGTACACAATGTATGAAGGGTATCCTGTGTTCCAGGATCAAAGAGACCTTCATTGATAGCTAGCCTCATCACGTGCGGCGGAATCATCGCATCCTTGAGATCCCGTATGGTTGCCCACAGCGCCGCACACAAACCGGGCGATCGATGCAGCAACGGATCCGCAGATGGCAACTCAGCCCCCTGCTGTCCGAGGACGAACCCCAGGAACTGTCGAAACGTGAACTCCGTGATGAGTCGAAACGCTGGCTCGTCGGGACTGGGAAACGGTTCACGCAGCTCATCATGGAGCCGAAGCGCAACCTGATGAAATGTCAGAAAGTGGACATCATATAACGCACACCCATGTTCAACACACAGCAGCCATTGAAGACGGCGACGAAGAACTTCCGACGGGACAATAATCGCCAGGGGAGTGAAAGGATCAGACGATTTATATTGTTGAATCTCTTTGACAAGAGCAGTTTCTAAAACAGGCTGGAACGGCCCGGAGACAAGGTGAAACATGAGCAATCACTAAGGGCATGCCGAAGATCAGACACAGAGACGGAAACTGAGATGGGAGAAACGCCGATAGGAAAATTGGGAATGCGAACGGACATTGCAAAGACTCGTCATTCACACGTCCACACAATCACGATACAGCAGACGCAGAGAGACGATGTTACGGGTCATCCGGTTTCAGGTCCAACCAACTCACCATTACAATCACTGCACACCCAATCACCATCATTAAATTTCATCGGATCACCACAAAAAGGACAGTCCGGGGGAGGACCGGCCTCAACGACTGGAATGATGGGGATTTCAAAATCCTCATCGTCCTCATCCATACCAAATGGCCTGCTACCTTCTGTATGTGAGTCGGTCATGATCTTTACGTGTCTTTTGGTTTCATTTTCGCTGCAAGAGCTTTTTCTGCAGCCTGACGGGTTGGGACACCGATAAAGGTAAGCTTGCCATTCAAGATCGTTGCTGGTGTGGCACGAATGGAATGCCGCTCGGCTAACTCTCTTCCGTTTTCCGTATCGATTTCGATCTCTCGATAGGAAAAACTATACTTGACTTTCATACCCTTCCACAGCGTTTTTGCGGCTGGGCAGGCATTGCATGACTTTGAGACAAGTAATGTGACATTGGCCATAAAGACTATGAGTCCTCCTCAATCTTAACCGATATGTATGATGTATGTTACCACTAGAGAAAAAGAGGTCGCAAGGAGAAAGGATGCCCCTGCTATACGGATTGTCAGATGTTTTCTACATCATGACGGCCCAATGCATCATAACGGACAGCGGCGACAATGTTGGAATACCGGATCTTGTTCAACACACACCCTCTAAGTATAAAAATGATCATGGCAAAAATATTCATTGATAAAATGAAAAAAAGTTACTATGATCATACGTATTCATACCTTCGGATATGTGTATAGGAGTCATGTCTCCCTTTATCATTCATACGCAACTGCCTTGTTTTCTCATCAGACGTTCATAACCTTTCATTCTCACCCGTCTTTATATTTGAGCACCTCTGGGTCATCGGCTTAGGGCTGGAGTGATGCGCCGTACGCTGGAACGGGAAACGTTGCGTCCAGCTACGTGTGCTCAGGCTGGCGTTTCCATGTTTCAACGCTGAACACAGCAGGCGCACTCATGCGCTCAGATCCAAGGATTTTTACGATGTAAGGCCATGCCCATCATCGTGCAAGCCCTACATTTATATATGCGCCGAAATCACGAATACCTATGACGACAAAGATCCAATCGTCCACTAAAACCAATCCAACAATTTCAACACGCTCCATACGATTGTGGCTTCCGATTTTGTTCGGCAGCATCATTGCGATTATTCTCATTATCAGCACTATCACTTACTACATCGTTCAACGCAACACGATAGACGAACAGGGTAAGACATTGGCCACAATTGCCTCGGCTCTGGGGAAACGGCTTGATCGCATTTTATTCGAACGGCAAGCCGATATTTCGGTCTTGGCGCACACCCCCTTGCTATTAACGAACGACCGCGACTCGATCACACAACACTTACAACTCATTCAAAACACCTACAAAGCCTACAGCTGGATAGGTCTTACCGATGAGAAGGGACAGGTGATTGCGGCCACAATCCCATCGACCGTTGGAATCATCATGAATCAGGACCCCGCATTCAACGCGATTCAACGGACGACCGACATTTACATTGAAGATGCGGAACCACGAGATATCTTAGAAGATCAATTCGCGCTCATGATTGCCATCGCGATCCAACCAAACACGAAGACGTCGCAGAAAGCCACATTCAAAAAAGGCCTATTCGCCTACATTCCCCTTGACCAATTGGCGTTAGAATTCATACGACAAACAGCCGTCTTGCAGCAACAGTATGCCGTGATGTCGATGATCGAATGGCAATTGCTCCGGCATGACGGTCTCGTGCTGTTTGATTCCAGCAACAACGAAAACGGAACCGCAAATCTCCTTACACTGAACTACCCCTCGACACAAGCCGTCTCCAGGGGAGAGGATGGCTATGTAGAGGAACGGCATCACCGACGAGACATCGATGTCCTGACTGGATATAGCCAAATGAAGGGCAGTGGCTTGGCTTCAACCTTTCATTGGGGCATCTTGGTTCGTCGTGACCTGGAAGAGGTCTTATCCGAATCCCGCAAGCTCCTCTGGACATTCGCAGCAGCCGTCATATGCTTATTATGCTTCATTGGACTGCTTGCATGGACGACACATCGCTTGCAACGCTCGCAAGTACTCGAACGCGCGGCCAATAGATCGACACGACGCGCCGAAAAGCGGCTTCGCGGGATTATTGAAGCGGCACCCAGCGGTATGATCATGATCGACCGGGCTGGGACGATTGTACTGGCCAATGCCTTGATCAGTGAACAATTCCATTATACCAACGATGATCTGATCAACCATTCGATCGACACGCTGGTCCCCGAACGCTTCCGCCCTCAACATACCATACATCGTACGAAGTTCTTCTCGGCGACGGAGACCAGATATATGGGGGCCGGGCGTGAACTTTTTGGACGACGCCAGGACGGCTCTGAGTTTCCGATCGAAATCGGGCTGAACCCATTGCTCACCGATGACGGACACTATGTTGTCGCATCAGTCATTGACATCACTGAACGCAAGCATGCCGAAAAACAGTTACAGGAACTGAATCGAACCAAGGAACTGATTTTGAAGTCGGCGGGAGAGGGTATCTATGGTCTTGATGTCACAGGTCATGTCATCTTCATCAATGTAGCCGGGGCCACGATGTTGGGCTATTCGCCAAAAGACTTAATTGGCCTACCGATGCATTCGACTATTCATCATACCAAACCTGATGGAAGTCCATATCCTCATGACGTCTGTCCAAAACATACCGCAATTCAAGACGGTAGGATCCAACAGGTGAGGGATGAAGTGTTCTGGAGAAAGGATGGAACATGCTTTCCTGTCGAATACACTATCGCCCCAATAAAAAATGAACACGGTGAAATTGAAGGGGCAGTCGTAACGTTTCAAGACGTCACTGAACAGAAAAAGCAACAGGACGAAATCAACATACTCACCGAACGTCTACAGATCGCCACACAGGCTGCCCAAATTGGTGTGTGGGATTGGGATGTCCAACATAATCGTTTGACTTGGGACGATCGTATGCACGCGCTGTATGGATCATCCCTCAGCTCTCGTCCCCTGACCTACGAAACCTGGCTTGCCGCCGTGCATCCCCGTGATTCGGCGCGAACCCACGAGGAACTCCAAGACGCGCTTCACCATCACACCCATTTTAACACCAACTTTCGAATCATTTGGCCAGACTACACCGTTCACCACATACAAACCTATGCTGTCGTCAACCGCAACAAATCTGGAGAGGCGATACGAATGACCGGGGTCAATTGGGACATCACGAACGAAAAAATTAACGAGGAAGTCCTCACACAATACATTGAAAATCTACGACGATCGAATTCGGAGTTAGAGCAATTCGCCTATGTTGCCTCTCATGATTTGCAAGAACCATTACGAAAAATTCGAAATTTTTCCGAGTTATTGAGTGCGAAAGCCGAGGGCCACCTATCTCCAGAACTCGAAAAATTTCTCACCCCGATTGTCAGTAGTGCCACACGAATGCAAGCCCTTGTCCAAGATTTACTGACCTACTCTCGCATCGCACGTGAAGGGCCGGACGTCGCACCCGTCGACCTGCAGGTCCTCGTGGAACAGGTGAAAAACTCTTTGGAATCGGCCATTGCCGAAACCCAGGCAACCCTTATCATAGCCCCCCTCCCAACCATCGAGGCCAATGCCACTCAGATCGAGCAACTCTTTCAAAATTTAATCGCGAACAGCCTGAAGTATCATGGCGATCGTGCCCCTCGAATCACGATCACGGCAACCCAACACGACACCTATTGGCAGTTTGCCGTCAGCGATAATGGCATTGGAATCGATCCACAATATGCTGACCGCATCTTTGTAATCTTCCAACGACTGCATACGAAACAAAAATATGACGGCACAGGAATAGGACTCGCAATTTGTAAAAAAATCGTTGAACGCCACGAAGGTCAAATCTGGGTAGAGTCCACACCCGACGAAGGTTCAACATTCTTCTTCACACTTCCAAGTTCACAGACTGAAAAGGACCATCGAGAGGTATTGGTCAGTGAACACATATCATAACGGCAGAAGCCCCGGTCATACGGTGCAAACTATCATCAAATTGAGAGGTGTGGTAGCATACAATATTATATCTAGCCGCACCCAATTCTACTGTCCTTATCGCTTTCTGCGACCGCTCATGATTTTGCTCATGTCATAGAGAGGACACATATGACAACGCAAACCAGTCCGATCCACGTGCTCATGGTTGAAGACGATGCGGAAGACGTTGTGCTGACGAAGGAATCACTCACCAACTCCAAAGTCACATTAGATCTACATGTTGTTGAAGATGGTGAAGAGGCGTTGCTCTATTTACGAAAGACTCCGCCGTACGCCTCAGTGCCGAGACCAGATGTCATCCTCCTTGACCTCAACCTCCCCAAAAAAAATGGGCGTGAAGTCTTGTCGGAGATGCAACAAGACATCCACTTACGTTCAATCCCGGTGATCGTCCTCACTACCTCCGATCAGGAGGAAGACGTCCTGAAAACCTATGAACTCGGAGCGAATTGCTACATCACCAAACCAGTTGGGCTAGATCAATTTATGAAAGTCGTCAACGCCATCGATAACTTTTGGTTTTCAATTGTGAAGTTGCCGTCTCGAAAATAACCACATGACTTTTCGCACTCGTCAAATTCTGATCATTGACGATGACGCTGACGACATTCTCATCCTAGAAGAGTGTCTATCACGCACAAGCCTGCACTTCCAGGTCACGGCTCTCCATACAGGAAGTGAAGCCATCCCCTATCTGCATGAATTCTCTCACGGAAAAATAGAAGGCAAACCAGATCTTATTATTCTGGATCTTCACCTTCCAGACATTGAGGGAGTTGAACTTATTCACGCGATACGGCGACATGTTATACTCCGCATCACTCCCATCATCGTCTATAGCGGATCCGATGACCAAGAACGCCTTCACGCCTGTTATGCCGCTGGGGTAAATTGCTGCCTCAAGAAACCATCAAACATCGATGAAGCCATGACGCTGGCCCATGCGATACATGAATTTTGGTTTACCACCATCCAACTTCCCAATAGCTACGTTCAACGGTAATCGACACTGGAGATCGATACCATGATAAGAGGAAAACCCATTAAAGTCCTACTAGTTGAAGATGACGAGGAAGATGTTCTCTTGACGAAAGAAGCGCTTCACCGCTCAAAGTTGTCAGTGGAACTTGATGTCGTGTCCAATGGCGAACAGGCCTTACTCTATCTTCGACGGGAGGCCCACTATGCCCATACGACACGACCAGATTTAGTACTTCTGGATATCAACCTGCCACGTAAAAATGGATGGGAAGTGTTGGAGGCCATTAAAACCCATGCCCAACTTAAGTCACTTCCAGTCACAATGCTCACGACCTCAAGTGAAGACCCGGATATTCAGCGCTCATACGATTTGGGAGCCAATAGTTATGTCACAAAACCAATTGGCATCGAGGAGTTTCGTCGAGTGGTGCAAGCTATTCAAGATTTTTGGTTTACCATCGTGAAATTTCCACGATTGTGATAAAGCCAACCGATTATCCCACTTCAACACATGCGACGAACACCCTCAACACCTCACAGAAACCCATTGAAATGAATACCGATGAAGACCAAGACATTCTTGCACACGCTCATGCCCTTCGATTGTTCACTCCTGCAATCAAAATTCTCAACGCATGACTGACTCTTCAGCACAGCAACAGGCGAGTGAACAAGAATTTCGCGCTCTTGTCGAACACAACATTGACGGTCTGGTCATCGTGACGCACGACGGAACCATTCGGTACATCAATACGGCCGCCTGCCGGTTATTTCAACGTCCGGCTGAAGCACTTATTGGAACGCCAATCACATTTCCCATTGTTGCCGGACACACGACGGAAATTGACCTCATCAGTCCTCAGGGGTCACGCACCCCGGTCGAAGTCCGTATCGTGAGTGTGAATTGGGAAGGCCACACCAGCTACCTAGCGTGTCTCCGCGATCTCACTGAACACCGCAAAACCGAAGAAGAACGGGAACGCCTTTCGATACAAATGCAGTATGCGCAAAAACTGGAAAGCCTTGGGGTCCTCGCGGGGGGCATTGCGCACGAATTTAATAATTTATTGATGGCAATCGTGGCAAGGACCGGTCTGGCCCTTCGTATCGTCGGCCCCGACTCCCCCGCCAGCACACACCTGGAACACATAAAAACATCCGGGCTTCGTGGGGGAGAGCTTGCCAATCAAATGCTCACCTATGCCGGCAAAGGCAAACCGGTCATTCAACGCATCAATGTGACACACCTCATTCAAGACATGACGCAATTACTCCGACTCTCCGTCTCAAAACAGGCGACACTGGAGTATAATCTTCTGGCAGACATACCACTGATAGAGGCTGATCCTTCGCAGTTACGGCAACTCATCATCAGCGTCCTGACCAATGCCTCGGAAGCTCTTGGAGACCATAATGGAGTCATCACGATCTCTACTGGAACTGCGGACACGAAAACCAGTCAAAGCAAGGGTTGGTACGTTACCGGAGCATTACCTGCATCTCAGGGTATTTATATTGATGTCCGCGATACCGGCTCGGGCATGGACTCCGAGACGATCCCAAAAATTTTCGATCCGTTTTTTTCAACGAAGTTTACCGGAAGAGGTCTCGGGTTAGCCGCCTTACTCGGTATTGTCCGAGCCTTAAACGGAGCCGTCGCCGTCACCAGCCGTACGGGAGAAGGGACTCATTTCCGGCTGCTGTTTCCTTCGATCGACTCGACACAATCAAGCCAAACGAAAGGGAATACCCCGGACCTATGCTGGAAAGGCAAAGGTACGGCACTTGTCGTCGATGACGAAGAAGATGTCCGGATTGCGTCTCAGCTTATACTTGAGGAGATGGGCGTGACCGTCTTGACCGCCGGTGACGGCGAGGCTGGACTCGAAGTCTACTCACGATACCGTCACGAAATCACCCTTGTCCTTCTGGACCTTACAATGCCTCGAATGAATGGGGCGCAGCTCTTCAAAGAAATTCGAGCACTCAGTCATGATGTGCCGTGTATTCTCTCCAGTGGGTATAACGAGGAAGAAGCCGCACAACGATTTCAAGGAACCGGCAGATACGACTTCCTCCAAAAACCCTATCAAATCGATGATTTAATTGCCAAAGTTCGAAAAATCATTGAGACTGATTCGTAGCGGACATACGCGAAACGTGCATCCGCCAAAAGGAGAGGCACATCTCAAGCCCACAATTACTGTGCAGCCACAGAAAGGCTTACACTGGACGAACATGCTTGAACATCCGATTGAAGCGAGGCATCTTTCGGAAATGTAAACATGAACTGACTCCCCTCCTGCTCTCCCGAAACAACCCAAATAGTACCGCCATGCATCTCAACGACTTTTTTACACAAGGCCAGGCCAATTCCCATGCCGTCAGTTTTCAGACCATTATCTAGCCGTTGAAACACGTCAAAGATCTTCCGTGAAGCATCCTCAGGAATTCCCACACCATTATCACGGACGGTCAGCTCCCATTCCGTTCCACGATCACGAACCGAAATGTCTACAGTCGGGGGGTGTTCGCTCCGAAACTTCAAAGCATTGCCAATAAGATTTTGAAACAATTGCTGAAGAAAGAGTTCATTCCCCATCATGGTTGGTAAGGGCTTAACAGTAATCTTGGCTTGTGACTCGTGTATTGGGTGTTCAAGTTGCGTCAACGCTTCTTGCACAATCTGATTAAGATTTGCCTGTACAAAGGGTTTCGCTGCACCGCCTAATAACGAATAGTCAAGCAATGCTTTAATTAATCGACGCATATGGTAGGCACTTTTTAGGGAACGGGAAATGTAGTCTTGAGACCGTTCACTCAAACGGTCCTCCGAATCTTTTTGAAGCATCTCCAAAAACGTAATAATCCTTCTCACCGGAGCTTGTAAGTCATGTGATGCTCGATGGGTAAATTGCTCAAGCTCATACTGTGATCGCTCAATTTCAAGATGCTGCAGCTCTGTTTTACGAATAAGTTCAGCTTTCTCAATGGCTCGCGTCACAGCCCGGACAATCCCTTCTACTGTCAGTTTCCCCTTCACGAGATAATCTGCCGCCCCATTTTTCAAGGCCTCGGAAGCCACGGTTTCATCGCCCTGCCCAGTCAGCATCAATACCGGAATATTGTGATATTCCTCCTGCTGATTGAGTAAACCAATAAACTCGAGTCCATCGGCATCGGGAATTTGATAATCCAACAAGATACAATCCGGGTGTTCGCTCTGACAGAGTTCCCAGCCTTCTGCGCTCGAATCGGTCTCGATGATACGAAAACGCTGCTGTATGCTCTTGCTCAAATATCGACGAAGAATGTCTCTATCTTCTTGAGAATCATCAATAATCAACACACATGTTTCAGATGTCTTCATTCTCATCTCTCCAGATTCGGCATCACCACGACTTCAAACCAATAATCCTTCAACCGTGCAATCGCCTTCATAAATCCTTCGAAATCAAGGGGTTTCGTAATATAACTGTTGGCCCCTAACGCATAACAGGCTTGCACATCCCAATCATCGGTCGACGTGGTGAGCACAATGACCGGAATCACCTTTATCCTCTCATCCTGTTTGATATCGGCTAACACCTCACGTCCATCGGTTCCCGGCAAATTGAGATCCAAAAAAATCATGCCGGGAATCGGGACGGAAACGTCCTTGTTCTCGTGTGTGCACTGATGGAGATACTCCACCGCATCATCTCCATCGGTATAGTGGGTGATAGGATTCACCAATCCAGCCGAACGCAGGCTTCGCACGGTCATTTCATAATCTTCCGGACTATCTTCAACGATAAGAATTGGCTGTTGTGGCGAGGCTCCCATCGATCACACTCCTCTGCAAGGTAAAGAAAAAGGTGGTCCCTTCCCCATACGTTGACTCCACCCAAATGCTTCCTCCATGACGCTCGACTAGTTTCTTCGTGATGGTTAATCCGGCTCCGGTCCCGCCACCAAACTGCTCACGGCCATGTAGGCGTTTAAAAATACGAAAGATACTCGACAGATGCTTCTCCTTGATCCCGATTCCATTATCGCGAACGTAGAAGATTGGCATCTCGTTGCTCGTCGCTCGCCGCTCGTCTGGCAAGTCCTCGACCGGGATATAGCCGATTTCTATCCATTTCTCATCTTTATCATTGTATTTCATGGCATTGGTGATGAGATTACGGTAGACTTCGCCGATTCGTACATAATCACAGGTAACCGTTGGCAAAGATCTTGGAATACGAATATCAACGCCACATTCCCTCAACCGGATATCCAAGGACTCGATAATCTCACCGAGCATCTTCTGCAGATCGCTCGGACCCACCGCCAGCTCCGTACGGCCGACTCGAGAATAATAAAGCAACGAATTAATGAGGTCTTCCATCCGTTTCGATAAACGAAGAAGAGTTTCACAGCGAGACCGGGCTTCTTCATCTAGTTGATGCCCATAGTCTTCCAGAAGAATCGTAGAGTAATTGAAGATTCCACGTAACGGCTCCTTAAGATCATGGGATGTAATATAGGCAAAGTCATCCAATTCCTGATTAGAGCGATGTAAATCATCCATATATTGATACAAGGTGGCCTCTTCCTTTTTACGAGCCGTCACGTTGACAACCGAAGCAAGCATCAAGATACCCATCTTCGTCGGGACAGGACACAAGCCGATTTCCACAAGAAATTCCGACCCATCTTTTCGTCGCCCAAAGAGATCACGAGTCCCTCCAAGAACTCGAGACTCAGGATGGGCAAAGACTCTGGCACGATGCTCTGGGTGCGCACCACAAAATCGTTCCGGAACCAACACCTCAATGGTCTGCCCCAACAACTCACCGTGTTCATATCCAAACAACTCTTCAAGGACCTGATTGGCCAAAACAATAACTCCATCTTCATTAATCATGATCAGCCCACTTGGGATCGCTTCGATAACAAGACGAAGTTGCTCTTGAATGCGTTGACGCTCCGTAATATCTTGAAAGGTCACCACGGCCCCAATGAGCTGTCCACGATCGTCACGAATGGGCGTACTCGTATATTCGACAGGAAAACTACTCCCATCTTTCCGCCACAGAATGTCATGCTCAACACGATGAATAGCCCCATCATTAAAGGCGGCATACATGGGACATTCTTCACGAGAATACGGTGATCCATCCATTTTGGTGTGATGCATCGTAGGATGCATGGGAACACCGAGTAATTCCTCCGGCGTGTATCCCAACATGGCAGCCCCTGCCGGATTCACAAAAGTCGTATTCCCCTGCGCATCGAGTCCGTAAATACCTTCTCCTGCAGATTGCAGAATGAGCGCGTTCAGTGACTCACTTTGACTTAAAGCGTCCTCTGCCTTCTGCCGTGCTGTCATATCGATAACGGAAGCTAACACACGAGTCTCTCCCGACGTGGTGAGAGGGGTTAACCCGATATCGACAAGAAACTCTGAGCCGTCCTTTCGAAGCCCATAGAGATTCCTTCCTCTGTCCATCGTACGTGCGGTCGGCGACGCAAAGAATGCCATTCGAGACTGCGGATGACTGTGACGAAAACGTTCAGGGATAAGGATTTCGACCTGCTGTCCAATCAATTCTCCTTGCGCATAGCCGAATTGCTCGATAATGTGAGTATTGGCAAAGAGGATTGCGCCGTCTCTATCGATCATGATCATTCCGTTAGGCACAAGATCCAACAGATGTTCAAAATAGTCTTTATACTGGCGTTCCTGTGCCAGTCGTACTCGTAATTCGAGTTGCGTCATCACTTGCCGGGAGAGGACGGTTAATGCCTCTCGTTGTGCGTGTGTCAGTGTACGTGGAGTCTGATCAATAACGCAGAGCGTGCCAATCGCCAACCCATCGGACGTCTGCAAGGTCGATCCCGCATAAAACCGGATGTTCGGATCCATCGTCACTAGCGGATTATCGGCAAACCGGACATCGTGCAAGGCATCGGGGACTTCAAAAATTCCAGGTTCGCGAATGGCGTGTGCACAAAAGGCGATATTTCGAGGAGTCTGAGTGGCCGAAAGTCCAACTTTTGATTTAAACCATTGGCGATGTTCATCGATCAAACTGATAAGAGCAATGGGCGTGTGACAAATAGAAGCCGCAAGTCTTGTCAGGTCATCAAACGATTCCTCTGGCATCGTATCGAGCACGTGATACTGATCGAGAGCAGCGAGGCGCTGAGATTCATTGTCAAGCAATTGAGCCGAGATCATTTTTGCATCTTCTCCCTTTATGACTTACTTCCTTGTTCGGCCTCTCGACAATCTGTCTTAAGAAAACAATTCCGGTGAGTTGACTCATTGTGGAAGCCAATCGATTTGCACGGTAACAACTCCACACATTGCGCATGAACACGATAGGACCAGAAGGGTTCTTCTCTGAAGAACTTATAAACTATTTCCACAATTCAGCACTTGGCATTGAGAGGGCCATACGTCACCTAAAGCTTCCTCCAGCTAGACCGATAACAGTTAGGTATAGTGAAAAACGCAAACCATTCGTAAGGATGGGACGCAAAGCCAAGGGACCTAGTGAAGTCAATTTCACTCAGAGGTACGCCTGGTTGCCGCTTACGCACAACCTCCCCTCCGCTCTTGCGCCTCTCCTATCGAAATAGGCATTTCATGCTCACTCCGTGCTCTTGCTGGTTCTTCATGGCAGTCATCGTCATGATCGGGGATCACAATCACTCACAGGAGAAGAGACGAATGCGCCTAGAAAGAATGATACGTCGATGAGGTCAACGACACATCGTGAGACACACTCACTCAAGGTGTTGCTCATAGATGATGATGAAGATGATGCGATGATTACCCAAACACTTCTTCACGATGTTCCCGGAAAACACTTCGAAATTGACTGGGCCGAATCATATGAACGTGGCTTGGAGATGATGAAGGAAGATACGCATGACATAGGCCTGATCGACTATCAGCTCGGAGGCCACTCCGGCATCGATCTGCTACATGAGATTCATGGCCGAGGTTTACAGGCACCCGTCATTTTATTGACCGGACAGGGAAATGAATCGGTTGTGCTTGAAGCCATGCGGTCGGGTGCATCCGACTATATTCCCAAAGGGTCCATGTCATCTGAAACCCTCGAACGTGCCATTTATCATGCCGTCGAAAAAACGAAACTGCAAAAGACCCTTGGCGAACACCACCGTCAATTACAACAGGCCAATGCCAATCTTGTGAGAAAAAACGAAGAGATTCAACGATTTTATCATGTACTGGCCCATGAACTAAAAACCCCTCTCACCGCCGCGACCGAATTCGTCGAAATCATGCTCGAAGGCCTCGCAGGCCCACTCACGCCAGATCAACAAGAATATTTAGAAATTGTTGATGAGTGTTGTGACTCGTTACGACAAAACATTAATGATCTTTTTGATATCACGCGACTGGAGACCGGAAAGCTGAGTGTTGACCCACAACCCAATTCACTGGAGCATCTCATTCATCACGTGGTCACATCTCTCACGCCAACGGCACAGCACAAAGGCATTCACCTCAGTTACTCGCTGCCTTCGCATCTTTCCACGGTCATCATGGATCAACATCGCGTTCGTCAGATATTAAATAATCTTCTCAGCAATGCGTTGAAATACACCTCAAAAGACGGAGAAATACGAGTCGAGGTTACGGATGATGTCGAGGACGAGACCCGTGTGAAGATTGCCATCTCTGATACAGGGCCTGGAATTGCCAAAGACCAGCTTGAACACATTTTTGATCGTCTCTATCAAATTCGCAATGATGCCTCACCATCCGTGGCTGGCTTGGGACTTGGCCTGTTTATTTCTCAAGAACTCGCTAAACTTCACGGAGGAACATTGTCCGTTCACAGTTCACCCGGAGCGGGAAGTGTATTTTTCTTTAGTCTTCGTAAATCCCCTCAACTCAAAGCCTAGAAGAAGAGAGAAAGAGAGAGCATTATGGAAAAGAACATTTTGGTGGTCGAAGACGATGAACGTATCGTGAAAGCCTTGAGCGTCCGTTTAAATGCCAAGGGCTATCACGTCCTTGCCGCCTACGATGCGATCATGGCCATCCAAAAAGCCATGGAACAACCTCCGGATCTCATCCTTCTTGACATTACCATGCCAGGCGGAAATGGACTCACCGTCGCTGAGCGCCTCAAGGCTTCGACGAAAACATCACATGTCCCTATTATTTTCCTGACTGCCAGCAAAGAAGCCAGTTTACATGAACGCGCACTCTCCCTCGGAGCCGTCGCATTTTTTGAGAAACCATTTGATTTCGGAGAACTGCTCGCCACTGTGCGAGCCGCACTCGAACATCCAAACATGAGCCTGTCGGCTCAAGGGTAAGACAACGCGACTCATGCCTGTGTCGAACAAGACAGCCATACCATGACAACAGCTATCGACTCACAACGTTCAACGGAACTGGTCCATCTCCTGTTGATTGAAGACGACGAAGATGACGCCATCATTGCACATTCGCTTCTATCGAATATTCGAGGTGTCGAGTTTACGATTGATTGGGTCGCATCGTACGAAGAAGCACATTCCTCGATCCTGCAAAATCGTCATCATGTCTGCCTGCTTGACTACTGCCTCGGCACTCGAACCGGGCTTGAGTTATTGCATGATGCGATGCAGTATGGATGTAAAACGCCTATTATCATGATGACCGGAACCACCGATCGACATATCGATTTCCAAGCCGTACAACTCGGAGCGTCAGATTATGTCGTGAAAGGACACATTGACCCGCCGCTGCTCGAACGGGTCATACGCCATGCCAGAGAACGGAAAAAGGCGGAAGTCGAACGGGAAGAACTTCACACACAACTCCTCGAAACGTCTCGCCAGTTAGGAATGGCTGACATCGCCATCAATATTCTTCATAATGTTGGCAACGTCCTGACCAGTATCAATGTCTCAGCCGGGCTTATTTCCCAAACGATACGTCAGGCACCGATTGGAGAAGTCGGTCTGATTGCGAACATGTTACACACCCATCACGACCATCTTGATACATTTTTGACAATGGACCCGAAAGGCAAACTGATTCCACAGTACCTTCAAGAACTCGGCAACAACTTATCGTCTCGCGTTGAACAGACTATTTCGGAGGTGGATTTTCTGGTTTCCAAAGTTCATCACGTCATACAGATCATTGATGCCCAACAAACCATTGCGAAGCCGGGGGGAATACAGGAATCCGTTCGCCTCGATGATGTAGTCAAACAGGCATTCATGATCAGCGGAGGAGAACTCGAAGATCACCACATTGAGGTCGTTCACGAATATGCGGAATTGCCACAGGTGTTGCTTGACAAGCATCAAGTGTTGCAGATCCTGGTTAATCTGATCCGCAATGCCACGCATGCCATGATTGCGCATGAGCGGGCACATCATCGACTGACCGTACGTATTGCGCCGTGTATTGACCAGAAGAGCTTTGTGCAAATTCAGGTTTCCGACACCGGAGTCGGCATTCGGCCTGAACATCTCACTCGCATCTTTGCTCAAGGGTTTACGACAAAAACACACGGGAATGGCATCGGCCTCCACAGTAGCGCACTCGCAGCAAAAAACTGTGGAGGGTCGCTGTATGCCTCGAGCGAAGGGAAAGGTCGCGGGGCAACATTCACGCTGACATTGCCCCTCTCAGTGGTACCCCAATCAGGCTGAATGCACCTGAACTCACCGCACCATCCAACAGAGAGCATAGCGGCATCGCTCTCGCATCCATGCCTCCTACGCCCTCAATTCATCATTACTCTAGAGAGTAATGCACTATTCTGTAGATTCTGATTGCTTGCTATCACTCAGACAGTTTGACTGGATCATGTGTGGTGGGCTCACTCATAATTTCTCCACATTCGACCATCTTTGGCGAGCAAGGCATCAGCATCAGGCGGCCCCCACGTTCCGGCAGGATAGGAGTGAATGGCATGGGAACCAAGGCTATCCCACACCTTGAGAATCGGATCGACGACGCTCCATCCCAACTCGACATTATCACTTCGTTGAAAGAGCGTCGCGTCCCCAGCCATCACATCATGAAGCAAGGTTTCATAGCCGGTACTTGGCGCGTCTCCAAAGTAATCGGCGTATTGAAAGTCCATATTCACGCTCCCAACTTGAACTTGAGGGCCGGGAATTTTCGCTCCGAAGCTTAACGAGATACCTTCGTCGGGTTGTATACGAATGACAAGAACATTCGGGGTCAATCGATCAACTGGAGTTTTCCGGAACAGCATCAACGGAGCTGACTTAAACTGAATGACGACTTCGGTCACCCGCTGCTTCAGCCGTTTTCCTGTTCGTAGATAGAATGGCACACCTTCCCATCGCCAACTTTCAATCGACAAGGTCATGGCCGTATAGGTTTCCCTCAAGGAGGTTGCAGACACATTGACTTCCGATCGATACGGAAGCACCTGCGTCCCGTGACACGTTCCCGATCCGTACTGTCCAGCCACGGTTGACTGTAAGACTTCCATCGGATTCATCGGCTGAATCGCGCGAAGCAGTTTGGCCTTTTCATTGCGCACGGCTTCGGGATCAAATGCATTCGGGGGTTCCATAGCCACAAAGGCCAGAATCTGCAGCAAATGGTTGGGAACCATGTCGCGCAACGCACCCGCTTTGTCATAGTACGTTCCTCGATGCTCGACGCCTAAGGTTTCCGCAACGGTGATTTGCACATGGTCGATATATTGCCGGTTCCAGACCGGTTCGAAAATACCGTTGGCAAAACGAAAAACCAAAATATTTTGAACGGTTTCTTTTCCTAAATAATGATCAATACGATAAATTTGTTGTTCATCCAACACACTGCGTAATGTAGAGTTTAAGGCCTGTGCCGACGACAAATCATGTCCAAAGGGTTTTTCAATGACAATGCGGCGAGCCCGGTTTTTCTCTTGAGAGAC
Source organism: Nitrospirales bacterium (assembly GCA_021604005.1). GTDB lineage: Bacteria > Nitrospirota > Nitrospiria > Nitrospirales > UBA8639 > JAGQKC01. The sequence continues at coordinate 4,678 of BQIV01000025.1, read as the reverse complement.
GAGCCCCTTGGCCCCGAGGTTATGCACGATTTCTCCAAAAAATGAAGGAGAGGTCGCCATATAATACAGATAATTTCCGCTCGTTCCATATTGCGCATCCAACTCGGATAGCATCCGTTGCAGGTGCCCGTACGTCTGCGGATCACGAAAGTCGCCAGAGAGATAATACAAACGGTCTAGCAGCCAGTCTTTGATCGTAGCTTCTATCGGATAGGTTGAAAGTTCTTGAATGTCCCGGCGAATTTTGACGCGAAAGTCTTCGGTGTTCATGGACACACCATCGACACCAAGGATGGCGAATTCTTGAGGCAAATGATGACTGGCGGCAAGATTATACAGGGCAGGAATGAGTTTTCGTTTTGTCAAATCACCCTGTGCACCAAAAACCACAAAGAGCGTCGGAGGCCGTGTTTGTCCTTGACTCGCTTGCGCATAAATGGTTGCATTGTCATCTCGACTATTGAACTCAACATGATCGGAAAATTCTTCAGTGCCGATCGGCCAGTCAACAGATTCATCCTGTTGATGTGGTGAACGTGAAGGGTTTGTTTGCGGCATGAGCCATCTATCCTAACTGTTCTTCATTACGTAATGGGTGCAACACACATTGTACCCCTCACACAATTTGCGTCGTCCTCTTTTATGCGTTGCCGATACCTGAATCATACGCGACGCGTCGTTTACTCATACTACATATTACCGAAATTTTGAGAAGACACAAGCCGTCACGCACAAGCTCTTCTCCTTAATCGACGAACCGTTTCCCCGCCTTCACCGCTTTTTGAGCCACCCGTTCTGCAGTACCCCAGGCTTTCCCCATGACTTTCCCAACGGCTTCGCCAGTTTTCTTTGCCACTTGCTGAGCTTTTCCCTTCACCGCTCGTGTTTTCTTTTTCACGGTTTTGACACCGACGGTTGCCTTCTTTTTCCCAACCTGTTTCAACCTACTCGCCTCCTTCTTCGCATCGGCGACTGTTCGAGAAGCACCTTTGGTTTTCTTTGCCACTTCCTTTTTGGTTGTTTTTATAGTACGGGTTGCTTTCTTCTTGACATCAGAAAGCGTCTGAGAAGCTTTTTTTGTCTTGCTACCGACCTTCTTTTTAGCCTGTTGGACGGCAGATGTCGTCTTCTTGCTTGCTGTACGTTTGGCCTTGGCAGCGGTATTCGCAACATTCTTCACGGTACGTTTGACGTTTCTTTGTGTAGGCATACGCTTCCTTTCTTTAAGACAAAAATAATCAACAAACTCCGAACGATACCATGATGATTCGTTATTGTGAAGAGTGAACACACGAGGACAGATACCGTGAACGTGAAAACAAACACAACGCTCACGTCCTCACAAACGTTGAGGGAGAGAATCGGCGTCGTATGAGATAACGGCCAGAAGACAGACGAGATTCGTCTTATTTACGTTGCACTAAGATCGCAGCCCGCGCCGATCCACCTCCCGTCTGGACATTCAGAAAGGTCATACCTTGCCTTGCAGAATTGGGAACCGTCACTTCCACATGCTTTGCATCGACATACGTCGGCTGCTCTCCTTCTTCGCTCCCAATGGTGACGTGATGCAAACATTCCTTACTCTTACCAAAATCACCCGTAACAACAATTTTATCCCCCGGCTTTACCTCATCAGGTTCGACGGTTTCAATCACGGGACGGCGACTTGAATCACAAATCGGATCGTCTTTGACTTTGTCTTCGTCAAAGCCTTCAATGGCTTTGGGTGTTGCCGACTCTCCAGTCGGCGATTGAGCCATGACACGAACAACGTCAACAAACACAACATTCATCACCAGCATGAGCGCTGCGAGTAGTGCAGATAAATTCATCATGATAGGGTTCCTCTGAGGACAGGGTGAATAATGGAATGGCCTTTGAAGGGTAGAAAGAACTGCGCCGATCAACCACACAGGTCTTAGGCGACAGACAGTGCTCATTGTAGACTGCTGAGGATATGAAATCTACTCCGGTACAATATGTATACCACCAAGCAAGATCCGTGCGTCAAATTCAGAATCTGTCACAAGTACAAAATGTGTGGAGCACAATTTCCTTGAACCTGTTGACGCCAAAGGCATAGAGGGCTTTTGTCCTCATCAAATAAGGATTTGACGCATGCCCTCACATAGCTTCAGGGGCAGTCAAAGAGTCGATTATTCACACTATCGCTTATTTGGGGACTACGACCTACGTTATCGATCTGACTCGTGGGGCGGCATCTTTGAGCCGGCACCAATACTATTCAACCCGGCCTGCGCACACGCGACGTCCAGATGTCCTCCAGGTGCACCGCCCACCCCAATGCCGCCGACCACCTCACCATGCAACTCAATAGGTAATCCTCCAGCAAGGAGAAGGATATGCTCATTCATATGCTGAAGGCCTTGAAGTGCCGGCATTTTGGCAATCAAGGCAGCTAACTTTTCAGTAGGCTGTCTCAAACTCGCCGAAGAGTAGGCCTTCTTCCGGCTACTTTCTAACGTATGCGGCCCGGCTCCATCCTGTCTCAACACCGCGCGGATATTTCCGCCTTGATCCACCACCGTCGCACTGACTCGATACCCGTCAGCCAGACATGTGTCGACTGCGGCATGAGCGGCTTTCGTCGCCAATGACAGTGGAAGCACTCCCTGACGCGGCAATTCCTCCGCCGCCCCTCTGTCTACGACAAGCCCAATGGTACAGCATGTGATGAGTCCGACTGTAATCCAAGAGCAGATACCACTGAGGCGCGGGCAGTTCGTTCCATTCATCTGATCCTCCTTCTGACAACAAGACAACATTATAATGGCTGGCCAGTTCTCTCCATGAGGGCACCTTTAAAAACCGTCCTTTTCCGCGATTGCGGCGTCAGTTGGATTTCCCTACTGAGTCAAGAATTGTCACGATTTCACGGAACCCATTTCGTCTGGCATGGGCCAGCGGAGTTATTCCCTCATTATCAGCAATTTGAATATCGGCTCCCGCATCGACTAATAATTGGACAATTCGTTAATGTCGAGATCCCCCATGACTCAATACGATGGTTTCCAAAAGCGCCGTCTATCCTAAGTTGTTCACATGATCGATATCAACATCAGTCTTGAGTAATAACTTCACAACGTCAAGATGTCCTCGTTCACATGCAGGAATCAAGGGCGTTCCCCCAAAACGGTTATAGCGCGTGAAGTCTGGATTCGCGTCTAAGATACATCGTAAAATCTCAAGTCTACCTTCGGCCCCGGCCAACAGTAACGGACTATCCATTCGAAGGTCTTGAGCATTGACGTCTGCACCGGCGTCGATCAAGGCACACGCAATTTCAATGGAGTTGTCGGCAACCGCAATCAATAACGCCGTGCGTCCATGGGCATCGTGACCTTCTACATTCGCCCCGTGCTCTAACAATTGCTTGACCGACGCAAGATCTCGTTGCATCACCGCATCAATCACCCGGTGTTCTTGTTCATCGACGGGCTTCTCTGAGTGCGCGAATTCCACCAGTACTATGCTCATTGTAATAGACAACAACAGATGTCCCATATTCGTCATGAATCACCGGCTCGGAGAAGTCGAACCGTACCCGGCGCGAAGACATGTAGCGTGTACATGGCTCTCTAGCACAACAGGCAGGCAAGACAGTCGTGACAATCCTTCGCGAAATTTCCACTTATAGCCGTTTTGAATAACTTTCGCTGACTCAAACGTTGTACCGCACAGAGTTCGTTGTATTTGTCTGTTTGGAACTTATTTGGATTCGCTATAATACCCAATAAACTCCTCCGTTCGAATGTCATGTTCACGGACACCCGCTGTTCCCAGCATTGACCGATAATGACGGACCATGGCAGATGGGCCGACGATATAATAGAGGGGGCTAACAATTCTCCGCACATACCTCTTTAACATAGCCTGGTCTACGTATCCAATTTCTCCAGTCCAGGATACGTGAGAATGTTTGGGTTGCGTCATCGTCGGGACAAAGGTGTAGTTGGGCAATGTCTTCTGAAGATCTTCCAGCTCTAGGAGAAAGGAAGCATCTTCCGGACGACGGTTTGCATAAAAGAGTATGACAGAATGAGCATGTTGATTACCTACGGCATTGATCAACATACTCCGAAACGGAGTAATCCCAATACCGCCTGCCAGAAAGACCAAAGGTTTTTCGATATGTTCAGGGAATGTCAGCTTGCCAAATGGTCCTTCAATATTCACCATCGTTTGAAGCGGCATTTGCATCAACACTCGTTTAAAGGCGGTGTCACGTACCCGGGTTACCACCATAAGGCCATTTTCCGACGGCGCACTCGCAATCGTGAACACGCGAGTATCACCAACTGCATCCGTTTCAGGCGGATCCAAGACCCTCAGTTCAATACATTGTCCGGCGTCGAATCGGAAGTCAGGTGGCCGTTCAAAATATAAAGCCATCGTCTTATGCGCAACTTCACGACATGCGATAAATCGAACGTAATTGCTTGTTGGTTCAATAATTCCATTATCCACTCCGTGATGCACTCGCAGGCCATTATCCATGTTCGACTTCTTTCTCCTGTGAGTTCAACTGGTCGCTGCAACACAGGCCTGAAATTTCTCTGCTGGTGTTGCGTAGTCTTAATGTTTTTCTCGGCCGTTCGTTTAACTGCCGCGCGACTTTGTTGAGCTGGGCTTGCGTATACCTGGATAAGTCGGT
>BQIV01000024.1 GCA_021604005.1 Nitrospirales bacterium | reverse complement strand
TCGGATGAGCTGAACCCCGGTTGGTGGGGCGGGCTAACTCGCTGCGCTCAAACAAGCCCGCCCAATATGAGAGGCGTTCACTCAGCGGACTGGCCTGCAGGCGTCAGGTCATATGTATTGAGAAAAAGTTAAAATACAATAGTAAGAATGTTGAATGAAATGGAGAGCGGATATTACAAAGTGACCCAATCAGTAAGGAATTGTTCAACGTGAACACCTTCTTGTTCGGGGTCCAGGACCTTGATGATTTCCGGTATCGATGTACCTTTTTGCATGGTGGCGAAATTGATCGGGACGGGTTCCGCAAAAAGTTGTTGTGCTGCATCTTGAATCAGGAGGATTGTCGGATGCAAGAGATTTTCTTTTGAGTGAGCTGTGACAATGCCGCGTTCACCGGTATTGAGTTCAACGAGGCTGTAAATGGGGTAAATCCCAATTTGTGAGACTAATTGTGAGACCAACTGTTGATCGAGCTGGTTCTTTTGAGCACGTTGATACAACTCACGAAGCGCCTGTTTCCCTGACATCGGAGGAAGACCGAGTTGCCCTGTCAGCAATTCATCATACTCGTCGACGACGCGCAGGAGTCGGCTGCTCGTGCTTGTGGTCTCTGAAGACATGTGTGTGGGATATCCTGTCCCGTCGAGGTGCACGTGATGGGCCTCGATAATTTCTTGAATCTCATCGGAAATATCAGAACTCTCTTGCAATGTTTCCACACTTAATTGGGGATGAGAGTGGTACAGCTCATGATCCTCCTTCGACAGCCGATTTTCGGCAATTAATAATGAAGATGGTATGCGAAGGAGTCCGACATCGTGCAGGAGTGCTGCCGTCCCTAAGGTTCGTAATTGTGCATCGTCATAGCCAATTAAACGTCCTAAGAGGACGGCCAGGGTCCCAACAGACAGGGAATGTTCGTGTAAGTCGGCCGAAAACTCTCGCGTACGAATTAAGGCAATGCACGCTTCTTCATGTTCAAGTGTTTGGGCAATGATGCTGTGAGTCACATCTTTGACCTGATTGGCTTGAATGATGCCGGATGTGGCAATACTGCTGAGCAGGTCTCGAACTGATTCAAGCATTTGAGAGCGGACTTCTCGCGTAGAGGACAGTTCGTTGGAGAGTGATCTGCCGCGGAGCGTGTGAGGGAGATTCGCAATGCGTTCTGTAGCGAGCTGTACTTCAGCCTGTACGTCTGATTCGACTGTATTGGCAGGCTCTGGTTGCTCAGTGCGATTCGCCGTATCGTGGTCCTCAAGGTTCTGCTCGGTATCAACTCCGTGGTTGACGTCGATGGTCAGGTTCTTGACGCCGCATTGTTTAAGCTTTTCAATTTGCGTGTGTGTACGAATTGAAAATCGATGACGAAGGAAGGGCGTTTCCATCCAGGGCCGATCGATTCCACACACGTACATCCCGATGGTGAGTGCCTCGATGGGTATGGTTTTCTGTGACATCGTGATGATTAGCGGGACGACGAATATTTGTTCTGTTCCTCTTAAGACATTTCGGACACAATCGCTTCATTCTTTACTGATTTCTAACGTTCTTCTCTCTTCATAATTCGTCCGTTTCTGTGCTGACCTCCGATTCGTATGCTTGTGAGGCATGGCTGAGATAGACGATGTGAGGCTCTCAGGCTCTATCTGTCCTGTGCATTCTCTCAGATATGTGACGCGAGTCCCTGACTTTCACATCCCCGTCAACGTTTGAACACCTTCCTCTGACAAAATTCTGACAGGCGACAGCACGTGTTTGCGGTATGACATCGTATGTCGTGCATGACCAGGTCTGTTGATTGTGTATCCATAACAGGAGTTTCCCTCAGAAATGGGTGTGCGGTGATGTGGTTGTCGGTCATGCTTAGTTCCGAGGGTGTGTGGCATTCACTTTGCTCAAGTTTCATTGTCTAGCTGCCGAATATCGCAGTACAGCAGTGAAAGACAAGCCGGCACAAGGAGAAAGAATATGACGAACCGCAATACATCCTCTACCCGCATGTGTTTGGACCTTGACATTCAACTGAGAAAGAGAGAGACAAAAACCTTGTTTGGTCGATATACCCTGTGTATGCTCTTTGTGATTCTTATTGTTGGTTCCTATGCTGAACAGGCCAATGCGCAAGATACACCGCAACCCTCGATGGCCAAACGGTCGATCATTCCAATTCTTGGAACGACCTATAATGAACAATGGGAGCAAGTCGGAATCGTGGCCGATGTCGAAGTGGAATTTCAACGTCGGAACGATCATAACGGGTTGCAGATACGCTTCCTCACCAAACCGGGAAGATTTTCATCCTTAGCAAAACGTTCCGTTCAGGAAGCCCTTGCCCTGGTCACACAGGCTGCGGGCTTGAATGCCGATTCATGGACCGTACAATTTCGGTTGCCGTATGCCGGGGTCACTCTATACGGGGAGAGTTTATCGGCCATGGCAGCGATGAGCGTTGTTGCCTTAGCCAAAGGCGAGATGGTGCATTCAGATATTGTGATGACGGGAACTGTGACCCCAGAAGGATCGATCGGGACAGTGGGAGGAATTCCCTTGAAAATTGTCGCAGCGCATGAAGAGCATTTTCGTCGTGTCTTGATCCCGGAAGAACCGGATGTGGCGGATGGGGATTGGCAAACGCCGTTTTTGATGCATATCTCCCCGGTTAAATCTGTTGATGTGGCGTATTTTGCTCTGACGGATCATCCTCTCAAAACCCCTGGTGCTGATCAACAATTTGCGGTAAGCTTAGCTCGATAAGGGATCTATGTGTCAGGCAACAGATTGCCAAGTCGTCGTCATCTCCTCCTCGTCTGTGGCGTGCAATAATTTGGAGTATAATTGGTCCCATCCTCTCATCGTCATGACCCTTCACGCCAATTACCCCTGATGACGTGATCTATTCTGGAGAATATGGATAATCGACAACAGGATGTACGTCCCTGCTTTGCGGTAGATATCGATAATGTTCTTGCACGGGCAGAACGGGAAGTCCAACGCTGGTATTTGGAATTCACGGGAAAACCTTGGCCGCGCGGGCAATATGGAAGTGCGGGAGGGTTGGATACGGGTCAGCTCACGCCAGATATTGTCGAAAAGATTTTTGCACGGTTTCATGAAGCCTCAATCCCACGACTGCCGCTCTTGCCGAGTGCAAAGGTCGCGTTGCAGCAATTGCAGCACAGGTATCGCATTATCATTATCACGGCTCGGCGACCGACGTCGCGACCACAAACATTAACCTGGCTGCACGCACATCAGATTCCGTTTGACGAACTGTATCATACGGAAGACAAAGCCGAGGTTCCTGAAGACATTCGCTCGGCTGTAGATGATCATCCTCAGCATGCCATTGCCTATTGCGAGTCAGGTATTCGCGTCTTTCTTATGGATCAACCGTGGAATAGAGGCGTGGCGCATTCCTTGTTGACGCGAGTGACTGGATGGGACGAACTCCTTCACGTTCATGATAGCGGAACTCCGGGAAGTCAAATGGGAACATTCTTGGAATCTCCTCGGGTGAAGGATCTTGTGCAATCAGTCAATCACGACGTTATCCGTACCGTCGTTGAAGCATTGTGATCTGGCAGTGTATGGCTTCAGTGTTGTCTCTGTTCACTTACACACTCTAGGCATTGACGAGAAGATGTTTCTTGGCGTTTGTTGTTGCTGCCCTCTCTCCTTACTCTCTGTTCAGATCTACCGAAATTCCCTTCGCAAGTTTTCAGCCGGACTTCCGATAAGATGCTGAACTCAGCGCATACGCATAGTACCGATTCCTGACCAATCTCTAAATTCAATGCTGGAAAACGTGTAAGGGGGACACATGTCATTTGATACGGTGATTCAAGACAGTCAGTATGCGTTACCGTGGACGGTGCTCGTTGCTGAAGACAATCCTGATGATTGTCGGATGACAGAAGAGGCATGGAATGAGGCGCAACTTGGACATGAACTCCGTTTCGTTCACGACGGCAAGGAGCTTCTTGATTATTTGTACAATCGAGGAAACTTTGTTGATGCGGAAACGGCTCCACGTCCAGGGGTGATACTTTTAGATCTCAACATGCCTCAAAAAAGTGGAAGTGAAGCACTCATGGAGATCAAGACCGATCCAGCTCTTGCACGGATCCCGATTATAATCTTAACAACATCAAAGGCGGCACAGGATATGTTGAAGACTTCGGTGTTGGGGGTCAATGGATACATCACGAAACCTGGAACATTTAACGGGTATATTCAGATGATGGAAAACCTTGTGCGCAACTGGTCTGAAATGATGGAGCTCCCATTTTCTGCCCGTGATCCCGGTCCAAGCGATTGGCTTGGGAAGACTGCGTTATGTTAAGGCGGTTTCGAAGATTACGTCTTGCCTCCGTGTTCTGCGATTGAACCACGATTCCGTATTGGTTTTGTGACGTGAAATTGCGCATTTTCCTGAAATAGGTACATTGGGCATGTAAAGATTTGCTCGAAATGACCGATGAAATAGAGAGGGACTACCTGAATATGGTGTGACATTCTGCTGATGATGCGAAAGGTGTTTTTTTTATTCACCAACCGGAAGAGCGCAATAACGATGAAACAGCCATTATTTTCTTGCAGTGTGGTCGTGGTTCTTGTCACTAGCATCTATTCGTCAGGCTTGGCGGATACTTATGATGAGGTGCTTCATCGGGTGAATCACCGAGATCAGCATGGACATCTCGTTGTGCCTCAGCAATCGAATGGGTCTGCTGACGAATCTGACGCACAATCTCAAACGCAGGTGACTTCTTATAAGGAAGAAGCAGGTTCATCAAAGACAGAGGTCTATTCGAATGCTGAGTCGAATGAAGTTTTGAGGAACACGGTGTTGCCTGCTCTTCCTGGGACATATACATTTCGGAGTACGAACTGGGGGATGAGCATTCCCACTGTCAAAACGAAAGAAACGGCGGAACTGTTGTGGGAACTCGACTCTCAGTCCTTAGCTCCAGGTGAGCATCGGTTAGGCTATCAAACGCGTATCAACGAGATTGATGCGGTCTTGACGTACGCGTTTGAGAATGATCGCCTCATACAGGCTAAGTACATCTTTGAACCCAATGAAGCGAACAATGATGCGGAGCCTTTATGGTCTTACAAGAAAGTGAAGAGCTGGATTCGTCAGACCTACGGTCCACCGCAATCAGAGGAAAAGCTTTGGAGTAACGAATTGTACCGGTATGCGCCTGAACTCTGGGGGCGAGCGCTCATGAGAGGCCACCTCACCATTGTCGATGAGTGGAACGTCGATGGCACATCAATTATTTTGTTATTAAATGGCGGGGATGAAGCTGTTGGATTAATTGCTGAATTTTCGAATACCGCACATATGTCAAATCGAGACTTTGTGCACTTGCCCCCTTCGTTTTTTGCGTTGTGAGGTTCGAGTGTTCGTTTTGTACCCATCAATACTCGGTGAAGAATATTCTCAGCGTATTGGTGGAGATCCCATCTAAAACTCTCCCTACGCGTTGTTTCCAGTTGCGATGTTTCACTCAAGGTCTCCTTTTTCTCACGATACCTGCTCTGCTTGAATATCGTGTTTTTGGTAAGGGACGTGACGAAGAGCAGCACGATGTTACCGGGTAACGGGCTCCTTGCTACCACCAGTACCAATAGGGGTATGGTCGATACAACCCACCATAGTATCCCCAAAATGGTCCACCATACGGATATCCATAGTAAGGGCGGTTTCCGTAGCCCTCGCGATCGCTTTCTTCCCAGACCTTGATATGTTGAATGGTCATGGTGGGGTACTCATAATCCATTTCATCAAGAGGCTCCGTTTGAGACCCGGTGATTTTCCCAATCAATGACACCCGGGTTCCCCCTGGGACTGTGGCGGGATCTAAAAATTCCGACTGAAATGCCAGCAAGCGTCCCTCCGATTGTGTACGATTGCTGGTCGGTTCTTGGTCATCCGTTAGTGGAAGTTGCAAAATCGTGAGTCGCGTATGATCTTTGAATCGCTTCGCGGATAGAATTTCACCACCAACCAGAATCAGCTTTCCTGTGTGCGAATCAGGAGCCTCCTTGATTTGTGTAAAGGAAAGATTCTGTTCAACTTGGCCTTGCAAATTTTTTGGAACGATGGTGTATGGTGTTGATGAGCAAGCTGCCAAGAATCCGCAGAACCAGAGGGCAAGAATATTTCGGACGTGGCGATGTGTAAGCATGCAATACCTCATAGCTACAGGATATCCCGTTAGGCGAGATAATTCAAATGATACGCGATACGTATTGTTGTGCTATGGAGCGATTTGTTTCGTCAACGAACGAATTCTCTCATCTTTTCCACCTAATTTGAGGTATTGCTGGTATTGAACTAAGGCTTGAGTCGTATCTTTTCGATAAAACTCGTAAAATGTTCCCAAGTTGTAATAGGCTTCCACCAGGGTTGGGTCTAATCCTATGGCTTTCTTGTACGCATGTTCGGCTTCGTCCAGTTGGTCATTCTCGGCATACAGGATGCCTAAGTTCAGGAGAGCTTCCACATGTTCGGGGTCAAGCCGGGAGACGGTCTCAAACTGCTCAATTGCCTCTCCGGATTGGCGTTGATGTTGATAGAGTGCCCCGAGATCGTAGTGCGCATGAATGTGATCGGGTCTATTGGTGATGGCTTGTTGATACGCTTCGATGGCCGTTGAAAGCTGAGATTGTTGTTCGTACATCCGGCCGAGTAAGTGCCAGCCGTCGGCATGGGTAGGGACGGACTGGGTGAGTTGCGTCAGCAATGTCATGGCTTCCGATGCCTGGCCGTCCTGCTCATACAGATAGGCAAGATTATAGAGGGCTTCTGGTTGATCCGGATGATTCGACAGGACTGCGTGGTATTCCTGCATGGCCTGCTCATAGGCTTGCGTGTGTTCATGGAGTTTTGCGAGTGCGAGCCGCGCTTCCCAATACTTGGGATACGTTGTAAGTGCTGTGTGAAGTAACTGCTTGGCTTCAGTAAATTGCTGCTGTTTGATAAGAACCAATCCTAAATCATAGTGCGCTTTAGCCAAATGCGGGTTGAGCTCTATCGCCCGCCGCAGGCTCGATACTGCTTGAGAAGAGGTTGAAGGCTCTTGAGCAAGCAGGACGCCTAAAAGGTGATGCGCTTCTGCAAATTGCGGGAAGTCTGTCAGAGCGTCTTCGATATGTTGCGTAGCTGAGGCGATATCGCCATTGAGGGCAAGTGAAACAGCCTTGTTATAGAGTTCTCGTGCCTGATGCGCGTGGGCCGTCATTGGGCCAAGACAACCCCATGCTGTGGCTATGAGACAGCCAATCATGATGAGACCCACGGAGCATGGGGTTGTCGGATGGAAGAAATGAGATGATGCTTTCATAAAGACTCCTTACCCAATGAACTTACCGGCAATAGACGAGCTCATTGGCATGTTTCGTGTATCGCAAGCTATAAAGACAACTGTTTACGATCGGAAATTGTGTGAGAAGAGAATCGAGTAAGTATAAAGTATTCTCTGTTGATGGAAAAGAAAAAGCCTTGGTCTCTTCTTACGAGACCAAGGCTTTTCTTCATTGTCGCACCTGTAAGACCTGTACTGAATCCTATCGAAGAATGATGAGTTGCCCTCTATGATCACCATTAGCAGACGGGTTACTATAGGTTAAGACGTTCGTGGCTGTCACGGCCGTCAGGTCACTTGTGGGAATTCCAATGTATTTGGTTTCTCCAGGTTTCAGTAACACTTTGGCTTCCATTACCCAAGGACCAGCCATTGAAGAATCTGCCGAGAGGTGAAAGGTATATTCACTATCCAATGCATTGGTGACTTTAAGAAGGATAGGGCGCCCTGCTCGTCCCCCTGTACCTTGCGAGATTAAATTTAACACGGAGACTGGAGGATACCAGCCGCTCGATCCAGCGACGTTCGCTGCGGTAAAGGCCAAATCCACATCGAGTTCTGTAAATGGCTGACCGACGACAGATCCTGTTTTCAGATCACCGACTTCAACTCCGCCCGATTGAAGTGCCAGGGCTGATGACACGCCCCCAAGGATAAGGAAGAGGCCCAATCCTACGCCAACGAAATAAGTCCGCATCACGATCCTCCTTTGTTGGAAACAAAAAATAATTAGAAAACAGTGTTTCAGGTTTTTCTCGTTTACTCGAGTATTGCTCGTCGTCAACACGAATGCTGGATTCAATGGCGATACTCACCGCCTGCGGGGTGTTTCTACGTTGAAGCCTTGTCCCCGCTGGAAATATCTGTCAGTTCACCGATGCGGTTTCTCCTTCGCGATAATGCCATGAAGGATTGGGATGAAGTGGAGGTAGGCGAACCGTCCTTCATCCCAATCATCCTTCACGGAATAGGGAAAGAGCATAGCAAAGAAATTTTGGAAGGCCCTTCGCTGCTCTCACCCTAATAACCCGAGGCTCGGTATGAGAAATGCCTCGAGCATGATCACAAAAGTTTCGGACATTGACAGATTTCATGAAACACTATTCGACTGTTCATGTGTGTACGAAAGTGAAGGTCAGTATACGGCGGGAAGACACAGTGGTCTACAGATGTATGCTATCGCATGCTACAGAATACTACAATGCGCAGCAATTTTTGGTGTAAAGATGACTTGCGTAATTGGATGGTCAATTGTCCGTTGAAAAGATCATAAAAAAGAATGAAACGCATCTCTGTTCTCTCACTAAGTGCCAGTCCGTTGGACTATGAGAGAGCAGAGATGCTTCCAGGTTGAGTTTACTGAGATTTGGGAGTTGCGAAACGGATTTCTTTGCCGACAATGTGTTCACCATCTTTCGACACTTCGGCTACAAGCCGGTCTCCGACTTGTGGCCGGGCATCCTTCATTTCAATGCCATTCTGTTGAAAGCTGGTTTTTGCATGAATCGCGATTGATACTGATTCTCCCTTCGGTGTTTTGACCACGATGTGGTCGGCATTTGACTCTGTAACCGTTCCAAGCACATGTTCATTTCCCCCATGAGCCCAGAGTACGGTTGTGGTGAGCGGTAAGGACAGGAATACGAAAATAGCCAGCCAACGTGTCATGAGCGTTCTCCTTTTTTACCCCGTCATCGAATGAATTGTCACCGTGTTTGGTTATACAGTTCTTCAATTTGGGAATACGATGGATATTAATGATGATGTTCGGCGGCAGGTTGAAAATCTTCTCCCGCCAGGAAACTGTCCAAGGCTTCTTGTTCTTCACGTGCTGCTTGCGTCATGGGATTCATTGATTTCATTTTTTTAATTTCTTCCGGCGTAATGTCGGGAAGGTGACGGATGAAATGGACGAGGTTCCAACTCTCGGTATCGTTGTCCGGGTCGCCTTTCCCCCAGGCAGGCATTCCTGTAAACCGTACGCCATAATGAATGGCGTAGAATAGTTCTCCATCTGACATCGCCTGGATGGTTTGTTCACGCAAGTCTGGAACCGGGGGATAGAAGTTTGGCCCCATGGGTGTTTTTCCGCTTCCGTCATTCGCATGGCACGTTGCACAATGATCGGCAAAGTGGTGCAGAGCGTCGGCGAATGCTTCCTGTTCAAGCGGGATGGGGTTTTGTGCATGACGTAAATGGCTAGGGACCGCCCAATGACGGATGAATCTTGCTAGTTGTATTTCTAGATCTGGCGGTTTTCCTTTGGCGCTGAACGCTCCAGGAAGAATCCAGAGTGTAAGAATGAGGAGGCCGCTGCAAAGAATAATTCCTAGGGTTATCCAAATTTTCAAGTGTTATCTCCTGAGGCTATAACGAAGGGGTCCTTGAGGAACATCTCATTTTTTCTCTAGGCCCTCATGCGTGTCCATAAGTGACACCAGTAACAAATTCCTCCTCTCCAGTGCAAAGGTATACATGGGAAAACGTATTGTGAGAATTCTGTGTTTGCTGAAGTTTGAGAATGTATCATAGGTTGGGTTGCGAATATTCTTGAGGCTTTTGAGCGGCCTATCGTGTACGAGAATGGTTAAGGATTTTTTAAACATGTTCCCCTATCTTATCATGTAATGACGTTCGTGATGGTTGGGCGACAGGATGTGCTATAGGGTCGAAGTATTATGTTCTCCTTTCAATACAGTCAGAGAAATTTCTTTGTAGCACTCTGTAGCATTTTAAGGTACTCGTAGTATTTGATGATGGTCTTTGAACGGAAAAGGCAGGAAAGAATTCTGACACTTTTTTGATTTTTCGTATGGTTTTGCCTTCACCGAATCGGTCGATTTCCATGTTTCCTTCTCAGGCTTTGATGGCTATCTTCTGGATTTTTTTAATGAATTTTTAGAATCGAAAATGGGAATACACATTGCAGTACGTTCTATGCATCCTTCATTCGAAAAATTGCATAGGCTTTGGGCACTACCTTGAGGTGTTACATTTTCAATGTTTCATACCACAATGTTCCTTAGCAAGTCTTCATCGTTTAGACGGTACAAGAAGCAGGGTACACCCGCTGGAAGGTGGTGTTGAGGAATCTCAAACAAGGGGGTAAGGGTATGACAAGTCCGTTAGAAATTTCCGATGCGTTCAGGACCATGTGCAAAGTTGCGGTTGAAGCGGGTCTGTCACGCAAGGAAATGGAGAATGCCGTAGAGGCTGCATGGTTGGTCAAGGCTGATTGGGATCGTCAGTTTCTTGAAGGGCGGACGTGTCAATCTGTGTAATGTCCGGTACGATGTTAAAGTATGTGTTAGGCAAGGAACGCAGATGAGACTCCTCGTCTGCGTTCCTGTAGCCATATCCTCCTGTTCCTTCGCTATCTCATCTCTTTAAAATGGCTCATGGCATTGTTGGCATGTCCCGTGGCGACTTCAGCATGCCCTTCTTTCCCATGTGCTATCGCTTCGTCTAGCTCATTCGCAGCTGCATCCAAGTGAGGATTGCTGACTTCCTCTTGACCCGCTTTGGCATGGGTTTGCGCCGCGGTTGCGTGTGTAACGAGTGCATCGGCATGCCCCATGCTGCCATGATCAATCGCTTCCTGGGTGTGGGCGATGGCTTCAAGTACGTGAGCATTGCTCGCAGCGCCGGAAGGCATGGGCCCACTTGTACATCCGCCGATGATAAGTGCGAGAATTCCAATGACTAGCGTGCATCGTATGGGGGCCATCAGTACTTTCATGAGCTCCTCCTCGGTCAAATTAGCCATGAACCTTCGAGTTTTCTCTTTACTTACTGACATACTACCTGCAGGTACCTATGTATACTACAGTTTTGAAATATTTGTAAATAAACCGAGCCACAGGTTAAACACGACGAGTGACGAGAAGGTCTGCTGAATGAGTTGGAGTGATGAATGTATAGCGTGTGATGTGTGCGTTCAAAAGAACACGCATTCGGCTTCAATGTCGTCTCGGTATCAGCGGAAGAATACTCGTAAACGCGGCGTCAGCGACGTGCTCAAATCCTGATGTATTGACTCTCGCAGCGTTGATCGATTCTTCAAGCTTGAGATGCTTCTGGATGCCGTGGCCGTCTATTTCGCTCTACTGGCTGTCACGGGGATTCACGTGGGACACTGCGGTTTTGCACAGGGAGCCTTGCACTCAGAAAACGCCCTAGTTTTTAGAGATACCCTAGCGATGTTTTTTCACTGAGTCGAGGGAGGCGTTCCACGTTTGAAGCGATGGCGCTACCTAGACTGTGCGGATTGGTCTGTATACATGACGTATGATGAATCATTACATTGGTTAGGGGTTTCTCCGTTTGAAGATCATAACGTATATAGTCTATCGAAAAGCAGGGCTTTCGTTTATGGCATGCGTGACGGCAGCACAAGGACCGGGCACCATGCCTGATACATGACACGTGCAGTTGTGGTTCCAAGTATCGTGTCGAGAAAGTTTTGGTGGCCTCGTGTGGGCATGACAATAAGATTGTAAGACTGCTCAGCATCTTCGGAAAAAATCTCTTCAGCCACTTGACCGCTTCTGATAACGGTATCCCAAGTCCATCCTGGGTGAATGGGCAATTTCACCTTCGGCATGTCTTCTTCATGGCCTACGTGGAGGAGCGTGAAGGCACCTTCAGAATTCCCTAATCTTTGAGCCATGACCGATGCCACGTCGATTGCCGGTTGTGGGTCTGGGATCGAAGTAATTGGAATGAGAATATGGTTTAAGGTAACGGTTCCATCAAGAGGTGAAACAAAACCGTGGCACCCTGGCGGAACAACCAAGGTCATGACTCCAGACTCAGACGCAATGGTTTCCGCAATGCCATAAGAAGAACGTAGGCCGAAATTATGTCGATGATGAGTGGTCAAAACAATTAAGTCACAGGGTTTGTCCCGAAGATAGCGAAGAATAGAGTTCTTTGCGTTTGTGCTATAGGCCAATATCTTTTCAACATGAAAGCCTGGCCGTTCGCCTTGATTCCTTTCCGGTTCACCCTGTTGTTTTTTCCATTGTGCGAGTGTAGTTCGAACCCGAGGGAAATTCTCCCAGGCTGCAAGAGTCGGTTTTTTTTCGCTCTTTTCACTGTGAAAGATACGCAGTTCTGCACCGGTGGATTCAGTCATTTTCAGCGCATGGACAAAAGCCACTCTACTTTCAGCAGAACAGTCGGTGGGATGAAAGATACAGCGAAAATTCAAACTCGGTAGAGTTGTTTGCTTGGCAAAAGTTGAAGCATCGATGGTGTTCGTTTCGAGAAATCGAGATTCGTTTTGTGGAACAGAAAATTTTTTGAGAATATTCATATTCGTGCTCCTTTGATTGCCGGCTCGCTGTCTTTCATGTGTTCTACATATCCACAATTACTAAAGGTTAGCTATCACATGAAAAGTGTTGAGAGGCATATTTTCGCAAAGCTTCGTAGGTCTTCCAAAATTGCTGTTCGTGTGCATCACGTTGCTGATGAATTTCAGTGGCTGGACTTTCTCTCTTCACAGCGTTTCGTTCTTTTTTCTCGATCATACTAAGAGTCGACATCAGATCACCTCTTGGTTAGCAATTGATACATTTCTGTGTAAATACATTCAAGCCTATTCCTTGTATCAATGAGTTTGTTCTTGAATGATGGAGGTTTCATGATGCTTATGAACGAGAGCAAAGGGTATACCAAAAATTTGTTAGTATTCGGTGGTTATTTGAGAGCGCTGAAAAATAGGTGTTTTTGTGGAATTTCTACGGAAGAAGGCGTTATGTTGTTCAATGAGATTGAGCGCATTTGATCAAACTATTTTGTGCGAACTAGCGCAATGTCCGGTCCTTCCAGATATCAAAGCTGTATTGAATCGACTGCTAGAAGAAGCCGTTGGTCACAAAGGCTGAAAACGTGTTTGGAGCGGGGCTTGGAGAAACTGCTACGCACGAGCAGGTCCAACAGACGCTCCACGTCAAGATTGGGTAGCTGATGATGGAGAAATAGTTTTTAGCACATGCGCTCGGGCATGGCCCCTATCGGCGGAGGAGATTGAAGGCACACTCAAGAAACGGCAGCTGCGGGTCAAGATTCACGACAAGGGGGCTCAGGGAGGGCCTTTGACTGTTGACCCGCAAGCGATCAACCAACGCTGCTCAGGGATTCGTGTCCGGGTTGAACATGTCTTCGGGCATTCGTCATGGCGATGGGCAGAAAATTTGTTCGCATGATTGGCCGGGTTCGGGCGCGAGCACAGATCGGGCTGAAGAATCTGACGTACAACTTCCAACGGTTTGTGCTATTGACGTGGTCCAGTCGCGAGCACACGGCATAAGGAAGGGGGCGAGCCCGGACGATGACGCGAAAAAAGACCGCGCATGAGGCAGGTTTCCCCAATCAGGAGAGCCTTGATTGCCGACCTGGTCTGTCTATGGCAAGCTAGGCACGCACAGTCAAGCGTTTTAAAGAGGTGCCTTTTAGCACACCTTTATGAAGATAAAGAGGGTGTGTTGTGTGCATGATTTATGATGGTGAGAGTGTTGGTAGCACAAGGATGGGGCATCGTGCCTGTTGCATCACACTTTCGGTTGTGGTTTCGAGTATGGCCTCGAGAAAATGTTGGTGGCCTCGTGTGGTCATAACAATAAGATTGAAGGACTGCTCAGCATCTTCGAATAACACCTCGTCGACGACCTTCCCTGTTTTGATCGTGGTTTTCCATGTCCATCCTGGATGATCCGGCAACTCTATGTTTGGCATATCTTGTTCACATCCAATATGAAGCAATGTGAAGACACCTTCAGGATTTCCTAATATTTGAGCCATGGCCGATGTCGCATCTATAGCAGTCTGTGGATCAGGAGTAGACGAAATCGGAATGAGAATGCGGTTTAGCGTGACAGTCCTATCAAGAGGCGACACAAACCCTTGGCAGCCTGACGGGACCACTAAGGTCATGACTCCATACGTAGACGTTATGGCCTCGGCGGTCCTGTAAGAAGAGAAAAAGCAGAAACCATGGTGCTGGTGAGTCGTAAGAACAATCAGATCAGTAGAATTGTCTCGATAATATTGTCGCGTTTCGTTCTTTGCGTTTGAGGGCATTGCCAAGATTTTCTCAACAGAAAATCCATTTTTTTCATCTTGGCTTTTTTCAGACGCACTGAATTGTTTTCCCCACTCTGTGAGGGTAGTTCGAACGTGAGGGGAATCGTTCAAGGTTGGGAGAATCTTTTTCTCTCTGCTCTGTTCGCGATGAAAAATGCTCAATTCGGCACCGGTTGCTTGAGCTATTTTTAGTGCATGGATAAAAGCCAACGTACTTTCAGCCGAGCAGTCGGTGGGGTGGAAAATACGACACAGATTGAACGGCGTGAGAGTCGTGTTGTTGTCGAGGGTTGACGTTGTCAGACTGTTTGTTTTGGGTCGCAGGAGTTTGGTTTGTGGAAGGAGTGAATCTTTGAGGTTGGTCATACTCGCGTTCCTTTGCTTCAAGGCTCGAAAAACTTCCGTTCACTTGACAACTGCGCGAGGCCGGCGGCGGACTCATCACATGAAAAATGTTGTGAGGCGTATTTCTGCAAGGTTTTGTAGGTCTCCAGTAACTGATGTTCACGTTCATCAAGCTGAGAGTCAGTCTCGGTGACCTGCTGGTCTGCGTCCGTAGTTTTTTGTTCTTTTTCAATCATGCTTAGAAGGGCATCGGGTCATGTGCTTGATATCTGTTGAAAGCTGTTGTGTACGTACATTGAATGTGTTCCGCATCCCAACAGGCGTGTCGCTAGTTCTGGGCTAGAATAAATACTATGTCCAGGGTGACAGCAAAGGATATACCAATGTTGTACTCCTATATCATAATGTCTTCTATAGCAATGAAAAATAAGGGTTTTTTAGAAATGTTTCAGTGGAAGAGATCATGTCGTTTCATGAAATTGTGCGTATTCGATCGAAACATCTTGTGCGAAGTAGCGCAATTTCCTGTCCGAACATCAATGAGGTGTTTAATGGGGAATTGAAGTAATTGATAGGTAGCTGTTGAAATCTCAAGCTTCAGGTCGCACTTCTTGAATCAAACAATTTTTGCACAATTGTACCGGGCCAACGTGCTGAGATTGGAATGATCTAGCATTGACCCTGTCGTGAGATAGAGTTTTACGCAGATGCGTCAACTGCTTTAAATTGTGCGATTACGTACTGTATGCGTTATATGAAATCGCACAGTCCAGAAGAGCCGTGGGTATACCGAAGAGAGTTGGCGTTCGTAAGTGCGCGAAATATCTAGCTGTTTCATTGAATGCGGTGTGTCAGACAATCTGGCATTTACCTTGCTCGCAACCACTGAAGAAGATTACTCACCGATACAGAGGTACAGTCACATGGAAGCGTTTACACTCATACTGCTGATAACCTGGGCGATCATGTCAAGAATTTGAGTGAAGTGCGTGTATTGCATTTTCGTCTTTGTCATGAGACGAGTGTCTAGATACATTTCGCATTCGTTGGCATTCAAGTCTCAACTGCATCTTTTCCTTCCCTTGCACTCTATAGCGAATCCAAATAAATTCCAATCAGAAGAATACCACGAACTCCGCGCGGTACCATGTTTCAACGAGCGGAAGTTATTTGAACCGGCTATAGCCGGTTCAAGGAATTTCTCTTCGTTGATAGATGGTACCGCCCGGAGATCATGATATGTTTATGTTTGGAGTGTATTTGGATTTGCTATAGTGGAGGAGGAGCTTTTGCTCAAGAACATGGAGCATTCCCATTCCCTCATTCATCACATGCATTGCTTATCGTCCTAGGGTTTTACCCTCTGCGGACTGGCCTGTAGGCGTTAGATCATAGGAACTGAGAAAAAGTTAAAATACTATACCATCCCTTCTAATTGTAAGAGGCCTTTCTTGATGTGTGGTGTGCGTGCGAGAACAATATTCCACTGATTTGAATGTACGTGGGTTCGCGATAGATGTGATCGTCGAAGATTCGGTCAGAGTGTGTTGGAGGAGGCGGCGACTGTCTTCTGTTCGATTATCTGTACGGCTTTCTCGAGGGTTTCATTAAAGTGTGTGCAAATGTGATCTTCTTTGAGCCGGGACAGTTCGTTCAAATCTTCAAGCACCTGACGAGTTCTCGGCGACATACCGGCAGTCAGGACCTCTACTCCACGACTATTTGCCGCTTCGATTAAATCGCCTAAGGCATAGGCTCCCGATAAATCTAATTCATCTAGCCATTTGCACCGGATGATGAGGACATCTTTTCCTTCAAGATGTTCGACCGTTTCATTGAGCCAATCGATGGCTCCAAAAAATAATGGTCCATGAGGGCGGACAAAGACAATGCGATCTCGCACAATGTGCTCGAACCGACCGCTGATCTCTCCTCTATTTTCTCCATTAAGGCTAATTTGCCGTGCATGGTCTCGCGCAAAGGCAAAAATAAGATCATTTTCTTCTTGCTTCACATCTTCATTCCGTCGGTCGAGGTCGGCAATATACCGATCGGCTTGATCTTTGACAAACCGAAAAAATGCGGCGGCTAGTCCAATGGCCATGGCCGAGAGCAAATTCCAAAACACGGTCATAAAGACGACAAGTCCAAACACCAAGAGATCGGATGTGGGCAGGCGCCGGACCACAGGGAGGACCCGCATATCTAAAATGTCATATCCAGCTTTCAAGAGAATTCCCGCTAAAGCCGAAAGCGGAATTGAAGCCGCCAGCGGGCCAAGCCCCAGGATGAATGATAGTAAGACGAGACCCATCGTCATCGAAGCTAATCGTGTGTGCGCTCCACTTTGAATGTTGACGACACATGGCATGGTGTTGGTGGCGCCTCCTAAGCCTCCGACAAGTCCAGAAAATAGATTCGCGGAACCTTGTGCGACGAGTTCACGATCGCTGTTGTGATGAGTCCCGGTCATATTATCGACAATGAGACAGGTTAGTAGGCTATCGAAAATGCAGAGGCCGGCGAGGGCGGCAGCGGGGACAAAGGCGGATTCAAGGAGCGTCAGATCAGGAAGGTACAGGCTGGGTAAGCCGGTCGGGATATCCCCAATCGTAGGGATATCTAGTCCTAACGCAACGGTTGTGATTGTTCCAGCTAGCAAGCCAATTAAGGGGCCGGGCAACCAGGGCACCGGCGAGATTTTCGGCCACGCGATGACGAGCAGTAAGGTCAACATTCCAATCCCCATTGCCGCCGGTGACGCATGGGTGAGACTCCACGGCAATTCCGTGATAGCAGCCGTGATGCTTTTGACTCCGTCAAGGCCGAGAAAGGGATTGAGTTGAAGCAGCATGTATAAAACCCCTAGTCCGGTCATGAATCCGGAAATGACGGAATACGGGGTAAACTTTATAAACTGTCCGAGCTTTAGAAGGCCCAACACAATCAAGATAAAGCCAGCTAAGGCAATAGTTGTAAAAATAAAGATTAAGTCCGGAGTGCCATCAGATGTTTGATGGGTCTGGGCAATGGTCAGGATTTGAATGGTGATCGGTCCGGTCGGTCCCCCCACCGACCAGGCGGATCCACTTAAGGGACCGGCAACAAGGCCCGCAGCAACCGCGGACCACATGCCGGCAATAGCACCAAGGCCGGAGGCCACTCCAAAAGCCAGAGCCATCGGAAGAACCACCATCGCCACGGTAATGCCTGCCAAGACGTCACCGCGAACGTGACTGCCTAACCCTTGGAGGTTTTCTGTGAAATTAAAGTCTTTGAGGTATTCGCGTATGCGTTCCATTAACAGGCTATCGATCTATTGGGAGCCAAGAGATGAATGTGGAATAGGTTGCTTGTGCAGAACATCTATTCGATTGGTCGCAGATAGATATGTTGTCTTTGGTGTTCTTGTTGGCAACGTATGGCAATGTTGTCGTAAAAATGCTGAGAGTATATAAGAAATACGTGATTTTCTACAATGAAGCACTCAGGACAATCATATCTGTGAGCGATACTTGTCTGAGAAGTCATGCTGTTTTGATGCTGTCCGATTGCACAAATAATTATGAAGTGCCGTGTTGATAGACATGAAACGTGACGAGTCTGTGGTATAGGCAGCAGAAAAACATGAAGGACGTTTCCCACGAAATACGAGCAACGAACGACGAGCAACGAAGCCGGAGTAGGCAGCGGCTTTTTTCTACATTCCCATATTGAGTGAAAACGCTCAGTTTGCTTGTGCGAATCAAATCAATT
Source organism: Nitrospirales bacterium (assembly GCA_021604005.1). GTDB lineage: Bacteria > Nitrospirota > Nitrospiria > Nitrospirales > UBA8639 > JAGQKC01. The sequence goes on along the minus strand of BQIV01000024.1, from coordinate 57,294 downwards.
GTCTTTGAATCTCTTGAGTTTTTTTGAGAGGCTTATCATTAGACTGGCATTTTCCTTTGTATTTTGGGGTTTTTCTGAATGTTCTGTTTCTGGAATAAGATTTGCTTAGTGTAGGGAATGGTGATCGTTTTGGAATAACACGTGGCGTAAATCATAACGATGGGGGTTGCGAACCCATGAACGTGCAAGGAAGGACGAGATTGTTAGATGGGGTTTGAAGAAACGGTGGAGACTCATTTTCCTGGAGCAATGCGTTCATCAGATTATATACAACGAACATCAGAAGCCTTACATGGATATGGGTTTCACGCGACAAATGCCATTGTCTGTGCCAGCGTGTGTCGTGATGAACTGACCCGAAATTTGATAGAAGAGATTGAAAAGGCGTGGACGCATGTCTTTGATTTTTCCAGCTTGGCGGGCATGCTGTATTTGGGGAAAACTGGATTCAAGACAGCGAGTCATCATTCACCAAATGAGGATGGGGAAGAACGGGTTGTCTACTTTGCGTTTCCGCATATTAGTATTGATGCCGAAGGTGTCATCGGCAATTGTTACCGGTCTGGCCGAAAGGATGTCTCGCATGCGTGCGGGGCATTGTTCGGATTACAAAAAGAACTTGCCAATGGCTCAATCACTTTGGATTTTGACTCAGATGACATTGAACTCAGTCTCTTGAAGCAACGGATGTTGAAAAAAATTCGCTATGGAGAAGTTCCTGATTTAGTCACCCTGACCAAAATTGCGCATAGTGCCATTCGAGAAGATCTCGAACGCATGATCTATCTGACGGTTAATAATGACCCTGTATCCTATGCAGTCTTTACCGGTGTGCAAATTCATGGTCCCGACAATCAAACATGGATCTGGACGGATACACCGTACGTTGTGGTTAAAGATGATTTAGAGAAACTGACAAAATTGAATGTGATGCCCAAACCTCTACTTGTGGCCTGATTTACCCGCTTCCATGCTCAGGTCGTTTGAACTGTTCAAGTGCTGAAACAAGAGTGGTGATAGGCAGGCCTTGTGTTTGTATGAATAGGCCACTTTCCTCGCTAACCTTCTGGCGTTTGGTCAGCAATATCCTTCCTCTCATTTTTCTTCTTTAATAGTAAAAATCGTCAAGATAATCATTTGAGACGTAAAAGATCGTCGCGGAATTAGCTTGGCTACAATGACAGAAATGTCATCAGATTCAAGCCTGGAAAAGACAATTTCCAGACATTGGCTGAATGGGTTAGTCTGCCCATTCTGTTGGAGCCGGAACAGCAACTTTTACCGTGCCTGCTTCAAGAGAATATTGGGATGTTTGGGCAAATGTTTTAGCTAAAGGGTTCTATGGCAACCGGTGAGCGAACGCAAGGCCATGAATTCGCTGCAGGCAGTGGTTGTTGTGAATAAGGACCATGTCATCTATTGGCTGAAGAAGGTGAGATGTTATCCGTTGCCCATAATTTTTAAAATCAATCAAGATACTCTGCGACTTTCCTCCAAGTCTGTACCGGAGTCTTGTAAGACGTATGAGTGATTAAGTAGGGGCGGGAAAGCTGTTAAATGGACAACGTGCTTGTTGAGTATGACATAGCATAAAAAACGAAAAAAAATCCTTAACCCTCAGTTTTCCTCGTTTCGCTACGAGACAGTTAGGGCAGTCATTCAATTTTGCAACGCCGAACACCGTTGTCAGACTCATGTTGTTGTGTATTTCGTGCATGAAGACCTATTGTGAGGGAGATGCCTGCATTAATCATGTATCCTTCCTCCCAGTCAAGTCGCTCGGAGATGGATGTAGAGTGAGAAGAGTGTCAAATTTTCCTAGAAGCAATGACAGATTTCCAGGTTTGCTATCAGCGTGTCTCTGTATGTTTGGATTACTGTTAACATCCCTCGGCGAGATATTAGTTACTCCCTGTGGGTTTGTGACCCCTTATTCCTCGTCTCCTCGCTCACTTAGACTGTAATGGGTCAAACTTAATTTACCGGCATTGCTGAGATTACTGCTGTGGCCAGCATGATATACAACGGGATGCCGACCGTGACGTTGTAGGTAAATGTTAGACCGAGTGAGGCGGCTAATGGCAGAGTGGGGCTTGCTTCAGGAATGGCGAGTCGTTGAACAGCCGGAACGGCAATATACGATGCCGCTCCGCACAGCACTGCAAAAAGCGCATAGGTTCCCACGTCGAAGGACTCTCCGAGTACCATGCTGTATCCATGAGTCACAAGAATACCGATCATTGCAAAGACATTTGGCAGTAGTAGGGCAAATACGATGAAGCCTGGTCCAGCGTTTTTCAAGTCTTTGAGTCGTGAACAAGCCGTCATTCCCATTTCCAAGAGGAAGAGACTCAAGACTCCGTGGAATAAAACAACAAAAAATTTGTCGTCAACCTCGGTGACTTTCACTCCCTGCAATCGGCCGATAAATCCAATTAAAATGCCCCCGAACAGCAAATATAATCCTGGATTGAAGAACACCTCGTGTAAGACTTTTTTGCTGAACACGCTCTGAGGTTGAGACTGTTGAAAGTCCGATGCTGCCGCGGCACCGACTGATTTTGCGTAAACCGGAACGGTCGTCTCGGTATCGGTTTTCCCATCATGACTTTCCATATGATGTTCCGAATGGGTCGGAGCATTGATGCTCGGGCGAGTACTGGGGTCATACTCTGGCTCTCCCGGCATATTGCCGTAGGCGTCCATCTGACCTGAGTTCCGAAGTCGTGAGACGAGGAAGAGGGCGACAAGGCAGCCGGGGATTTCCATCACAGCAAGCAAGACCGGCATATATGCTGCAAAGGCGATATTAGTGGCGGCCAGCACCCCAACGCAGGTGACAAAGGTTCCTGCCGAATCTGAACCGTAGTAGCCCGCGACGGTTGCTGCATCGATTTGCCGAAGCTTGGTCATATATCGGAGGAAAAAATAAGCAATGGTTCCGATGATCGTGTTCGTGATGAAGCCGATGATCATGAATCCAAGGGCATGTTGGAGGTCAACGGCCTCTAACATGGCTAATTCTTCACCGCCATGCCAGCCGATGGAGATCAACAGGTAAATCGATATGCTTTTATATAAGACGTGTGGATATTCAAACGGGACTTTAAGTATAGGTATGAGAAAGCCCATATAGAAAAAGAGCAACAGTGGTTTAAATAAGTTGTGGGTGAAGTTGTAGATAAAATCCTCAAGCATGAATTGCTCCTTGTCCTAAAGAAATATGTGCCCTGGGCCATTTGTTAGTGGAGAGACTATGTCAGATCTCAATGAGCTGAGGGCTAGGCTTGTAAGTTTGAATTGAAAATAAAGTGTCATTCGTCGTTGGGTGAGATGAACAAAAACGAACAGACCGAATATTTCTACACCCTGTTGGAAAGTTTAATTCTGTCCGTTACTAGTAAAATGGAAATATCTGTCGAAGAAAACTCTGACAAATTCGAGTGGCAAGGCTCCACTGAGCGACGAATTTGTGGAACTGCGAACCTCTATAATTTTGTAGGCGCTCTTTGGGTTCACCCTCTTTCATGTATGCCACATTTCTTAAGTTCATTTTTGATCTTAAATTGAGCTGATGTTGAAGAGAGCAAGATCGATTCCAGTCGAGAGGATATTTACGAGTCGCGACAATTTCATTTGAAAATTCATGTGCTTAGTAAATTTTATTGCATTCATTTTTTTACTTTTAAAGAAGCCTAATCTTTCATCTGTGCGGAGACGCACTTGCGGTATGGTGCGAAGCTACGCTGTAGCTTCAGAGATTGAACGACCGGAAAGTAATATGTGAATACAAATCGATATAGATACAGAGAACCCATACGGGTATTTTTTCAGTGTCATTACGCCTCGATAAGGTTTGTGACAGTTCTCGAGGAGTAAGTCATGTGCAGCAATTCTTGACTATTCAAGGGAGGTTGGAAAAAGTCAGTCAGCGCTGCTTCCCTGACTGGTCCTTAGTGAATCGTATCTTGTCCGTCGGACACGTATTTCGTCATTCGATACTCGAAATTCGCGGGAGAAGTCTCTCAGGTTTTGAGATACGACCGATGATTGGTTCAAAGAGCTAGAACGTAATAACGGCCATGGTATATACATAATTCACATCGGCCGTACCTGGACTTTGTGGGACTCGATCAAAATAAGAGCCTTTGAAAAAACGGGTATACCCCACCTGGAACGAGGTATGTCGAAAATAGCCAGCTTGAGGAGCCCAATTCACAGACGTGTCAAACATATTGCCCAGGAAGGTGCCCGCTCGACCAGAGGGATCCTGCAGACCACTGCCAACAAAAGGGCCGCGACCATCGGCTAGCCAGAAAGTGCGATGAGATGCCATCAACTTGATCGTGGACGTTGGTTGAAGGGTCGCACGAAATCCAATGGGTGAAAGAATATTCGATGGGAAGATGACTCCCAAAATTCCGGTTGGTCCGTATTCTGCTCGGCGTTTCGCGAATAAGAAGTCAAAGTTTTTTCTCGGGTTCGGGTCCCCTGACGAATAGTCAAACAGGTATACAAACCGAAGAGGCCAAGCCGTCCCTAAGCTGTACCCCACCTCACCGTGATGACGATGTGCAAAGTGATGAGTGCGGCCGACCTCTCCCACTTGATAGATCGATTCTATCTCATAATCCAAGTGTTCTTTCATGGGTAGAGAAAAAAGTCGAAATCCGACTGTCGACAGATCCCGTTTTTGAAGATGATTTCCCTCCTTGAGTTGAAAGACATACAGTTCTCCATTGGCCCATGGAACATGGCGGCTGGAAATCGCGGCACCTGAAAAATAAGAACTGGGGGTGTTCCAATCCGGGCTAACAGAATGTCGCTGAACGGGTCGTGTAGCAAACGCGCGAAGTCCCCACTTGGAGGATGAATCTCCACCAAAGGTCAATTGTACGCCATCAAATGATGGAGTAAAGCTGCCGAACCGATGCCCGGCGACTAAGCGTCCTTGCCCAAAATCCATGATCAATCGCCCGACTTCAAGTTTTCCAGAAATTCCTGTTCCCAAAAAACTATCAGTCACCAGGTCAAAATGAAGTTGAAAAATGTCCAGGTGATTGACAAAAATTGGTGACCGATCTTGCCTTCGATCGGCTAGAGGAGCACGAAAATCAGCCAGTTCGAGTGTGAATCGGATTGGGTCCCAGATGTCCTTAATTCCCAACAAGACTCTCGTCCGTTGGTGAATCTGCTGATTGCTCCCTGCGGTGCCTCGAGTAAAGCTGTGGTCGAACGTTTCATAGCGAGTACGATGTTCAATACCCAAATCTAACCATTCAGGGGTAGCAGCAGAAAGAGATTTGGGTTGTTGTAAGATGGAACTCAATCGATCAAAGTCACTCGGGAATTCTTTGGTATGATCCCCAGCCCCGAGTGCGATCGCGGTCCATGACAACGCTCCGATAAGAATAAGGATTGACGAAGCCGCTCGTTGAAATTTTTTCATCGTCTCTTTACTCCTGGACATTCAGTTTGCTGTTGTTCATCGTGATCTGTGCAACGACCGTTTCCCTAAGCAAGTCTAATACCAGTTGTAAACTATCTGAAAATTCTAAGCATAGGGTTGGAAGGGAGGACGATGAGCTGTGCATTCATCCTTGTAGATAGACTAGATATTTCACAGTGAAGAAGCGCATTGGCATGTATCCAGACATTAGTTATGCCTCCGTATCACAAGACCCGCGCGGTGGTTTTTCTATGGAGAAGATGGCGTCTTGTGTGAAAAAGAGTGCCAATTCACACTTACTTGCTGTGCATCATCGCACGTTGGTTGAATTATTACGTATGCTGCGGACCATGAATTGCGAGCAAGAAAAACAAAAATCCTTGCAGGTACTCATGATTATTGACGGCAGAATCTCTATCATGTCGAGACTGTTTTTCGAGTATGGACTTTGCAATTCACGAAGTCGAAGTACAGAGCCTTCAGCTTTGTCTGTATGTTGTGGAGTGGAGGTCTTCCGGAGGGATTCCTTACATACATGTGATGGCCTTTGAAAAATTCAGGGTTTGTGTGCATTCTTCTCGATTCGATGCCTTGGTAGATTTCACCGTAAAACGGTATAATTGCTCACGATGAAATTCATCGCGGTGTTTCCTGATACCGATAACAGTTTGTCGGTCGTAGTCATGAGGAGTATGTCGTTTTGGCAATGAGCCGCAAAGTTCTGGATTGAAGTTTGGTCTTGCTTATTCATTTCGAACACTAAGGATTGTTATGCGTGCAACGATTTATGTCACTGATGATGAACAAAGTGTGTGTTCCGCGTTAAGTCGCCGGTTGACCAAGTACGGACACTTGGTGAGAAGTTTTAATTCAGGGGAATCCCTTCTTAATGCTTTGGATTTTGAAATACCTGATCTACTTTTCCTGGATCTGAAAATGCCAGAAATGGATGGATTGGAAACGTTAAAACGGCTACGAGAGGTGACTCCCAAAACCCTAGTCATCTTGTTAACCGCATATGGCACCATCGAAGATGCTGTAGCAGCTATGCGTCTTGGAGCGTACGATTTTTTGATTAAATCGGTTGATTTTTCAACAGTTGAACCGGCGTTGGAACGTGCGCTTAATTTTCTTGAGCTGAGAAGTCAAGTTGAGTACTCCGCCTTGGAAAAGCAACGTCAATATGCCTGGGACCAGGTGATTGCTAAAAGTCAATCCATGGTAAAGGTCATTGAGCAACTAAAATCTCTTGCCGTCCAGGAGGCACCTGTCATATTCCTCCAAGGAGAGGTGGGGACCGGCAAAGAATTTTTGTCACGTGTTTTTCATTATAACAGTCCCAGACATATGGCTCCTTTTATAGCGGTCAGTTGCAATGAACAAAGAGGGCCACTGTTGGAGTCCCATTTATTTGGCTATGAACGAGGAGCCTTTAGTGGCGCCAGTCAGGCCAAGCCGGGAAGTTTCGAACATGCCGACAAAGGAACGCTTTTGATTGATGGTGTCGAACATCTTCCTTTTCCTGTTCAAAGGAGCTTGGCTGAAGCGATTAGTACCCGTTCTTTCTGCCGAATGGGAGGGGTGGAACAGTTTCCTATAACTAATTGTTTTGTATTGGCCAGTACGATTATGCCGAGTCAGTCAGGCCAGGGGAAAAACTTCCATCCTGAATTGCTTTCGTTACTTCGGAGTAATCAAATTTCAATTCCGCCTCTCCGGGAGCGTAGGCAGGACATTATCCCTTTGGCCATGAAAATGATACACGCTTACGGAGAAGAAATTGGTCGTCCAAAACTCGATATTGATTATTCAGTAACTGCCGTGTTGGGAAATTATAAATTTCCAGGGAATATCCGAGAATTGGAAGCTATGATTAGAAGAGCCTTGCTAAGCTCTCAAGGCCCAGCTCTCACGTCTTTGGATTTTTCTGCAGACGATTATATAATGTAAACTTCCTCTCTTTCTTGGAAGCAAAAAATTTCTCAAAGAAGGAAGTGGATGTGAAGAATATGATTATGCAACTTCAGTGAAAAAGTGTATATATTGGAATCAAACTCTGCCGAAAACCTCTCATGTAGATTTGCCGCAACGGTGTTTGCGCAGTAGGCGCAAGAGTTCAGTGTCGAGTCTCTATTCCTATATTGCTCCGGATCTGGTTTTGCACACTCCACATCTTTCAATGAAATGTTCTGGCTTCAGCCTTTCGTATGTTCTAACCTTTCGTTGCATTTTGTTCTCCGCTAGATAAGCCGTCTACCTTATCATTCTCATACCCTGCCGTTTTGTTGGGTTGCAGAAATGTCGTCCATCTATAGTCTGTTTCATCTCGCATTTTCTTGCTGTACCCACGAATTATTGATGTCATTCAATTGTTTGTCATTTAAAGAATATATGAATCGAAAATTTCCAACGTTGGTTTCGACCTTACCAATCTCGGTGGATTTTTGTTTTTTTATGTTGTGCGAAAGCTCCCTTCCTCTCCCGCGTAACAGTTTTCCAAAAGAGGGATCGTGATCTATACGATGGATTGGTGTTTTTCGCTCACCTGTGTGCGTGCATTCCCGCTCGTATTGTAGTGCGTCAACGATCGTCATTTTGCTTGTTGTGCATATATCTTAGTTTACGAACAAGAGTAATGAGCTGGTATCAACTATAATTGGCATTCCAGTTGCTCTTGCTCCTATGTAGTCAGGATTCAGTGCCTACAATTATTTTTAGAGTATAGCGAATCTCAATTCGGTCCAGTTAATGCCTAAAGACTTTCAACGCGGTATCAAAACCTTCAAGGGTTCGGAAGTTCAGTGAATCGGCTATAGCCCAGCGCGGTAGAACGTTTCCACCAGCGGAAGTTATGTGAAGCGGCTATACCTCTCTACTCTTGCAGGACACTTTGGAGGGTTGGTTGTGAATAAACATAAATCATCTGGCTTACAAGGTCATTGTGCGCATAATGTTTTGGTGCCTCAAGCCTCTCATGTGTATTCAAATGAAAGGGTTGAGAAGGGCTATTCGCCTGCAGTCTTGATTGTCGACGACGATCCTGATTGTCGTGAAGTCCTTCGTTTGCCTCTTGAGCATCAAGGGCTAAGGTGTCTAGAGGCAGAAAATGGAAAATCAGCACTTGAGATTATTCGGAAGAATTCGATCAGTTTTATTATTACGGACTGTCACATGCCAATTATGAATGGTTGCGATTTTCTTGAACAACTTGCACTGGAAAATCCTCATCCTCCCCCGGCAATCATGATTTCTGGAAATCTTACGGACATCATTCAAGAAAAAGCCTTTAAAGCCGGAGCGCTATACATTTTCTCTAAGCCCTACGATCTTCAAAATATTTTATTCCTTGTTTTAAAATTTATTAAGGTAGCGTCTTAAAGATAAGAGCCTCGGTGCCCACTCACTTCCCTTTTAAAGAATCAGAGTCAAGTCTTTTTCGCATCTCATCCTCTCTTGATCACTTGGAGTAACCCAAGAATTACTTTGATTTTACTCTACTTTTAGATTTCCTAACTGCCATGTGTATACCGCGCAATTCTAAGGCACAACCCTAGAAATGGTAAGGCATGATTTATGCTCCTTAAACTTATGTATGAAAAAAAAACAGCTTGTTTGGAATTTTAATACGCATCAGCGATGCAACCGTGCGAAATTACAATGAGCGATCTGTTTGAATTCGATCTTTTGTGCATCGGGAGTGGACCTGCTGGTCATCGAGCGGCCATACAAGCCGCCAAGCTCGGGAAGCGAGCGGGAGTGATTGAGCGACGGCAATGCGCGGGAGGCGTTTGTGTGGAGCTAGGCACAATTCCCAGCAAAACTTTTCGGGAGGCCGTACTATCCTTTATGGCCACCAACCACCCTTTTTGGCAACAAGCAGGAACTCGAAATCGTCACCGTCCATCAGCGGCTCAACTGTTTTCCCGTGTGAATCTCGTCAGGAGCCGAGAAGTTGAAATGGTTGAAGATCAGCTCTGGAGGAATAATATTGAGCTTATTCTTGGTGAAGCCTCATTCACAGATGCTCATACTCTCGTCATTACCTCAGAAAACGCGACAAAAACCGTTACTGCTGAGAACATCCTAATTGCCGTGGGAACCATGGCGGCTTCTCCTCCAGGTGTTCCTGTGAATGGTGAAAATATTGTTACCAGCGACGAAATGGTCTGTCTCACGCACCTACCCAGAGGATTGGTCGTTGTCGGAGCGGGCGTGATCGGAATGGAGTACGCGTCCATGTTCGCAGCACTCGAAATCCACGTGACCGTGGTAGATAAACGGGAACGATTATTGGAATTTTTGGACAACGAAATTGTCGAAGAACTTATGCATCAAATGAGAAACCGGGATGTGACTTTCCGGATGGGAGAAGTTGTAGAAACGGTAAATATTACTGAAGGCCCTCCCAGGCAAGCCGTGATTCAGCTTGAGTCTGGCAAGCGAATCGTGTCTGATATGGTCCTGTATTCTGCTGGGAGAATCGGTTCAACTGATCGCTTGAACCTGGAAAAGGCGGGGTTGACCACGGATGAACGAGGTCGCATCGCGGTCGACGAAAAATTTCGAACAAAAGTCCCACATATCTTCGCCGCCGGCGACATCATTGGATTCCCCAGTCTCGCAGCCACATCTGCTGCGCAAGGAAGACGAGCTGCGTGTCATGCGTTTGGAGTCAATGCCGGTCCCATGGATACACACTTTCCGTTCGGTATCTATGCGATTCCCGAGATTTCTATGATTGGCGCGCATGAGCATGAACTGACAGAGAAGAAAATTCCGTATGAAACTGGAGTGGCCCGCTATAAAGAAATTGCGCGTGGGCAAATTCTCGGGGATGACAGTGGATTTTTGAAAATGCTTTTTCACCGAGAAACCCGGCAACTGTTAGGAGTCCATGCGATCGGCACCGGTGCGACGGAACTCATCCATATTGGACAAGCGGTGTTGGATTTAGGAGGTGGCCTCGATTATTTTCTTGACCGCGTCTTCAATTATCCGACACTTGCGGAATGTTACAAGGTTGCTGCGCTGAATGCCTATAATAAGCTGTCTCAATAGGAGAAAGGTCCGACTCTGGTCATGACCGTTATCGAAACACATCAACGCGGGAATAGTTGTAGAAACGAATGTGCAACAATGAAAAGGCAAACGATTATTCTCTATAAGGAAGTTCGTACTCTCCATGGCTATTTTGTCGATTGGTACGTTCATCCATGAACTTCTCTCAACAGTCCAACAAAGGGTCCAACCCCTAGGATAAGACGATGTCTACGCCAGTCGGAACGCGGCGGAGTTTTGTTAAATGGGTCACGGGGCTGTCCTCTGCATTTATCGGGCTGTCCCTTGCTATTCCCTTGATAGGATATGTCATTTCTCCGGCTCTCACGCGACGGAAAGCGTCTTGGATGCCAGTTGAAAAAGTCGAAAATCTTCCTGTGAACGAACCTAAAGATCTTGACTATGCCGTTACCACACAGGATGGCTATCTTGAAACGCGGCAAACCAAAGCGGTTTGGGCCCTGAAACATCCAGATCAGACGGTGACCGTCTTTTCTCCGATTTGTCCGCATTTAGGGTGTGGCTATCATTGGGATTCTCAGGATCGAAGGTTTAAATGTCCATGTCATGGGAGCGTGTATGACATGAATGGCAAGGTATTGGGTGGGCCCGCACCTCGGCCTTTGGATGTTTTACCATCCAAAATTGAAAATGGAGAATTACTAGTCATCTACAAAGAATTCAAATCCGGACTCTCGACAAAGGTTGAGCTGTAACTGATGGCTTCGCGTCTTTATCAGTGGTTAGACGGCCGGCTCAAGTTGAAATCTCTTGGGCACACACTTCTCGATGAACCCATACCCGGCGGTGCGAGCTGGATCTATGTTTTTGGATCGGCCACCTTGTTTCTCTTCCTCTTGCAGGCAGTGACCGGTATGTTTTTGGCTTTGTATTATGCTCCAACACCAGATCATGCTTACGATTCGATCCAATATATTGAACACGAAGTCTGGTTTGGCTGGTTTGTGCGCGGACTGCATCACTGGGGTGCTTCTGCGGTCATGGTGGCAATCGGGCTGCACCTTCTTCAGGTGTATCTCTATGGAGCCTACAAATCTCCTCGAGAAGTCATGTGGATGGTCGGCGTCATTCTTTTCCTGATTATGTTGACTTTCGCCTTCACCGGATACCTTCTCCCCTGGGATCAAACCGCGTACTGGGCGACCCAGGTAGGCATCAACATGATGGGAACCCTTCCCAGCATCGGAGGTTTTCTTGTTCGAATCCTCCGTGCCGGCGAAACGTTAGGCGCGCTGACTCTCTCCCGGTTCTTTGCGATACATGTACTGTTTCTTCCGGCTCTGATGCTCATGGGGGTCGCGGTGCATCTGTTCATTCTCCGGCGAGTCGGTCCAGCTGGTCCATGGAATACCGAACAAACGCAAAATAGAAGTGAACCCTTTTGGCCTCGGCAGGTCTATATGGATGCGGTAGTCATAGTTAGCCTCTTCCTCCTGCTTGCCGCTCTGGCGTACTTTCTTCCCTTTCCTTTAGCGGACAAGGCCGATCCTGCGGATCATTCGTTTGTGCCAGTTCCAGAATGGTACTTTTTGTTTTTCTATCAGTTACTGAAATATGTCACTGGCCCGTTAGAGCCGGTGGCGACTTGGATTCTCCCGACCCTCTTTATCTTAGCGCTACTATTCCTTCCTTTTCTTGATCGTCGCTCGGAACGACGTCCTACGAAAAGACCTCTCGTGATGGTTGCTGGAATTGGATTTCTGATCATTGTGTTCGGTCTACTTGGCATTTCCTTAAAAAATTTGTACGCTATTCCAAAGTCCGACCCGTCGGTTGTCCAAGGTCAAAAACTGTTTGTCCAACATCATTGTGCAGCCTGTCACAGAATTCACGGGGAAGGGGGCAAGGTCGGACCAGATTTATCGTACGTCGGCAACCGGAGACCTGATCGGGCTTGGCATCTCCGCCATTTTACCGATCCTCAATCGGTCTCGCCAGGATCCATCATGCCAAAACTTCACCTGTCGGACCAAGATAAAAACAACCTGGCCAGTTATATGTTAAGCCTGAAAAAAGGCTAAGCCATTGGTAAGATGCTCTTCAGCATCCATATATTCTTCTTCATTTTTTCATCAACTTTTACCGTTGAGCGGACGGTATCACCCATCTAGTAACGTTGATGGGGGTACGCACGACTCTTTTCGTCTTCTTAAATGAAAGGCAATATTGCTCGACCCCACGACTCAGCCTTAAGCGTCACGCATCCATGTTTTCTCTGATTGTAACGCAATAAATCCCATGAGTAAGGCTGGCAGATAGTTCACCCAATCACTCGTGTATGGGATAGTTGTGAGCTCATGGCCAATCCTAGCTTCTACTTCGATAAAGGCGTGCGTTTGATATGGAATACCCAAATGTTTATAGAAATCTCTATAAACATAAAGAATTATCATGTCATCACACTATCGACACATAAGCTATATTCTCGTGACACACAGACAGTCAAGATCAGAACGTCTGGAAACAAAAGACAGTGCGACATATGACACTGTTCGTCAACTTATTTTCTGTACAATGGTCTCATGCTTGAAATGGTCTCTAAGTGAATTAAGCCCATAGTGCAACCGATAGTCGTGGACATAATAATTCATGGTCGCCTTCAGCGTACTGACCATATTCCATTTCGGTTCCCACTCGAGCAAGTTTCTCGCTTTTGTAATATCAGGAATCCGTCTATCTGAATCTTCGTACCCTCTGCCATAAAAATCTTCAGAAGATACAGCTACAATTTCTGGAAGGTCCGGCATCCCTTCTTGCCACATATCATTGGCATAAATATCCCTCATCAACATTGCTAAATTTTTAATGCTTGTTTCATTGTGTGGGGAGCCAATATTAAAAATTTCTTGATCACAGACTCCATTGGGATTCTGCACAATCCGATAGATGGCTTCAATCGCATCGTCAATGTAGGTGTAGCATCGTAGATTGTGCCCACCATCAACGAGTTTCATCTGCCCCCCATTGATTAAGGCATCCATAAAATAGGAAAACACTCGTGGGATGCCATCTGTCTCATTTAAAAGATAATCAATTTTTGGGCCAATGAAGTTGAAGGGGCGAATAATACAATACTTAAATCCATCTTCCAGACCATAGGCGTGGAGGACGCGCTCGAGCAGTTGTTTCGCTGACGCATAAATCCATCGATGTTTGCCGATTGGGCCAAGGATGAGATTTGTGTTGTCTTCGGAAAAGGTCGCATGCGCTGGATCGGTCGGGTTCATAAGATTTTCATTCATAAAGCTTGCTGGGGTTTTCCCGTACACTTCACACGTCGAAAATTGCACGAGTCGCTTCTTGAGCTTTCTGCATGTTTTCGCAATCTTCAGGTTTTCGGTAAAGTTTAAGTCGAAGACTTCTAATGGCATTTTGACGTAAAGCCCAGGGTTCGCATAAGCGATCAAATCAATCACGACGTCGGAGTCTTCCACGAGTTTTTCCAAGCCCCAATTCTCTTCACGAATATCTTGCTTGAGCATCGTTAGGCCAGGATGACCGAGTAATTCCAAAAGTTTATCGTCGTAATAGTCGACTACGACCACCGAATGGTTCTTTTGTAATAGTCGCTCTGTGAGATGTGAGCCTATAAACCCAGCTCCACCAAGACTTAGGACTTTCATTCGAGGCCTCCTCGTTAAGTAGCCCACCCGTAACATGAAAATATAGAAATATTCACAACAGCACAGCGTAGCTGGTGCGAAATCGTTCAATCTTTAATGAGGGAACAGACCTTTCTTTAAAAACCAATGTCTGTACTACCTTTTTTCGAAGAAAGATCATATTGGTAATAATATATCGTAGTCATAATCGATTCGGCTCACGACTCAAGCGAAACAAGCTTTCTATGCTACGCTTCTGCATCAAGACTGACGATTTTTTTGTTGCAGGTAATAAGATCAAAGGCAGCAGTGATGTCATTGAATCGCTGAAATATTCCTTATGAAAAGTACGGAAAAAACGTGAAGTTTTTTGACGGATGACGTGATACTCCCGTGCTGCAGTCTGAGCTGCAGCACGGGGCCGAAAACTGGACGGTGCCTTTGGTGGAGTAGAAACAGGTGCTCAATCCATCGCGCCCTGATTTTAGAATACGGCGTACTAACACACGTTTATGACGCCAATCAGTTACAGAGATAACTTGCCTGGCCCCTAGATTGAGCGGCCCCTGTGTACCTGGACAAGATTGATTTCATTGAGCCACTCGAGGCACACAGATGTAGCCTCCTTCGAAGGGTTATGCTATGAAATGTTATTCAAGGATACGGAATCAAATCCATATTTGAGCAGAAGTTTTTGTATGCGAGGACTTAAGATGAAATCAAAGAACTCTTCCGCAACATTCAAGGATGCTTCCCGACATGTCCACACCACCGCTTGTCCCAACTGAACTGGTATGTGCATTCCAGCTGGTGCTTCATCAATAATACGCACGTTCGCGTTGTTAATCGCATCCGCACGATAGATGATGCCCAGATCTGCCTTCCCCGTGTGAATCAAGTTCACGATATCTTCGGCGTGCTGTGCGTAGAGAAGCTTGGGTCGGTTTTTATAAGTGGGGTCAAGATTGGTGAGTGCCCGAGCCGTAATTTTTCCCAGTGTCGAAAGGTTTGGATCGCCCAGAGCAATGCGGGTTGTTCCACTGGGCAGCGCCTCGTGAAAAGAGACTGGCATGACCCGAGAGTTCGCAGACATGACGAGCACGAGGGAGGTCTGGGCGTAGATACGATGGCCCCCGTTGAGGGTCAGTTTTTTGTTTTGTAGTTGTTCGACTTCCTCAACTGCGGCAGGGAGAAACAGGTCAATCTGAGCGCCCTGTTCAATTTGCCGCCGCAGTATTGGCGACGGACCGTACACGACCTGTAGGGTCGCACCATATTCCTTCTCGAACATCGGGACAATTTCTTGTAATGCCGCTCTCAAGCTTGGAGCAGCCCCAATTTTCAGAGTTTCAGCCTGAGCAGGCTCCCCAGTTGCCATGGTGCTTGCAAGTCCACCTATGATAGCTAGAGCAATTCCGAACTTACGAATTCCTAACATTCTACACCTCTTCCTGACCCGTTCATCTGAGGGTCTGCCCTGTAAAATGAATAAATGAGACTGAGGCAATCTTCATGAGATAGATCCTGAGACTAATTACTGTGCGTGTGCAAGTTAGCCTAGGAAGTCATCTCTGATATTGATCACATCTCAGATAATGAGTTGATTGCCTTTCCCAACCGATACTTCATCACCATACCGGTTTCTTTCGTGGTGCCATGCATCGAACAAATATTGGGATCTAATAGATCAATATCGTTCTGTTGAATTCAAATGATCTACTACTTTTACCCCATCAAAACGTCAATACGAGTGAACTATATTCCTGTTTTGCAAAATCAATACCTACTGTCGGATGCAATAATGTAATGAAAGAAACCGGTTTAAGTTCATCCTTCTAAAGAGTTCTCCATAAATTCTTCTTTAATACTGACACGCGAATATGGCGGAATTGTGAAATAGCGCACAGTGCGCTCTGTGCAAAATGTGGATCTGGGTTCTTCATGCGTTGTTGTTTAAGGCTTTAGATGAAGAGTTGATCGCTACGACACTGCGTCAAGTAACGTGCATGCATCCTGTTCTGGCGTACTTGGATGTCGCGATAATTTGAGTTTGGTAAGAATTTTGCTAATCGCTAAAGTGAATGGTTTGATTCGCAGATGATACTTCGGACCACAGAAAACAAAGAGGCCGCTTAGGCAAATGGTATTCACCATGGTAGAAACTCAAATTCTTTTGGGAAGGCTTCGCGCATGAACAAGCTCGTTCTCATTGCTTTACGACGGCCATACACCTTCGTTGTTATGACTATCCTCATTGTGTTGTTGGGTGTGCTGACCGTGCGCCACATGCCAACCGACGTTTTCCCGAATATCACGACTCCCGTCACCTCCGTAGTCTGGATTTACTCCGGTATGTTGCCGCAGGAAGTGGAAGGGCGAATTACCTATCTGTTTGAACGCTTCCTGACATCGACGGTGGAAGGGATTAAATATATCCATAGTCATTCTTATTTTGGGAGCAGCATCACGAACATTTTCCTCCAAGACGACGTCGACGTGGGGAGGGCTGAAGCGGATATCGTGGGCATTGCGCAGAACGTCGTCAATGCCCTGCCACCTGATATTTCGCCGCCGATGGTTATGCGTCTTGCGCCTTCCTCTATACCAGTGGCCATGCTCCAAATCAGTTCCGACAACATGACGCCCGCGGAGCTCTACAATCTCGTTTATATGAGAATCCGCCCTCTGCTTGTGACGGTGCCGGGGATTGTGCTGCCGCACCCCTACGGCGGTCAAGACATGCAGGTCATGGTTAACCTCGATCAACAGAAATTGCTTGCCCGTCAACTCACACCAGCGGACATTCACAAGGCGCTCATGCAGCAATACTTGGTGCTGCCTTCCGGCGACATCAAGATCAAGCAGACCGACTGGATCGTCCAGACGAACGCGTCACCGTTAAAGATTGAAGATTTCGCCAATTTTCCGATCAAGCGGGAAGGCAATGCGTTTGTCCACTTGCGCGACGTGGCGACGGTGCGGCTTATGGGTAGGGTCCAACAGAACTCCGTGCTGGTGGATGGAAAACAGACGGTGATTCTTGTCGCAATGAAGAGCACGGAGGCCTCGACCCTCGACGTCGTCGATGGAATCAAAAAAATGATCCCACGCGCCGAGGAAATCTCTCCCGAGGGAGTGGAGATCAAGCTCCTCGACGACGCCTCGACGTTCGTCAAAGAATCGATTGCAGACGTTCTGCATGAAATGCTGTTGGCGGGGGCGCTGGTCGGCCTCATTGTGCTGTTGCTGCTTGGCTCATGGCGGGCCACGGTCATCGTCTGGACCTCAATCCCCTTATCCATTCTGACCGCTATCATCGGTCTGCATCTGCTCGAAGAGACCATCAACGTCATGACTTTGGGTGGGTTGGCGCTGGCCGTCGGCATTCTGGTCGACGATGCGACCGTAATGATCGAAAATATCGATCGCCATATTGAAATGGGCAAGCCGCTCGAACAGGCCATCATTGACGCCGCCAATCAGATCGTCGTCCCGACGCTTGTCGCCACCCTCTGTATTGCGATTGTCTGGCTTCCGTTATTCGGGCTTGGCGGCGTCGCTGGCTACTTATTCAAACCTATGGCGGAGGCGGTTATCATCGCGATGATCGCTTCTTTCATCCTGTCGCGTACCCTGGTGCCGACCATGGCGAAATATATGTTAAAGGATCACCATGTCCCCAGCCCATGACCAGCCAGGACAGCTCGGTGCGGAATCATCGCGGAACGTCTTCGTCCGCTTTCAGAAGGGATTCGAGCGCCACTTTAATCGGTTCCGTGAGCGCTACGGTACTCTGCTCGAACAGGCAATCGCCCGCCGCAACGCCTTTGTGATAATCTTACTGACTATCGCCGTATGCTCTTGTTCCCTCTTTTTCTTCCTCGGTCGCGATTACTTTCCCGAGATCAGGTCGGGCATCATGACAATGCATATGCGGGCGCCGCTTGGGACACGTATTGAGGTTGCAGGACGCATTGCGACGCTCGTCTCTCACAGTATCGAAGAACTGCTAGCTGGCCAGGTCGAAAACATTGTTAGTAATTGCGGCCTTCCGGTCGGCCCGCACAACCTGGCCTTCATTCCGACGCCAACGATCGGTTCCCAGGATTGTGACTTGACAATACTTTTGAAAGATGAAAAGTCGCCGGTATGGGATTATCGGCGCATTCTCCGGAAGGGGTTGAGAGAACGCTATCCGGGAACTGTATTCACGTTCCAGCCATCCGATCTGACGGCCAAAATTCTCAACTTCGGCGCGCCTGCGCCGATCGATGTGCAAATCAATGGTCCGGACATGTACCCCAACTATGAGTATGCCCGCAAATTGGTGGGCAAGTTTCGTGAGATTCCTGGCGCCGCGGACGTGGTGATTCAGCAGACAATGCGCACGCCGACCCTCACGGTCGATGGCAATCGCACGTTCGGACTGGGTGTCAATAGATCCCTGAAGGAAATGGCTGATAATCTGCTCATGACCACCGCTGGAAGCCAACAGGTCGATCAGAACTATTGGCTCGATCCCAGTACGGGCATGTCGTACCTGATCAACATCTATACGCCGCAGTCGCAGATCAACAGTGTTAATAGTCTCAAGACGATCCCGGTCGAGTCATCGAGCGATTCTTCGAACGATCAGGGTGTGCAGCTCCTCGGTAATTTGGCCGAGATTTCAGCGGTTGGCACGCCAGGTGTGATCACGCACGGGAACATTATGCCACTGTTCAATATCTATGTATCTGCCGAAGGGCGTGATCTGGGAGGTGTCTTGGCGGATGTCGAAAAGGTTGCCAAAAGCATGGAGGACGAGAAACCTCGTACCGCCGAGCTCGAAATCCATGGCCAGGCCTCATTGATGCATGATGCCTATTTTGAGCTGATCTTCGGACTGATTTTCGCGGTCGTGCTGGTCTATCTGTTGATCGTCATCAACTTCCAATCCTGGCTGGATCCCTTTATCATCATTACCGCCCTGCCAGGTGCACTGGCGGGCATCGCGTGGGCGTTGTTCCTGACCCATACGCGGCTTTCGGAACCCGCCCTCACGGGCGCCATCATGACCATGGGGACGGCAACCGCCAATTCGATCCTTGTTGTGTCGTATGCGCGTGAGCGGCTCCAAGAGCACGGCGATGCGTTGCTGGCTGCGGTTGAAGCCGGAGTGACGCGGTTCCGTCCTGTACTCATGACAGCTTTGGCCATGATCTTCGGGATGGTTCCCATGGCGATAGGATATTCACAAAATGCACCGCTGGGTCGAGCTGTCATTGGAGGTCTGCTTGTTGCCACCTTCTTCACCCTATTTTTCGTACCCTGCGTTTACGCGATGATTTATAACAGGCGAGCGGCTCGCCAGGAGGGCCTTACATACAATGGGTAGGATTCTGCGTGGAAAACTTTTGGTCATCTTAGCGATTCTTCTGTGTGGGCTCTACCTGGGCTATCGGTTTTATGAGAACCAAAGCGCCTCTGCACTGCTGCGCGAACAAACGCTCGAAGACGCCATCTCCACTGTGGCAGTCATCCATCCAAAGCCAGTGCCGCCATCCGAGACCATTACGCTTCCCGGCAATGTTCAGGCTTGGTTTGAAGCGCCGATCTACGCGCAGGTCTCGGGCTATGTCAAGATGTGGTACAAGGACTACGGTGCGCAGGTGAAGAAGGGCGATATCCTCGCCGAAATCAATGCGCCGACCCTTGACGCGCAATATGCCCAGGCCAAAGCCGATTTGAATTCAGTGCGTGCCATATATGAACTCTCCGCTGTGACCGCGAAGCGTTATCTGGCGCTGCGCAAAAACCATTCAGTGTCCGAGCAATCGATCTCGGTAAAAGTAGCAGAGGCAAAAGCCGAATTGGCGAAGGTTAGAGCCGCGGAGCAGAACGTCAGGAACTTCGAGGCATTAATTCGGTTCAAAACTATCGTCGCGCCATATGATGGTATTGTGACCGTGCGCAACATCAATGCCGGTGACTATGTCAACAAAGAAGGCACGATCAGTTCTCCCGGCTCAGTCAGTAATCTTTTTACGGTGGCCGATGTCAGCATGTTGCGCCTCTTTGTTTCCGTGCCGGAGTCGTTTGGGCCCTTTCTCCAGCCTGGGTTGACAGCCGAGGTGACAGTGCCACAATTGCCCAATCGTCGTTTCACCGCTAAATTCCTGACTGTCGCCCGTGGATTCGACGTCAGTACGCGTACCGCCATCACCATCTTCACGATCGAAAACGAGGACCGAGCCCTCTGGCCCGGGTCCTACGCCGAGGTTTACCTTACGGCTCCGGTTGACAGGAATGTTGTCACGATTCCGTCCACTGCGTTGGTGTTCCAGGAGCACGGGACGCAAGTGGCTCTGGTGGCAGAGGACGATCGAGTGCATATGAAACCAATTATTGTGAGTAAACTTCTTGACAGCGCCGTCGAAGTAGCAGAGGGGATTTCCCCAGCTGATCGCATCGTCAACAATCCGAGCGCCGCGTTGCTTGAAGGTGATACGGTTCGCGTCGTGACGCCGGCGCCCGGTTATGACCTCCTTGGGATGGACGTGCCTGCGTCAATGGAAGCCCCTGCGCCAATAGACGCGCCCCTGCCACCAGAAGTTGCGGCGCCAGCGGACGCTCCTTCGCTCAAAGAGGCTGCGGCATCAAAGGACCATTCTTCACTATGATAATCCCAATACTCATGATGGGTGAGCGTTTATATGCACGACGAGAAATATCACGCATCTTTCGGGCTCATGCGTGGTGCTGCGGCTTATTACTGCTGATCATCACTGTCCCGGCTTGTAGTTGGTTTCCGGCAGTTGATTTGGCGCCCGACTATGATCCGCCTCAATATGTCGTTCCCGCTTCATGGAAAGGGGCAAGTCCTTTCGTCGAGGCGAAGCCGTCGGATGGTGAATTACGACCGGATTGGTGGAAACTGTATAACGATTCAATCCTGAACAGTCTTGAAGAACAGGCCATGGTGGCGAATCCGGATCTCCAGGCTGCCGCCGAACGGTTCGTCCAGGCTCGGGATGTCATGATGAGGGCTCGATCGCAATATCTTCCTCGCGCCGGCCTGGGGTTTGGTGCTTCAAATAATAAGCAATCTCGCAATCGTCTGTTTCGCGGTCTCGACGAACCCAATCGGGATGCACAAATTTCCACGGGGGGGCTTGCGTCCTGGGAGCCAGATTTTTGGTCGGCGCTTCGCAATGCCACGCGTGCCGAACTCTACCGAGCCGAGGAGCGGGCCGCCGACTATGGACTCGCACGGCTCAGCTTACAGGCGGAAATTGGTGCGAACTATTTCACACTTCGCGGATACGATGCGCAGGTGGCGATTTATTCTCAATCAATTGCTCTCTATAAAAACGTGCTCGCTCTCGTCAAGGCCCAGTTTGCCGGTGCGATAGCATCGGCACTCGACGTTGCCCGTGTCGAATCTCTGTTGTACAGCACCGAAACGAAATTAGCCCAGATTCAAGGTCTACGACAAGTGACGGAACAGGCGATCGCCATTCTCGTCAATGTGGCACCGGCCAGCTTTACGATCAAGCCGGTCGACGACATTCAGGTGGCAGATTTCGCAATCCCCAGGACAATCCCTTCCACCTTGCTGGAGCGTCGACCCGATATTGCTGGGATGGAGCGTCGGATGGCGCAGGCGAATCGCGTCATCGGAATCGCTCGAGCCGCCTTTTTCCCCGATGTGAGTTTTTCGGCCGGCGGCGGATTCGAAGACGCTGATTTCAGCCTGATCAAGCTTGCCTCGAGCTTCTGGTCGTACGGCTCCAGTGTTTCGCTGCCGATCTTCCAGGGAGGGTATCGCCGCGCCCAATTACAGCAGGCCTGGTCGACCTATCGTGAGACGGAAGATCGATACCGTTCGACAGTGCTCAATGCCTTTCGTGAAGTCGAGAACAATTTGAGTCTGACCAACCGGCTGACCCTTGCGGCCAATCGGCAGGACGCGGCCGTCGGAGCTACGCTCAAGACGCAAAATCTCACTACGGAGCTTTATCAGGGTGGGCTGGCTTCCAGTCTTGAACTCATTTATGCGCAGGTTGCCACACTTACGGCGCGCATCGAATCAGTTCAGATCAAGGCCGAATTGTTGAGAACCACGGTTGCTCTTATTCGTGCGCTTGGCGGAGGCTGGGACCGTAAACAATTGCCAACCGATGAAGAGATCCAGCCCTTCGACACGTTCCAATATGTTAATCTCGATAAACCAACACCTGCCGGAGGAATCGATGTCAACGCGAACAATAACTCGGTCAATAATGATTTGACAAAGCATTCAGCTCATTAACCAGCGTCACCAGAATTCATCGCCTGTTTTCAGAGTCATGGTTGCCTTGAACAGACTTTTTGTGATGGATACTTGATAGTAATAAAGATAATTGAGACCTTTGGACAGAAAACCCTTCCAACATCTGAAGATCTCCATAGCCTCATTGCAATCCGAGCTCATCAACTCTATCAATGTTGATGTGCCCACCATGGACATGATTGGGCGGATTGGTTTGAAGCGAAACGTCAGGTCACATCAGAGGAGTAGCAAAAGTCCGTCGTTTTTGGCCATAAAGGGGGTGTTTGAATAATGTGGATATTAACGGGCTACCATTATTTCAATGCAACAGAGTCCATGTGGTCATGGGATTTTAGGTGCTCAAGTGCATGCGGAGCGTACCCCTCGTACATGAGCACGGCACAATGGTGAGGACGCCGCTGCCAGCTTTTTTCAACAGCCTCATAACCCAGAAACCCAAAGTAGAGTAGCCCATGACCTCGCCGACTATTTCTTCGCCACCGTTTAGTCCCTCTCAGATCTCTCCCCAGTCTCCCTTTTTTGCGCTAACTTTGCTCCGCACTTGATGAACGTTTCTTTACGATGGTGTTAGGCCATCACGAGCTGCCAGGGACAATAGTTAATACCATGGCGGTGAGGTACATCAGGCTTATTCCTGTGAAGACGCCGTATGCGGACTGGATCCGACGGGAAGCCGTATAAAAAATTGTAATGAGTGAAAAAATGACGTATAGTAGGGAGACGACGACCAACGCATAGAACATGAGCGAGAAATATGGGGAAACGGTTGGTCCATTGATGAGGGTCCCGACACAGGTTGGCAGCCCTGCCAGCATTCCTATCAAGAACGTGTCCTTGATTTCAGGTTGAGCCCTTCCTGCTGCGCCGACAATAGCGAAACCCTCTGTTCCATTGTGCAATGCAAACCTACTAACGAGCAGTCCGCTCAAGACCAATCATGATGAGCGTAACTGGCCCCTATGGTAATCCCTCACCTAAATTGTGTAAACCCATTTCTAAGGCAATCATATGGGGGCGGAAGAGCCGAGATGCCTCAAATCGATATTGTCCCTGCTGGCGTTTTCGATGACAAGGAGTCCGACAAAGCTCAATAGGAGACTCTCCAGAAACGTTCCCCAAGACATCATGTGTGTTTACACTGTCTGTTCAGTCGCCTCATGCATGACATCAAAAAAGAGGTAAACTAAGACCCCGAGTGCAATACCAATCCAAAAGCCTTCCCAAGAACGGTTTATCCGACGAATGATGAAAAAGGCTGAGGCGAATCCCTGATAGATAGGAAAGACTGCAGCAATGGTCCCAAAGCCAATGAGTTGCAAAGCGGTATGTGCCTGGTCCATCTCAAAGAAATCTCACAGACTATGATATTAAAACTGCCTTAAAACCTGACAATGTAACCTCAGGAATAACCTGTCTGACACTGGATAAGAGCACGGCCTAGGTATAGATGTCGATTTACGAAGAATAGAGCCTCACAGTAAAAAATCTTGGATGTGTCTACAGAGAGATGGCGTGTGAAATTTACGCAGGAAGGTGTGGAGGGAATGAGGCAAGAAAGTGAGGCTCTGTTCTTCATAAATCCTCAAATACCGTCTGACTTCTCATCAACCTTTACGAAGATTGTAATACTCCAACTATAAAAACCTATGAAGAAGTTTTCCGTGTCATACTTCTTGTGTCGAATAGGATATTGTTTTTGATATCGTCACCGAAAGTAGAAATTTTTCCAGCTAATCTTCAACCCCAACGCCAAGTCCAATCCAAGCCCTTAGAAGGTCATGTCGCGTGATGGATTTTATCACGACACCATTCTTTAGTACCGGAAGAACCAACATATGCTTCTGTTCCATGATCCTGACGGCTTCGACAAGCGGCGTGGAGTCAGCGACAAAAATTTGCGCATGTTTCATGATATCTGTAGCCTGAAGTGTGCTTAAGTCCTTACCAGCCTCCAGCATTCTTAGTATATCGAACTCGCTGATAAACCCAAGGAATTGTCCATTTGTGTCTACAACAGGTCCTCCCGAGGTATGAGACGAGATTAATTCAACTGCGATGCCTAATCCTTCTTGATCCGGATAAAACTGCAATGTATTCGTCGCATTAATCTGACCAACCGTTTTGAAACCTTCAGCCGGTATCCCTTGGATAGTCATAATGTTTCCTTTCTTTAATTGTCTTAGAAAACAGAGAAAAAACCTCTTCACCGTTTATGCAAAATCATTATCCAGACTCCCAATACACAACTTTTAACCCGTTTTATAGAAAATACCGTACGGTTGCGCAGTGAAAAGTGTCATCACAAATAAGAACCAACAGCCTAGGTGATGGGAAAAATCAGAATAAAGGCCTTCATTTTATGATCTATTTGTGTCAGTGAATGGAATGATTCATTCTTGAAGTGCCACATAATTTCTTTAATGAGGCAAGTTGTGTGCCCATTTCGACATTTAAAGAATTCCATGCTTAAACACTATAAAAACAAGAACATGCAAAATGCTAAAAAATTTCTCATAGTTAACAAGGATCAACATTGAGTAAATTTGCACAGGCTGTTATGTGCGAACTTGGACCTACCGTTATGGGTGCGTATATTCACAATTCACTGCTAATACGGCAACTACTATAGCGAAACCATGTAATATCCGGCTGAATTTTTGTATTTCCAATACGCAATTACACACGACAGCCGTTGAATGTTGATTAGAAAGGCCATAGGAAGACTTTTCTCATGCTCCAAAGATCGCATCGAGGTTCCGGTACAGAAATGCATACCCCCCACGATTCATATATCAAGGTGACATGAAGGTGAATTCTGCCATTGTGAAAGAGGCGAAGAAAACTAGACTGATGCAGGAGTAGTTGACACCTAATTGAATGGTATACTAGTAGCCTGTGGAAGAAACTCCATGGAAGTCAAATCTCTGAATGCTCGATGGAGTCGACACCTGTTGTCATCCTACCGCCAGGCTTTGATCGTTGCCGTAGTTTTGACTGTAGAGAAGTCTATGTTGCTTGAGACACTCTTGTTTGAGCCAGCTAGTGAACGCTTCAATAAATGCATTGTCTGTTCGCTTCTGGGGTTAGGAGAAGGCCCTGACGGTTGGCCAACAGATTCAGGTTTTGTGAGGCAAACGCTCATTTGAGTTTGAGTCTGCTCAAGTCTCAATAGGGTATGAATTAGATACTGTTGTTCGCAAATTAGCTGTCTATAGCCGCTTATGTGTGTTCCTCTTATGTTGGTCGGTGAGGCATAGCCACGAGGCTATTGCGGCTAATCCGCTCAGCCAAGAGCGCGAGTTGCACTGACAAGTTGAATCACTTAAGGGTATATTCCCCGCCACTTGCGGCGTACACGACTCGTGTGAGCGAGTACATTCATAAGAGTCGTAATGTCACGGTCTTGCTCTATCACTTGGTTTTTCCTACCAAATATCGCCGTGCGATCTTTGATGCCACCGTCGATAGCGTGTTGAAAGATGTTTATCTCGAGATCGAGCAGCGGTATCAGTTGAAATTTTTGGAGATTGGCACAGATAAGAATCATGTACATTTTCTGGTCCCGGCGGTTCCGCGGTACAGTGTGACGAAAGTGGTCACCAGCATCAAGAGTCTGACCGCCAAAGAGATCTTCCGTCGAGCTCCTCAGGTGAACGAACAATGATGGGGTGGAGAATTATGGACCGACGGTTACTACGCAAGCACAGGGGGGAAGCATGGTAATGAAGCGATGATAGGCACGTATGTCAAGCAACAAGGGAAAGCGTACCAAAAGTTATACGCAAATCACCAATTGGCACTCTTCTAATACCCCGTTGCTTGCGGCGGGGTTCTTTATTTGGATTCACTATAACCCTATCATTTCTCACCTACACTCATTTCAAAGACTGGATATGGACAGTATTGTTTTTCACGCACAGTTGAACTTGTGATTCCCCGTGGTCTTGCCACGGGGATCTTTATTGCTGTCGCTGTAGAAAAACAACCTTTGTTGTACATGACGATCTCGAGCTTTGAGAGCTTAATCTTTCATTCATTTACGAAACTTTTTCGTTGTGTAGAGCGAATATGAACGAGCACGAATGTGAGGTATTGCACGAATTCACGGGAGACAGAAATACGTTAGAGATCAATCTCCAAGCGAAAGTCTTGTTTTTCAAGCTTTATGCGTGCCGACCCAGATATTCATGCGTCTGGCATGAATATTGATGTTTGAAAGATTCAGAGCAAACGATATTCAACTGATGTGTGTATGTAGGCATCATCATGAAAGAGGCTTAAGAAACATCCTATTGAGAAAGTCTAGAAATAAATTTTCATTTAGGATCTGAGGACTAGGCTAAGCAAGGGAGGTTTTCTCATGAATCGCGCATCTCACAGGTGCATTCAAATCATGTTGTTCATACTGATCATGGTGAGTATTGGATGTCAGAAGTCTACTGTGCCCATCAACCTTAATAATTTTGATCCTTCGCAAGATCAACGGTTCATTATCAAACAGTATCTGAATCAGGCTGTTCACATGGTACAAAAGGCGCAAGATTTAAGGCGAAAGTCAGAACGATATGCGCAATTGTTTGGACCTGAATCAGAATGGGTGACAAGTGCGAAAATGTTAGAAGCGTTTTATATCAATGAGGCCTATGATCGAGAAAAATTAGCCGCTCAACATGTTGGATTGGCCTCGTTTCGCCCTCGCGCGGTAAGCTTTAAAACTCGTGAGGGTAAGGAATGATGAATTAAATGTATGGAGGATAAAATGAAACCTCTTCATTGGATTCTACAATTTTTGCTCCTTACCAGTATTCTTTTAACGTTTGCTTGTGGAGTCTCCGTAAAGCCCGGGGAGCGGGGGCTTCGATGGCATCCATTATCTGAAGGTTTGGTCAAGGAACCTCTCAAAGATGGATTTTATTGGCGAGCGCCTTGGAATGATGTGTACGTGTATCCCGTTCAGTGGGGAAGTTTTACCGAAAAAGTCGATGCCCTGAGTTCTGACGATTTGCAAGTGATTATGAAAAGCGCCATTATCATACGCCCCATACCGGAAGAAATTTATTTTTTAGCTCAAGAAGTCGGTTCAAATTGGTATCCTAAAGTCGTTAGACCAGAATTTCTTTCAGCAGTCCGAAGTGTGATTTCAGGATACACTATGGTGAGCATCCCGGAACGGAGCACAGAAATTGCGCATAAGATTCAGGGAGTATTGGAAGAAAAATTAAAAGGCCGGCATCTTGAGATTCGGAGTATCGCACTGTCGGATATCGAATGGCCCAAAGTGGTGTTGGATGCGATTGAACGAAAACAGGCTAAGGAACAGGAGAATGAACAAAAGGACTTTGAACTAGTGATCGCGCAAAAAGACGCTGAGATTATGAGGCGACGAGCTAAAGGTGAAGGGGATTCTCTGAAAATCAGGGCGGAGGGAGAAGCTGAAAGCCTTCGAATTCGAGCCGAAGGCCAAGCCAAAGCTCAGGAAAACATTACAAAGACATTGACTCCCGAATATTTACGTTTCAAACTCTATGACTCGACCAATTCCAAATTTGTCCTTCTTCCAGATGAGCTGCAAGTTCCTCTCCTGTTAAACACCGAAATGAGAGCATTGTCTCAGAGGAACTCAGCCCCATGAATTCATCAAAACTCTTACTTGAATTTTTGTTCTGGCTGTGGTCAACGAACCATTCGTCACGTTGCGTTGTTGCAAAATCTAGTGAAAAACTCTTACATTCTGTTGCTCTCTATCATACGAAGTTTTATTGCCAGTGGCCGTCTTTCGTTGTCGGTGATATGAGCTGCTGGTATGTATGATTGTGAAAGGGGAATCCTTATGCATGGTCGACATAATAAAAATAGGAATCACTGGGGTATTATTTTGGCAGGGGGAGAAGGCCAACGAATGAGACCGTTTATTCAAAAATGGTTAGGATACGCCAAACCCAAGCAATACTGTGCATTTGTAGGGAAACGATCGATGTTGCAATACACATGGGATCGAGCTGATCAAGCTAGTCTTCCCGAACAGAAAGTGACGGTTATCGATAAGACGCATAGGCAAGAAATTTTCCGACAACTGGATGCTCAAACCAAAGGGCGTATTCTTATTCAACCGAGAAATTGTGATACCGCAGTTGGGATTTTCTTAGCATTGACCTATATAAACTATTGGGATCCTCATGCGATCGTGACGATTTATCCTTCCGATCATTTTATTGCTCCTCATCGAAAATTTAAACGAATGATCCAGGGGGCAGTGTCAGTTGTGAGGCGTGTAAAAGAACGGATCGTATTATTGGGAGCCGTGCCAAACGCACCGGAAGGGGAGTATGGATGGATTCGTCCAGGAAAATCTCTGACCGGGAATTCTGGAATGCCCGTTCGTGCGGTAGAAGAATTTATTGAAAAACCTGACGAAAAAGCAATTCAAGCCTTAGCTCAAAAAGGCGGAATTTGGAATACGATGATTGTCACCGCCTATGGAAATAGGCTGTGGAGTTTGGGAGAACAGTGGTGTCCAGATATGCTGAAGCTCTTTCTTCGACTGCAACAAACTATAGGGTCAGCGCAAGAAGCCTTGACGTTAGAAGAAATTTATCAGGACATGCCTCGGAAGAATTTTTCAAAAAATTTTCTGGAATGCATTGTCATGCATCTGGCTACCATGGAATTGCAGGGCATTCTTTGGAGTGATTGGGGTAAGCCGGAAAGAATTGTTGAAACGTTAGAAGTCTTAGGGAAAGAGCCTACGTTTCTTGTTCCTCAACTCTCCACCTGATCTCTGCTCAAGGCTCAGTTGTGTGTCATGATGGGATTCTTTGCTCTCATACGCTAGCGTATGAGAGCACTTCTGTTTTCATTCTTGTCGTCAAAAATTCACTTAATTTCGGAATCGTCGAACTACAGGCAAAGATCCGACAGGGCCATAATGCCTCAAGCATGTTAGTCTTGAGAAATTTTTGGCTCGGCGTAAGTGGGTTCTGCATAGCTTTTGAAGTACAGCAAAATATCTCGAACAGAGACGATCCCAATAATTTTTCCAGCCTCACTTACGGCTAAATGACGAACTCCGTACTCACCCATCATATCGTTGGCGTCGCGAATAGTTTTGGCTGATTCGATGCTCACCACGGGTTTCGTCATTACGGTGTCAACTGTCAGGCTTGAGAGATCTTTTCCTTCAGCTGCAGCCTTTCGTACCACATCCGTTTCGGTGACGACTCCTACATAGTCAGCATTGGATGTAACAAGTAGCGACCCAATTCGTTCGTCCCGCATTCGACGGGCAGCCATGATGAGCGATTCGCCAGCCTCAATAGATTTAATTTCTTTCTTCATGATTTCCGCTAAATCTGACATTGAAACACCTCCTTATGATGGAATCTGAAAGGCATTGAGGAATATGAGGACCATCCAACCCTCTTTACTCTTGCCGGAATTTTCAGGAAAAGCTGCCATGCAAGACCAGATGTGGTCCTCATTGTATCACTTTGCTCTAGGATGTAGAAGTAGAAGAAAAAGAAATTGACGGTGTTTTTTGCCTCAACAGTTGCTTAGGGGTGTAGAGCGTGAGCGTTCACCTTTCAGAGCGTGGTGGTTCAGTACTTGCTGTCATCGGCGAACGCACGACTTCTCACCCTATCTAGGCTCGAGAGAATTGGAACGCAGCTGAGCGGGGCGCATTGTTCTCGAGCATGGTGTTGTGCAAACGTTGAAGCCAGTTTGAGGAGTTGTTACCGTGTACACATTTTCAATACGATGTGATGCCCAAGCAGACGGGCCAGCGTATGACGATGGAAGAAATGGGTTTGTACACCGTCGAGAACAGGAAAATCACGAAAGAAGAGTTTTTCTGCACGATGGGTGGCTGTCGCTAAGGAATCATGTGTGATATTTTGTGCTCCCCTGGTTTACTTTGCATGGGGAGTGTTTTGGCTACTGAAGGAGGGTAGTAGTATGACTAATCATACTGTGGTCTCGCACGAACAATGGGTTGCCGCACGTAAGGAGTTGCTGGCCAAAGAGAAGCAATTTTCTCGACTGCGTGACGAGCTGAGTCAGCAACGTCGGGATCTGCCGTGGGAAAAAGTTGAAAAGGAATATGTGTTCGAAGGCACAAATGGGAAAGAGAGTTTGGCTGATCTTTTTGATGGCCGTAGCCAACTCATCATCTACCATTTTATGTTTGATCGTGATTGGGGTGAGGGCTGTAAGTCGTGCTCATTTCTTGCCGATCATTATGACCGGTCAATTATTCATTTGAACCATCGTGATGTCACCATGGTCACCGTATCGCGTGCTCCACTCGCAAAGCTAGAAGCATTCAAGAAACGTATGGGATGGCATTTTAGATGGCTGTCTTCATTAGTGAGCGACTTTAATTGGGACTATCAGGCCTCCTTCAAGCCAGAGGACATAGAGAAGCAACAAGTCTATTACAACTATGAGACAGGGCGTTTCCCAGTGAATGAAGGCCCAGGAATCAGCGTGTTTTTCAAGGATCAATCTGGGAGTGTTTTCCACACCTATTCGTCATACGCTCGCGGTCTCGATATGTTCATCAGCGCGTATCATTTACTCGACATCGTTCCAAAGGGCCGAGATGAAGCGGGATTCAGTTACGGTATGGAATGGCTGAGGCATAAGGACCGCTATGACGACATTCACTTTGTGGATCCGTATGCGAATAAGCTGTGAACCGGAGTGGCTGGAAATGCTGTCTTGATTGAATTGGTCTTTTTCCTCTCTTGCGCTTCTGCTATGAGCAGAGAGACGGAAATTCCTGTAGAGGTTGAACCTCGTTCGATATTGGTCTAATACATAGGATTTAAAAAATGCTCTTGCTTGTCGACATACCACGAAGATTGCTTTGGCCAGCAGATTGGCTTGTGTTGGCTCTGCTTGTATTACTGATGCTCAACGCCTGTGTGGGGAAATTTGAAACGAAGCCGACGCTCACTGAAACATGTCAAACCGATTGGCAGTCGGGTATTGATATATCAGAACTTCCTGGTTCAACAACGACAAACGGTCTGCATGTGTTGATTTGGAACATTCATGACCGTCTGCTTGGAGAATCCAACGTTTCAAAAGGTGGCCATACTGAGGAAGAAGTCGTCTGTATTGGTGACCTAGCCAAACAGTTTGACCTGGTACTGTTTCAAGAAGCCTTCGTCCGGCCCGCGCAAATTGCTCGTTACACGAGACATGCATGGGCCGATCATCCTGTCTTCGAGGAAGGGGGTGGGGGTGACTGGTGGCCTTTGCGAGTATTTTGTCAAATTTGTCTAACGCCCGGTCTACTCATGATGGCTGGAGAAGAACCTGAATCGGTGCATACCGAACCTTACGAAGCCTTCGCAGGATGGAATACGAAACTCAATAAAGCTGATGATTTTTTCTCAAAGGGATTTCAACTCGTCAAATTCCAAAACTTTTGGGTGCTCAATAGTCACATGGACTCAGGACGTGGGCAACAGAGCATTGACGCCCGTATGCTGCAATTTCGCCAAATTACCGCTGCCTTAAAACGGATGGTCCCATACGATGCGCCCATTCTCATTGGCATGGATTCGAACTTACGACCAGAGAATGAGAAGCAAGATGGAGAGATCTTACAAGAATTTCTCGAATCAAATGGATTAACCCTGATTCGTCATAACGGACCAGATCTGATTGCCGTGAGAAATCTCAAAATCGAAAAAGCACAATCACTTCCATTGAAAGATGTGTTGAGTGATCATGACGCGTTGTCAGTGATCGTGTATCCACCAGCTGTACAACTATCCCAACCCTGATCATCTGTGACAATAAAAGCAGCGAGTTTTACAACTCCTTACCATGAAATTGTATTTTTGATAGAGTGTCTTGAGTTGGCTCGTATGTACACCCTAATGTAGGGTGTAGTGATTGGAACTAAAGGAAGACCATCTTTCATCGTTCTCAAATGATGCTTGAGGGAGACCACTATCGGTTTTTGTTGGATGAGGCCAAATGCAGGCGTCAAGAAGAGCGACGGCTAGAGATAGAGTTAGCCTCGCAACGACTTGACCTTCTGGAGCGCGCAGGACAAGGGCGTGGAAGTCATTTCTAAAGCGAGAGTCTATGGCGACCATCCTTTGCAGATTTTTACTAATAATCTAAACAGTAAGCCTACTAATCGCTATGTTTATGAATTTGTCGACATCTGAAATAGTTAATAACACTTTTCTGATTATTCTAGGATATTTCTTTGGGCAAACAGTTAGCAGCCAGTCCGCACAGCTTGATCAATAGAATTCGAGTGATTCGTGCAATTTCTGCATAACAAGTCGCTGCAGTCGAATAAAATTGCCGGTTGCGTCGACAATTTTTCCGCTGAGCGCGGACGTTAGGCACGAATCCGGAGGTTTGATGCTTGAAAAGTTGCGATCATTCATTTCGAGCGGGGAAAACTGCTCAGAGTCCCATGAGGCGTTTCGCTGGCAGGAGCGGGTGTGGACCTATCTGAGCACAGCCATCGGGGAAACTAAAGCGAATGACTTTGCTGCGTGCGCGCAAGGCGACAATATATTCGACGACATTGCTCGCCAAGTTGGTTTTCTTGACGCACTTGTACAAAGTCTCGGCGCTTCCAACGCTGATCCGGATTCGATTGGTGCGCAGGGAGGGCCTGCGTCGTCTGTATCGAGAGTTTTCGTTGTCCATGGTCACGATTCGGGCATCAAGGACAGCGTGTGTCGTTTTCTAGAAAAGATCAGCCTCAATGCTGTGGTATTGCACGATCAACCCAACGAGGGACTTACTATCGTTGAGAAATTCGAACGACATTCAGACGTGGCGTTTGCAGTAGTGTTGTTAACTCCGGACGACCTAGGAGCTCTAGCTACGGATCCCGAGCACCGTAGACCCAGAGCACGCCAGAATGTAGTCCTTGAACTCGGATACTTCCTAGGGCGCTTGGGACGAGGTAAAGTATGTGCTTTGTACAAGGGCAACATTGAAACACCATCAGATGTGGACGGAGTCGTCTATGTGAAGCTGGACGAGGACGGCGCATGGCGAAATGCACTTGCTCGGGAACTTGATAATGCAGGCCTACCGATAAATTGTGACGGATTGCTCTGAGTGGGAAAGCCCTCCGCATTTCAAAGTTGGTGTGACAACATCTGCCTAACACCGCGCTACAGCTGACCCAACCCGCGGTTTCTCCCCCCCACATCTATAGTCATTCCAAGTAAGTTCCATATGATCGAATGAGGGTATCAAGGGAGGTCACCGGCGGCGCGTATTGGCGGCGTTTCTTGAGAGAGTCGCAAAATCTTGTTCAATCGGATTGAAGTCTGGGGAATACGGCGGCAAAAAGAGGAGCGTGTGGCCAAGGCTCCATTGATCGCCTCATGGCTAGTATTGTCACTCCCATTTCCATCGGTGATGAAAATGAGGTCAAGACGCTTTCTTCATGATACAGCATTTTATGTATTTGGATTGTACCGTAGAGTTTTGGGCTGTCTTTACTTCGCTTCCGTACCTGGGTTGTGAAGAAACTTACGTCCCGATATTTAATAGCTCAAATTTGCTGCTGATGTTTTCCAAGCGATGACCGACTCGCTGCTGAACCTAATCTATATTTATATCATGAAACAAGCATCCCGACCCTATAAACGAAATATGCCGATAAAGCATGGAGTCCTTTTGATTGTGCCTGCCTTGCCGTTGCACACAATCGGAACATTCGCGAAGCCTTTGCCTTTGACGTCCATTTTGATCAAATGGCTAGCGCGGGATTGATCCGTCTTCCTTAGGAGGACGGATCAATGTTCCCGACACTGACGGCTAACAGGAGGGTATGTAGGTCAACGCGAAACAGACTTGCGATAGGGGATATCGCATTGACGTTCGGGTTAAAGCGCTACGTGAATGATTCAAGAGGTATTCGTCAATATAAAGCACTACTAGTTTTTGGTATGGCGTATTAAAGATAGGTAAATCTTATAAAACTTGACCTCAAGATGAAATCTTGGTTGAGCGTGAGAGCCGATTGACGCATCTCAGCTTAGTGGAAAGCAAGGCAGCGGCGACGTAACAGGTGATCCGTCGGAGACTGAAAAAGTATTCAGACACACTCAGACAATCTCTTATCTATGATAATGGGAGTGAAAATGTCTGTTATGAAACCATCAATGCGGTCTTGGGCGCAAAGTCATTCTTCAGTGCCCCCTATCACAGTCGGAAGAAAGGGAGTGTCGAGCAGGTCAATGTACTCATTCGACGGTTCTTATCTAAAGGCACGAATTTTTCGATGACTCGGACGGCGATCGATCTCATTGAAAAGTTATTGAACCATCGTACACAAAAGTATTTAGACTATCGCACGCTGTATGAAGTTTTTCGAGAAATCTCGTGGTGCACTTCATCGTTGAATGTGGTAGCAATCACCCTTCTCCACCATTTCTTGTAGGCCGCCGCGAAAACTCAAATCATCGAGCCGTTAAAATGTGAAGAGATGAAAACTTTCTTCACCTGGCTTGGTTTCGAGTGGTGCCCAAGAACCGTGGCGGGAATATTCACGAATTCTATCGCTATTCAACCTCAAGATACCCCCTCCTGTGAAATGCCGTGAGGGTTTTTTTGTTGATTCCGTTTTGTGTTGCCCCGATAGTTCACGTTTGACCCATGACGGAAGTTTAAGCAATGACTGTACAGACGGAGAATCAAACGGGTTGTCATCGGAAAGACTTTTCCTCTCTTCGCCTACCACCGGCTGAGCCGTACTCAACAAAAACAGGATGACTGGAATTGCTATGAACATGTGTTGGGTTGTTTTCATGATTTGCTCTTTCATACTCTCAAGTTTGTTCAATTTGTGACCCGCTCTGACCATGGCGGTGATCAATATGTCTGGACTGAGAATCCTCCATATGTGGCTACTTGATAGAAAGACTATGCTTCTTTAGCGTATTCCCTGGTTTGTTGCCAAGGGTGATACCCGACAGGAATTGGGTAAAACTTGATGGGACCGATTGCATGCGGCTCTTGTAAATTTCTCGTATGGATATAATTGTTTGACAATTCAGTCCCAGCTCCCTTTAACCCCAAAGCCTTCATGATTTTCCGCTGCTCCAGGTGCACCCAGATATATCCCAGCAGACAACCTATCAAGAAACCAGCCAGCGCAAGAATAGCCAAAATTCCAAAAAGATTGATTGCGTCCAAGGGTTCCCAGTTCATGTTCTCCCTCCTTTGTCTCAGGGTCCTTTGTTTTTCAATGTTTTTTATCTGAGCAATTATGGAGCCAAACCAAAGACAACCTTCAAGAAGGGTGAATAACCATTATTTTCAACCCATTATATTTTCAAGCTATTGCATCATGAGTGTCTGGAATGAGCGGGAGTTGAGGCATCTCGCACGGAGCGTTGCGTGCATATCCGCTCAGCGCTTTTTCAAAGTTCTACGACATTCTCATAGAAAATAAGAAGCGGCCTTTCGCCACAAAGATTTCGGGAAAGGAGGCTGACAAGCATCAGGCGCGGATTCATACAATACGTGCAATGTGCCTCAAACCCTTTAAGAGGGTACGATGCTGTGACGGCCCAATCCATATTATCGAAGGAATGACACCCATGAAACACTATCACCACTTATGCAACGAAGAGTGGCTTTACATCTGGCAGGCCCGACGGGAAGGGAACACGCAAAATAAATTGCCGATGCACTTGGCCAGCATCCCTCATTGCCCTGTCGCTAAATCAAACGGAATACTATGCCCAGTGTCATTTTTATACCTACCACTGGGCGATGCAAATCGTGTCTAATGGGGCAAGTCTAGTTTTATAATCACTCCAACTGACAGGGTGGAATAAGGTGTGGCAATGCCAGAAGGCGAGAACAGAGGTGGTCCTACTTCCTTGGACAGATTTGCGGCAAAGTTAAGCTACAATTCATTGGTTGATGTTCGGCCGCGTGCTTCGCCTCTTCAGAGTCAGGGCTCTGTAGATGAGAGAGATGAGACATCTCATCAGGTGTTTTTCCATCGAACGTCGAATAAGGCCGTGTGTGGTTGTAATGGCTAAACCATGCCCCAATGTGAGTACGGGCCTGAGAGCCGCTCTCAAAGGCATGCAGGTACACACATTCATATTTCAGACTTCGCCACAGCCGTTCAATGAATACATTGTCCATCCACCGGCCTTTTCCATCCATTGAGATGTTGATTTCGTGGTCTTTCAACACAGCGGTGAACTCATACGACGTAAATTGCGACCCTTGATCTGTGTTGAAGATATCCGGTACACCATACAGAGTGAGAGCCTCCTTTAGAGCCTCAATACAGAAATGTTTTTCCAGCGTATTGGACAAGCGCCATGAGAGAACTTTCCGACTATGCCAGTCCATGATCGCCACGAGATATAAGAATCCCCGCTTGATCGGGATGTAGGTGATATCCGTGCACCAGACCTGATTGGCCTTCTGAATAGTCAGATTCTGCAGGAGGTACGGATAAATCTGATGGTGCGGATGAGGCTGGCTCGTGCGCGGTTTCTGATAAATCGTACGCAGCCCCATCACGCGCATCAACCGCCGCACGCGATGCCGACCAATGGAATAGCCCTGCCGTTTTAACCAGCGGGCCATCTGGCGGGAGCCATAATAGGGAGTGGCTAAAAACTGCTCATCCATTACCCGCATTAGCTTGAGATTGAACGGGGGTTCACCTTTGGGATTGTAATACCAGCTTGAACGGCTGATGGAGAGCAATCGGCCCTGTGTCGTCAGGCTGAGGTAAGGATGAGATGAGTCTACCATTTTTTGACGCCTCCTAACCCCAATCGATTGGAGGCATCGACTAAAAAATCGCGTTCCACACTCAATTGGCCGATTTTGGCGTGCAGTTCATGAATGTGTGCCTCTTGCTCGCAGTGGCTTTTTTCACGTTTTCCTGAAAACCCAGCCTCCATCGCGGCCCAAGCTTCACGTTTCCAGCGGTGAATGACGGTGGCATGCACACTGTACTTTGAAGCCAGCTCCGAGATCGGCGCATCCTCCCGGAGTGCAGCCAACGCCACCTTCGCCTTAAAATTGGCAGGATGATTCTTACGGGTTCGACTCATAATCCATGACTCCCCTTTGGTCACAAATTGTAGCGTAACACCCTGTCCAAATTCCTAGGACCATCTCTTGGTTGGCGATGTAGGAAAAGTCGCGATCGCCAGTTAATAGCGGAAAACTATACTCAATGCAGGCTGTAGCATCGAAAAGTCTGAACAAAGGGATTATCTTCTTGGACTTGAGGCCTCCGAAGGACGAGAGGCCAGACTGACGTATCAACGACGAGATGTACGATCTTGCCGATCAGTTTTATAGCCCCACCCTTCGCGGAACTCGATGGATCCCATTGCGCGAAGAATTTTTCGCTGTTGACGTCGTTGTATAAACTCCTCGAGGGCTTTTGTGACCGTCTCTTTTTTTGTACGAAGTCCACCTGCCTTGAGAGCCTTTTCAAGGAGAGCGTCTTTAACTGCAAGATTTGTTGGCATGATCTCCTCATGTGTAAGATTTACACATCAATGGTAGGCTATCGGACTTGACCGGTCAAATGATGACACGTCGATCATACATTTTTCTATGAAAGGGAGTAAGTCGGCATCGACTCTATTGACCCATGTAATTTGATTTCCGCCCACCTATCTACTTCCAGTTCTCTCAACAAATTACTTAGCAGAGAGTCCGGCCAGAAGCTTCGACAGCATCGGTGTTCTCAAGACTCGATAATGGTGTGCTGTTTTGGTGATGGAATGTTTACTGATTGTGTGTTTTGAACCGTCGATTGATCGGATACGCACAGGTTCGGGGTGTGATTCCGAACAGATTCATGTACGGCGTTGAAGAGAGACTGATTGCAACCTATGAACAATCATGTTGAATAATCGATACTTTTCTGAGTTTTGTCTGAAAGGCGATCAGATTGTGAGCAAGGAACGATTTTTGCGGTTAAGAACTGTGAAGCACGGCACATCATCGGTCACTGTGAGGTAATACCATGGACTCACTATTTGAATTAACGATTATTGCAGTTGTTGTGCTTGTGGCATGGGCGGTGATCAATGTGTTCAGCTATTTGAGTTCGGTGCCCTTGTCGTAAAAGACGGTCGGTTTGTCTCTGAACACTCGGTCCGTGATCTAATGGATTAGGTCGTGTGGATTTGGGTAAAGGAGAAAGTTAAGCTGATCAAATGGACGGTAAGTCGTTTGAATCCATTGAACTGCCCCTACTTTATCTACGAATCATAATAGGAGTTTTCCTGAGAAATGCAGCGTAGCAAATTCTCAAAACTCCTTGACGAAACGGTCTGCCGAAGACATCTTCTGTCTTTTGAGCTATAGCGAATCCAAATACGTTTTAAAGAGGAAAATACAACGAACTTGGTGCAGTACAACGTTTCAGCTATAGCGAATCCAAAATACACTCCAAACATGAAAATATCATGAGCTTCGCGCGATAAAATATCTCAACAAACGGAAATTCCTAGAATCAGTTATAGATGGCTTAGGATGAAGGCCAAGGAGGCTGCAAGTCCAAATGCCTTCAGCCTGGGAAATTTTACAATCTGGCTGTCAATCTTCGGTCCCCTATGCTGTGCGGTAAACTTTAGGAAAGAAATAGATACCGCATGGAAAATCCTCCAAACACATTGCGCCCTGGAAATGGCGAAAATGATGGGCTTGTTCCTGGATTGAGTCGCGATGTGAAATAATTGGCATCAAAGATATTATCCACGCGTGAGAAAATCTCTAGTTCCCATTCACTCCCGATCATCGTATTAAATCCAGCCTTCAAATTGGTGACCGTATACGAAGGGTTTTTCTGATCATTTCCTGCAGCACCAGTGGCCGTTGATTCTTGGTTCGTATCGTTAATGAAATAGCCCGTCTGATAAAGCCATTCAGCGCCTCCGTAGAATCCCGAGGGATGCGCATAAGTGGTATCGAACACGATGCGATGTTCTGGAATTCCCGGCAGGCGGCGTCCTGAGACATCCACTCCGTTCACGGTGTACGTACGAAATCGATAATCTGAGTAGGTATAAGCAGTCTGCAAGGTTAAACCGGGAATTGGACGGTACGTGACTCCAAGTTCAAACCCATCGTGGTCACTCTTTCCGGCATTGCGAAAGCATTGGACGAAAAAACACGGCCCAGGAGAATTAAAGGGAATAAGCTCATCTCGAAATCGTTGGCGATAGACTGCCATCTCATAGTAAAAACTCTCGCCTACTGTGCCTTTGATACCGACCTCATAGTTGGTTGATTTTTGGGGTTTGACTCCGGGATTGAATCCCACGCCTGCAGCGTTATTCGGGTTACGAAATTCAGTGCTCGTGGGGCTTTCAAAGGCCGTGCTAATACTGCCGTAAAAATTGGCCCATTCCACAGGTGAGAAGCGAATACCTCCCATGGGGGTCGTCTCGGCAAAGTTGCGACGTCCTGAGCTGTTTCCTCCGACGTTGGGAATATTGTCTTGAATCTTAAAGCGGACCTGGCTGTATCGAACGCCCGCAATCAATTCGATCATCTTAAACGGGCTAAATTCGTCTTGCACATAAAATCCATCTTGACTGGTTCGGGCTTGGTTGTAGACGCGCTGCGTGCCTTGCCGTCCCAAGACATTATCAAAGTTTTTATTCACGCTATTCTGATCTTGATAGTCGTAGCCGATGATGAGGCGATTGGGTAGACCCAAAATTGGTGTAGAATTCGTGTATTTGACGAACGAGCCCCATTCCACACGACGCGTGGTCAAGAAACTGCCGGTAAAACAGCAGAGTGGATGATTCAAGTCCCGTGTACCAAAGAATCCGGTCAAGCTGATTTCCTGATTGGGAGTAAACTGATTTCGGTAGGTTAACGATGGTCGAAAGCGTTCATCCTTTCTCTGAGGGTCAAATGACGAAAATGGTGTCGTACGCGGAAAGGCCGCCGGAGGCACGGCATGGAGTGTCTGTTGAGTTTGTCGTGGATTCGTTTCGGCTTGAGTCTTGGTGAGACTTCCAGGAATATCAATGTTGGGACGACTATAGGTGACAATGAGAGAGACGTCAGATTCGTCATCGATGCGGTATTTGAGTTTTCCAAAAAAACGTTGGTTGCGGACCGTACTATGATCTCGATAGCCATCGGATTCCACGAACGAATAACTCCCCATGTAGCTGAGTCTATTGTCGAGAAGTACACCTGCGGTCTTTATGCGGCTCTTAAAAAAGTCGTAGGCACCAAAGGTGAATCGAGTTTCTATATATTGATTGTCACTTGAACCTTCTTCAATGACATAATTGATAACGCCTGCTGAGGCATTTCCATACAGGGCCGAATTAGGGCCACGCAGTACTTCAACGCGAGAAATCGCGTCAAGGTCAATCGGCTCCAACCGTGTTTGCCCATCTGGTTCTGTGAGTGGAATCCCATCAATAAGAACCCGAACTCCACGAGTTCCAAATGTCGCGCGTTGTCCGGTGCCTCGAATGGAAATGCGCACGTCATCAGGACCGAAACGTCGTTCTGCATAGACTCCCGGTACCGCTCGTAGTGTTTCATCAATTCCAGTTGCCGGATTGGCTTGCAGAAGTTGTTTTTGATTGATTGCCGTCACGGCGCCGGGAACTTGAGTCATGGCTTTAGGAGTACGAGTGGCAGTGACGACGACGGGGTCAAGCGTTTCGATCTCAGGTTGGTGTGTTGTCTGTAGGTCTTTCTGTTGTGTATCAACATGTGAGGTGTCAACGTCGGCTGCTACAGTAACGGCAACGAAGCACAGGGGCTGACTTGTCAGCAATATGGTGATGAGAATGGACAGTCGTGAACAGACCAAAAATTGACACATGCGTAGAACCCTCCTCTAGAGTAGAGATTTCGAGAAAAGAAATCGTCTGATACTTGAACGGATCGAGAATTAAATTGGAGGAGCTCGACACGGTTGGAAGACCACAGAACCCGTACCCCACGAAACGTGAGGTGAGTAAAAAGTCACGAAACGATGGGGCAGGACAATACTCGCCAGCCCCGGAATGGTATAGCTGTGCCGGAGTCAAAACCCACCTGACAGGCAACAAAGCAAATCGATAGATGCGATAATTGGTGGTGGCTGTGGGTCGTGCCGAGGTCCGCATGCGCCGTGGCGCAAAACGCCGTGACGCCTGTGAGCAAGAATAGCCACACAATAAACAGCCGGAGCATAGTCTGGAGGAACAGGTTCATCGAGCCGACTGACTCAGCAGGAGTTTCATGAAAGCGATCATCGCTAGGTCGTCCCAGGCACGAGGGCCCATGGCTCTACCAATGATCCGCCCATCTTTTCCGATCAAGACAGACAGTGGAAGTGCCTGAGCCATATAGGTCCGTGAGACGTCTTGCGTTTCATCCAAAAGCACGGGGAAATCAACGCTAAGGATGTTGAGGAAAGCTTTAATGGCTTCTGGTTGGAGATCAGAAGTGATCGTCAACAACTGAAAGTCTTCGTCGTGGAGTTGTTCCTGAAGTCGACCCAGTGCTGGCATTTCGTCTTTACACGGACCACACCACGTGGCCCAGAAATTCAATAACACAAGGCGCCCTTTTAACGATGTGGAACGAACCACGGTCCCTTTCAGTGTTTTGAGTTCAAAGGGTGGCATCGGAGTCCCAGCCTGTTCACGAGAGATCTGAAACGTCTCAAAGTCAGTCGATGCCCATATTTGCCCAACGTTCAAAAATAATGGTGTGAGCATGCAGAAGAGAATGGTCCTTGCGTATGGAAATGGCATGAACAGCCTAGGTTACTTATGATTGAGGAATTTGAGGTCCTGAAC
This sequence comes from Nitrospirales bacterium, assembly GCA_021604005.1. GTDB lineage: Bacteria > Nitrospirota > Nitrospiria > Nitrospirales > UBA8639 > JAGQKC01. The sequence goes on along the minus strand of BQIV01000024.1, from coordinate 15,033 downwards.
GATCATCACATTATTGGGAAAGGCATGCTCCACCCACGATACGACCCCTTGTCCTCGTTGATTGACCGCAATCGCAGGGTGTTGAGCCTTGGCAGCATTCAACTTTTGAGGTGGACTGAAAGTGAGACCACGATCGAGGGAGTACGATAAAAAGATTTCATGCCGAACGGGTGACAGTTCCTCCCAAACAACCAGGACACGACCCAAGGGATCAACCGCCATTTGTGGCTTGTCTGGAAATGTGCTGGTCGAGACATTGAGCTTCTTTCGAGGAGAGAAGGTTTGCCCCTCGTCGTCGGACATGGCGAGATAGATACCCGGAACATCATCAGGGCCTTCGGTGTACCATGTCACGTACAGACGCCCTTGGCCATCGACCGAGATCGTAGCTGGTCGGTGCGGGCATCCAGGGAAGTTCCACTGGTCATTCCCGACGATCACAGGTGATGAATAGGTTTGTCCACCATCCTTTGAACGGGCCACGACGGTCTCCCGAAACTTGTCATCTATGATTTGTCTCCAAGCCACATAGACTGTACCGTTTGCCGCCGAGGTTAAGGCTGTGCGGCAACAGACACAGGTGTTTCCTTCCAACTGCAGGTTTTTTGCGACGCTCTGGCCCTGATCAAGTGAGCGGGTGACGTAGGTTTTTGGCTGCCGTTTTCCTGTGCGTTCATCAATCCAAGCAAAATGCACAGCTCCCTTCGGATCGACGCACAGATTATCAAACGTATGACTCGTGGGCGTCGCATCATCATTGACGGTAATCGGCGTGGAGAATGTCTGCCCTTGGTCTTTCGACGTGCTGAGTCGGAGTGTACTGGCAAACGGATTTTTCGAAAGTGGTGATTGCGGTGACGTCCAGGAGAGATACACTTCACCTGTAGTTCCTATCGCTAAGCCCGGAGATTGGTGAATCGCTGCTACAGATGGCCCGTTTGTGTTCACATGAACGGTAGAAGGAACTGTGTCCACGTTCGGTGGGATGGAGACATACAGCAGTTCATGCCGATCCTTCCCTGCTTCGTACCAAGCTAGATGGCGAACACCTTCTTCATCAATCTCAATCGCCGCCCCCGAGACTTTTTTCGATCCATGGTTGATGGAGAGTTGTTGTCCAAGTAATAGCTCATGGGTTGTTTCAGCTCTGGCTACCAAGGTAAAACTGAACCATAAAAACACGACCGTGCTGGTCACCATAACTTGTATGAAAATGTTTTTAGTATTTTTCATGTTCATATATAACTTTCATATTGCAATGGTTGTGTTCCTTACTCACGAAGATTTCATCGTCACTACTGGTACTCTGAAGAATGTTTTATTGGTCATTCCAGCAATATTTCCATCCGAGGTATTAGTTAAACTTCCATTCGACCCCGCCAAATCCACTGATGCCCTGCCCTGGATTAAAGAAGCGGCCTAAAGAGTCATTGACGACGACGGCTCCGGCATAGGTTTGATCGGTTAAATTCCGTCCTTCGGCAAAAAACGAAAGGTTGTCGTTATAGGCATAGCCTAAGCGAAGATTGGTGATGAAGTAGGGTGGGTTCTTCGTGGTATTGAGTGAGTCCACATAAAATCCAGTCATTGACCATTCGAAGTTTGGTGCAATCCAAAATCCTGCCGGATGGTCATATCGTACCTCACCTGTGAGAAAATGTTCTGGTGCTCCTGGAACTCGATTGCCTTTTTTGGCTACGACGGAGCCTCCTCCAATCACATCGTCCGTAAATTTGAATAGCGACCATGTATAGGCGGACCGTACTGTGATCGTGTCACTTTGATTTTTGGGTCCAGGAGTCAGCAACCCATTGGCTACGACAAGGCTCCCTCCAACTTCGACACCTGTATGCCTGGTGCCTTTGGCATTCTGAAAGGTGCCTTGATTGTTAATATTAGAGGCGATGATTTCTTTTTGCATTTCCAGGTCGAATACCGTGATATCCCAAGTGATGCGATGATCGGCGGTGGTACCGCGTGTGCCAAGTTCAAATTGCCATGCTCGTTGTGCATCAAGTGAAAGGAACGCGCTGGTTGGAGTCGACCCATCAGGGTTGACGGAAGAGGTTAACTCTAAATTAATTGGAGGCTCGTATCCTCGGCTGACATTTCCGTAGATTTGAGACGTTGGGGTGGTTTGGTAAGAAAATCCGACTTTCGGGGTAATGGCATTGAATTGCCGAAGGTCAGTTCGGCTGCTGGTCATGCCGCCTGTAAATGGGCTGAAGAGCTGATTCCGGCCTTCTCGAATACTGTAATCCCAACGGCCTCCTGCAATGAAAATGAAATCTTCGGTGACATTGAATTGGTTTTCCAAATAGGTCCCAAAGTTAGTGGTCTGTAAACTGAGGTTTTGCGTCTGTGTTCCGCGATTCCCGAAATTGTTCACAAACCGTCGTTGATTAGTATCTCCGTATCGTGGTTGATGACCGATAATGAACACATTGTCATGACCCAATAGAGGATTGGTATTGCTATAGCGAATTTCTCCACCCACATTATAGTTGTCCTGGACAATCGTTTGGAAAATGGGATGATCGACATACTGATAGGAGTAATAGGGAATAATTTCAAAAAATTGATTAGTGGTGAATTCGTTCCGATAGGCGATCCCCGTTCGGATTAAGTTGTAATATCGGCCATATTTACAGGCTTGATTGGGGCCACAAGCAAAGGGACTAATGCCACCCAATGTATTGGCCTGCTGATCGTTTCTTTCTAATTGTGCCTTCGTTAAAGATCCAGGAATGCGTTCAGCCACGACGCCTCCTAATATATAGGCACGGATTTCCTGATGGGTGCCAATTTTCAATCCAATGTTGGCGTTGAGTCGTTGCCTATCTTGTTGGCTATTATCTTGATAGCCATCCTGATGACTGCCCGATGCGCTGATGTAATAATCGGCGACGGCATCCATGTGTCCAATCTTGAATGGCTTGGTTACGTATCCGCTCGAAACTTGTCCCATGACGAGTCCAAAACTTCCACCTTGGAGTCTGACTTGTAACAATGAGGCATTGTATCCGGTTCGGGGAACGAAGTTGATGGCACCGCCAATCGTATTGGCGCCATACCGCAGTGCATTCGCACCTTTGTAGACTTCGATGCGTTCATACGCAAGAAGGTCGATTGACTCAAAGTCTGAAAATCCATCGGCATCTCCAAAATAGATTCCATTGATGAGAATGTTAATACCTCGATGGTGAAAATTATTTCGAAGAGAAGTTCCGCGAATTTGAAATTGCCCTTCGTCGGCGCCAAAACGGGTTTGAAATCGAACACCAGGAACGAATTGTAAGACATCGTTCAGGTTGAGCCCTCGAGATTCTTGTATTTCTTTTTCTTCAATCAATGCCACACTTCCGGGACGACGTGCCAGTTCCTCCTTGACGACGTCAATATTTTCAATGTGTTTGCCTTCGACGAATACCGTTGGCAGCGTCTCAACCGTTCTGGTCTCTGTTTCCATTGATGGAGCGGCGAACGCAGGGATTCCCCAAAGAAGCGTGAGGAGCGTACCAATAGTGAACAAGTCATACCTGGTAGAACAGGTTCGAACAAATCCTCTGAACATGCGGACGATCCTTTCCTGTGAGGAACGAGAGTCACGTGTTATCGCGAATGCTGATGATGAATAATCGTGTGTTACTGTGCATCGAAGCTACTATTGGCCAATAGAGGTCTGCCTTGTTTCATGCGAAAGCTTATATGGCGGACTTCTTGAAAGTTTTGAATCGGATTGTCTGGCAGTACAATAAAACTCGCCTCATATCCTTCCTCAAGTTTGCCAATTTTTCGATGTGGGAAAATGGTTTCTGCTGTATTCTCACACCATAGTTTGAGCAATGTGAGGTTATGAAAGATGCCCAACTGATGAAGGAAGAGTGCTTCGGCAAGCGAGGTCTCGGCATGGTCACTCCCAATGGCAAGGTTGACCCCTTGTCCGTGCAGGAGTCGAAGGTTCTGGCTCAGGACATCTCGGATTATGTGTTGATGGTGTTTCAAGGTTGCCTTTTGGTGTTTCGTCAAGCTATTCGACGCATGAGAATGCGGTTTTGCATGAGAAGGCTGATGATGCCCAGAAGGTGGGAATAAACTTGCCACCGTCGTCGTGACGACCGTGACGTTATGACGGGCAGCCAATTCGGCGTCCTGTTTCTGCAGGACCGTTCTTGCAGCCAACTCCTTGTCCGGAAGATACCAGCCAGGTGTGTGAGCGATTTCATCAACGCCGCCCAGCACGGCTTCACGAAAATCATCAGCCGTTTCGACGTGTGCAGACACTCGTAACCCATGTTCATGAGCACGTTTGACAATGAGAGGAATGAGGTCAGGCTTGAGCCCTTGGCGAAAGTATGGTGTCGTAGAAGTGTGCGTTGCGTCCGAGGGCATCGAATGGCCAACATAAATTTTGAGAAAATCTGGTTTGCCCAACAAAATTCTGGGCCACTTAAGGTCAAAATCTTCCTTCGAATCGATCGTGAAATACCCACGACCCTTAAACCACCCCCGTTTCTTTTGGCCGATAAACGGTTCATAACGGTGAACACGAAGAAAATCCTCGTAAAGTGCTACGGGATGCCCCATGCTTGAAGTCAGTCCCGCATGAGCGAACGTCACGTCGATGCTTTGGGGGATGTTTATTGATCCTCTGATCTGTTCAGTGAATGTTCTAATACTGTTCGGATTCTTGACATAGAAGACTCCGTGCTTCAAGTACGTCACAACCGCCTGCTCAATGTTCCATGGACCTTCGACCTTATGGGTATGGGCTTCTCCGAATGGTGGAAGAACGAACCCACCATCGAGATTGATCACCTCATCGACAACTGCGGGGCGAGTCTTGGTCAAATGCCCATCCTTGGCATAAAACGTCATGCGTTGAAAGGTCTCTCCGTCAAACCATTGCCCGTTAGTAATTTCATAGACTGTCTGAACAGAGAGTGGTGCTGGTGAATGAGTAAGTCCAGCCTCAGCGAGTGAATATGACACCAGGCAGGCAACCAGGGTCATGAAGAGTAGGGAGAGATAGCAAAGAGACGTATGATAGACAGGTGTCTTGTTGGCGTTCCCGATATCGTAGTGATTGTGCATATATGAGCCGTTCATTCTGTCATAAGAAAGTTCGATGGAGACACAATAGCCTTATTGCTTTTTTATCCGCGTGTTTAGAGGCAGGACAGGACATAGGTACTATGAGGTGGAAAACGATCCATTATCCGTGCACGTTGTTGACGTTACCTGTACCGCTATGGATGCCCCTACACCAACATCACCCAGTGATTACCATAGGTTATTGAATAAGGACTACCGATGGAAACACCAAAAACCACTGGTTGCTACTACACAAGAAAAGTCTTGATCTCTTTGTGGTGCCAAGAGTGCTCATTGACGTTCAAAAGAATCAGGGCCACAGGGGTTCATGAAGGTTCATCTGAAAACTTTTATAAAAAGAAAGGGCATCATCCCGCCAACATACAACGTTCAGTTAGCGAACCGTTGGGACAAGGCTTTGCCATAAGAAGATTGTGAAAGAAATTTTGAGGAAATTGAAAGCAAGTCGAGATTTAGCATGCTCTAAACTTTTGATGTAATGACGATGCTGGAAGATTGCAAAGAATGCCGGGGGAGCGAACTCTGTCGAGTTGTTGTTTTGTAGTAAAACCCCTGCTACTCCTAAGTATAGGGTTATATGGCGTAGCCTTCGACCTGTAGTGTGGAACCTCACAATCTCAGCCTACGTCGTCAGAGTTATGTGGGCTAGAAAGGCCGAACAGTTGTAGCTTCCTGCCTAGGCAGGTGAACAGGCAATTAGTTATCTGGATGGTGCCAGAGCGATCTCCGCCCGTGTCGCAAAGTATTCGATCCGTTCGGTTTCCCGGTCAACACGGGCCAGGAAATAATTGTAAGGAATGAGGATAGCAACGGCGACAAAAATCCCAGCTGCCGTGCAGATCAAAGCTTCAGCCACGCCGCCGGTAACCGCATGTGGCTGCCCAAGTCCGTCCGAGGCCATGATGCCGAAAGAGTCGATCATCCCAATGATCGTCCCCAGCAATCCCAAGAGCGGACCGAGGGTAATGATCGTATCCAAGCTGGGGAGCCCACGTTTCATTTTTCTGACTTCCTCCAGCCCCCGGCTTTCCATGGCCTTCACGGGATCGTGCAGCCGGTGTGCAATTCCCGAGGCCAACATGTGTAAGACTGGATTCCGGTGCTGTTCCATGATAGCCAATGCATCAGTAAATTTGCCTTGTTCCATCAACTGCAGCATGTTTTCCGGAGCCGTGTTGGCCCGGTGCATCAAAAAATAGATTCCGCGTTCAAGGATGATGCCGATACCGAGGAACAACGAGAGCACAATGGGAATCATCATCCACCCGTCATTGATAAGAATTTGTTGCATGGAGATGTGTTATAAAGAAAAACGAGCAATGCTCGTCTAGCGATCATGACCAATCCTTGCAACAAACAAGGATTGATGCGGATTCCTGACCTCTCTTGATCCACAGGCATGCTGTGAAGGAATGTGCATGATTGGCCGTGTGTGATGTCCTCTGCCTGGTGGAGTGATGTATTAGGTTCGGTATGACATCAGCCCTAATACATTCTTGAATGGATCTACCAGCACACATGTCCACTCTCCCAAGTCTGTTTTTAGTGTTCCTCTCTGCACGGTGGCACCCAGTTCTTCTAACTGTTTCATCGCAATCGAAAGTGAGTCAACTTGCCAATAGACGATTGGACCACCTGTACCCGAGCGGGATTTTTCGTCCTCAGGATGAAACCCAATTCGATGCTTACCCACTCGTATGAATGCATACTGTTCATTTTCCCATTCGACCTTCGATTCAAAAACTTTGGAATACCACTCTGCTGCACTGCCAATATCTACGACAAAGTACATGACCGTATCAAATTGAATCATTGTGTATATGATTCCCGGTAAAAAATATTTAGGCATTTCTAAAAACCACGACAAATGCGTAAACGTCTCAAAGCCGCATTAGAGTTGAAGTGAATGTTCTTGAAGTGCTGAGCGCCTTACCTGCTGTCTTACTGCGACAATGTTCCGGCTGTGCCGCTTCTTGAGCCAGATAATGATGCCGGTGACAGAGAGTATCACCGTCAGCAGGCCCAGTGTGCAGACGAAGATGCGGTAGGGCAGCCCGAATACGTTGGCCTCGTGTAGCGAGATTAGCCAGTTACTGAATGTGTTGCCGCTGTATTGTCCAGACGGGAGCAGCCAGAATCGACGTTCGCCAGTATTCGCATCGAAAAACACTTTTGTGAAACTGCGGCGCGGACCTTCAAATTCCAGCGAGCTACGGACGGCATACACGTATACGCCTTTTGCCGGATTCAGAAACAACATATGAGCCGACTCGATCGTAAAGTCATGCTCTTGCGCGAGTTCCGCCATGAGCTGCTCGCCTCGTGTTTGAGCCTCGCGCCAAGACAAGCGGGGATTTGTCACGTGACGATCCACATTCGGCAACTCGGTCCATGGCGCTTTGTACTCGGTTACCGCTTGTGTGGTCCAGGTATACACCGTATCCCAGAGATTCATGTAGACGCTGGACCAGGCAAAAACCAGGAACGCGATCCACAGCCATAAGCCGCCGGCTCGATGCAGATCAAAGTTGAGCCGGTACCGGCTTTTGTCGCTCCGAATCATCCAGGCCGGTTTCCAACGCATCCACCACGAACGGCGAGACTTGACAGAGCCGCCGCCGGGTATGTGTATTCGCCTCCAAACCGGAAACGTTAGATATAGGCCCACAAAACAATCGATCGTCCAGATCAAGGCGCAAATACCCAGTGCCCACATGCCGTACGAGTTCAAGCCGAGCGTGAAGTGAAAGTCGTAGAGAAACGACATCACATTCTGTAATCCGTCGGAAAGATCTCCGAACTGCCGGCGGCCCAATTCTTCGCCGGTCCAGGGATCGAGCATGAGGTGATTGAAGGCGAGGGGGTGGTCCGGATCTTTGGGGGCGACCCAGGCCAAGGTGTTGTCCATAAAACTGCGGAGTGCGACGCCTTCAACCTGCGCCTCCGGCGCGTACGACTCGGCCCGCTCGATCAGCGTCGCCAGATCGAGTGGGCGGCCGTCTTGCGGCGTGGGATACCACTGCGGGTTGAGAGCCCGTTCCAACTCGGGGTAAAAGGCCATCAGGCTGCCGGTGAGGCTGGCGCAGATAAGAAAGCCGGCCATCACCAATCCCGCCCACCGATGGAGCCAGACCCAAAAAGGACGAGTCATGATTGTCATTGCTATCCTGTCTTCGGCATAAATTAGTTAAATTCTGCCCGTAGCATACCTAAAAACACACGCGGCGCGCCGACATCGATTCGGTTGCGGCTACCGGCGCTGTTTGGAAAATATTTTTTGTTGAGCAAATTTTCCACATTCAACTGAGTGGTCATGCGTGTGCCACCAATATTCCACGAATAGCTGCTTAGCAGGTGGACTAGCGCATAGCCAGGCAGTTGAGCGGTGTTGGCGTTATCCGCTTCCTGCTCGCTGCGCGCTACGACGCCTGCACCCAGAGTCAGCCCACGCAGTTGGTTTTCCTGAAAGGTATAGGTGGTCCAGAACGATCCACCATGGCGGGGAACGTTGGCGAAGCGATTACCTTGATTGCCACTGTTATCTTTGGTGATCTCGGAGTCGATATAGGAATACACGCCGATTGTTTTCCAGCCCGGCAGAATCTCGGCTGTCACGTCCAGCTCAATGCCACGGTTTCGTGCTTCCCCAGTTGCTCGTGAAAACGTCGGATTGTTCAAGTCGGGTGTGGCAATATTCTGCTTGGTCAAATCATAAAATGCTAAAGTACCCCGCAAGCGGCCATCCAGCAGCTCGGTTTTGACTCCGACTTCCCATTGATCAGCCGTATCGGGGGGTAAGACTGTGCCGTCCGGGTTAACGCTGAAAAAGTCGTCACTACCGAAGTTTTCCACATAACTGCCGAAAAAGGATAATTGTGGCACGGGCTGCCAGAGTATACCAAATCGAGGTTTTAATGCCTCTTCATCAATATTGACATTGCTCCCTTTACTCTCCACTTTGGCGTAGTCAAACCGTCCTCCGGCCAGCAGGAAAACGTTAAACGGGAGTTCGATCTGATCCTGTATGTAAATCCCATAACGCTCTTTCTGAGCGTTGACATGGGAGGGCATAGAAGTCAGAGCTCCAGGACCCTGCGAAAAATCAGGAGCAAAAATGTCTACAGAATTCAGCGTTCTGCTAATCACGTTCAGGGTATTGGTGAAATTGTAATAATCTCCGCCGACCAGTAGCGTATGGTTGAGACCGAAGGTGTCGAGGGATCCGTTGACGTTGACCGTCGTGAAGTATGTCTCGACTTTGTTGTCCTCGAATTCAGATGAAAACCGATTGAGTGTTCGGCCATCCGCTTGAACCCCACTTGGTAAGGATGCCGTGCCGTCTTCCGTGCTCAATAAAGCATTGAAGCGATGGGAAATCGACCAGTCGTCGTTAAATGCATGCGACCAATGAAAACCTCCTAAGACGTAATCCGATTCATCCTTATTGTCGGGTTCGCCGCCCAAGTGACGGCGGCGGGGAAGATTGGCGGGACGATCGCCAATGGCTGGAACGCCGAAGTCGATGAATGTTTCGTTGTGTTGATACTCCATTTCGAAGGTGATCTGTGTTTGGTCACTGATTTCCCAACGTAGAACGGGGACGATAAATAGCCGTTCCCCATCCACAAAGTCACGGAAGGAATCAAAGGTCTCGTGCGTAAAATTGATACGATAGAGAAGAGAGCCATCTTTAGTGAGCGGACCAGTCGCGTCCCCCGTGGTGCGGTAGCGCTCGAACGAGCCGAATTGCTGTTGCAGAGCGTAGTAGGGTTTGTTGAGCGGCTGCTTGGTGACCATATTGACCAGCCCTCCCGGATTAATACGCCCGTACAGGAACGAGGCCGGGCCTTTTAAAACTTCCAAACGTTCGATATTCCCCATTTCCCGTCTACCTGCTTGTGTGAGGGCCGCCTCGATCGGCATCCCATTACGGTAGTAGGTGAAGGTTTGAAACCCTCTGACATTGAATGCATTGGTGAGGTTGAATCCTTGGCTCGGATAGACACCGCTGACGTTCTCCAACGCACGTGATAGTTCGATCGCCTGCTGGTCTTTCAAGACTTGCGGCGGGACGACCTGAATCGACACCGGCGTCTGCATGATGGGGGTATCCAGCTTTGTGGCCGTCGTTGCGTTGGGGGCGCTGTAGGAGTCGCGCGTCAGTCGGAAGCCAGGGACCAGCACTTCGGGCAGGGTTTCGACCGGCGCATTGTCAGTCGTGGGACTTTGCGTTCGAGTCTCGGCCGGTGTATCGGTGGCCGCCACTAATAGGGGGGTGACGGGATCGGCTGACTCTTCGATCGTAAAAACACCCGTTGACGTTTTCCGGTAGGTCAGTTCGGTGTCACGCAAGAGTAGGTTGAGCGCTTGATTGACGGTATATCCACCGACGACCCGTTGCGATGTGTATGGCCGGCTCACTTGGCTGTCGTAGAGCACGGACGTCTGGCTTTGTTTGGCAAAGGTGCGTAACGCCCGGTCCAATGACTGGGCTGGAATATCGAAATCAATGGCATTGCCGGAAGCAGAAACAGCCAAAGAGGGAATAGTCATGCTGAGCAGCAGCCAGCACACCAAGGTGAGACTGGCTCTGTGCAGGTGTGTGCGGGTTCGTTGAGGAGTTTCTGGTTGTGAATGGTGCAAAATCTGACTCGCATGCATACGTCGTGTCTCCGCGTCAAAATGAATAAAAAAGTGAAAAATGTTCCTACATGATAAAGACGAAGTGAAATCGGAAACCCACGTGAAGAAATCGAAAATTTCAAGATTTTTTTTTGCGGAGAGAGCTGCTTGCTGATCATGAGTGTAGAAAGGGTAGGCAAATGTTGAGAATGAGGCGATGCCTCAGACTCTAATACAACATGACGAGATACGGTGTGATGCTGGCGAGCCGGGCTGGCGTGGTGTCGACGATAGTGGTGACGACGTCGGCCATGGCATCCAGCCGGAAGAGTCCGCTGATTCGATGGTCGGCCAGGGAGTCATCCAGTAAAATGATGTGTCCTGTGCGGTGCAAGTTAATCTGGGCAAGCACATCGGCTAACGGCGTGTTGTCAAAGACCAGGTACCCATCCCGCCATGCGGAAAGCATATCCCAATCAACGAGTGGCATGGGTTGAAGTCCTTGTGCGGGGCTGTATCCTGCGGCTTCTCCCGCGTTGAGAATAGTCCTTTGGTCATGCTGAGGGTAGCGGACTTCGACTGTGCCCTCTCGTACCGCCACCAAGGTGTGTGCATCCCGGTGCCCGACAATGAATTCCGTGCCCAGCGCTTCTGCGTTGCCTTGGTCACTGGACACGACGAAGGGTCGCGCTGCATCGTGTTCAACTTGAAACGCGGCTTCTCCTGAAAGAAGCTCCACAATACGGTGTGTGTCCGTGAATTCGAGTTGGAGAGCAGTTTGGCTATTCATCTCCACAGTCGACCCGTCGGGGAGAGGCATGGTGCGGCGTTCTCCAACCCCTGTCGAGATATCCGCGAGCCAGTGGTGAGGCGGTGGTGCGAGTAAGAGCAGCGTAAACAGCATGGCGGTTGTCGTGAGTGCGGCTGCCCACCGTAGATAGGGGGTGCGTGCTTGATACTTTCGTCTCTTCGGACTACTTGTTGTAGGCCGTCTGGATGACTTCTTGAGCGGCGCGCGGCCCGGCCGATGGTCTTTGGGTAACTGTTCGAATCCCTGCCACACCCTAGAGGCTTCTTGCCAGGCCTGTTCATGCGCGGGGCTGCTGGCTTTCCAGGCGTCAAACCTTTTCACCTCTTCTGGCGACGTGTCTCCGGAAGTTAAACGGACCAGCCAATCGAAGGCTTCTTTCTGAAGGTTTGTGAGTTCGGGCTCGGATTGTGAATCGTGTTGGGGGGTATTCATATGCAGTCAAGTGTCTCAGCTATAATGTTCCATGAGCAAGGGAACATATATGAGACGAAATAGAAGGGCAAACCCACATGATCATGCAGGTCCAAAGTTTGAACGTGAGACTTTAATCTTTGAGGCTTTGCCGATAATGTTGCTGACAGTTTTTTTATGCAGACACCTGATGTCGGTCGTGAAAAATGTAGAGGGTGTGAGCGGGAAAGGTGATATTACATCTGTCCCAAGCGGCGATGGGCGTGCAGGAGCGCGCGCTTCACATTATCTTCGACCGTTCGGACGGAAATGTGAAGTTGTTCGGCGATTGCTCGGTGTTTGAATCCCTTGAATCGGTTGAGATAAAAAATTCGCTGACACAAGGGCGAGAGTTCAGTCAACGCCTGGTGAAGGCGTACCAGCTCTTCTTTTGCGAGGAGCATGGTTTCTGCCGTACGAGTCTCTACCCGGTGTCGCTCCTGACTTCCGAATCGTTGTAATGCTTTTGTTGATGTCAGATGCTGGCGCTGATAATCCACGGACAGGTTCAGAGCAATCCGAAAAAGATAGGCTTTGAGATTGTCGATATCTTGAAGGTTGGGATGCCGTACCAAGCGGAGAAAGGACTCTTGTACGATATCGTTGGCGGAAAGAGGCGGCTGAATCGATCCGGAAATGAATTGAACCAGCTCATCATGGCACTCATCATAGAGCGTTAAAATCGTTTCTTTTTCAACAGACTCCGCAACATCATTGAGATGAGAAATGGGCATGTCAAGATGTTGATCGGCAAGGAATGTTGATGAGCGGGTGTGTTTCACAGCAAACTCATTTCTAAAGTGTTCTTGAGTTCACAACCCAAGGTGGAATTCGTGGCCAGACCGATTATAGTCGGGGTTTTGTTTGCCAAACTACAGGCTGGTGCACCATTTGCTGTTGCTTGCAACAATATCCAAATCTTTCCTGTCTCGATCGATGTCGTAATTGACCTATCGTGGTGGCGAGGGAACGGAGTCGAGTTTGCAGGCTAGAGATAGGAAATGAATGTATCTTGAACGACATATGTCGATACATCCAGATTCTATTTAATGTTGCTAAATACGGATTGTGATTGATCACCAAATCTTTTATGTTGATTAAGATGGGCCAATAGCCGATGGATCCGGTCAATCTGGATGATTCGCCACGGAGAGTCTATCGCTCGCTTTATTACTCTTATTCCGGAGAAACAGCCATGACACTACCTTTGTTTTCTCGAGTGATTCTGACACAAGATATTCGTGAGCATGAGTTAGTGCCGGGAGACATGTGGACGATTGTTGAGCATCACCCTGCAACCAGAGAGTATCCGGAAGGCTATGAGGTGGAGTGTTTTGCCGGTAATGGAGACACAATTGCCGTGGTTTCCGTCCCGGCAACCGGTTTACGACAAGTAACGAGTCAAGATGTGATGCATGGTCGTCGATTGGCCCTATCTACATCGTAGAAAAAAAATCGATCGATACATCCGGTACGACAACATTTTGGGCGGCAGGGATGCCTTGAATCTCTATGCATTGAAGAGGTTAGAAGGGGGCAATACGATTGTTGCTTAAAACCCTTGAAAAAGAAAGTCCAAGGCTGCGGTAATGTCGTGTCGGTGACTTTTGAGGGTGCCGATGAGGGTGCCCAACTCTTTTGTTCTGATCGTTCCAATATCCGTTGTCATCATAATGTAGCGTTTTCCATTGACTTGAAAGACAGGTTTTAACCGCGGCAAAACCTCTTGTCTAGCCTTAGACTCAAGGATAAGGGGAACAACCACCCGAGTTTTCAGATCTGAGAGCAAATCTGCTTGGACATCCAAAACGAATGGAACCGATCGTCCTGAGTAGGCGTAAACATCAAATCTAGCCATTAGTGGTCTGCCCAATCAGGCGTTAACAGAGGCCCATCTTTCTCGGCGCGTGTGTTATGTGCCCGCAACGCCTTTTGATTATTGCGAAGCCATTCTTGTTCCCGAGCCTTTTTGATCGCCTCGAGAATTCCAACTTCAGCCGCTTGAGACGCATTCACATTGAGCGACTTGGCTTCGGCTAAGACATCATCCCTAATGGTGAGGTTTACCGGACGTCTTTTTGATGATTGATGTTCCCGAAGTGAATGCATGTGGCCCTCCTGAGTAGGTGGTTTCTATAAAATATCACTATAGATAATGCGCGTCAACTATGCGCATTCGAAAAGGCCCCCTCACCCTGGCTCTCTCCCCCACACATGGGGCGAGGGAAAATTAGAATGTCCTATAGTTTTTTAACTTTCTTTCAGTACCTATGTTCTAACGTCTGCAGGCCAGTCCGTTGAGTGAACGCCTCTTATATTGGGCGGGCTTGTTTGAGCGTAGCGAGTTAGCCCGCCCCACCTACCGGAGTTCAGCTCATCTGATGAAGCTGGCCTGGACGTCAATGGTTTTGGGTCCTTTTGCCTTCACAACAAAGGATGCACCCTTCGGGATGCGACAAGCAATACATTCGATCGCCGGGACGAAACCCGGTAGGGAGTCAAAACTGAGACGACAAAGAACATAGGCAATGAACGGTGGGGTGAGCCGTGGACTCGAGCAACATGTCCTCTGACGCAATCGTATCCCCAAAGGCTATCGCGGAACCACAGAGCTTCCAGCCGAATGTCCACCACTCACACAGTGCGAGGACACACTTCGTACAGACGGAAGGGCATATATGTCTTAATGAAAAGTTAATACTCTATAGGAGCTAGGATTGTGGTGAGGCGATTTGCACTTCTAGACCATCCACCGGGACATCGATGCCGGAGAGGACGACCCGGTCCCCTGCCTGCAGTCCGCCACGGACCAACACGCGATCCGGTTCCTGTTTGAGAATGTCGAGTTGGTGAAGGGTCACGCGGTTGGCGTCATCGACAATCATGACTTCGTGTGTTGTGGTATTGATGGCGGCAGGGGGTAAGAGAAAGATGTCATGGCGTTCCCGTCCTTCGATCTCCGCCTGTACAAATGTGCCTGGGAGCAGGGGCGGCCGACTATCGCGGGGAACAAACGGATGTGGGATCCGAGCGAT